>NZ_CABPRH010000001.1:0-804485 GCF_902410085.1 Haloferax sp. KTX1 | reverse complement strand
CCCCGAACCCGACGGCGTCCAGTCCCCGTCTCGCGCGGGCCTGTTTTTCGCCGCCGCCTCGCCCCGGCCGCTCGGGATCCAATCGCCGGCCTCGCCGTTGCTGTCGCCGTCGTCGGTGTCGGCTGCGCCGTCGGTGTCGCCCCAGTCGCCCGAACTCGCGGCGACCCACGCGCGCTCGTCGTCGCCCAGTCCGCGGACCTGCGAGGAGCGCCGGTCGAGGTCGTCGCCGGAGTTGAACGACCACGAAAGCGAGTGCCAGCGCCGAATCTTCGCCGCCACGCCGGGGTTCGTCCCCGCGGCGACGAGGTCGCGGTAGCACACCTCGCCGTCGACGATAGCGGCCGCGTCGATGTTCGCCCCGGTGAGGCACTCGGCGGTCGCCGGGCCGACGTATTTCAGGTCCCGTAGCTCGGTCGGGACGCCGTCGCTCGCGCGGTCGCCCCGCGGTCTGAGCAGGTGGGTCAGCGCCTCGTCGGGGTCCGATGGCCCCTCGTCCGGCCCGTTCGCCCGGTTCGTGTCCTCCTCGTCGCTCCGGTGCGCGTCCGAGACGGCTTCCCCTCCGTCCCCGCCCGCGTCGTCTCTGTCGTCTCTGCCGGCGTCGTTCACCCCAATCACCGTTGCATGTCCCCATTCTTGCGCCCGACTTGAGTCTTCCCGTGGTAGTCACGAGTCTGTCACTATTCCGAACGCATCGGCAAGTTTTACCTCCCCACCTCGCGCAGACCCCGACATGTACGATACCGAAGATATCGACACGGTGGGCGTCGTCGGCGCGGGAACGATGGGCAACGGCATCGCGCAGGTGGCCGCGATGGCCGGCTACGACGTGGTCATGCGCGACCTCGAAACGGAGTACGTCGAGCGCGGTCTGTCGGCCATCGACGACAGCCTCTCGCGGTTCGTCTCCAAGGAGAAACTGACCGAGGACGAGGCCGACGCGACGAAGGGGCGCGTCTCGGGGACGACCGAACTCGCGGACCTCGCGGACTGCGACCTCGTGGTCGAGGCGGCGGTCGAGAACATGGACGTCAAGCGCGAGGTCTTCGCCGACCTCGACGATATCGTGCCGGAGGGCGTCGTGCTGGCGACGAACACCAGCACGCTCTCCATCACGACCATCGCGGCCGCGACGGAGCGCCCCGAACTCGTCGTCGGCCTCCACTTCATGAACCCCGTACCGATTATGAAGGGCGTCGAGGTCGTCCGCGGCGAGAAGACCGCCGACGACGTCGTCGCGTTCGCCCACGACTTTTCGGAGGCCCTCGGCAAGGAGACGTGGGAGTCCGACGACAAGCCCGGCTTCGTCACCAACCGCATCCTCATGCCGTGGCTCAACGAGGGCATCCGCGCCTACGACGAGGGCGTCGCCTCGAAGGAGGATATCGACCGCGGCATGACCCTCGGCACGAACGTCCCGATGGGGCCGCTCACCCTCGCGGACCACATCGGCCTCGACATCTGTCTGGACGCCTCCGAGACGCTGTTCGAGGAACTCGGCGACCGCTACAAACCGGCGTACCTGCTCAAGCGCAAGGTCGCGGCGGGCGACCTCGGCAAGAAGACGGGCAAGGGCTTCTACGAGTACGACTAGGTACGACTGACGGCGCTTTCCGGCGGTCGCGGGCGTCTTCCACCGTGGGCCGCAAGGAGACGAAACTGTTGCCCCGCGAAGGGGAAGGCTATCAATCCTGAAATCCCGCGCGAACGCTTTTATGCCGTCCCGCGTGAAGGTCTCTCAATGATTACGGTCGAGAACCTGCGGAAGACCTACGGCGACTTCCCCGCCGTCGTGGGAAGCGACTTCTCGGTCGAGTCGGGCGAGGTGTTCGGCATCGTCGGCCCCAACGGCGCGGGGAAGACGACGACGCTGAAGATGCTCGCCGGACTCGTCGAACCGACCGGCGGGTCGGCCTCGGTGCTCGGATACGACCCCGAAGAGCCGGCGATGCGGCGCAAACTCGGCTTTCTCCCCGAGGAGTCGCCGCTGTACGAGGACATGACGGCGCGGTCGTACCTCCGATTCTTCGCCGACCTCTACGACGTGCCCCGCGACGTGGCCGACGAGCGAACCGGCGCGGTGCTCGACCGCCTCGACCTCGAATACCGCGACCGCCGACTCGGCGACATGTCGAAGGGGATGAAGCGAAAGGTCGCCATCGCCCGGTCGCTCGTCAACGACCCCGACCTGCTCATCTACGACGAACCGGCCAGCGGTCTCGACCCGCTGACGACGAACGTCGTCTTGGAGTTCGTCCGCGAACTCCGCGACGAGGACAAGACCGTCGTCTTCAGCGCGCACAACCTCTTTCACGTCGAGTCCGTCTGCGACCGCGTCGTCATCATGAACCGCGGGGAAATCATCGCCCGCGGGACGGTCCCGGAGATTCGCGCGGAACACGGCGAGACGACGTACCGCGTGTTCACGACCGTCCCGCTCGCGGAGACGCTCCCCGCGGACGACGAGATCGACGGCGGGGAGCGCCACGTCGCCGTCGTCGACGAGATGGCGGCCGTCGAATCGCTCCGCGAGCGCGCCGAGGCCGCCGGCGGCCGCGTCGCCGACATCCGAACCGACGAGGCGTCCTTAGAGGACATCTTCCTCCGCCTCGCTCGCGAGGCCCCGACGACGAGCGAAGCCGAGGGCGGCCGCGGGGAGGCGGCTCCCGGTTCGCGCGGCGGCGACGAGCACGAACCGCGCGTCGTCGGAGGAAACAGCCAGTCGTGACCGACCTCAGAACGCGGCTCGTCGCACACGCCCGGACCGTCCTCCGAATCGCCCGCTGGGAGGTGTCGCGCTCGGCGGGGACGCTCGACCGCCGAACCGCCGTCATCGGTCTCGTCGCCGTCATCGTCGCCGGCGGCATCGCGGCCGGCGCGGCCGGCGGTGGGGTCGCGCTCGACCGCGACCTCTACCGCGTCGGCATCGCCGGCGACAGCCCCTACTACGACGCGGTCGACCAGTCGTCGGCGCTCGACGCTCGGCCCGTCTCGGACCCGGACGTCGAACTCGTCGTCAGCGAGACGCACGTCTCGGTCGCCGACACGCAGACCGGCCGGGCCGCCTACAGCGCGTTCCGCGACGCGGTCCAGTCGTACAACGAGCGGCAGATGGCCCGCGAGGAGAACCAGTCGGCCGCGTTCCCGGTCGTCGTGGACCTCCAGTACCGCGAACGGGACGCGCTGGTCCCGACCGGGAGCCGCGTCGACGCCGGTGCAGGCGGTGGCGGCGACGCCGGGACTGCTGGCGGCGGAGCCGACGCCGGAACCGGTGGCGGCGCGTCCGGCGGCGGCGACACCGCGGGCGGGACAGCCGGCAACGGCCCGAGCGCGTCCGACGCCGCGGCGGCCGACGACGGCGGCGTCGACGCCCCGTCGCTCGGCGGGATGGCGGGCCTCTTCGGCGGCGACACCAGCGGGTCGCCGGCGAGCATCAGCCCGCCGTTCCCCTTTGCCTCGCTCGTCCTCGCGTTCGCCTTCCTCGTGCCGATGAACTTCGTGATTCAGGCGTACGGGTCGAGCGTCCTCAACGAGCGCATCAACCGCCGCGGCGAACTGCTCCTCGTCGCGCCCATCTCGCCGGGCGACATCGTCGCCGGCAAGACGTTACCGTACCTGCTCGGCACGGTCGCCATCACGGTCGCCATCGCGGCCGCGGTCGGCGGGGGCGTCGTCTCGGTGGCCGCGGTCGTCCCCGTCGGCCTGCTGTTCCTCGCGTCGACGTTCGTCGGCGCGATGTTCGCCCGCTCGTTCAAGGAGCTCACGTTCGTCACGGTGACGGTGTCGGTGTTCCTGACGACGTACACGTTCGTCCCGGCCATCTTCACGAACGTCACGCCCATCGCCCTCATCTCGCCGCTGACGCTCGTCGTCCGCGACCTCGCCGGCGAGTCGATTCCGCTCGGCGAGTTCCTGTTTTCGGTCGGGCCGATTCTCCTCGCCGCGGGCGTGCTGTTCCTGCTCGGCGTCGGCGTCTACCGCGAAGAGGACATGTTCACCCAGCGACCGGTCCCGCTGAAGTTCCTCGACGCGCTCGACAGCCGCATCTCGCGGGCGCGCTCCGTGGCGACCCTGTCGGCGCTGTCGATTCCGTTCGTCTTCATCGCCGAACTGCTGGCCATCGCGGTGCTTTTCGTCCTCCCGATAGACCTGACCGTCCCGCTTGTCCTCCTCGCGGTCGCAATCGTCGAGGAGCTGGCGAAGAGCCTCCACGTCCTCGCCGCCTTCGAGAAGGCGCGGTTTTCCCGGACGCTCCGGTCGTCGCTCGTCCTCGGCGGGCTCTCGGGGCTCGGCTTCTTCGTCGGCGAGAAGTTCACCGCCATCGCCCAACTCGCCGGATTGCAGTCGCTCACCCTCGGACAGACCGCCTTCGCGCCCTCCGGCGTCGGCATCGCCGACGGGACCGGCGTGAGCGCCCTCGTCGTCCTCGGCCTGTTTCTCGCGCCGCTGGCGCTCCACGCGGTGACCGCCAGCGTGACCGCCCTCGGGGCGAGTCGCGGGCGCTCGGCCTACGGCGTCGCGCTCGCGGGTGCAATCGCCATTCACCTCGTCTACAACCTTCAGGTGGTGAGCGCCCTTGGGTAGCCCGCGATTCGCCATCGCCCGCCGCGAACTCGGCAGTCTCCGCAAGGAAAAGACCATCGTGCTGGCGCTGGCCATCCAGCTGTTCGTCGCGGCGTTCTCGTCGTTCCTCGTCGTCGGTCTCGTCTCGCTGTACGACCCCGGCGCGGCGAGCTATCAGGTGGACGTGGCCGTCACGGGCGACGAGGAGGCCGTCGAGGACCTGCTCCGAGCCGTCGGAACCGAAGACGGACTCAGCGGGCGGCCGTACGCCTCCTCGTCGGACGCGCTGACGGCGTTCCAACAGCGGGAGGTCGATGCCGTCTTAGAGGCCTCGACGGGCGAGGACGGTAGGATACGAATCGCGGCGATCGCGCCCGACTCGGGTGTGGAGACGACGGCGGTCGTCGTCCGCCTCCGCGACGCGCTCCGCGAACTGGAGCGCACCGAGCGCGCGGAGCGGAGCGCCTCCCTCGCCACGGACCCGCTTTCCCTCCCGCCGGCGGCGGAGTCGAGCCCGTACTTCGGCTTCACCTACACGGTGCTCGTTCCGCTGCTGCTGTTCCTGCCCGTGTTCATCTCCGGGTCGCTGGTGGTCGATTCGCTCGCCGAGGAGGTCGCCCGCGGGACGCTCGAACTCCTGCGGGTCGCGCCCGTGAGCTTCGCGGCCGTCGTGGACGGAAAGCTCCTCGCGGCCGGCGGGCTAGCCCCGGTGCAGGCGATCGCGTGGATGTTGCTCCTCCGGCTCAATGGGACCGTCATCGAGAGCGTGCCGTGGCTGTTCGGCATGGTCGCCGGGCTCTCGGCGGTCGTCGTCACCCTCGGCGCGGCGGTGGCGATTACCTCGCCCGACCGACGGGTGGCACAGCTCCTGTACTCCATCGGCGTGCTCCTCGTCTTCGCGGGCACGTCGCTTCTGCCGCTGAACCCCGCGAACACGGCCGCGCGACTGGCGCTCGGAACCGCGGGCGTCGGCGCGAAGGCCGCCGTCGCGGGGCTGGTCTTCGTCGGCGTCGTCGGGCTCGTCGGCCTCCGAATCCTCGTCGACCGCGTGGACCCGAACGAACTCGGCTGAGGCTGTCGCCCCGTTTTCCAACCCCCGCGCGTTCGGGCTCCGCCGACACCGCACCGGAAGTCGTACAAGCCCCGAGTCCGAGAGGCGACACATGCCACTCGGAGGAACCGCGAAGAAGCTCCAGAAGGTCGCAGAGATGGCCGAAGACGTGTACAAGAAGCTCAACGAACTGCGCGAGCAGGTCGTCGAGGTCCGCGAGACGGTCAACGAGACGAAGTCGCGCGTCGACCGCCTCGAAGCCGAGAACGCCGAACAGCGGGCGATTCTCGAAGCCATCGCGGAGGAACAGGGCGTCGACCTCGACGCCGCCATCGCGCAGGCGCACATCTCCGAGGCCGAGGAGGACGCGGCCGGAGACGAGACCGAGACCGTCGCCGACGACGCGTCTGAGTCCGACGCCGACACGTCGAGTGACGCCGCTACCGACGAGGCGTAACCCGACCCAACTCCCGTTTCCGTTCCCGTCTGTATCTTCGTCGCTCTCCGCGCTCTTTCGGTCTCGCACTACCGCGCACAGCCTCGGCCTCCCGAGGGGACCGTCTTCGGCCGGCACGAAACACCCCGACGGGGACCCGGCCCTCGACGGGCGACAACGGGATGAAAACGTTCAGGGTACGGGGCAACTTTTGCCCACGTATGACCACGCACCGCGAACCCCTCGACTCGGTGCTCGACGCCGTCGGCGAGACGCCGCTCGTCAGAGTCCACGCGTCGCCCGCCGAGGTGCCCGTCTACGCGAAGCTCGAATCGTTCAACCCGGGTGCGAGCGTCAAGGACCGCATCGGGACGTACATGCTCGAACGGATGCTCGAATCGGGCGAACTGCCCGAAGGTGGCACCATCGTCGAACCGACCGCCGGCAACACCGGCATCGGGCTGGCCGTCGCGGCCGGGCAGCTCGGCGTCCGCGCGGTGTTCGTCGTCCCCGAGCGGTTCAGCGTGGAAAAGCAGACGCTCATGCGCGCGCTCGGAGCCGACGTGGTGAACACGCCCACCGAAGACGGGATGGGCGGCGCGATCGACCGCGCGCACAAGCTCGCCGACGAACTCGACGACGCCGTTGTCCCCCAGCAGTTCGCCAACCCGCTCAACCCCGAGGCGCACTACGAGACGACCGCGCCCGAGATATACGACGCGCTCGACGGCGCGGTCGGCGCGCTCGTCGCCGGCTGCGGCACCGCGGGCACGCTCATGGGGATAGCGCGGTACGGCCGCGAGCGCAACGAAGACACGTTCGTCACCGCGGTCGAACCCGAGGGGTCGCTGTACGCACAGCTCCACGGCCGCGACGTGGCGGAGGCGTCGTACAAGACCGAGGGCATCGGCACGCACGACCCCGCGACCAACGAGCTGTTCGACCCCGAACTGGTGGACGAAATCGTCCAAATCGGCGACCGCGACACCCACGCCGAGATGCAGCGCCTCGCCGCGGAGGAGGGCCATCTCGTCGCGTCGAGCGCCGCCGCCAACTCGCTGGCCGCAATCGACGTGGCCGAGCGCGCCGCCGCCGGCGACCTCGACCTCCCGTACGACGCCGTCGTCACGGTCTTTCCCGACTCCTCGGAGCGGTACCTCTCGAAGGGCGTCTACGGCGACTTCGAGTCGTGGGAAGGGTAGCAAAGGCCGGTCGGAAGCCGGCCCCGGCCGAACCGCCGGTTCGGCAGAGGCTCAGGCGAGCCGCGAGTGCTCGACCTTGAAGCACCGGTCCTGAACGAACGAGAGCCCCGCCTCCTCGGCGCGGGCGGCCGCGTCGTCGTCGCGGATGCCGAGTTGGAGCCAGACCGCCTTCAGGTCGCCCCGGTCGGCCGCGCGGTCGATTGCGGCGTCGACGATGTCGCCCGCCTCCTCGGACGGTCGGAACACGTCGACGATATCGACGTCTTCGTCCACGTCGGCGAGCGAGTCGTACGCCGTCTCGCCGAGAATCTCGTCGTGGAACGGGTTGATGGGGACGACGCGGTAGCCCTGTCTCTGTATGTACGCCGGGACGTCGTGGGCGGGCTTGCCGGGCGTGGCCGAACAGCCGACGACCGCGACGGTCTCGGCGTCGAACAGCGCGCGGATGTCGTCGTCGTTAGTGATGGGCATACCTACGACGTGGCCGGCTGCGGATAAAAACGTCAGGCGGCTGTGCGACGCGGCCGCCGTCTCGACGCCCACAGTCGTCGTCTCGGCGGTCGCCGACGCGAGCGGAGCCGACTAGTGGTCGGCGATGCGGATGTCCGGCGGCGCGTCCTCGTGGGTCGTGATGATGCCGTCGAACAGCTGTTTGATGGTGTTCATCGTCCGGTCGTCGTGGGCGTCGGCGTCGATGGTGAACAGGCCGAGGCCGCCCACGCTCTGGATGCGGCCGGTGAACACGTGGAGGAACCGGAAGACGGTCTGGAGGTCGGCGTACATCAGGAGCGTCGACAGCGAGTGGAGCATGATGCGGTTCCCCGGAAGCCCACGGTCCTGGTAGTACTCCTGGAGAATCTCCGAGAGTTTGATCCCGATTCCGGTCATGTCGACCGGCGACGACGTGTATCGGATTCGCTCGTCGTCGCGGACCTCGCCGACGCCCTGCTGTTTCGTGACGCAGTCGACGACCGCGACGGGTTTGCCCTCGTAGTCGAGTCGCTTGCCGAAGTCCGAGAGGATGCGGTCCGCGCCGTCTTTGGTCGTGACGATGACTGACCCCTCGCCATTTCGAGTCCCTGCCGCGAGGATGTCGAGCGCCAGCGAGCGCTTCCCGGTCAACGGCGGTCCGACGAGGAGGAGGTTCGTGCCCGGTTCGACCTCGACGTCGAGATCAGCGCCCAGGTTATACATGCAGGTACCTCGGCTCGATGTCGTCGACTCCGAGGAATGCACTCGCCTGACGCTTCCGCTCGCCGGGGGTCATCGGATAGTACGACCATACAGTGAGCCGGTAATATTCTTTTTGATTGGAGGATCGAACACTTCCGGTTCACGGGGTGTTCCCCGGGAACTGACCGGTCGCTCGGTCCCGGCGTTTATAACAGTCCCCCCGCCGGTCCCATCGCCCGTCCGAGGATGAACGCGAACGCCGCGAGGAACATCCCGTGTTTGAGTCGACGCTGGGCCGCGGCGGGGTCACTGAACGACCGGGCGGCGGCGACGAGCATGAGCGCGTCGGCGGGGACAACCACACCGAGGTATGCCAGTCCGAACTCGCCCCAGACGAACGGCACCGCGCTCGCGCCGACGGCGACCGCGAGGACGACCGCACCCAGCCACAGCGACGCCGCCTCGCCGACAACGATGGGGAGCGTCCGAAGTCCCTCGGCTCTGTCGCCGTCGATGTCTTCGACGTCCTTGACGATTTCGCGGGTCAGCGTCGCCAGCCCGGCGAGCACACAGAGGACGGCCGCGCCCAACGGCTCGCCGATGGCCGCGCCGCCGAACAGGAACGTCGAGCCGGTGAGCGCGGCGACGACGACGTTGCCGACGCCGGGGAGGCCTTTGAAGAACTCCGTGTACGCGAGGAGCGCGACGAGGTTGACCACGGCGATGGCGATGGCGACGACCGGCAGCACGAGCGCCGAGACGACCGCACCGCCAAACAGCGCAACGCTGAACCACTTGGCCTCGGCGGCGCTCATCGCCCCCCGAGGAATCGGCCGGTCAGGTCGGTTGATACGGTCGATTTCGCGGTCGAAGTAGTCGTTGATGGCGTTCCCCGCTCCCGTGGCGAATACGGTGGCGAGCATCGCTGCGACGACGACGACCGCGTCGCTGGGGGTCGCCCCCGCGACGAACGCCCCGGTGAACGTGAGCACGCCCGCGGCGACGGCGTTTCCCGGTCGGGTGAGTTCAACGAACCCGCGCGCCCGCGCTCCGAGAGACATACCCCGTACTGTTCGGAGGTCGGGTATAAATCGCGCGGAGTCGCCGCCTCGAATCAATCCATTTAAAACAGTCCACGACAGACGAAGTGATGTAGGGCGCTTAGCTCAGTCTGGACAGAGTGCTTGGCTTCGGACCAAGTTGCCGTGGGTTCAAATCCTGCAGCGCCCATGATTCTTCTGCATGGTACAAATCCAATAGACGCATCGGTGGGTTCTTTCATACCCTGTCTCGCTGATGACGGTTGATTCCGTGTTGTTACGGGCCGCCATCGCAGTCTGCCGATTCTACAAAACCAAACAACGGACAGACTGGACCCGGATGCCGGTGCGCGGCGGGGAGGCCCATCAGGGCGCACACCCAAACCTATCCGTCTCGTCGTGGAACGAACCACTCATGAAACCGTATCCGTCGACGCCGCACCTCGCAGATGCTCCCGAGGAGTTGCTGTCGAGTGGTCACCTATGGCTTCGCGAGTACGTCGTTGGACCTCGGTTGCGGTTTCAGATGGCCCCGTCCGGGCGTCTGTTCTTCGGGGACCGGGACCGAGTCTTCGACGACGTGCCGCCGCCGTACGAATGCGCCGTTCGGCACGTTCGTGAGCGGTTCGACCGCGACGCGTTTCACGACGCGGTCGGCGACCCGGAGGCGTACGTCTTCTTCGGCGTCGCGCCCTGTAACGTCGGTCTCGACTACGACTGGGAGCGACTGCCGCCGGTTCTCGGCTGGGCCATCTGGAACGAACCCAACGAGCGACTCCTCCCCATCGACAAAGCCGAGCGAGTGTTCGAACGGCTGGGTCTGACGTCGGTAAACACCTTCCAGAAGGAGTTGAACGTCCGGGATTTTCACCCCGACCGATTCGACATCCCCGACTCCGCGTGGTACGACGGCCCCGCCGCAGGGGTCGTCATCGAAAACCGACGCGGTGGACGCGCACGTATTCAAGAGCTCTCCGGGGACGGGATGGACGACCACGAACCGATACGAGGAGAGCCGAACGAGATCGCCGACGACCTCATAACCGACACACGGCTCCACCGAGCTATCGAAGCCGCCGAAGCGTCGCGGAAGTCGCCCACGACCGCCGACGTTCACGCACGCGTGTTCGAGACAGTTGTTCGAGAGGAGTACGCTCGACTCGACCGGAGTCGCGTCGATTGGGAGACGTTGCGGTCGGCAGTCGGGTCGGTCGTCGCCGAGAAACGCAGTACGCTAACTGAAGATTGAACTGCCAGTCGGTCCGCTCTCGGCTCCCGCGGAACGACTCTGACCGTGGCCGAGCGCGCGCAGTCACCGACCATCGCGCTCAGGTACGAACTCCCCTCGTACTTCTCTCGGTCGGCGTCGTCGATACGGTCGTGTATCGGTCCGTCGACCGCCTCGAAGGCGACTTCTTTGGTCGTGTCGTTGACTTCGATTCGCCCCGCGACAGCAGTCGGTTCTCTTTCCGGTAGGTCGGAGCAATCTCGTCGCTATCGGAGAAGACAACGTCTGTAACTCTTTTGGGAGTACTGCCGTCCGAAAAGCTCGTTTAAGCCGTCGGGGCGAGTCAGCAAGCGTCCGAGCCGACGCCGGGCGACGTCGACACGCGACCGCGACGAGTTAGTTCGACGCGGGCTCGTCGTCGCGGCCGTCGCCGGGCGTGAGGATGATCTTCCCGCGGGCGTGTTTCTCCTCGCTCAGTCGGTGGGCTTCCTTCGCCTCCGAGAGCGGCAACACCGTGTCGAGCGTCACCGAGACGGTGCCGTCTGCGAGTAACTCGGTGATGGCTTCGAACCAGTCTCCGTTCCAGCGGACGTTCGTCATGATCGCTTCGACGCCCTGGTCGTCCGCCAGGTCCTGTTGCTCGGGTGTCGGCGGGCTCGGAAGCTTGTCGATGATACCACCTTCGTTCAGGATTTCGAGGGACCGGTCGAACGTCTCACCGCCGACGCCGTCGACCACGCCGTCGACCGGGTCGAGCACTTCTTCGAAGCGCTGTTCGCGGTAGTTGACGAACTCGTCGACGCCGAGCTCGCGGAGGTACTCCTCGTTCGACCCCGAGGCGGTGCCGATGACGTGGAGACCCTGCTGTTTCGCGAACTGGACGGCGAAGTGACCCACACCGCCGGCCGCGGCGTGGATGAGAACGCGGTCGCCGGCTTCCACGTCGACTGCATCCAGCGCCTGCCACGCGGTCAGCGCCGCCATCGGGACGCCGGCCGCTTCCTCGAAGCTGAGCGACGCCGGTTTCCGCACGAGCTCGTCTGCCGGCGCGGTGACGGCTTCGGCGTACGCGCCGCCGCCGTACTCGAACTCGAGGAGGCCGTACACCTCGTCGCCGACTTCGAGGTCGCTCACGTCGGAGCCGACCGCGTCGACGACGCCGGCGGCGTCCCAGCCGACCGTCCACGGGAGTTCGTCGCGCTCGACCAGGCCTTTCCGCGTCATCCAGTCGACCGGGTTCACGCCGGCGGCGCGCACCCGCACGCGAACTTCGTCGGGGGCCGGTTCCGGCTCGTCTACGTCTTCGTACCGGAGGACATCCGGGCTACCGTACTCGTGAATACGTACTGCTTTCATGGGTGGGACGTATCTCAAAGAGGCGCAGAAGCTCCCTGAACTCGGCGCTATCTACAAAGTATTTTTAAATACTGACGCGCGTCGTCCGCCACCCGGGCGGCCACCGCGCGGCTCCGAGACGGCGGCCGGGGTCGCAAACGGGCAGCCGGTGGCGGAGTTAGGGTTGGGCCGGGTTCAGTTTCGGTCGCGGCGGTAGGTTAGCGCTCCGAGGCCGGGCCGTACTCCTCGTCGCTGACGTGTTCTAACCAGGTGACGGCCTCGCCGTCCTGTTCTTCCTGGATGGCGATGTGGGTCATCGCGTTGTCCGGCGTCGCGCCGTGCCAGTGCTTTTCGCCCGGCGGGAACCAGACCACGTCGCCCGCGCGAATCTGTTTGATCTCTCCGCCTTCGCGTTGGACGAGGCCGCACCCGCTCGTCACGACCAGTCGCTGGCCGAGGGGGTGCGTGTGCCACGCAGTGCGCGCGCCCGGCTCGAATGTGACGCTCGCCGCGGCCGCGCGGGCCTCGTCCTGAGAGTCGAACAGGGGATCGATTCGGGTGTCTCCCGTGAAGTATTCCTCGGGTCCTTCGACGGACGGGTTCGTGCCGGCTTCGGTGATTTCCATGGTAGACTCATTCGTCAGTTGTGTGTCGTACGACTTGGTTTCGATGCTATCTAGAAGGGGCGTTTAAATGCGGTCGTCAGTTCGGCGTTCCGGCCGTCAGCACACGAAGACAGGCTCGCCGTTATCTGCTGGCCGTGTTGACCTGCGACTGCGAGCCGAGCGCGGAGGTGAGAAGCTGACGCTCGCCGCGGCGGAGGAGACTCGACATCGACGGTTGCGAGATGTCCATCTCTTGGGCGAGCTCTTCGGTCGAGACCTGTCGCGGACTCTCGTAGTACCCCCGAGAGATTGCGAGCGTCAACGCCTCCTGTTGGCGGTCGGTCAGCCCGTACTGCGATGACTCGTCGCGTTCCCGCGGGTTCTGCGTGATGGAGATGAGCTCGATGGAGATGCCGTACTCCTCACAGCGGGTCCGCATCCCGTTGAACGCGTTGTAGTTCTGAAAGAGCTTCTTTTCGTACCACCCCTCCGGCGTGACGACCGTCCGCTCCATCTGGGTCGCGGTGAACCGCTCGGGGGCGAACGCTTCCGAGACGACGTCGTCGAGTTCGATAGTGGTCTGGAAGACGTCTTTGCCGCTCGCGCGGCCGAGCGCGTCGACGGCGACGACTTCGTCGAACGCGAGGAGATCGGTCTCGGACACGTCCGCCTCGGGCTCGACGTAGACCATGAAGACCCGGGAGTTCCCCTCGTGACAGAGCCCGTGTACGCACTCGACCTGGTTCGACGGGACCGATTGTGCGAGGCTGACGAACGGCAGCGCAGACGAGCGAATAACGATCTCTGTAGTGATAGTCACGAGACCGAGATAGGTTCTGTTCGAAGATAACTGTCCGGGTGTGTCCCGGTTGGGACGACCGTCTCGCGTCCCAACGGGGGCGTCACTCGCTGGAACGTACGTCGGGCTGACGGTGCTTCGACGGCTCGTCTCGGAGGTTCCCCCTCACGTTCCAAGCTCGCCGCCCCGTCGGACTTCACAACCCAAACTCGCGCCGCGCCGAACCCCCGATTCTGCTAGGCACAACCCAGTTAGGGATGGCTCCCCTCATATCCAACCACATGGATCGGACCGAATACGCGATCCTCACGGCCATCGCGCTCGCGACGGTTGGACTCGGCGTGTTCACGACGCAACAGCCGCTCGGGACGTTCCTCGTCGAGAGCGCCCGAGAGGCGCTTTCGACCACCGCGGCCATGGCGTGGGTGACGTGGTGGGCGCTCGTCGTCGGCTTCGCCATCGCCGGCGGCGTCGAGGCGTGGACCTCCGGCGAGGAGGTCTCGGAGCTACTGGAGGGCCACGGCCCCCGCGAAATCGGCTACGGCTCGCTGTTCGGCTTCGTCTCCTCGTCGTGTTCCTACAGCGCCATCGCCACCGCGAAGAACCTGTTCAAGAAGGGCGGGTCGGCGGCGGCGACCCTCGGGGCGTTCATGTTCGCCTCGACCAACCTCGTCATCGAAATCGGCGCGGTCATCTGGATTCTGCTCGGCTGGCAGTTCCTCGTGGCCGACATCCTCGGCGGGTTCATGCTCATCGGGCTGATGGCGTTCGGCTTCGTCTACCTCGTGCCCGACGAGGTGGTCGAACAGGCCAGACAGAACGTCCAAGAGGAGGGGTCCGAGACCGTCCGCGACCCCGTCTGCGGGATGGAAGTCGACCCCGACGAGACGGAGTACTCCGTCGAACACGACGGGCGGACGTTCTACTTCTGTTCGAAGTCGTGCAAGGAGAGCTTCGACCCCGAGGCGGCCAACACGACGGTTCGGGAGCGGGCCACGTCGCTGTCGGGGTGGAAGGCGCTCGCCGACAAGCAGTGGAAGGAGTGGGGGATGCTCTGGGACGAAATCGCCATCGGCTTCGTCTTCGCCGGCCTCATCGCCGGGTTCATCCCCGAGGCGGTGTGGACCTCGGTGTTCTCGGGGCCGACGTTCGGCCTGCCGGTGTACGTCTTCTGGACCGCGGTCCTCGGGGCCGTCATCGGCGTCGCCACCTTCGTCTGTTCGGTCGGGAACGTCCCGTTCGGGGCGGTGCTGTTCTCGAACGGGCTGCCGTTCGGGAGCGTCCTGAGCTACATCTACGCCGACCTCATCGTCCCGCCCATCATGGACGCCTACCGCGAGTACTACGGGACCAAGTTCGCGGCGATGCTCTCGGGGATGATATTCGTCGCGGCGGTGCTGACCGGCGTGGTCATCCACTTCGTCTTCCTCGGCGCGGGGCTCATCCCGTCGCCCGAGAGCGTCCAAATCGCCGAGGTGAGCATCGAGGCGGACTACAAACTCGTGTTGAACGTGTTCGCCACCGGCCTGTTCGGCGTCCTCTACTGGCTCCACCGCTCGGACTCGGTCGGAAACGAGGGACACGGCGGCCACGGCGAGGCGGCGCAGGCCGGCGACTGAACCGGCGACTCGACGCTCGGCGTGCGACGCGCAAAATATGAAGCCGGGTTCCTCGGACCCGCCGAAGCGTCTCAGGCTTACGCTTCGAGGTGTTCGATGCCCTGTTTCGAGACGTTCGCCCGGGTGACGTAGTCGTCCATCCACTCGGGTGCGTCGTCGTCTTTCTCCTCGGTCCACGCCCAGCCCTCGTAGACGTGGACCCGGTCGGTCCCGCGCTCGCGGAGCCTGAGCGTCGCCTTCCCGTCGATGTCGTCGGGGCTCGCGGCGGGGTGGAGCCGTCGGGCGGCTTTCAGCGCCGCCTGCCGGGGATACGTTCCGCTGAACACGCTCGTCTCCTCGCCGTCTTCGACGAGGACGAAGTTTCGCTTGCCGTCTTCTCGTACCATGCCTATCTGTAGCACGCACTCCGAATTAGTAGTTCGTATCGCCGCGGGGGCGCGCCGCACCTTCGAACGGGGCCGACGGCACCGACTCAGACCGCGTTCACAACAGCGCGTCGAGTCGCGCCCGGTGGAAGTCGACCGCGGCCGCCCCGGTCCGCTCGGGGTAGCCGGGGCGGGTCACTTCACCCGCCGAATCGACCGCCGAGCGGACGACGGCGGCGACCCGGTAGGCCGGCGGCACAGACGGGAGCGGTCGGACCGACTCGTAGCCGGCGCGGAACGCCCGACGGAGCGGCGCGCCGTCTTCGACGTACCAGTCGGCGACGAGGTGTTCGACCTTGGCGACGGCGAGCCCCGGCGCGGCGGCTATCGGTCGTCCCCAGTCGAGCACGGCCGAGACCCGCTCGCCGGCGACGAGCGCGTTCCCGGGTCTGAAGTCCCACGGGTAGAGGTGCGACGGCGGGTTCACGGGGAGTGAGGCGGCCGCGACGGCCTCCTCCAACTGCTCTCGAACCCCGTCGAACGCGGGCGGGAGCGCGGCGATTCCCTCGCGGGCGTAGGCGGCGAACCACGCTTCCCAGTCGTCGTCGCCGGCGCTCACGGCGTCGAACCCGCGGACCGGTTCCGACTCGAACTCGGCCGCGCTCCCCCCGTCGGCCCGCCGTCTCCCGCGGGCCGGGCGACCGAGCCGACCGTAGCCGTCGAAGGAAAACCGCTCGTGGAGTTGGCCGAGGCCGACGCCGAACGACCGGGCGACGCGTCGCTGAGCCGCCGAATCGAGCGAGACGAACCGCTCGTGGAGTTCGTCGCCCGGGGCGCGCTCGGCGACGACGTAGCCGACCCCGTCGAGCGCGCCCGACGCGAGGACGCGCGGGACCGGAATCGTCGTGCGCTCGCGGACGGCCCGAGAGAGCGCGGCTTCGAGGGCGAGCGCCGCGGCGTCGGCCGCGGTCTGGACGACGACTTCCCCGCCGTCGGCGAACGTCGCGACCGCGGTCCGCTTGTGGTTCCCGTTCGGGACGCGGGCCGTCGCCGCGACGCGTCGCTCGGGGAACTCGCGGGCGAGTACGCGCTCGACGGGGTTCATGGGACCACGCTAGGGGCGACGCGAACAAAGGTCCAGCGGACGCGGACCGGGCGTCGATGACCACCCCGACGCCGCGGGAGCCGAGTCACGGGCCGCCGTCCAGAATCGCCGGGAAGTCGGCGAGCGACCGGAGGACGTACGCCGGCGCGCGCGACCCGGCGTCTGGGGCGCTCGGGGCGTCCGCGCCGTCCGCGCCGTCCGCGTCGCCCGCCCCCGTTTCGACCGGGCACCACGCGGCGTCGAGGCCGGCGCGGTGGGCACCGTCCACGTCGAACTCCAGCGAGTCGCCGACGTGGAGGCTCGCGTCCGCCCGGACGTCGAGGGCTTCGAGCGCCCGGTCGAACGGGTCGGGGTGAGGCTTTCGCCGCGGCATGTCGCCCGCGAAGACGACCGCGTCGAACGCGTCGACGATGCCGAGCGCGTCGAGTTTGATAGACTGCCGTCGCTCGGGTCCGTTGGTGACGAGGCCGACCGGCCCGTGGTCGCGGGCGGCGTCGAGCGCGGCCTCGGCACCCGGTCGGAACGAGACCGCCGAGTGGTCGACCGTCTCGACGAACCCGCGGGCGAGCGCCCGAACGTCGACGCCCTCGCGGTCGTGTTTCGCCGCGACGCGCTCGAAGCCGTCGGCGAGGTAGCCCTCGTGGTCGTCGTGGTCCGGCGGGCCGTCGAGGGCGGCCCAGAGGTCCGACGGCTCGCCGAAGCGGTCGAGGCCGGCGGCGTCGAACGCGCCGGCGTAGATGGTCTCGCCGCGCTGGTCGTTCGTACAGAGCGTGTTGTCGAGGTCGAAGAGAATCGCGTCGAAGGAAGTCACATTCGCTCTTGGCGCGGCGGCGATAAAACGTCGTCCACGAGTGACGCCGGCCGCGACGGTGGCCAGACGCCGCGAGCCGCGGGTAGTCTCAGACCCGCCTCAGAAGCCCTTGCCGAGCAGTTCGCGGGCGATGATGTTCTTCTGAATCTCCGTGGTTCCCTCGTAAATCTGCGTGATTTTCGCGTCGCGGTAGAGCCGTTCGACGTCGTGGTCGTTGACGAAGCCGGCCCCGCCGTGAATCTGGACGGCCTCATCGGCCACGTCGGTGGCGACGTTCGAGGCGAACTCCTTGGCCATCGACGCGAGCGCGGTCAGTCGGTCCTCGTCGTTGTCGACGCTCCACGCCGACTTGTAGGTCAACTGCCGGGCGGCCTCGGTCGCGGTGTGCATCTCCGCGAGCTTGTGTTGAATCGCCTGGAAGTCGCCGATGGAGCGGCCGAACTGCTCGCGCTCTCCGGCGTAGTCGAGCGCCCGCTCGCAGGCTCCCTTTGCGATGCCGACCGCCTGCGCGGCCACCGCGGTCCGCGTCTCGTCGAAAAACTGCATGAGCTGGAGGAAGCCCATCCCCTCGGTGCCGACGAGGTTCTCCGCGGGCACGCGCACGTCGTCGAAGACGAGTTCGGCCGTGTCGCTGGCGCGGATACCCATCTTCCCGGTTATCTTGTCGGCGGCGAAGCCGTCGCGGTCGGCCTCGACGATGAGCTGCGAGAAGCCCGCGTAGCGGTCGTCCGCCTCGGGGTCGGTCCGGCACATGACGACGAAGTAGTCGCCGACGCTCCCGTTCGTAATCCACATCTTGCTGCCGTTTATCACCCACTCGTCGCCGTCCTTCTCGGCGCGGGTGCGCACCGAGGTCACGTCGGAGCCCGCCTGCGGCTCGCTGATGGCCGCGCCCATGACGGACTCGCCCTCCGTAATCGGCGGCAGGAAGCGCTCTTTCTGGTCGTCGGTGCCGAAGCTGATGATGGCCTCCGCGCCGAAGCCGGCGCTCGTTATGCAGAGCCCGATACCGGGGTCGACCGCGAACAACTCCTCGGTGACGAGGGCGTTCTCCAGCGAGGAGTAGCCGACGCCGCCGTACTCGACGGGGAAGTGCGCCCCCGTCAGCCCCATCTTCGACGCCTCGCGGACGATGTCCGCGGGGTACCGCTCCGCCTCGTCGTACTCGCCCGCGACGGGCGCGATTTCGTTTTCGGCGAACCGCCGGACCTCCTCGCGGATGGCCCGCTGTTCGTCCGAGACCGAATAGTCCATGATTGATTATCATATACGTGGGCGATAACAGTTGTGACACCGAGGAAAACGTGCGTCGAGTTGATTCTGTGGTCGGGGCGTCAGTCGGTCGAACACGCCAACCCAGTCGGCCAAGCCGGTCGGCTCAGTCGGCGGCCTCGACGGTCGCCAGCGGGAGTTCGATGACGAAGACGCTCCCCCGCGGGTCGTTGTCCTCGATGTGGACGGTGCCGCCGAAGTTCGAGACGATGGTGTCGACGAGGTACAGGCCGGTCCCGGTGCCGGGGCTTTCGAGTCCCTTCGCGCCCTTCCCGAAGACGACCGCCTTCCGCTCGTCGGAGATGCCGGGGCCGTCGTCGGCGATGCGGACGCTGACGCGCTCGCCGTCCGCGGTGCCCGCGACGGCAATCGACGGTTCGTCGCGGTCGCTGTGGACGACCGCGTTCTTCAGGACGTTCACGAACACCGAGTCGAGCAGGTCGTTGGCGAACACCGTCGCCGACGGGAGGTCGCCGACCGCGAACGTCGCGTTCGGATAGGCCTCACGCACGTCTTCGACGGCCTCGCGGACCGCGTCGCCGACGTCGAGCGGTCTGCGGCGCTCGTCGTCGTTCGTCGCGCGCATCAGCTGTCCGAGCACGTCGGTGAGGTCCACGGTGTTGAGCGCTCGCCGGAGCGCGGTCTCCAACTGCGACCGCGCCTCGTCGGACAGCGGCTCGTGGGTGAGAACGATGTCGATGTACGCCGTCACGAGCTGCATGTCGTTTCGGATGTCGTGGCGGACGATGCGGTTGAGCACCTCCAGTTCGTCGTTTCTCGACTCCAAGGCGAGTTCGTAACGCTTCCGCGGCGTCACGTCTCGGACGGAGACGACCCACCCGATCGAGTCGCCCCCTCGGCCGAGCGGGATGCGCGTCAGTTCGACGTAGCGCTCGCCGGCGACGAGCGCGTCGCACGTCGGGGCGTCGCCGGCGAGGTCGCCGTAGTTCGGGACAGCCTCGCTCGCCGGGCGGCCGAGAAGCGGGCCGTCGGCTCCCAACAGCGGGCGGACGTGGTCGTTGACGTGGACGACGACTTCGTCGGCGTCGAGGACGACGAGCCCGTCGGTCGAGTGCGCGCCGGCGGCCGCGTAGGCGAGCGGGAGGATGTCGAGGAGCTTGTAGCGGTAGACGGCGATGCCGAACGTCACCGAGGGGACCGCGAGCGAGGCGGGAATGAGGTTGACGCCGCCGGCGAGCGGCGGCGCACCGGTGAGTTCGAGCGCGGCGACGACCGACGGCACGACCATCCCGACGAGGAGGAGCGTCGCCTGCGTCCGGTAGGGGCGGTCGAGTTCGACGGCGTACTGGCCGATGACGCCGAGCCCGAGGAACAGAAGCACGAAGCCGTAGACGAGGCCGAACACGCTCACCGGGCCGTCGGTGACGGAGAGCGTCGTCACGCCGTCGACGGTCGACAACTGCCAGCCGGTGTAGCCCAGCTCCAGCGGGTTGGTAAAGAGGACGACGAGGAACACCGCCGGGACGACGTACAGCGACGCGACGACGTAGCGGTCGAGCAGTTCCCGGCGGCCGGTGTACGCGAGGGCGAAGACGAAGAACGTCGGCGCGGCCGTCATCGCGCCGACGTGGAGGAGCTTGTACGCGAACAGTTTCGCGCCGGGGTCGACGAGGAGCAGTTTGACGGCCGTCGTCGCGGTCCAGAAGGCGACGGCCGCCGTCAGCACGGCGAACGAGACGACGGTCGGGTTCCGCCCGCGGCGGCGGACGAACCGGACCGCGTACGCCGAGAGGACGGCGGCGACGACCGCCGCGAAGACCATCGGGTAGGCGTAGGCCGTGTACTGCCAGTTCATCGCGCGCCTCGTTCGTCAGTCACGGTCCGAACCGTGACTCCGCTGGCGCAGTCTCAGTCGTGCCCGGCATCGTAGACGATAGCCGGAGATACTCCGCCATCGGATAAAGAACTTCTCTGGAAGTGACCGCTCTCCGGCGCGGTCCTGCTGTCAGCGCCGCGTCAGGCGTGCAGTTCCTCGTCGACGAGGTCGACCGCCCGCGAAATCGCCCCGACGGAGGTGAGATGTCCCGCCCCGACGGTGGCTTTCATCGCCTTCGCGGCCTTCCCGCGGAAGATGCTCGGGCCGACCTGCGCGACCGCACCGTCGCCGACCGAGACGATCCAGCCGGGGACTTCGAAGCGGTAGGGATCGGGCCGCGGCGCGAAGTCGTTCTCGCCGCCGTCCGTCTCGAAGGCGACCTGCGCCGCGATGTTGCCGGCGACGGTCTTCGCCTCGCGGAGCGCCGCGGAGGCGCTCGCCGGCACGGGTTCGCCGTCGGCGTCGACGGCGCGGGCCGCGTCGCCGACGACGAACGTCCGCCCGTCGAGTCGGAGGTCCGCCCTGACGGCGGGGCGCTCGCCGCCCATCGCCTCGTCGCCGGCGATGCCGCCGGTCCAGACGAGCAGGTCGTAGTCGATATCGCCGGTGTCGGTCCGGACGGTCGCGTCAGTCACCGACTCGACGGTCGTCTCGGTCCGAATATCGACGCCCCTGTCGAGGAGTTCGTCGCGGACCGCCCGCTGGAACGACTCGTCGAACGACGGCGCGACGGCGTCCAGTTGCTCGACGAGGACGATATCGGCGTGCGCGTCCTCCTCGTCGCGGAGCGCGGCGAGTTCGCCCGCGACCTGCACGCCCGACAGCCCCGCGCCGCCGACGACGACGGTCCCGCCGTCGTCGCAGTCGTCGAAAAAGCGGTCGCGGATGGCCTTCGCGTCCGCGACGCGCTTCAGCGGAACCGAATGCGATTCGAGGCCGGGGATGCCGTAGTAGGCGGTCTCAGCGCCCAGACAGACCGCGCAGTAGTCGTAGTCGAGGGCGTCGCCCGCGGCCAGTTCGACGGTCCGCGCGTCGCGGTCGACGCCGGTCACGCGGTCGACGACGACCTCGGCGCGGTCGAGCGCCTCGTCGAGGGGGACCCGAATGGCGTCGGCGACCGCCGGCCGTCGAATAGCGCGGTGGACTTCGTGTTGGACGAGGTGGTGCGGGGCGTCGTTCACCACGGTCAGGTCGGCGTCGGCGGGGAGTCGGCGTTCGAGGTCGCGGGCGAGCGTGAGGCCCGCGTACCCGGCACCGAGAACCAGGACACGCATGACTGACGGGTGGGGCGCGAGCGAAAAGAGGGTGACGGCGGGCGCGGGGCGCGGCGGTCGGCCGACCGCTCAGAACAGCGCCTCGGACTCGTCGAGCACCTCGGCGGGGCCGCCGACGCCCCACACGTCGGTCTCGACGCCGCAGTCGGAAACGGCCTCCTCGACGCGGTCGACGTGCTCCTCGGTCGTGTTGACGTAGACGCTCGCGCCGGTGTCGGTCGAGAAGTAGACCGGCACGTCCTCCTCGTTCCGGAGCCTGCGGACGGCGTTGAAGACGGCGATGGTGCGCGGTTGCCAGTAGACCCAGCCGGCGGGGCCGGTCATCGTCGTCGCCGCGAGCGACAGCGAGTCGTGTTCGGCGAGCTCGAAGGCGGCGTCGAAGTCGGCGTCGTACAGCGCGTCGCGCATGTCGTCTATCTGGGCGTGGATGTGGGCCATCCGCGCCTGGAACATGTGGCTGTCGGCGGCCTCGGCGTGGGCCTGCTCGGTCTCCTTGTAGGCGGGGACGTGCGCGGCGACGATGCGCAGGTCGTCTTCGAGGTCGGTCTCGATGCGCTCGGAGCGGCAGTCGGTGTCGTTCATGCCCGAGTAGAGGTGCGAGACCGCGCCCGTGACGGCGCGGGCGGCGGACGCCGACCCGCGGCGGGCGATGGTCGAGACTTCGGGGCGCGTCATGTCGAGGCCGGCCGCCTCGGCGAGGGCCATCGCGGCGGCGGCGAACCCGGACGCCGACGAGCCGAACCCGATGTTCGAGGGGAAGGAGTTCTCGCTTTCGAGGCGGACGCGGTGGTCGAAGTCGGCCAGTTCGCGGACCCGGTCGACGACGGCTCGGATGCGCTCCGCGCCGCGGCCCTCGACTTCCTCGCCGCCGATGACGTAGACGTCCTCGTCGGCGTCGGGGAGGAACTCGACGGTCGTCTTCGTGTGGCTCGGGGCCGTACAGACGCTGATGCTGTCGTGGTACGGCATTCGGCGCTCCGTGTCTCGCATCCCGTGATACTTCACGAGGCCCTGAATCGGGTGGGCCTTGGCGGTGGCCTTCATGTTCGAACGCCCGTCGGACTCGGGGTTAAACGTCCCGATAGGCGTCGGCTCCGGCGGCTCACGGAACGAATCGGTCGGAAATCGAGTGCGCGTCGGCGGGACGGCCGGCGCGGGTCGGTCGCAATCGGTGCGCAGGAAGGACGCACGGTCTCCCTCTCCAGCGGGAGACGGTCGAGTTCGATGCAGTCAATCGCTCGGTCGGTTACGTTGGTTGTCGTATCGTGGTCAAGTAGCTGGATTCGCTTCGTTTGGTTGGTTTGGTCGGGTTCGGTGCGAGTGGTTCGTTGCTGTTCGTCGCGTCGTCTGCTCTGTCGCCTACTCTGCGGACTCGGATTCGTGTCCTCGCTCCCAGACGTTCGTGACGCTCTCGCCTGTCGGCGGCGTGTGGCTGACGTCTCGCATCGTCTTCGGGCGGTCACTCGTGTTGCTCATGTGTTGCCTTGGTAGTTGCTACCACGCTTCATGGATAAAGATTTCGGCGATGTTATATTACGACTTATTAGCATACTAGGGCGTATGAGGGGTGCGTCGAATCGGACCCGAACGCGCGTGGAGCGAACGCCTGAGGGGCGGCGACTGGTCGTCTCCCGGCGGATTTCGGCTCCCGCGGCGGCGGCGTGGGACGTGTTGGTGTCGGTCGCCGACTGGCCCGACTGGGGGCCGAGCGTGTCGGACGTCCGCGGCGTCGACGGGCGAATCGAGGCGGGCAGTCGCGGCGAGGTCCGCGTCGCCGGCGTCTGGGTCCCGTTCAGCATCGAGACGTGCGACGACGAGGTCCGTCGGTGGACGTGGCGCGTGGCCGGCGTTCCGGCGACGGGACATCGCGTGACCCCCGTCGGTCTCGACCGCTGTGCGGTGGCGTTCGAAGTCCCGGTGCTCGCGGGGCCGTACGCCGCGGTCTGTGCAGTCGCGCTTCGCAGAATCGAGCGACTCGCGGCGCGGCGGCTCTCGGGGGAGCCGCCGTCGGGTGAAAGAGACCCCGAGTGAGTGACCCCGAAACTGGGTCCGAACGCCGCTCAGAACGGACCGAACAGGACGAACGCCGCGGCGACCGCCACGACGACCACGGCCGCGACGAGAAGCGCGAGCGCGCGACCGGAACCGGCGTCCTCGGCGGCGTCCGCCTCGGCCGCGACGCGGGCTTCCTCGGCGTCTATCTCGTCGACGATGTCCTCGAACTCCGGTTCGTGCGGCTCGTGATACTCGTCGATGATAGCCTCGGCGAGGTCGGCGTCTTCGAGTGCTTCTACGAGATCGGGAAGCGCCACGAGCTCGATGGGTCGCTCGACCTCGTCCGGGTCGACGAGGAGCGCCCGGTCGCCGTCCTCGTCGGGTTCGTCGAGCTGTTCGTCGGCGGCGAACGCGAGCGCGAGGGTCTCCGCGGCCCGCTCTTCGTCGCCGGTCGTCAGGAGCGTCCCGTCGACGCCGCGGTCGTCGCAGCGCTCGGCGAACGCCTCGACGCTCCGGGCGTCGAACGCGGCTTCCACGTCTATCCAGACGACTTCGGTCGGTTGTGACTCCCCGTCGGGGGCCGCAAACAGGAACGTCCGCCCGTCGCGGACGCTCCGTTTCGTCCGCTCCCCGCGGGCCGCGCGGACCCGCTCGACGACGGTCGCCGCGTCGTCGGTATCGAGAAACGAGAGCACGCTCGACAACGACACGTCGCTCATTGTTCCGACAGACCGCGCATCTCGCGATAAAG
This sequence comes from Haloferax sp. KTX1, assembly GCF_902410085.1. Taxonomy (NCBI): domain Archaea; kingdom Methanobacteriati; phylum Methanobacteriota; class Halobacteria; order Halobacteriales; family Haloferacaceae; genus Haloferax; species Haloferax sp. KTX1. The sequence goes on along the minus strand of NZ_CABPRH010000001.1, from coordinate 780,027 downwards.
CTTCGCGCCCTATTATCACCACGCGTAACTGGAGGTCAGTCCGGTCGAACGAGGTCGAACCGGTCGTCGGTCGTCGCGTACTCGCTGCCGGCGAGTCGGCCGACCGCGTCGAGTTTCGTCGTGTCGAGTTTGCCGTCGGTCAGCACCGCGTCGGCGACGTGCGCGTGGACGACCTCGCCGAGGACGAGCGTCGAAGAGCCGACCTCCATGCTGTCGTAGAGGGAGCACTCGAAGGCGACTTTAGCGTCGGCGACGCGCGGGGCGTCGACGCGGACGGCCTCGGCCTTCTCGATGCCGGCGTGGTCGAACTCGTCGACGCCGGGCGGGACCGTCGCGGCCGTCTCGTTCATCGCCTCGACGACGTCTCGGGTGACGACGTTGACGACGAACTCGCCGCGCGAGACGGCGTTTCGCGGCGTGTCCTTCAGCGACGAGGCGCGGCCGACCGGCGCGAAGACGACGACCGGCGGGTCGACGCTGGCGACGGTGAAGAAACTGTACGGCGCGAGGTTGTCGGCGTCGTCGCCGCGGGTGCTCACCCACGCGATGGGGCGGGGCACCACGGCCCCCGAAAGCAGGCGGTACGGCGAGCCGAAGGCGTCGGGCGCGCCGTCCATCAGCGACCCGCCTCCGCGGGCGAGCGGGGTCGGCTACTCGGCGGGAGGCGTGCGCGTATCGAATCCGGGATTGCGTGGGTCATGAACGGGTGTGTGGTGGGTTCGGACGCCGATGAATCTGTGGGACGGCGTCGCGTCGAGAGCCTCGTCGGGAATCTCGTCGGGGCGTCGGAACCGGGTCGGCCCCTCAGAACAGCGTCAGGCCGATGGCGTAGGACCACGTCGTCCCGCTGAGTGCGAGGAAGACGAGCGCGCCGCCGAGCATGACGGCGTTCTTGAGGAAGCCGGTCATCTCGGACTCCTGTTGGTCTTCGGGGACCGCCCAGAAGTTGTGGAACACGGGCGTCCCGACGACGAGGAAGACGGCGACGGCCCCGGCGGCGAGCGCGGGGAAGACGCCGAGGACGATGCCGAGGCCGCCGAAGACGAGCATCCCGCCGGAGACAGCGACACCGAGGCGGGGTGCCGGCAGGCCCTTCATCTCCGCGTAGCCGGTCATGTGGTCGAGGTTCAGGAAGTGATTGAGCCCCATGAACGCGAGCACCGCGCCGAAGAGGACGCGCGCGAGGAGGAACGCGACGTCCGCGCCGGGAGACGCGAACTGGAGCGCGACGCTCATCTCTGTACCTCCGTCGCGAGGGCGGTCGTGTGGCGGTCCGTCGTCCGAAGTACTACTATCATTACGTTACCTGGTACGAGACCGAACTGATATATGTATTTGCTGACATACACGTTACCGGGTAACCGCACGGGTATCCGGTTACGTCGGCGTCACCCGATTTTTACAGCGTAAGTACGTACTGTTGGTTACTGTCGAGTTAGGCTCGTTTAGTGGCTGAATGTGCCGGAACGTTTCGCTCCCGTGCGCTATATGGTACGTATATGGTATTATAGTCCGACCCTCGAAAGATATACCACGCTTGGCATTGCATACCAGTACGGGACGTGTCAATCATGATGAAAACGACCAGCGGAGAGTCTCGATTATGACCGAGACGTGGGATTCCGCCGGGTATATCGCGAGCTCACGGTACCGTCTGGCCGTGTGTCGGTACCTCTCTGAGCACGGTTCGGGACTGCCGTCTCGAATCGCCGCGGAGACCGACCTCGCACAACCCCACGTGTCTCGGGCGCTCTCCGAACTTCGGGAGCGGGGAATCGTCGAACTGTTGGTGCCGGAGTCACAGCAGAAAGGGCGACTCTACGGGCTGACAGACCTCGGCGAACTCGCCTACGAGCGGGTCGCCCTCGACCGGGAGGCGGACGTCACCGTCGTCGACGACGGCGAGTTCCCCGCGCCCGAACTGTCTTCGGAGCTTCTGGAGACGTACGGGGACGCCCTCCGGGCGGTCGCGTGGTGTGAGCCTGTCCAGACGCGGATTCGGTTCTTCGAGCAGTCGCTTCTCGACCGCTACGACGAAGACACCGTCAAGACGCTCGTCGCGACGCTCACGAACGAGGAGGCCATCGACCAACCGCTCGAAGAGCTTCCGATCGGCGGGCCGGAACTCGTCGTGTTCGCCATCGACGACACGCTCATCGTCCGGGTCCCGCTCGACGACGGCGTGAAACTGCTCGTCTCGCTCGACGCAGGTATCGACGTGACGCTCACCGAACTCCGCGACACCTGCCGGCAGATGACGGCCGTGGCACTGGACTCCTAACCCCGGGGCTTTCTTCCGTTTGACGGCGTAGCTCGACTCGTGCCACAGCGACGCTCTTTCCCCGTCATCGGCGTCGACGGCTGTCGGTCCGGCTGGGTGTGCGCCATCGCCGCCGACGGCCTCGCCGTGCGAGTCGCCGCCGACTTCGACGCCGTCTGGGAACTCGCCAGCGAGCGCGACGCCGAGCGGGTGCTGGTGGATATTCCTATCGGCTTGCCCGAATCCATCCGGCGGGCGTGCGACCGCGAGGCCCGCGAGCGACTCGGCTCCCGCGCCGCCACCGTCTTCTTCGCGCCCGTCCGGGCCGTCCTCGACGCCGACTCCCACGAGGCGGCCAGCGCGGCGAACCGCGAGCGGACCGGGGCGGGCCTCTCCATTCAGGCGTGGCACCTCGTGCCCAAAATCCGCGAGGTCGACGCCGTCCTCCGGGAGACGCCGCGCGCTCGTGAGCGAGTGTTCGAATCGCACCCCGAACTCGCCTTTGCCGCGTTCGCCGGCGAACCCCTCTCGGAACCGAAATCGACGCCCGAGGGGCGCGCCCGCCGCCTCGACGTGCTCGGGACGGCGTTCGCCGGAGGCGACTCCGGCGACCGCGGTCCGGGAGCCGATGCGACGGACGGGCGGGGCTTCGACGCCGAGCGCGCCTACCGCGAGGTGCTGGACCGGACACTCCGCCGCGACGTCGCCCGCGACGACGTCCTCGACGCGCTCGCTCTCGCCGCCGCGGCCCGGCGGCCCCTCGCGACGCTCCCGAGCGACCCGCCGACAGACGCCGCCGGTCTGGAGATGGCGATTCGCGTCCCGACGGACGCGCTCGGGTGAATATCTATAGATTAACAATCTCGAACAACTACTCCAAATATCTTGAAACACACTAGTATATAGACAACAATAGTGTTGGATATTCCCTGAGGAGAAGATATTTATACTCAGTGTTCAATCAAACAACTGGCGCGACCCGCTGTCGCCACCACGGAATATCCAGCCCAGCCCAACGCGTGATTCAGTGCCAGTACGCAGTCGGTCGCGCCTCCCGCTGCCTCTACTCGGGTTCGACGACCCCGCCCCGGTCTCGAACCCGACCGTTTCCACGCACTGAGCGTCTGCCTCGGTCGGCGGGTCGCCCTGCCGCCACCGGACGCCGAGTCCCGCGTCTCCGGCCCGAAGCTACATCTACGGCCCATCCTAACCCCGCGTATGTACACCGGCAGGACGGACCAGCCCTGCTGTCTCTGCGACGACCCGAAGACGGTCGCCCGCATCGCGGTCCCCCCGCGGGCGGTGACGCTCATGGAGAACGCCGCCCCCATCGCGTGGCGCGACATCGTCGGCGACGTGACGCTCCAGTTCTGCGAGAGCGACTGGGAACTCGTCACCGAGCTGGTCCTGGACCTCGGCATGCACCCGCTTTCGCGGTGTAACGTCGCCCGCGCGGACTTCAGCATCCGCGAGGACTTCGAGGCGCTCCTGAACAGCACCCGCGACGAACCCGACCAGACCGAACAGGAAGACCGCATGCTCGCCGCGGCCCGCGCCGCCATCGACGACGCGGACGACCCGATGGTCGAGGAACGCGACCTCGTGGAGGCGCACGTCGTGGTCCGCGCGATGGCCGAACTCGGCGTCGACCGGCCGGCGTGAGTCTGGGGTCGCTCACACGCCGGTTCCCACGCCGAACAGCCGCGTCGACCCCCACGTGAGCACGACGATGCCGGCGATGAAGACCGCGAGCGCCGCCATCATCGGGAACGGGTCGAGCGACGGCCCGCCGAAAAACGGCCCGTGGACGATGAGGAACGCGGTGCCCGCCGCGAGGCCGAGTCCGACGCTCGTGACGAGCGTGAAAAACAGTTTGGCGACGCCGATTCCCCGCGTGTCGTTCCGGAAGCGCATGGGGACAGGTCCCCCGAACCCCGCTTGAACGATTTGGCCGTCTCGTTGATGTTATCGGCCGGCTGTCGGGTTCTCGTCAGCGTTCGATTCGAAAGCCGGTCTCGCCCGCCGGCTCCTCGTAGGAGACTTCTACGTCCTCGACGGTCGCCATCGGACTCCCCTCGTGGCACCACTCGACCATCGCCTCCACGTCGTCGCGGGGCCCCTCGAAGACGGCCTCGACGCGGCCGTCGGCGAGGTTCTTCACCCAGCCGTCGACGCCGCGGTCGCGGGCGGTGTCGCGGGTCGTCGCCCGGTAGTAGACGCCCTGTACGTGGCCCGAGACGTAGACGTGCGCGCGACTTCGACCGTGTTCGCTCATGGCCACCGTTTCGTCCGCCGCCGTCAAAGGCGTGCTGCCTCGGGCGGTCGGTTCGCCGACTCGTCCGGGGGCCGATTTTCGTCTCCCAAAGCCCACGACCGACCCGTGCGCCCGCCTCGCACGCGTCCCCCGAACCGTCAGCATCTAAGTACGACCCACCCAACGCTGGACTATGGAACTCTTCGGCACCGCCGGTATCCGCGGGAGCGCGACGGAGCGAGTCACGCCGGAACTCGCCCTCAGCGTCGGCCGCGCCGCCGGCCGCGCCGCGCTCGAATCGGACGCGCCCGCCGAGTTCGTCGTCGGCCGCGACGGACGGACGACCGGGCAGGGCCTCGCCGCCGCCGTCGAGGCCGGCCTGCTCTCCGCCGGCGCGGACGTGACCCGCGTGGGCGTCGTCCCGACGCCGGCGCTCGCGTTCGCCTCGCGGGGCCGCCGCGGCGTCATGCTCACCGCCTCGCACAACCCGCCGACGGACAACGGCATCAAGATGTTCGTCGACGGTCAGGAGTACGACCGCGACCTCGAACACGACATCGAGACGCGGGTCGAGGCGGGCGCGCCCCCGGCCGACTGGGACGACTGGGGCGCGACGGGGACGAGCGGCGTCCTCGACGCCTACCGCGACGCGATCGTCGAGTTCGCCGGGCGACACGGGGCGGACCTCGACGGTCTCAGCGTCGCCGTCGACTGCGGCAACGGGATGTCGGCGCTCGGCACGCCGCAGGTGCTCCGCGACCTCGGCGCGCGCGTCGTCACGCTCAACGGGCAGATAGACGGCCACTTCCCCGGCCGCGAGTCGAAGCCGACGCCCGAGACGCTCGCGGACCTCATCGCGTTCGTCGCCGACGGCGACTTCGACTTCGGCATCGGCCACGACGGCGACGCCGACCGCATCGTCGTCATCGACGGGAACGGCGAGGTCGTCCACGAGGACACCGTCATCGCCATCGTCGCCGAGCACTACGTCCGCGTCTCAGACGCCGAGGACCCGGTCGTCGTCACGACGCCGAACGCCTCGGGCCGCATCGACGAGCGGGTCCGCGAGGCCGGAGGCCGCGTCGAGCGGGTCCGCCTCGGCGCGCTCCACGAGGGCATCGCCAGCGCCCGCGCCGACGGCGGCGACGTGGTGTTCGCGGCCGAGCCGTGGAAGCACATCCACCCGTCGTTCGGCGGCTGGATAGACGGCGTCGCGTCGGCGGCGCTCATCGCGCGACTCGCCGCCGAGTCCGGCATGGCCGGCCTGCGCGAGCCGGTCACGGAGCGCCCGTACCGCAAGGTGAGCGTCCCGTGTCCGGACGAGAAGAAGCGGGCGGCGATGGCGGCGCTCGAAGCCTCGCTCCCCGACGCGATGGCCCCCGAGTCGGTCGACACCGAGTACGGCGTCCGACTGGAGTTCGCCGACGCGTCGTGGACGTTGGTCCGCCCGTCGGGAACCGAACCGTACATCCGGGTGTACGCGGAGGCCGACGACGTGGACGCGCTCGTCGACGAGGTGACAGGCGTCGTCGAGGGCGAAATCGAAGCCGCCTGAGCGGACTCCGGTGAGGGTGACCCGGCGCACCCGACCCGGTGCGCCCCGAACTCGACGCCCGTGGACGTGAACCGGGCCCCCGTTCTCGGCGATTTGCAATCGTGGTGATGCGACGCCGCTGAAACCGCGAAACGACACCTTTATGCAATTTTCGCGGCCCCTGTCTCAATAGGAGTTCATACATATGGACAGACGTTCTTTTGTCAAAGCGGCAGGGGTCGCGGGCATCGCGGGCCTCGCAGGTTGTACCGGCGGTCCGTCCGAGGGGAGCCAAGAGACGACCGAGGCGACGACCGAGTCGTCCGGCGGCGAAGAGACCACCGCGGCCGAGCAGACGACCGAGGAGTCCGGTCCGGCGGCCAACGTCGGCATGGTCTACGCGCTCGGCGGTCTCGGTGACAAGTCGTTCAACGACGCCGCGAAGCGCGGCATCGAGCAGGCGGAGTCGGAACTCGGCATCGCCTACGACGAGGCCCAGCCCTCGGCGGCGGAGGAGTTCCCGCAGTTCCAGCGCCGGTTCGCGCAGTCGTCGAACCCGGACTACGACCTCGTGTCGTGTATCGGCTACGCGCAGAAGTCCGCGCTCTCCGAAACCGCGCCGAGTTTCTCGGACCAGCAGTTCATGATCGTCGACGACGTGGTCGACGAGGACAACGTGGCGAGCTACCTGTTCCGCGAGGAGCAGGGCTCGTTCCAGGTCGGCTACCTCGCCGGCCTCATCACGACCCAGGAGTTCTCGGCCGGCTCCGGCTCGACGACGGCCGACTCGAAGAGCGTCGGCTTCGTCGGCGGCACCGAGACCGACCTCATCCGCAAGTTCCAGGCCGGCTACGAGGCCGGTGTGGCGCACGCGGACGAGGAGATATCCGTCGACGTGGCCTACGTCGGGTCGTTCTCCGACTCCGCGAAGGGGAAGGAGATAGCCACCTCGATGTACGACAACGGCGCGGATGTCGTCTACCACGCGGCCGGCGGCAGCGGCCTCGGCGTCTTCCAGGCGGCCAAAGAACAGGGTAAGTTCGCCATCGGCGTCGACTCCGACCAGTCGCAGACCGAACCGAACTACGCCGACGTCATCCTCGCCTCGATGGTCAAGCGCGTCGAGTCGGCGGTGTACACCTCCGTCGAGAACGTCGTCAACGACGAGTTCAACGGCGGTTCCACCACGACCCTCGGCCTCGAAGAGGACGGCGTCGCCGCCGTCTACGGCGCGGAACTCGGTTCCGAAATCCCGCAGGACGTCAAGGACGCGCTCTCGGAGTCCCGCGAGGCCATCATCGCCGGCGACATCGAGATTCCGACGACGACCGAGTAACGCCGCACTCGACGCTCGCAGTTCTTTCGACGCCACGCCCCGAGCGACGGCGTCCGGGACGAAGGATTCAATATTGCCGGTTCCGCACCGCGCGTAGTCGAACATGCCCGCGGGTTGAACGGTTCGAACTCCCCGATAACCGCCGCGACGCTCCGTGTGGGCAACTCCCGCGCCGACTCGAATCCCACGAGTTTAAGCGAACCCCCCCGAAAAAAGGGTCAAGATGAGCACCGCTGTTCATCTCGACGAAATCACAAAACGGTTCCCCGGCGTCGTGGCGAACGACGACGTGGACCTGACCGTCGAGCGCGGCACGGTGCACGCACTTCTGGGAGAGAACGGGGCCGGCAAGACGACGTTGATGAACATCCTCTACGGGCTCTACGAACCCACTGAGGGGACCGTCCGCGTGGACGGGGAACCGCGGGACTTCGATTCGCCCGCGGACGCCATCGACGCCGGAATCGGCATGATTCACCAGCACTTCATGCTGGTCGACCCCATGACGGTCGCCGAGAACATCGTCCTCGGCAACGAACCGCGCAAGTGGTTCGGCACGACCGTCGACCGGGAGCGCGCGCGCCAAGAGGTCATCGACCTCTCGAACCGATACGGATTCGACGTGGACCCCGACGCGGCCATCGAGGACGTGAGCGTCGGCGTTCAACAGCGCGTCGAGATTCTGAAAGCACTCTACCGCGGGGCCGACATCCTCATTCTGGACGAGCCCACCGCGGTCCTCACCCCGCAGGAGGTCGAAGAGCTGTTCCGCGTCTTCGAGGAGCTGACCGCCCAAGGCAAGACGATTATCTTCATCAGCCACAAGCTCGGGGAGGCGATGCACGCCGCCGACGACATCACCGTCCTCCGAAACGGGAAGAACGTCGGCACCGTCAAGGCCGACGAGACCTCCAACGAGGAGCTCGCCGAACTGATGGTCGGCCGCGAAGTTCTCCTCGAACCGAAGGCCGAACCGCAGGAACCGGGCGACGAGGTGCTCGCGGTTCGGAACCTCTCCGCGGAGGACAACCGCGGCGTCCCCGCCGTCTCCGACGTGTCGTTCGACATCCGCGAGGGCGAGGTGTTCGGCATCGCGGGCGTCGACGGCAACGGCCAGTCGCAGTTGGTCGAGGCCATCACCGGCCTGCGGACGCCGACCGAGGGGACGATCTCCTACAAGGGCCGGGACATCACCGACGCCTCGCGCCGCTCCCGAATCGCCGACGGGATGGCGTACATCCCCGAGGACCGCCACGAGCGCGGGCTGGTGATGGACTTCGACCTCGTCCAGAACGGCATCCTCGGCAGCCAGCACAGCCCGACGTTCGCCGCCGACGGCCGGATACACTGGTCCGACGCGCGCGACCACGCCGAGCGAATCATCGACGAATACGACGTTCGACCGCCCCACGCCGACGCCGACGCCGAGTCCTTCTCCGGCGGCAACCAACAGAAGTTCATCGTCGGCCGCGAGTTCGAACGCGAACCGGACCTCGTCGTCGCCACCCACCCGACCCGCGGCGTGGACATCGGCGCGATGGAGTTCATCCACGAGCGGCTCTTGGACCTCCGATCCGAGGGCAAAGCGGTGCTTCTCGTCTCCTCGAAGCTCGACGAGGTGCAGGGCCTCTCGGACCGCCTCGGCGTCATGCACGACGGCGAACTCATGGACATCGTAGACCCACGCGACACCACCGAAGAAGAGATCGGCCTGCTCATGGCCGGCGAACGCCCCGACGCCGACGCGACCGACGCGGAACCGCCCGTGGGTGACGCCAGATGAGCGCGGCCGAGAACGCGAAGGCCGTCCTCCGGCGGCTGACTGCCGCCTCCGCGACGGAGCGCATCCTCATCAGCTTCGCCGCGCTCGTCATGGCCGTGCTCGTCGGCGCGGTCATCATCCTCGTCTCCGGCCGCATCACGACGTGCCAGACCGCGGCGACGACGCTGTTCGGCACCGGCTTCTGTTACGACCCCGTCGAGGTGTACCTCGTGCTGTTCAACGGGGCGCTCGGCGAGCCGTTCCTCGTGAACAGCCCGGGGATTCTCAAACCGCTCAACCCCGACTGGAACCCGCTGAACTTCGGACTGGCGCTCACGCTCAAGGAGACGACGCTCCTCATCTTCACCGGCCTCTCGGTGGCCGTCTCCTTCCGCGCGGGCCTGTTCAACATCGGGACGCAGGGACAGCTCGTCCTCGGCGGCCTCGCCACGGCGCTGTTCTCGTTCTTCGTCGCGCCGCTGCTCCCGTCGGGGCTCGTCGGCGGCCTCATTTTAATTCCGCTCGCCGTCATCGTCGGCGCGCTCGTCGGCGGTCTCTACGGCGCGATTCCGGGCGCGCTCAAGGCGTACGCCGACGCCAACGAGGTCATCACGACCATCATGCTGAACTTCATCGCGGCGCAGATCGCGTTCGTCCTCGTCAGCGAGTTCTACGGCAACCCCGACTCGCAGGTCGTCGAGACGACGCCGCTTCCCGACTGGGCGACGCTCTTCCCGGTCGCGTTCCCGCAGGGCGGCGACTTCTCGCTTCTCGCGCTCGCGTTCGGTCTCGCGCTCGTCGTCGCCGTCTGGTTCCTGCTCGAACAGACCTCGTTCGGGTACGACCTCCGGACGAGCGGCGAACAGCCCGAGGCCGCCGAGTACGGCGGCGTCGACGCCAAGCGCACGACCGTCACGAGCATGTTCCTCTCCGGTGCGCTCGGCGGCATGGGCGGCGCTATCTGGGTGCTCATGGTCATGGGCAAGTGGCAGGCCGGCGTCCCCTCGCTCGGGTTCGACGGCATCACCGTCTCCATCCTCGCGGGGAACAACCCGTTCGGGGTCGTCCCGGCGGCGCTCCTGTTCGGGACGCTCAAGTCCGGCTCCCTCGCGGTCCAGTTCGGGACCGGCGTCCCGAAACAGCTCGTCGGCGTCCTCCGCGGGCTCATCATCCTGTTCGTCGCGATGCCCGAGTTCTTCCGCATGCTCGGCTCCGCCATCGACCTCGAACCGGACCGCGAGACCGTGGCCACGGACGGCGGCTCCCTCGGAGGTGACGACGAATGAGTACGACAACCATCGACCGACTCCGCGACGCAGAACTGTCTTACAGAGCGACCCTCGCCGGCGGGGCGCTGAGCGTCTTCCTGCTCATCGCGCTCTTCGGCCTCGCGTTCCCGGGCAGTATCTGGGGGAACCTCCTCGCCATCCTCACCAGTCGGAGCACGCTCTCGTCGGCGCTGCGGCTCTCGGTTCCCATCACCTTCGCCGCGCTCGGCGGCATCTTCTCCGAGAAGGCCGGCGTGGTGAACATCGGGCTGGAGGGGCTGCTCATCATCTCGGCGTTCACCGCGGTCATCACGACGGCCGTCGTCGGCCCCGAGATGACCGTCCTCGGTCTCCCTGCCATCTGGATCGGCTTCTTCGCCGGCATCCTCTCGTCGGTGCTGTTCTCGGCGCTGTTCGCCGTGGTCTGCATCCGCTTCAAGGCCGACCAGATTATCGCCGGCCTCGCCGTCTGGCTTATCGCGCTCGGCCTCGCGCCGTTCGCGGCGACCGTCTACTACGGCGGCGTCAACACCGACAACCTCGGGACGACCCTCGGGACGTGGACGATTCCCGTCCTCTCGGACATCCCGTTTTTCGGCGCGCTGTTCGACGCCGACCCCGCGGTGTACATGATGCTCGTCGCGGTGCCCGCCTCCTGGTACGTCCTGAACCGCACGGCGTTCGGCCGCCACGTCCGCGCGTCCGGCGAGAACCCGAAGGCGCTCGACACCGTCGGCGTCGACGTGAGTCGCGTCCGCTACGCGGGCGTGCTCCTCTCGGGCTTCCTCGCCGGCATCGGCGGCTCCGCGCTGTCGCTCGGCCTCGGCCAGTTCGTCGGGAACAACCAGACGATGGTCAACGGGAAGGGCTTCATCGCCATCGTGGCGTTCCTCTTCGGGAACTACAACCCCGTCGGCGCGTTCGGCGCGTCGTTCCTCTTCGCGGGGCTGGAGGCCGCCCAAATCCGCCTCCAGCAGGTCCCCGGCTACGCCGTTCCCGACTCGCTCATCCAGACGATTCCGTACGTGACGGTGCTCGTCGTCCTCGCGCTCGTCGGCCGCACCCGCATCCCGGCCGCCTCCGGCGAGCACTACGACACCGGCGACGACAACCGCTGACCGACCCGGACTCCTCGCGTTTTCGTTTTCCCCTGACCCTTCTCTCTCAGCCGAGCGCCGCGTCTCGTCGGGAGCGGTTCCCGCCGGAGTCGCCCCGCGCGGTCGGTGCGGGAGTAAAGAGTTTTCAGCCCGCGATATGGAGGTGATACCATGTCCACAGACGAGAACGACACCGCCGAGGAGTCCTCGGCGAGCCCACGGACCCGGTCCGTGGACGTGGTGGTCGTCGGCGCGGGAACCTCCGGCTGTTACGCCGCCGCCACCATCGCGAACGCGGGCTACGACGTGACAATCGTCGAACGAAAGCCCGCGGAGGAAGCGGGCCACATCGCCTGCGGCGACGCCCTGAAGGGCGCGGACGCCTTCCCCGAGGCGATTCCGAAGTCGAAAATCGAGCCCGCGTTCACCAACACCGAGGTGGACCACGGGCGCTTCGAGATTCCGCAGGAGGACACCGTCCTCGACATCCCGGTCCCCGGCGAACTCGCCGTCATCGACCGCTGGGAGTACGGCCGCCTCATCATCGAGGGAGCCGAGGAGGCCGGCGCGGACCTCCACTACGACACGGTCGTCCAAGACGTCAAACAGGACGACGACGGCACCGTCACCGGCATCGTCGGCAAGCACGGCGGCGAGGTCGTCGAGTACGACGCCGACATCGTCATCGACGGGGCGGGCTCGCTGTCGCTCCTCCAAGACAAGGTGGACTTCTCCGAGGCCACCTTCGACACGAACGTCTCCTACCGGCACTTCTCGTCGGCGTACCGCGAGGTCGTCGAGGTCCCCGAGCCCGTCGAGTGGTCGGACGCGCTCGTGTTCAAGCCCGCCGAGGTCGCCGCGGGCTACGTCTGGTACTTCCCGCGGACGGAGACGGCCATCAACGCCGGCCTCGGCTTCCAGATGACAGAAGAGCCGATGAAGCTCGTCGACGACCTGAAAAAGGACCTCCGGGAGCGCCCCGAGTTCGAGGGCGCGGAGGTCGTCGACAAGCTCGGTGCCGCGCTCCCGACCCGCCGCCCCTACGACTCGGCGACCGCGCCGGGCTACATGGCCGTCGGCGACGCCGCGGCCCACGTCAACCCGACGACCGGCGGCGGCATCGCCGGCGCGGCCTACGCCGGGAAGTACGCCGGCGAGCAGGCCGCCATCGCGCTCGAATCCGGCGACGTGAGCGAGGAAGTGCTGTGGCGCTACAACCGGCGCGTCATGGACCACTTCGGCGGCCGCTACGCCAGCCTCGACGTGTACAACATCCTCTCGACCGCCGTCGACGTGGACGACCTGATGGGCCTCATCGCCTCCATCCCCGGCGAGAAGCTGGCGGAGGCGCTCTACTCCGGGACGACCTCGTTCGGCCCCGTGCTCCTCGCGCAGACCGCGGCGTCGAGCTACGGTCACTGGAATCAGATTTACGAGTTCTTCAAAGTCAAGCGCCTCGCCGACGAACTGCTGGCTCACTACGGTCGCTATCCGAGTCGGCCGAGCGCGCTCGAAGGCTGGAAAGTCGAGCGGGACCGCATCATGGACGACATCTACGAGCTCACCGGCGCGGACCCGAAGTACTGACCTCGGTCTCTCCCGCGAACGAGACGCCTCGGAACTCGAACCGCGCCCCGCCGTCTTCTCCGGTCGTCGCCGTCACCGCCCAGCCGTGCGCGTCGGCGACGCCGGCGACGATGGCGAGACCGAGGCCGGTCCCCCGCGCGTCGGTGCTGTAGCCCGACTCGAAAACGCGCTCCTGTTCTTCCGGCGGGATGCCGGGACCGTCGTCCTCGACGAAGAAGCCGTCTTCGAGCGGGCCGACGCGGACGTTGACGCCCGGCGTCCCCCCGTCGGCGTCGGCTATCGCCCGACGGCCTCCCGCGTCTGCCGCGCTCTTGTCGGCGGCGGTAGACGACCTCTCCGTCGGAACGCCGCGGCCCGCGGTATCGTCGGGGGACTCTCGGCTGCCCGTCGAGCCGCGCTCGACCGCGTCACCGGCCGGGGGCCGGTTGCCCGTGGACCCGTGTTCCACGGGGTCACCAGACGCGGTCTGGTTGCCTGTTGAACCGTGTTCGACTGCGTTCCGAAACAGGTTCTCGAAGACGGCGGTGAGTCGGCCCCTGTCGGCGAGCAGTTCCGCGTCGGCCTCGACGGTGAGTCCCGACGCCCCGAGGCTGGTGTTCGTCACCGCGTCGGCGGCCACGGTGGCGAGGCTGACGGGTTCGACGTCGCCGACCGACTCGCCGACGCGGGCGAGCTGGAGCACGTCCTGAATGAGCGCCTCCATTCGGTCGTGGGCGTCGGCGACCGTCGAGAGGTGGTCGGTCCCGTGACCCTCGCGGGCGAGTTCGAGCCGCATCTGGGCGACGTTCAGCGGGTTGCGGAGATCGTGGGTGACGACCGACGCGAACTGGTCGAGCCGCTCGTTGCGGCTGCGCAGGTCCGCCTCGCGGGCGTCGCGGTGGGTCGACCACCGGGCCGCGCCGACCGCGAGCGCGACCGACCCGACGAGGAGCGCCCCGTCCTCGAAGACGAGCGTGACCGCCTCGGGCTGGGCGACGACCTCGTCGACCGCGTCGGTGACGGCGTAGACGGCGAACAGCGCGGTCCCGACGTACAGCGGCCGCCAGACCGCCTGCACGTCGCGGACGCTCCCGATGACGAACGCGCCGACGAGGGGAATCGGGACCAAGAGGAGTTCGACGGCGAACCGGAGCCACCGGACCTCGGGGCTGTCGGGGAAGACGGCGACCTGGACGACCGCGACGCCGACGGCGATGCCGACGACTGCGAGACCCGGACGCAGGTCTGTGTCTTCGGTCGATTCACCTCCGAGGAGCCCCATCGCTGGCGGCTATGCACGGGGGGGACAAATAACCGCTGGCGGTTACCGCGGCGGATTCGCGCGAGCGCGCGTCGTTTCCGGCGAGTCGAACAGCCCGGAGCGGGCTCGAACGGCGCTCTCGGCGCGTTTCAGGGGCGTTTTCTCTCCTCTTAGGGGCGCTCGGCCGCGATTCGCTCGACGCTCCCGGCGAGCACGTCGACGGCGATGCGGATGGTTTCCTCGTCCACGTCGAACGTCCGGGTGTGGTGGCCGCCGGGGTGGTCGGTGCCGACGCCGACGTAGGCCGCGAGGCCGCCGCGGTCCTGCACGCGCTGCATGAGGTACGTCGCGTCCTCGCTCCCGCCGAGTTCGTCGCTGTCGAGGATGGAGGTGACGCCCTCGACGCCCTCGCTCACGCCGCCGACGACGGCCGCGAGCGCGTCGTCGCTCCGGGCGCTCGGGGCCTTGCCCTCGACGTTGATTTCGACCTCGCAGTCGTGCATGACGGCCGCGGACTCGATGACGGTGTGGGCGCGCCCCTCGACGTACTCCATGAGTTCCGTCGTCGCGCCGCGCACCTCCCCCTCGATGAACGCCTCCTCGGCGACGATGTTCGTGGCGGTGCCGCCGCCCATCAGGCCGACGTTGACGCGGGTCGCGCCGTCGGAGTGCCGGGAGATGCCGTAGAGGTTCTGGGTGGCCGTCGCGGCCGCGAGGTTCGCGTTCTTTCCTTCCTCGGGCTTCGCGCCCGCGTGGGCCGGCGCGCCGGTGAACTCGGCGCGGAAGTGCGAGACGGCGAGGAAGCCGTCGATGCCGCAGACGACCTCGCCGGTCGGGTGGTCGAGGCCGACGTGGAGCGCGAGCAGGTAGTCCACGTCGTCGAGGTGGCCGCCCTCGGCGACGGCCTTGCCGCCGGCGACCTGTTCCTCGCTCGGTTGGAAGAACACCTTGAACGTCCCCTCGAAGTCGGAGTCGATGACGGCGTCGAGGACGCCGAGCCCGATTGTCGCGTGGGCGTCGTGGCCGCAGGCGTGCATGAATCCCTCGTTCTCGGAGCGGAAGCCCTCGGCGGCCGGGCGGTGGTCGTCGGCCTCGGACTCGGGGATGGGGAGCGCGTCGATGTCGACGCGGAGGCCGACGGTCGGGCCCTCACCGCGTTCGACGACGGCGACCGCGCCGGTGTAGCCGCCGGCGAGGCGGTCGAGCACGTCCTCGCGCGCGCCGGCCTCGCGGGCCCGCTCGAACCACGCGTCGAGGTCGGCGTCGTCGGGGACGGCCATGCGCTCGTCGGCGTCGAGCGTCTCGGGGCCGACGTAGAGCGCGTCGAGGTCGCGCGTCTCCAGTTCGTCGACGAGGCGGGCGGTCGTGTAGAACTCGCACCACGCGGGCTCGGGGTGGCGGTGCAGGTCGCGGCGAAGCGAGACGAGGTCGTCCATCGTCGCTCGGTTGCTCATGTCTCGGTTCTTCTTCGCCGGCGGTGATAAACGCTCCCGACGGCCCGTGAGCGAGAAACGCAACTTTGCGGGCAATAGTTGGAGGAAATTCGTGCCTATTATATGTAACAGTCAATCTCTGACAAACGATGCCAGAAGAACCGGACATCGAGCTCAGTTTCCGCGGCGGGCGACTCGTGAGCGCCCTGCCCATCGCCCTGTTCATCGCGTGGGCGATTTTCCAGAGCGGTATCCTCGGTATCGGCGATACGACCGGCCTCGTCGCGGGGATGCTGACAGGACTCATCGTGGGACTGCTGTTCGTCCGGGGGGACTGGAAGGACTACGCGGACGTCATCTTCGCCGGCATGACCCGCCGGGTCGCCGCGACGGCGGTCGTCGCGTGGCTCTGGGCGGGCATGTTCGCCGAGACCATCCAGGTCGGCGGCTTCGTCGACGGCCTCGTCTGGGCGGCCACGGTCCTGAACGTCGGTCCGGGGCTGTTCCCGGCGGTGACGTTCCTGCTCGCGGCGCTTCTCGCGACCGGCATCGGCACCGGCTACGGCACCGCAATCGCCTTCACGAGCCTCGTCTTCCCGGCGGGGCTGCTCCTCGGCGCGAACCCAGTGCTGCTGTTCGGCGCGATTCTCTCCGGCGCGGTGTTCGGGGACAACCTCGCGCCCGTCAGCGACACCACCATCGTCTCCGCGGTCACGCAGGACGCCGACATCGGCGGCGTCGTCGCCTCCCGCGTGAAGTACGCCGTCGTCGCGGCGGCGCTCGCAATCGCGGCGTACCTCGTCGCCGGCTTCGGAATCCCCGGCGTCTGGGGCGGCATGCCGCACGTCGACGTGGCCGGCGAGGTCTCCGCGTCGGTGTCGCCGTGGGGGCTCGTCCACCTGCTCGATATCGCCGTGGTCATCGTCCTCGCCGTCCGCGGCCGGCACATCATCGAGGCCGTCTCGTGGGGCCTGCTCCTCGCGGCGGCGTTCAACGTCGCGCTCGGCGCGGCGAACCTCGTGGACGTCTCGGCCGGAAACATGCTCCTGTTCAGCGCGCCGCAGAACGGGCTCACCCAAGCGGTCGAGGCGCTCCCCCTCCTCGGGGCAGTCGTCGAGACGGTCCCCGCGGGACAGGTCGGCGTCGGCGGGAGCGTCTACTCCGGCGCGGCCGGCTTCTTCCCGCTTATCGTCCTGACGCTGCTTCTCGTCGCGGGCGCGGAAATCATGCGCGCCGGCGGCGGCTTCGACGCGATTCAGGAGCTCGTCATCGACCGCGTCGCCACGACGGTCCGCCGCGCGGAGACCACGATGGTCGTCGGCACGGCGCTCGTCAACGCGACGGTCACCATCAACACGGCGGCCGAAATCGCCATCGCGCCCTACATCGCCACCCTCGGCAAGCGCTTCAACATCAACGGCTACCGCCGGGCCAACATCCTCGACGCCAACACCTCGGCGCTCGGCTACATCTTCCCGTGGGGCGGCGGCCTGCTCGCCGGCTACGGGGCCATGCAGGGCCTCGTCGGCGGCGAGGCGACGCCGTGGTTCACGGCGGACATGCTCGTGAACCCCGCGTCCGTCTTCCCCTACGTGTTCCACGGCTGGTTCCTCGTGGCGGTGTTCCTGTTCGCCGCGTGGACCGGCTACGGCCGCGAGTACGTCTCCGACCGCACGAGCGAGGAGGTGAGCCGCGTATGAGCCGCCTCAACAAGCTCTTAGCCGGCTGGACGTTCCGCACCGCGACGCCGACGTTCGAACCCGGCGAGGTCATCACGGCCTACGTCAGCGAGCGCAACGGCGACGGCCTCACCGTCCGCGTCGGCGACTCGGTCATCCGGGTCGAAGACGGCGGGGACGCGGCCGTCGAGGACAAGGTTCGGCTGGAGGTCACGTCGTTCGACGCGACCAACCACGTCGGCACCGGCGACGTGGTCGAACTGCTCGGGCCCGACGCCTGAGCGGCCAAAAACGGATAAAAAGCGCAGACCCGCGTCTTCGTTCGCGCTCCGCGACCGCCGTCAGCGGCGGTGGCCGAGCGGTTTCTTCTGTTCGACTTCGATTTCGAGGTGGACGCTGTCGGGGAACTCCTTGAGACCGACCTCGCGGGCGATCTGGTCCGCGCCGTGGATTTCGAGCCGACGGGTGTAGACGGGGTAGGACCACGACGAGAACTGGTCGCCGGGCTGGAGCGTCCGGTACTGCGGGACGCTCACCTGCTTCGGCTGGTCGGAGTGGGGGCCGCGGCACTCCGCGCCCTTCCGCTCGACGAACTGCTTGAGGTCGTCGACCACTCGGTCGAGGACCGCCTTATCACCGCTTTGAAAGGTGAGTTTCGTGACGAAGGCCATAGCTGGGTACTACTGGTTGTTGCACGCTCCGACGGTAAAAGCGCATCTACACGAACCGGAGACTCCGGGCTTCCGCCACCCGAATCCCGAACGAACGACCGTGCGAACCCGCTACAGCCTCCGATACCCTCTTAAAGGGTGGCACGTTTATTTCAGGTAATGGCAGTCGAAGCGGTCAGCGCTGGAGCCATTCTCTTCCGCGACACCCGCGGCCGGAGG
Organism: Haloferax sp. KTX1; assembly: GCF_902410085.1. NCBI lineage: Archaea > Methanobacteriati > Methanobacteriota > Halobacteria > Halobacteriales > Haloferacaceae > Haloferax > Haloferax sp. KTX1. Next base: position 761,687 of record NZ_CABPRH010000001.1, on the reverse strand, counting down.
GAGTACTTACTCCTGAAGAGCCGACCCGGGGACTGGGAGTTCCCGAAAGGCGGGGTCGAAGGGGACGAGGAGCTTCAGCAAACGGCAATCAGGGAAGTCAAAGAGGAGGCGGGGATCCAGGATTTCCGTCTCATCGACGGCTTCCGCGAGGACTACAGCTACGTCTTCGAAGCGAACGGTACGACGATTCACAAGACGGTCCACCTCTTTATCGCGCGGTCGTTCGAGGCGTCCGCGGAGCTCTCGACGGAGCACCGCGACCTCCAGTGGCGCGACTACGAGCAGGCCATCAACACCATCACGCAGGACGGCCCCCGCGAGATATTCGAGCGCGCCCACGAGTTCCTCGACGACCTCGCCGCGAAAAACGAGGGCGAACACAAGTACCTGAAGTAGCGTCGGCCGGTTCGGCCGACGCCCGAGACGCGACGTCCGCGAGCGCCAGCGCCGCGGTTCGGCGCGAGCGGCGACGCCCGCGTCGTCGGCCCGGCACCCGAACCCGCCCGCTCGACTCCACCCGACCGAAACGTCTTCGGCTCCCCGCCGCAACACCCGGTCGTGAGCGACGCCGCCGACCGCGACCGCGACCCCGAGTTCGCCTTCGAGCTCCGGGTCTGCCGCTGGGCCGAGCGCGCGTGGCACCCCGACGGCCCGCGCCCCGCGTTCGTCGCCCGACAGCTCGGCACCCGAGAGCGCCGCTGGGACACCGTCGTCGTCGAGGTCGACCCCGAGGCGTTCGCCGCCCGGCGCGCGCTCTCGACCGACGGCTTCGACTCGGACCTGTTGCGCGTCGTCCGCCACGCGCCCGCCGGGTGGGCGTGGTACCGAGACGCCATCCCCGAACCCGACTTCCCGTGGCGACACGTCGTGCCGGCGGTCCACCGCGCCGCGGGGCTCGGGCTGGTCGAGAAGCGCCGCGGCTCGCGGAACCGCGTCGAGTACCGGCGGACCGCGCCGTACCCCGACTGGGTCGAGCGCGTCGTCGCCATCGAGAACAAGCCGGACCTCGACGCCAGCGCCGCCCGCGCGCTCGCCGACCAACTCGACCACGACGTGTCGCGGGCGCTCGCCGACGAGGTCTGGGTCGCCACCGAGGTGACGGGCCGTCGGGTCGAACCCGCCCTGCTGGAGGACCTCCCGGTCGAAGTCGGCATCCTCGGCGTCGACGGCGACTCGGCGGAGGTGCTGTGGCACCCGAGTTCGCTCTCGCCAGACCCGGCGGACGCCCGGCGACGACTCGTCCTCGCCGAGCGCGCCTACGACCGCGGCTGGCGGAACTACGTGGACACGATGCGACCCGACTGCCGGCAGTTCGAACTCGACCGGCGCGGCCGGGCGCTCGTCCCCCGGTGCGCCGCGAAAGACTGCTATCAGAGCCAACGCGAGTGCGCCCACTCGTGTCCGTCGTTCGAGCCGGAGCCGCCGGCGTGGCGGATGAAGGGGTGGCCCATCGAGGGCGGCCCCGGAAAGGGCGTGCGTCGGATTCTGGGGGCGCGGCGCGAGCGCGCCAGAGATCGCACCGAGCGCGGCAGTGAGAACGCCTAAATTCGAGCCCCACTGACCGACCGGTATGGAGCGATTCCAGAACACGAGGCTGCCGGACTGGGACTGGTGGGGCAAGCTCTGGCCGACGCCGGGCGAGACGCTCCGAGAACTCGGCCTATCGCCGGGCGACACCGTCGCCGAAATCGGCTGCGGAAACGGCTACTTCGCGCTCCCCGCGGCGCGAATCGTCGCGCCGGCCACCGTCTACGCGGTCGACCTCGACGACGGCCTCCTCGCGGAACTCGAACACCTCGCCGACCAGCAACGCATCGACAACGTGGCGACGGTCCGCGGCGACGCCCGCGAGCTATCGGCGCACGTCTCCGAGCCCGTCGACGTGGCGCTGTTCGCGAACGCGTTCCACGGGGTCGACGACCCCGACGAGTTCCTGACGGAAGTCGAGTCGGTGCTCGCCGACGGCGGCCGGTTCGTCGTCGTCAACTGGCGGCCGCTCCCCCGGGAGGAGACGACCGTCGCCGGCGAATCGCGCGGTCCGCCGACCGACCTGCGACTCGGTCCCGAGGAGACCGCGGCGATAGTCGAGGATGCGACCGGCCTCGCGGCGACGGCCGAAATCGACATCGCGCCGTACCACTACGCGCTGGTGTTCGAGCGGCGAGAATAGCGTCGCGGAGCCGGGCGATCAGACGACTTCCACGTCGACCTCGTCGCGCTCGACGGCGAGGCGGAACGTGGGGACGGTCCGGTAGACGACCTCGATGACGCCCTTGCGGCGGAGGCTCTGGAGCGCGCGGCGCACGTCGTCCACGTCGGGGTCGATGTCGAACTCCTCGCGGAGTTTGTTGAGGACGCTGACGACGCTCTCGGAGCGGTCGTCGGGGCCGGCGACGACCTCGAAGACGCGGGCTTCGAGCGAGGGGACGCGGATGACGCTCGGCACGGACTCCGCCTCGTCGTCGCCCTCCACGCCGGGTTCGACGCCGACGAGTTCGGCGGCCTCCGCGGTGGCGCGGATGAGGCTGTTGTCGTCGCGGTAGTAGTAGTCTTTCAGCTCGGATTCGAGGTAGCGGTGGACCTCGCTCCCGCTTTCGAGGTCCCAGCGGTTCTGTAACTCCTTGTTCTTCGTCGGCTGGAGCCGGACGATGTCGGCGAGGCGTTCTTCCGCCTCGTCGGAGAGCGTCATATCGGTGGATTCGACGGAGGGGCTATAACGTTGTTCTGGATTCTTCGGCGCGACCGGCGAACGTTAATTATTATCCCTGTGCCTCGCGTCGCCCCGCGTATGAGCTGGGACACCCTCCGACTCGACTGGGACGGCGACGTGGCGACCATCACCATCGACCGCCCCGAGCAGATGAACGCGCTCAACGCGGACGCGCTCGACGCGCTCGAAGCGGCGCTCGACGAGGCCGAAGACGGCGGCGCGCGGGTGGTCGTCCTCACCGGCGCGGGCGACAAGGCGTTCGTCGCGGGCGCGGACATCAGCTACATGAAGGACATCGGAACGCCCGCCGCGCAGAACTACGCCGAGCAGGGCCACCGCATCGCGACGCGCTTGGAGGAGTTCCCCGCGCCGACCGTCGCGGCCATCAACGGCTACGCCTTCGGCGGCGGGATGGAGCTCGCGTTGGCGTGCGACCTCCGGGTCGCCTCCGAGCGCGCGCTCCTCGGCCAGACCGAAATCGACCTCGGCATCACGCCCGGTTGGGGCGGGAACGTCCGCCTGCCGGCGCTCGTCGGCGACGAAGTCGCGCGGCGGCTCATCTTCTTCGGCGAGCGCATCGACGCCAGCGACGCCCACGAGTACGGCATCGTCGGCGAGGTCGTCGCCCACGACCAGCTCGAATCGCACGTCGAGGACCTCGCCGCGGACCTCGCGTCGAAGCCGCGGCACGCGCTCGCCGGCGCGAAAGCAGCCATCAACATGTCCCACGACGCGCCGCGCGACGCCGCGCTCGACTTCGAGACGCGGGTCTGGAGCGGCCTGTTCGGCACCCACGACCAGCGCGAGGGGATGGACGCCTTCCTCGACAAGCGCGACCCCGAGTTCGAATAACACGGAGGGAGACCGCGTTTCGACGGCGTTCCCGGCCGATTAGCTTCGTTTCCTCCTCGTGAGCGCCGTGCTAGCATGGCTCCTACAACTGCTAATACGACCTATGTATAATGAATAATCGTGCAAGAACCCATCACGCTCGGTCGCGTCGAATCCCGCCTCGAAGACCTGTCGTACCCGGTCTCGCGCCGGGACGCCGCGGCCGCCCTCGACGGTGTGACGGTGCTCATGGCCGACGGGAACGCCGACCTCGGGGAGTTGGTCGGGAACTGCCTCACGGCCGAGTTCGCCGACGCGAAAGACCTGTACTACGAACTGAACAACGCGATGCCCATCGAGGCGCTCGGCGAACCGGGTCAGTCCGACGGCGACGCCTGAGCATCCGCTTCCCCGGGTTTTTTCAGCGCGAACCCCGCGAGCGCATCGCAATCCTGACGCTTAAGTCCCTCAAGCGGTAGGACGTACTTCATGGAGTTTTGCGACGACTGCGGGTCCCTGATGACGCCGCAAGACGGCGTCTGGGTCTGTCCGAACGGCCACGAGAAAGCCCGCGACAGCGAAAAGGAGAAGTCGATGGTCACGACCGAGGGCCAGGAGTCCAGCGAGGTCGTCGACATGTCCGACGTGGACAACGCCGACATCGGTCCGACGACGAAGGCCATCTGCCCGAAGTGCGGCCACGACGTGGCGCGCTACGAGATGAAGCAGATTCGCTCGGCCGACGAGTCCGAGACGCGCTTTTTCACCTGCGTCGAGTGCGACCACAAGTGGCGCGAAGACGACCACTGAGCGACTCGCCTTTTTCAGCCCTCCGTCCGTAACGCGGGGCATGTCCGACGCGCTCGCCCCGCCGACGCTCCCGCCGCTCGAAGGGTGGGTCCGCGTCGACGACGCGACCGACCGCCCGTTCGAACTCGGTCCCGTCAGCGTCGTCGCCCGGACGGTCGTCTACGAGGACGCCGCCATCCGCGAGCGCGTGCCGGCGACCGCCGGCGGCCCGTGGCGCTTTCTGTTCGCCAGCCGCCTCGGAATCCGACCGCACGCGCCGCCGTCGACGGCGCTGACGAAACTCGTCGGCAAGCGCGCGAGCGCCGGCTTCCGGTCGCGCCTCGAAGCCCGCGGCTTCTCCGACGTCCGCCGCGCCGAGTCGCGGACGCTTCGGGTGCGAGTCGGCGGCGGCGGTGGCGACGGGACCGATTCCGCCGGCGACGACGCGACCGTCGCCGAGGCCGATGTGGTTCGCTACGTCGCGACCGTCGAACTCGCGGGCGTCGAACTCGCGGTCGACGCCTACCTCGCGGTGACGCCGGTCGACGGCGAGTTCCTCCTGACCGGCGGGGCGTACCCCCGCGAGGTCCGCGGCGGCGACGCGGAGACGGCGGCGGCGCTCCGCGAGGCAATCAACCCCGAACGCTTCAGAGAAGAGCTGTTTCGCGTGATTCGCGGCGTCGAGTGAGGCGACGCGGCCGGGCCGAAAGAGAGACTGACCCGTCCGGGTCGGACCCGCTCACTCGTTGCGGGCGAACACGAGATAGCCGGTGTGGCCGACGCCGGCGGTCGAGGGGCGCGACCCCCGGTCGTTGAAGTCCATCTGTCGCTGAATCGTCTCGAACGTCTCCACGTCCGACAGGCCCGCCTCTCTGGCGGCTTCGACGGCCGCGCGCGTGCCCTCCACGAACGGGGAGTAGACGGCGACGTAGCCGCCGGTCACGAGCAGGTCGGGCGCGTGGCGGACGACCTCGGGCGCGTTCTCGGTGTCGAGGGTGAGCGCGTCGAACGCCGCGTCCGCGAGGGCGTCGACCTCGTCCGTGATGTCGCCGGTGCGGACGTCGACGCGGTCTTCGACGCCCGCGAGCCGCATGTTCTCGCGCGCCACGTCGGCGAACTCGGCGTCGCGTTCGAACGTCGTCACGTCGACGCCGAGGCGACCGAGGTACGCCGAGAGGACGCCCGTGCCGGTGCCCGCGTCGAGGACGCGTTCGCCGGCCGCGATGCCCGTGTGGCCGACGATGAGGCCGATGTCTCGCGGCATCATCGGCGCGCCGGTGCGCTCGAAGTGGTTGAAGAGGTCCGGGCCGCGCGGCTCGCGGACGAGGAACTCCTCGCCGATGTGGGTTTCGAGCGTCTGGCCGGCCTCGACGTCCTCGGGGACGGTGAGCATCCCGAGGTCGGTGTGAAGCTCGTCGCCGGGCGCTCGGAGGTACTCCCGGTCGCCGTGGACGAGGAGTATCACTCCAGTCGCGCGATGGCCGCGGCGAGGTCGCCGTCTTCGGCCTCCAGCGCTTCGCGGGCCTCGTCCTCGGGGACGCCGGCGCGCTGGGCCACGATGGCCACGTCGTCGGCCGGGATGGCGTCGGCGGCCTCGTCGCTGTCGCCGCCGTCGTCGCCGTCGTCGCCGGCACCGAGTTCGCGCGTCTCGGGCTCGCCGACGATCTGGTAGGTCTCCTGGCCCTGCGCGTCCATGCGCGTGACTTGGGCGTCGCTGAAGACGAGTTCCTCGTCGGCCGTCTTGATGACGACCTCCTCGGCATCGAGCTCCGTCACGTCGATGCCCATCTGCTTCATCATCTGCTGCATTTTACGCGGATTCATCCCGCCGCCTCCAAACATACCCGAAGCGTCGGGGTGAGCGCTCAAAAGCGTGGCGAACGTCGGTCCCGACGCACGGTCTCACTCCGAGGCGTTCGACGCGGCCGCTCAGGGCGTCTCGATGTACGCGTAGCCCTGCGACTGCAGTTTCGTCAGTTCACCGACGCCGGCGGACACCGTCTCGACGCCCTCGATGAGGTCGGACTCGGTGACGTCGAGCGCGGACATGCTGTTTTCGCACGCCCGGAAGGACGCCCCCTCGTCGATGAGGGTCTTCACTTTGGACGCGACGGCACTCTCCTCGCTCGTCAGAAGACGGATTCCACGGCCGTTTGCGACGAGAACGACGTCTTCGAGGTTCAGGTCGGTTTCGAGGAGGTTCGCCACGTTGGCGACGGCGTGTTGCTGGCTCGATTCGTCGGGACTGGAGTAGTGAAAGACGGTGCTCATGGATTCGGGTTCGGACGGGGTCGTGTCCTCTTCGGTCGTCGGGTCGGGCTCTTCGGTTGGCGTCTGGGTCTCCTCGTCAGGCGGCTCTGTCGTGGTCTGGGTCGACTCGTCCCCAGCACCACCGAGACACCCCGTGAGGATGGTCCCAGCGCCGACGCCGGTGACTGCCAGAAAGCGGCGTCTGGTGTTCGACTTACGCATCGATTCGGTAGACGGCACCGTATCGGCGTTATTACACGGGTGATAAGCGCCCCGCCGCGGTCCGCTATACGGGTGATAATCCCCGGTCGCGCGACCCGCGCTCACTCGACCCGCGTACTGACCGCGAGGCCGCTTCCGACCGGGAGGACGATGGTCTCGTACCGCGGATCGGCCCGGACCGCGTCGAGGAACGCCGCGATGCCGCGGGTGTCGGCGTCGGCCCCGTCGAGGGCCTCTGCTTGCCCTTCGCTCCAGTCGGTGAGCGCGCCGAAGTCGACCGGGCCGCGCATGACGTTGTCGGCGACGACGACGCCGCCTTCGGCGACGCGGTCGGAGACGAGGTCGAACGCCTCGGCGTAGCGGTGTTTCTGGTGGTCCAAGAGCACGAGGTCGAACTCGCCGTCGACGCCCTCGAACAGGTCGAGCGCGTCGCCTTCGAGGAAGGTCGTCCGGTCGGCGAGGCCGGCGCGGTCGAGGAACTCCCGCGCCATGTCGAGTTCGTGGGCGTCGTGTTCCGTCAGGTAGAGTTCGGCGTCGTCGGCCATCCCCTCGGCGAACCACGTCGCGGAGTAGCCGAAGCCGGAGCCGAACTCGAACAGCCGCGTCGCGTCCGCGAGGTGCGCGAGGACGCGCAGCACGCCGCCCGCCTCGGGACCGATGATGGGAAAGCCGTGCTCGTCGGCGTAGGCTGCCATCTCGGCCTGCACCGCGTCGTGTTCGGGCGCGGTCGCCGCGAGGAACCGCCGCGTCTCGTCGCTCAGGATGTCCATGCGGAAGCAGGGCGCGCGAGGGACATAAAATCGGTCGCCGCGGCCGCCTTCGCGGGGACGCCGTCACTCTCTCGGTCGTCGCGGTCGCGGTCGGCGACGGCGACCGCGATTCGCCGACCCGCGTACGCTTAAGTAGAGACGAACCACATCTTCGACCATGTTTGATCCCGACGAGCTCGAAGAGATTCGGGAGGCGAAAGCCGAGTGGGAAGACGAGACGCTGGGGCCGACGCTCGACCGCTTCGGGGAGCGCAAAGAGGAGTTCACGACGGACACGGGCGGCAACGTCGTCGAGCGGCTCTACACCCCCGACGACGCCGACGTGGACTACGACGAGGACGTGGGTTTCCCGGGCGAGAAGCCCTACACGCGCGGGGTGTATCCGACGATGCACCGCGGGCGGCTCTGGACGATGCGGCAGTACGCCGGCTTCGGGACGGCCGCCGAGACCAACGAGCGGTTCCGCTACCTCATCGACAACGGCTCGTCGGGGCTGTCGCTCGCGTTCGACCTGCCGACGCAGATGGGCTACGACTCCGACGCGATGATGGCCGCCGGCGAGGTCGGGAAGTCCGGCGTCGCCATCGACAGCCTCCACGACATGGAGACGGTGTTCGACGGCATCGACCTCGGCGAGGTCTCCACGTCGATGACCATCAACGCCCCGGCGGCCGTGTTGCTGGCGATGTACGTCGCCCTCGGCGACAAGCAGGGCGTCCCCCGCGAGGAGCTCCGCGGCACCATCCAGAACGACATCATGAAGGAGTACATCGCGCGGAACCTCTACATCTTCCCGCCGGAGCCGTCGATGCGGCTCATCACGGACATCTTCGAGTTCTGCGCGGCGGAGACGCCGAAGTTCAACACCATCTCCATCTCCGGCTACCACATCCGCGAGGCCGGCTCGACCGCCGCTCAAGAGGTCGCGTTCACCCTCGGCAACGGCATCCAGTACGTGCAGGCCGCGGTCGACGCCGGCCTCGACGTGGACGAGTTCGCCCCCCAGTTATCCTTCTTCTTCAACGCCCACAACAACATCCTCGAAGAGGTGGCGAAGTTCCGCGCCGCCCGGCGGATGTGGGCGAAAATCATGGAAGAGCGCTTCGGCGCGGAGAACCCGAAGTCGATGCAGTTGAAGTTCCACACCCAGACCGGCGGCTCGACGCTCACCGCCCAGCAGGTCGAGAACAACGTCGTCCGGGTCGCCTATCAGGCGCTTGCGGCCGTCCTCGGCGGCACGCAGTCGCTCCACACCAACGGGAAGGACGAGGCGCTGTCGCTCCCGACCGAGAAGTCGGTCCGGACGGCGCTCCGCACCCAGCAGATTCTCGCCCACGAGTCGGGCGCGGCGGACACCATCGACCCGCTGGCGGGCAGTTACTACGTCGAGGCGCTGACCGACGACATCGAAGGCGAGGCGTTCGACCTGCTCGACGAGGTGGACGACCGCGGCGGGATGCTCGACGCCGTCAAGAACCAGTGGGTCCAGCGGGAGATACAGGACGTGGCCTACGAGCGCCAACGCGAGATAGAGGAGGGCGAGCGCGTCATCGTCGGCGTCAACGAGTACCAGGTGGACGAGGAGCCGACCGTCGAGGTCCAAGAGGTCTCCGAGGAAGAAGAACAAAAGCAGGTCGAGTCGCTCGACGCCCGGAAGGACGACCGCGACGAGGAGGCCGTCGAGGCCGCCCTGGCGGACATCCGCGCCGCCGCGAACGGCGACGAGAACCTCCTCCCGCTCATCGTCACGGCGGTCAAGGCCTACGCGACGGTGGGCGAGATATGCGGCGTCCTCCGCGAGGAGTTCGGCGAGTACGAACCCGGCATGGCCTGAGCCGCCCCCGCGACGCCCGAACGACCAGCGCCGGCGACCTCCCCGGCCCGTGTCAACGAGACACATAAATTATACTTTCGCCCGGCTGACCAGTTTTATTGTCACCCCCCGAGTGGCCACAATCGAGGCTTATGATGCCGCTTATCGCATTCTAAACCCGTCACACGCCCGGTCGCCGTCAGTCGGCGCGAGGTTCGCGCCACCAGCCGCTCGGTTTTTCGAGTAGCGGCGGCCGTCGCGTTGCGGGGCTCTCCGACCGGAGAGCCCCCGGTATCGCATCCGATCGTCCACCTCACCAGACGAATGTCACGACAACGCCCCCGAGACAGTCGTACCGGCTCCGACTACCACCCCTCCCATCACCGACCCGCGCCCTCGCTGGCGACGCAGGCCGTCCTGCTCGCGTCGATGGCCGCGGTCGTCGCGGTCGTCACCTTTCCCGTGGCGTCGCTCGCGGTCGCCGTCACCGTCGCCGCCGTCGTCGCCGTCGCCCGCGTCGTCGTCACCCGGGCCGACCGCTCGATGCTGACGGTCGACGTGCCCGGCGTCCCCGTCGAGGTCACGGTCGCCCGGACCGCCCGCGACTGAGGCCCGACCGAACGCTGTGAATCCCACACCACACCCATTCCCACACCCACTCACGGCTCCCGCGCGCCTCCCACGCCGAACGCCTCTCACGGTTATCACGCCCCTCGCGTCCCGCTCTTGACGCGCCCTTCCGCGCTCCGTTCCCGACTCGTTTCGCTCCGTCCCGTCACTCCCCGGATTCGACGAACCGACGCCGAAGCCCACGAGCGACCGCCACGACGGCCATCGCTTGGAGGTAGCCGAAGACGGCCAGCGTCGGGTAGAACATCGCCGTCTCGCGGACGCCGAACTCGTTGGCCGCGAGCGTGTCGAAGAAGAAGGCGGCCACCAGCGCGGGGTAGTCGAGGACCCAGATTTCTATCGGCACCACGCCAAAGAAGCCGACCGCCCACGCGGCCGCGAGGACGGCGAAGACGGCGAGCGTGGCCCGGTCCGTGGCGAGTCGAGCGAATTCGCGTGCGAACCGCCGCGGGTCGCGGGCGGCGCGCCGGGTCGTCATCGTCATCGTCGGCTCACGCCACGTCGGCGTTCGATTCGGACGCGGGTTCCGCGTCGCCGTCGGAGCCGCCGACGAGCGTGACCGCCGTCCCGTAGGCCAGAATCTCCGCCGCGCCCTGCGCCACCTCGGCGGTCACGTACCGGACGCCGACGACGGCGTCGGCTCTCATCGCCTCCGCCTCGGCTATCATCCGCTCCGTCGCCTCGTCGCGCGCCTCGGCCATCAGCCCGGTGTAGGACTTGAGCTCGCCGCCGACGATGTTTCGGAGGCCCTGCGTGATGTCGCGGCCGACGTTCCGGGCGCGTATCGTGTTCCCGCGGACTGCTCCCAGCGTCTCCTCGATGTCGCGGCCGACGACCGACTCCGTTGTCGTTACTATCATGACACGAATATCGAACCGTCTGGCTTTATCCGTTGCGCCCGACGAACTGGAGACATGCACTTCGACCACGTCGGAATCGCCACGTCCGACGCCGCCGGACTGGCCGCGCTGTTCGCGGAGCTGTTCGACGCGCCCGTGGCCCACGAGGAGACGTTCGACGGCATGTCGGTCGTCTTCCTCGAACTCGAAAACGGCTACTTCGAACTGCTCGAACCCCACGGGGAAGGCGCCATCTCGAAGTTCCTCGACAAGCGCGGCGGCGGCATCCACCACGTCGCCGTCGAGACCGACGACATCGAGGGCGCGCTCCGGGCCGCCGAGGCCGCCGGCGTCGACCGCATCGACGAGGAGCCGCGCCCCGGCGCGTGGGGCCACGAGGTCGCCTTCTTGCATCCCAAGTCCACCGGCGGCGTCCTCGTCGAGTTCGTCTCGCACTGAGCGATGACGGGCGACTCTCCCGACGACGCGGCCGACGCGGCCGACTCCGCTTCGACCGACGACGCCGCAGCCGGCGAGAGCGGCGGGTTCGCCGGGCCGATGCGCGACTGGCTCTCCCACCGGGTCGCCGCGACGCCCGACCGCCGGGCGCTCATCCACGCCGCGACCGGCGACTCGTGGACCTTCCGCGAACTCGACGCGCTCGTCGACGAGACCGCCGGCCAGCTCGCCGCCCTCGGCGTCGAGGCCGGCGACCACCTCGGCGTCGTCTTGGACCCCAGCGTCGACTACGTCCGACTCATCCACGCCGCGACGCGGCTCGGGGCGGTGCTCGTCCCCCTCGGCGACCGACTCACCGCCGACGAAATCGGTCGCAACGTCGAACTCGCGGACGTGACCACGCTGGTCTGCGGCGAGTCCACCGAGTCGACGGCGGTCGAGGCCACGACCGACGTGCCCGTCGTCTCCGTGGACGACCCGCGGTGGGAGGGCGTCATCAACCTCTCGTCCATCGCGCCGAAGCGGGTCGAACCGGCGGGCTGGTCCCTCTCGGAGACGATGCTCCTGCTTTTCACCTCGGGGACGACCGGGACGCCGAAGGCGGTGAAACTCACCATGGGCAACCTGCTCGCGAACGCCGTCGCCGGGGCGTTCCGACTCGGCGTCTCTCCCGACGACCGGTGGCTCGTCACGCTCTCGTTGCACCACATGGGCGGCATCGGCCCGATCCTCCGCGGCCCGCTGTACGGGTCGACCGTCGTCCTCCGCGAGGGGTTCGACGCCGGCGGCGCGGCCGACGACATCGGCAAGTACGACGTCACGGCCGTCTCGCTCGTGCCGACGATGCTCACGCGGATGCTCGACAGTCGGGGGACGCTCTCGGACTCGCTCCGCGTGGTGCTCCTCGGCGGCGCGCCCGCCCCCGACGAGCTCGTCGAGCGCTGTCGGAACTACTCGGTGCCGGTCCACCCGACCTACGGCATGACCGAGACGGCGTCGCAGGTCGCCACCGCGACCCCGCGGGAGGCGTTCGCCGACGTGGGGACCGTCGGGCGGCCGCTCTACTTCACCGACCTCCGGGTCGTCGACGAGGACGGGGCCCCCGTCGACCCCGGCACGCCGGGCGAACTCGTCGTCTCGGGGCCGACCGTCTCGCCCGGCTACTACCGGAACCCCGAGGCGACCGCCGAGGCCTTCACCGACGCCGGTCTCCGGACCGGCGACATCGGCTACCGCGACGACGACGGCCTCCTGTACGTCCTGAACCGGAAGGACGACCGCATCATCACCGGCGGCGAGAACGTCGACCCCGGCGAGGTCGCGGCGGTCCTGCGGGACCACCCCGAGGTGGACGCCGCCGCCGTGCTCGGTGTCCCCGACGCCGAGTGGGGCGAGCGCGTCGCCGCCCTCGTCGTTCCCGCGGACCCGGAGAACCCGCCGGACGACGACGACCTCGACGACTTCTGCCGCGAGCGACTCGCCGGGTTCAAATGCCCGCGACTGGTCGCGAGCGCGGACGAACTCCCGCGGACCGTCTCGGGGACGGTCGACCGCGAGGCGGTCCGCGAGCGACTGGTCGCGGCCGAGCCCGTCGCGGAGGCCGAACCGGAGCGCGCGGCGGCCGGGGAACGCGACGAGCCGAGCGCGCCCGAGGTCGGTTCGGAAGGCGACGGCGGCGAGGCGACGCCCGCGAGCGACACCGACGAGGACGCCGACGCCGACGCGACGGTCGCGGACGCCGAACGCGGCGTCGACGACGACGGTGAGGCGAGCGCCGGCGGGGACGAACACGACGACGCCGAGAGCGCAGAGAACGACACCGATGACGGCGACCGCGGGGACGACGGCGTCGACGGCGACGAGTTCGCCTTCGACCGCGACGAGTGAGTGAACGCGCCCGCGGGTGACGCCGAACCCACAGCCCGCGTCTCGGCGGGTCGTTTCCAAACAATCATTACGTTTTGACGCAAGGGCATGGTATGGTAGGTGCTACCAACCAGACGCTTCGGCCGTTCCTGTGGCGCGCGGGGAAGCTCTATCCGGACCGCGAAATCGTCTCTCGGACCGCCGAAGGGCTGGAACGCTACACGTACGCGGAGTACGAGGGACGCGTGGCGCGGCTCGCGGGGGCGCTTTCGGACGCCGGCATCGGGGACGGCGACCGGGTGGCGACGTTCTGCTGGAACCACAACCGACACTTCGAGACGTACTTCGGCGTGCCCTCGATGGGCGCGCAGTTGCACACCATCAACCCGCTTCTGCCCGACCACCACATCCAGTACATCGTCGAGAACGCCGAGGACCGCCTCGTCTTCGTGGACCCGTCGCTCGCGCCGAAACTCGCCGGCGCGGCCGACGACGACGCCTTCGCCTCGGTCGAGCAGTTCGTCGTGATGGCCTCCGAAGTGCCGGACGACGTGGGGCTGTCCCCGGTGACGGACTACGAGTCGTTCGTCGCCGGCTACCCCGACGAGTACGACTGGCCGGACCTCCCGGAGGACCAGCCGGCGGGGATGTGTTACACCTCGGGGACGACGGGTCAGCCGAAGGGCGTCGAGTACTCCCAGCAGATGCTGTGGGCGCACACGATGGCGACGCTCCCCGAGTCCGGCCTCGACATCGGCGCGAAGGACGTCATCATGCCGGTCGTCCCGATGTTCCACGTCAACGCGTGGGGCCTGCCGTTTTCGACGACCGCGGCGGGCGCGAAACACGTCTATCCCGGCCCGTCGCCGACGCCCGAAGACCTCGCGAAACTCATCGAGGAGGAGGGCGTGACGATGACCGCGGGCGTGCCGACGGTGTGGCTCGGCCTGCTCGACTACCTCGACGAGCACGACGCGGACGTCTCGTCGCTCGAACGCATCGTCATCGGCGGGTCGGCCGCGCCCAAGTCGGTCATCCGCCGGTTCGACGAGGAACACGACGTGGACGTGCTCCACGCGTGGGGCATGACGGAGATGTCGCCGGTCGGGACCGTCGCTCACCTCAAGCCGGGGATGGAGGACCTCCCCGCCGAGGAGCGGTACGGAAAGCGCGCCAAGCAGGGCCTGCTCGCGCCGGGGCTTGAGATGCGCGTCGTCGACGACGACGGGAACGAGGTCCCGTGGGACGGCGAGGAGTTCGGCGAACTGTGGGTCCGCGGCCCGTGGGTGACGACCGAGTACTTCGAGCGACCCGACGCGAACGAGGAAGATTACGAGGGTAACTGGCTGAAGACCGGCGACGTGGTCACCGTGGACGAAGACGGCTACGTCCAAATCGTCGACCGGGCCAAGGACGTCATCAAGTCCGGCGGGGAGTGGATCTCGTCGCTCGAACTGGAAAACAGCATCATGGCCCACGACGACGTGGCCGAGGCGACCGTCATCGGCGTCCCCCACGAGCGCTGGCAGGAGCGTCCCGTCGCCTTCATCGTCCCGAAGGGCGGCGTCGACGAGGACGCGCTGAAGGCCGACCTCGTCGCGCTCGTCGAAGACGAGTTCCCGAAGTGGTGGGCCCCCGACGAGGTCGTCTTCATCGACGAAGTACCCAAGACCGCGACCGGCAAGTTCGACAAGAAGGTGCTCCGCGAGCGGTACGACGACTCGTCGCTCATCGAGGGCAAGACGCCCGATTCGGAGGCCCCGTCGGACGAGTGACGGCGGCTCGGCCGACTTATCTAACAAGAAACTAGTTTGAAGTTTATACTAGTTTCATACACTATTTTTACTGTACAATCCGATGGCGCGGTATGGACCTTCTCGACGACTCCATCGTGCCCGAACACGCCCGCGACCTCAAGCAGGAGGCCCGCGAGTTCGCAGAGGCGCACATCGAACCGGTCGCGGCGGACTACTACGAGTCCGGCGAGTACCCCCACGAGGTCCTCCAAGCGGGGATGGACGCGGGGCTGGTCGCGCAGGACATCTCCGAGGAGTACGGCGGGAAGGGCTTCGACCTCCAGCAGATGCTCGCCATCTCCGAGGAGTTCTACCGCGCCGACGCCGGCATCGCGCTGACGCTCCAGCTCGCCTCGTTCGGCTGTGAGATTATGGAGGACTACGGCAGCGAGGAACAGAAGGAGACGTGGCTCCGCCCGGTCGCGGAAAACGAGCAGCTTTCGGGGCTCGCGGTCTCCGAACCGCAGACCGGCTCCGACATGGCCGGCATGGAGACGACCGCCGACAAGACCGACGGCGGCTACGTCCTCAACGGCGAGAAGTACTGGGTCGGGAACGCCGTCGAGGCCGACTGGCTGACGGTGTACGCCAAGACGGCCGACACCGACGACCGCTACTCGAACTACTCGATGTTCGTCGTGCCGACGGACACGCCCGGCTACGAGGCAGAACACATCCCCGAGAAGATGGGCATGCGCGCGTCCAAGCAGGGGCACATCGTCTTCGACGACTGCGAGGTGCCCGAGGAGAACCTCATCGGCACCGAGGGCGGCGGCTTCTACATGCTCGCGGACTTCTTCAACCACGGCCGCATCGTCGTCGGCGGCCACAGCCTCGGCCTCGCGGCCGCCGCCATCGAGGAGGCGTGGGAGTTCGTCCACGACCGGCAGGCCTTCGGCCGCAACGTCTCGGAGTTCCAGGCGGTCCAGCACATCCTCGCCGACATGCGAATGGAGTTCGAGGCGGCCCGCGCGCTCAACTGGCGCGCCGCCGAGAAGGTCGCAAACGGCGAGGACGCCGGCTTCTGGGCGGCCGCGGCCAAGACGAAATCGACGGAGACGGCCGTCGACGTGGCCGAACGCGGGATGCAACTCCACGGCGGCCGGTCGGTCCTCAACGAGTACAAGATTTCGCGGGTCTACCGCGACGCGCGCATCCCGGTCATCTACGAGGGCGCGAACGAAATCCAGCGCAACCTCATCTACCGGCAGGGCGCGCTGTGAGGGGTCCCCGGAACTGACAACTCGTTTTTAGGTTTGGCATCGCTTGACCGGAACGCAGTTACTATCTGAGCCTCGTACCTTGAGTCAACATCAATGGTACGCACGAGTGTTATCGGCTGCGGAAACATGGGGAGCGCCCTTCTCACCGGTCTCTGGAAGGCCGGCGGCCACTCGGTCGTCGCCTGCGACCTCGACCCCGACGCCCTCGCCGCGGTCGCCGATTACTGCGAAGCGACGACGGACGACGTGTCGCGCGCCGCCGAGGCGGACGTGGTGTTCGTCGCGGTCAAGCCCGACATCGTCGAGGCCGTCCTCTCGGAACTCGACCTGTCTCCCGACCAGACGCTCGTCACGATAGCCGCGGGCGTCCCGACCGCGTTCGTCGAGGCGCACACCGACGCCCGCGTCGTCCGCATCATGCCGAACCTCGCCGCCGAGACCCGCGACATGGCCGCGGCGGCGACCGGCGACCTGACCGACGAGGTCCGCGAACTCCTCTCGGACGTGGGCGAGTTCGTCGAGGTCGAGGAGTCGCAGATGGACATCGCGACCGCGGTCAACGGCAGCGGGCCGGCCTTCGTCTTCTATCTCATCGAGGCCGTCACGCAGGCCGGTATCGCGGGCGGACTCTCCGAGGAGGACGCCGAGATTCTCGCCGCCCAGACGTTCAAGGGCGCGGCCGAGACCGTCGTGCAGGACGACCGCACCGCCGACGAACTCATCGACGCGGTCTGCTCGCCCAACGGGACGACCATCGAGGGGATGGAGGTCCTCTGGGACAGCGCCGCCGACGACGCCGTCACCGAGGCGGTGGTCGCGGCCGAGCGCCGGTCGAAGGAGCTCGCGGAGGAGTTCGCCGATGAGTGAACTGAGCGAGACGACGGAGGCGTCGGAGTCGACCGCGGCCGTCGACCCCGACGCGGTCGCCGCCGCCCGCGAGGCCGCCGCCGAGGCGGACCGCGTCATCGTCAAGGCCGGCACCAACTCGCTGACCGACGAGGACTCCAACCTCGACGACGACAAGCTCGACAAGCTCGTCGACGACATCGAGTCGCTGCTCTCGCGCGGTAAGGAGGTGCTTCTCGTCTCCTCGGGCGCGGTCGGTGCCGGCATCGGCCGCCTCGACCACCCCACGGCGGACCGCGACACCCTCGAAGCGTCGCAGGCGCTGTCGACGGTCGGCCAGAGTCTCCTGATGCACCGCTACACCGAGAGCTTCGAGCGCTACGACCGGAAGGTCGCCCAGATTCTCATCACCCAGCACGACCTGGAGAACCCCGAGCGCTTCACCAACTTCCGGAACACGGTCGAGACGCTTCTGGAGTGGGGCGTCGTGCCCATCATCAACGAGAACGACGCGGTCGCCACCGAGGAGCTCCAAATCGGCGACAACGACATGATTTCGTCGAACATCGCGGTCGGCACCGGCGTCGACCTGCTCGTGACGCTCACCGACGTGGGCGGCGTCTACACCGGCAATCCGAAGGAGGACCCCGACGCCGAGCGCATCGAGGTCGTCGGCGACAACTACGGCGACGTCGAGGACGTCGTCACCGCGAGTTCGACCGGCGGCTTCGGCGGCATCCAGACGAAGGTCCGGGGCGCGCGCGACGCCGCCGAGTACGGCATCCCCGCCGTCATCGCGCAGTCGACCGAACCCGACGTGTTGGCGAAGATCGCCGAGCGCGAATCGGTGGGAACAATGTTCCTGCCCATCGACGGTGAGACCGATGACTGAGCGAGACACGACCGCGCAGGTCGAACGGGCACAGTCGGCGGCGCTCCGCCTCGCCAACGTCGACGCGGCCGACCGCGACGCCGCGCTCGGGGCCATCGCGGACGCCATCCGCGACAACGGCGAGGCGATTCTCGCGGCCAACCGCGAGGACGTCGCAGAGGCCGAGGCGATGCTCGCGGACGGCGAGTACACCCAGGCGCTCGTCGACCGCCTCAAACTCGACGAGGCGAAACTCGACGACATCGCCGGGATGGTCGAGTCCGTCGCCGAACAGGACGACCCCCTCGGCGAGACGCTGGAAGCGAGAGAGCTGGACGACGACCTCGAACTGTACAAGCTGTCTGTCCCCATCGGCGTCGTCGCGACCATCTTCGAGTCGCGGCCCGACGCGCTCGTCCAAATCGCCGCGCTGGCGCTGAAGTCCGGCAACGCCGTCATCCTCAAGGGCGGCAGCGAGGCGAGCGAGTCGAACCGCGTGCTGTACGAGACGATTCTGTCCGCGACCGAGGAGCTCCCCGACGGCTGGGCGACGCTCATCGAGGCCCACGAGGAGGTCGACCGCCTGCTCGAACTCGACGACATGGTCGACCTCGTGATGCCCCGCGGCTCCTCGGAGTTCGTCAGCTACATCCAGGACAACACCCAGATTCCCGTGCTCGGCCACACCGAGGGCATCTGTCACGTCTACGTCGACGAGGCGGCCGACCTCGACATGGCCGCGGACATCGCCCTCGACGCGAAGGTGCAGTACCCCGCGGTCTGCAACGCCGTCGAGACGCTCTTGGTCGACGAGGCGGTCGCCGCCGACTTCCTGCCCGCGGTCGTCGCACGCTACCGCGACGAGGGCGTCGTCCTCCGCGGCGACGAGGCGACCCGCGAACACGTCGATATCGACCCCGCGACCGACGACGACTGGGACACCGAGTACGGCGACCTCGAACTCTCCGTCAAGGTCGTCTCGGACCTGTACGACGCGGTCGACCACATCAACGCCCACGGCTCGAAACACACCGAGTCCATCGTCACCGACGACGCCGAGCGCGCGGAGACGTTCATGACCGGCGTCGACGCCGCCAGCGTCTTCCACAACGCCTCGACCCGATTCGCCGACGGCTACCGCTACGGCCTCGGGGCCGAGGTGGGCATCTCGACGGGCAAGATTCACGCCCGCGGCCCGGTCGGTCTCGAAGGGCTGACGACCTACAAGTACTACCTCGAAGGCGACGGCCAGTTGGTCGCCACCTACGCCGGCGAGGACGCCGTCCCCTTCACCCACGAGGCGCTCGACGCCGACTGGAACCCCGGCCACCGAAGCCGACGGGACTGAGCGCGCCGGCGGTTCGGGTCCGGTTTTTTCGCGGCAAACAGAACTATATCCCTGACAGTCGCCTCTCCGGTAGAGTCGTCTCCGCTGCGACTCGGTGACTCCAATGGATTTAGACGAATTCGTCAGCACGCACGCACCGTCCGAAGGCGGCGACTCCTTCGAACTCGAAAACTCGAAACTCCTCGACGTGGCCCTCGACGGGGAGGTCATGGCGAAAGCCGGGTCGATGGTCGGCTACACCGGCGACATCTCCTTCGAGCGCAAGTCCGCCGGCGGTCTGACGGGGATGCTCAAGAAGAAGGCCACCGGCGAGGGCGACGTCATGATGCAGGCGACCGGCACCGGCCACCTCTACCTCGCGGACCAGGGCAAGGAGGTCCAGATTCTCGAACTCGACGCGGGCGAGGAACTGAGCGTCAACGGCAACGACGTGCTCGCGTTCGAGTCGAGCGTGAACTGGGACATCAAGATGCTGACGAGCATCGCCGGCACCTCCTCTGGCGGCCTGTTCAACGTCTTCCTCGAAGGCCCCGGCCACGTCGCCATCACGACCCACGGCGAGCCGGTCGTCCTCCAGACGCCGGCGAAGACCGACCCCAACGCGACCGTCGCCTGGAGCGGCAACGTCTCGCCGTCGTCGAACCGCGACATCAACATCAAGGGCCTGCTCGGTCGCTCGTCGGGCGAGTCCTACCAGCTCGAATTCGCGGGCGACGACGGCTTCGTCATCGTCCAGCCGTTCGAGGAAGTCGGCCCCGGCGAGTAGTCGTTTTCTCCGCCCCGACCGACTCCCGTTTTGCGCTCGACGGAGATGTATTGGCTGCCTGAACGGTTATGGTCGCTCCGTCCGAACCCCGGGGTATGGGTGACATCAGCGTCCGCCTGGTCGACCGGGGTCGCGTTCTCACGGATATGGGTTACGTCCTCGACGGGTACACCATGGGAAGCGCGTCGAACCGGAGCCCCGACCACGAAACGGCCGAGTTCGTCGTCTGGAACGCCGTCGTCGACGGCCCCGACCGGACGGTGCTGTGGGATACCGGAGCGAACCCGGAGGCGGGGGACGGCTACTGGCCCGCCCCGCTGTACGAGGCGTTCGAGTACGTCGACGCCGCGGAGCACACGCTCGAAGGCGACCTCGATTCGGTCGGCTACGACCTCGCCGACGTCGACGCCGTGGTGATGAGCCACCTACACCTCGACCACGCGGGGGGTCTCGCCGAATTCGCCGGGACGGACGTCCCGATATACGTCCACGAGGAGGAACTGAAGTTCGCGTACTACTCGGCGAAGACGACCGAGGGCTCCATCGCCTATCTCGCCTCGGACTTCGACCGCGACCTGAACTGGAACGTCGTCCACGGCGACGAACACACGCTGTTCGACGGCTTCCGACTCGTTCACCTGCCGGGACACACCCCCGGCGTGCTGGGCGCGCACATCGAGACGCCCGACGGCGACGTGCTCGTCGCGGGCGACGAGTGCTACGTCGAGGGCAACTACGCCGACGAGGTGCCGCTCGGCCCCGGCCTGCTCTGGAGCGAGCGCGATTGGTTCGACAGCCTCCAGAAAGTGAAGGAACTCGAACGCCGGACCGGCGGCGACGTGCTGTTCGGTCACGACCTCGCCCGGTTCGAGTCGTTCGGCGACGGCTGGAACGTCTGAAACGGGCGGACGGCGCGCTCGTCGGGCTCGAATCTTTCTGGACTCACGCGCCGAGCGGGCGACAGCGACCGCTCTCGTCGCGTCCGAAGAAGGTGAAAAGGGGGACCCGCAGGGATGGTGGGGTGGGGTGGTATGGTGGTGCGGGTGGAGTGAGGTGGTTGGGGTGGGAGGGTTGGATGGCTGGTGGAGACGACGGCCGGCCTAAATCATGAGCTGCACGTCGGCGTCGGCCATGTGCTGGAGGGCCGTCGCCGCGCCGACGCCGGTGGTGACGCCGTCGTAGAACTCGGCTTCGTCGTAGCCCATCAGCTCGATGGTCATCTGGCAGGCCTGGAGGTCGACGCCCATGTCGAGGGAGGTCTCGATGAGTTCCTCGATGGTCGCCGTTCCGTTCTCCTTGATCTTCTTTTCCATCATGCTCGTGGCGACGTTGTCCATGAAGGGCAGCGCGGCGACGGCGTTCGGCATCGGCATGCTCGGGTTGCCGACCGCGCTGAGCTTCAGGTTCTTCGACTTCTCCTCGTGGAGGATGTCGAGCCCCCAGAACGTGTGGAAGACCACGACGTCCCAGCCGAAGGCGGCCGCCGTGCTGGCGAGGATGAGCGGCGGGTACGCCATGTCGAGGGTCCCTTTGGTCGCGATGATGGTCATCGACTTCTGGCCGTCGTCGTCGGTCGCCTCCCGGAGGTCCGAGACCTCCGCTTGCAGGGCTTGGACCTGCGCGCGGAGGTCTTCGACGGAGTCGGCTCCCGCGTCGACGGGCGCGTCGGCGTCCGAGCTCATTCCTTCTGGATGAAGTGGCGGAAGACCGCGTCGCCGTCTTCCTCGGCCTCTTCCTGTTCGAGCATGGAGACGCCGTCGGTGGCGTCGGCCCAGCCCTTCAGGTCGCTCATGCTGCCGGAGTCGGTCGCCACGACCTGCAGAATCTCGCCGGATTCGAGGTCGTCGACCGCGCCGCGGGTCTTGACGACGGGCATCGGGCAGGACAGTCCTTTCACGTCGAGGGTCTCGGTGGGTTCGTATGTACTCATTTTCGAGGTCACCTGTGTTGGGTGTGTTCCACAATATAGGGGTGCTTCGTAAAAGTGTGTCGGTTCTTGGGTAGACTACACAATACCTCATCAGATGCGACCGCTCGGGCTATAACAGGCGTTTGGCGGGCCTAAGATTCATTGTGCGCTCACGTGAGTGCGAAATCGCACTAGATTCGACCGATGGATCTGGAACGAATATTGCAAGAAATACAAACTACCATCCGAAAGCTTAAGTCTGACCACCCGATAGTGGGTGATGAATACATGACCGTTCCAGACCTGCCGGAACTCGACGTCGACGTGCCACTCATCGAACCCGAGGCGCTGAAAGCCCGCATCGACGAGGGCGAGGCGCTCACCATCCTCGACAACCGCGTGCCGTCGGAGCACGAGGACTGGCGCATCGACGGCGAGAACGTCTCGCACGTCAACATCCCCTACTTCGAGTTCCTCGACGAGGAGCTCGACGAGTCGCTGTTCGAAGAGTTGCCCGAAGACGAGGAGTTCGTCGTCCTCTGTGCGAAGGGCCACTCCTCGGAGTACGTCGCCGGGCTCCTGATTCAGGAGGGCTACGACGCCGTGGCGCTCGAACGCGGCATGAACGGCTGGGCCAGCATCTACGAGTACACCGAACTGGAGACCGACGGCGACGCGCTCGTCGCGCAGTACCAGCGGCCCTCCAGCGGCTGTCTGGCGTACCTCGTCGTCGACGGTGACGAGGCCGCCGTCGTCGACCCGCTTCGCTACTTCGCCGACGAGTACGTCGCCGACGCGAAGGCGCTCGGCGCGGAACTGAAGTACGCCGTCGACACGCACATCCACGCGGACCACATCAGCGGCGTCCGCACGCTGGTCGACGAGTACGGCGTCACGGGCGTCATCCCCGAGGCCGCCGAAGACCGCGGCGTCGACTACGACACACCCTACGAGACCGTCGCGGACGGCGCGACGCTCACCGTCGGCGACACCGACATCGAGGCCATCCACACGCCCGGACACACGACCGGCATGACGACCTACAAGGTCGACAACGTGCTCTTTACGGGCGACGGCCTGTTCATCGAGTCGGTCGCCCGCCCCGACCTCGAAGACGGGGACGAGGGCGCACCAGACGCGGCCGGGATGCTCTACGACTCCCTGCAGGAGCGCGTCCTCTCGCACGACGACGACGCCATCGTCGCCTCCGCGCACTTCAGCGACGCGGCAATCCCCGCCGACGACGGCAGTTACACCGCCACGCTCGGGGAACTGAAGGACACGATGGACGCACTGTCGATGCCCAAAGAGGAGTTCGTTGAGTTCATCCTCTCCGATATGCCGCCGCGGCCGGCCAACTACGTCGACATCATCGAGACGAACCTCGGCGTGCAGGAGTCGGACGACGACCGCGCCTTCGAGCTCGAACTCGGGCCGAACAACTGCGCGGCCAGCAACGAAGCCCTGACGAACTAAATGTCGGGTCTGACGCCGCTCCTCGTCGACGGGCTCTTCCCGAACGGCATCGCGCACTACGCGCTCGGCGGCCTCCTCATCGGCCTCGGGACCGCCGTCATCTACCTCGGGACGGGCGTCATCGCCGGCGCGAGCACCTTCCTCGAATCGACGCTGTCGTACGTCTCCGACCTCCCGCGGTTCAACAAGGCGAAGTACGTCGCCTCGCGGGACTGGCGGGTCGTGTTCACCCTGAGCATCGTCGCCGGGGCCGCGCTCTACACCGTCCTGTTCGGCGACGGCTGGTGGGTCTCCGACGTCCAGCCGTGGCGCTTCGCCGTCGGCGGCGTGCTCGTCGGCGTCGGCACCCGCATCGGGAAGGGCTGTACGTCCGGCCACGGGGTCTGTGGCGTCGGCTCGCGCTCGCGGACCTCATTCGTCAACGTCGCCACCTTCATGCTCGTCGCCATCGGGGTCGCACAGCTCCTGAGCGCGCTGGGGGTGTCGCCGTGAGCGACGACGAACGCGGACTCGGATTCATGCTGGTCGTCGTCGCGGGCGGCCTGATATTCGGGTTCGGCCTCGCCGTCAGCAACATGGCCCGACCGGAGGTCGTCCTCGACTTCCTCCAGTTCGACGACTTCGGTCTCGTCTTCGTGATGGGCGGGGCCGCCGTCGTTACCGGCACCGTCTTCGCCCTCGCCGAAGCGTTCGGCGACCGCGCGCCCATCACCGGGCGCGACTACGGCCGCCGCCTGAAGTCGTTCGATAAGAACGTCGTCGTCGGCGGGGTCGTCTTCGGTGCCGGCTGGGGCATCTCGGGTATCTGCCCCGGCGCGGCCTACGCCAGCCTCGGCGTCGGCAACTACCCCATCCTCGTCGCCATCGGCGGGATGTTCGTCGGCGCGTACCTACAGGGGCTCTGGCGCGCCCGCCGCGCCGACAGCGCCGCGACCGGCACCTCCGCCGACTGAGCCCCCTCGCTGGCGTAATCGACTTCGTTCTTTTCGCGTCTCTCGGCCGCAGAGCAACGGCGACGAAGCGCCCGACTCCTCCCTTTCGTGAACCACCGAGCACGAGCGGGGGGGTCGCGAGCGCCGCCGAGCGCCTCTCTGTCGGGATTCTGTGATTTCACCTCAGTCGGAGATAGTATTGCACAAGAAGCAAACAACTATTTTGTCATAGGTAGCGGTGATTTATGTTCGTAACGTCGTGTAATACAAATCAGTCCCAATCTGAGTGGTATTTCTATGCCAGTTCTATAACTTATGGGTATGCAATGGAGATATGGTCTTGCACAGTATTCCCAAAAGCGTTATATCCTCACTCCGGTTAGCCAGCGTTGTACAAGAAAGTATGATTCGTACAATACATGCCGGGCGCTCCGAGGGGTGCTGGTAAGATGTTCGGAATCGAGACGTTGAGCGGGAACGCGCAGGCGGCCACGCTCGTCGGCATCGTTCTCGTCGAGGCGATGGTGCTGTACGTCGGCTACGGCGCGCTAACCGCCGCGGTGGGGCCGTCCGTGCGGAAGGCCATCGGTGGTGAGTGAGCGTGTTCGAGCTACTCGGAATGTCGGCCGGGATGCTGGCGCTTTTCGTCGCGTTCGGCGTCCTCATCGGCGTCCTGTTCGGCTTCTTCGGCATGGGCGGGTCGTTCCTCGTGACGCCCGCGCTGCTCGTCATGGGCTACCCCTCGCGCGTGGCCGTCGGCTCCGGGCTCGCGTTCGTCTTCGGGACCTCCGTCATCGCGACGCTGAAACACCGCGACCTCGGACAGGTCGACTACAAACTCGGCGTCTCGATGATTATCGGGACCACGGTCGGCCTCGAAGTCGGGAAGGAAATCGTCCTCTACCTCGAAGAACTCGGACTCGCCGGTAACATCATCAGCGTCACGTACGTGCTGCTTCTCGGCGGAATCGGGCTGTTCGTCACCTACGAGGCGCTGAAGGGCGGCGACGGCGGCGTCAGCCACGACGTGGACGGCGACGCCGACATCGACGCCGACGACATCCCCGAGCTGGCGAAGAAGATTCAGGGCTACTCGCTGCCGCCGATGATAACCCTCCGCGGCGGCGTCAAGGTCTCGCTGTGGATGGTGCTTCTCGTCGCGTTCGCCACGGGACTCCTCTCGGGGTTCCTCGGCGTCGGCGGCGGCTTCATCCGCATGCCCGCGCTGTTCTACCTCATCGGCGTTCCGGTGCCCATCGCGGTCGGGACCGACCTGTTCGAAATCATGTTCTCGGGCGGCATCGGTTCGTTCCTCTACGCGCAGTCCGGCGGCGTCGACCTCTCTATCGTCGCGCCGCTGCTCGCCGGGTCGGCGCTCGGCGCGCGCGTCGGCTCCGCCGCGACCTCCATCGTCGACGAGGACGAGATCAAGATTTACTTCGGCCTGATGCTGCTCCTCGGCGCGCTCGCGGTCGCCGTGCGGCAGGCCGGGAACTACCTCGGCATGGGCGTCCTCGACTACGTCAGCCTCGCGCTCATCCTCGGGTCGGCGCTCATGGTCTCCGGCGCGGTGCTCTACAGCGCCGTCAAGTCCATGCGCGCGCCCTCGGCCGCCGGGAGTTCGACCGCCGATTGAGGGCGACGGCTCGCACGCGAACCGCACTCGCATCGAACGCGAATCCGCGACACCGAGCGGTCGTTTCTCACTCGGTGTTGTGCAAAGTATACAAACCCTTTTGAGGGCTGACCACGTAGCCCGAACCGATAATGGCTAGCTCGATGGTCGAATACCTGCAATCGGACATGGAGTGCGAGGGGCTCCTTGAGTGTCTCCACGGACTGAAGCAACTCGACCGACGGTGTTTCGAGGTGCTCGTCGAGACCGACGAACACCTGACCGTCGACGAGGTCGCCGAAGCGGTCGAACGGGAGCGCTCGACCGCCTACCGCTCCATCCAGCGCCTGCTGCAGGCGGGGCTCATCCAGAAGGAACAGGTGAACTACGAACACGGCGGCTACTACCACGTCTACCACCCGACCGACCCCAACGAGGTCGCAGACGACATGCAGCGCATGCTCAACGACTGGTACGCCCAGATGGGCACGCTCATCCAAGAGTTCCGCGACAAGTACGACGAGAAGATCGTCCCCGCGGAGTGAGTCACCTCGGCCGACGAGCGGCCGCCGCCTCTCGATTCGTCCGCGTCCCAAATCAATTAGGTTCCGTATTCAACGGCACTGAGTTCCTAGCTACTGCTACGTCCACTCCATGTCGAAGAGTAAAAGCAGTCCCCGAAACAACGAGTTCGTCGAAGAGTGCCCGTCGTGTGAGTCGCGGACGCCTCACGACGTCTCCATCGAAATCAAGACCGAGAGCCGGAAACGCGAGAACCGCGAGTTCTCCCGCGAGCCGTACCGCGTCACGCGCTGTACGCGCTGCGGGAACACGCAGTCCCAGCGCATGAACGACGCGTGAACGACGCTCCCGACCGGCGACCGACCTCCAACCGCATCCGAGTTCGAACGACCACGCCCGCGACGCCGACGTAGCCACGGTCCGAGACATGACACAATCTCACACACCCGACGCGCCGACCGTCCTCCTCGTCGACGACGAGGCCGCCCTCGCCGACAGCCTCGCGCTGTGGCTCGAACGCCGCTACCGCGTCCGGGTCGCCTACTCCGGACACGAGGCCCTCCAGGCGTTCGACGACGACGTCGACCTCGTCTTCCTCGACCGCAACCTCCCCGGTCTCTCCGGCGAGTCCGTCCTCGAAGAACTCCGCCGCCGAGTCGACCCGTCGTCGTTCGATGTCGTCATGCTCAGCGCCTCGCCCGGCGACGAACTGGCCGCCCTCCCCGTGGACGACGTGCTCACGAAGCCGGTCACCAAACGCGACGTCTTCGACGCCGCCGCTCGACTCGTCGGCGACGCGCCCGGAGCAAAACTCGAATAAACGCCTCTCTTGCCCGTAGCTCCCGGCCGCTAATCGTTCGCCGGTGCCGGATTCAGCTCGTCGAAATACGTCTCGATGAGCTTCCGCTCCGCCGTCCGGAGGTGCTCGTGGAGCGTCGGCGGCGAGATGCCGAGCGAGTCGGCGACCTCCTCGGCCGTGCTCCCGCGGGGCCACTCGAAGTAGCCGGAGACGAGCGACGTTTCGAGGACCGTCCGCTGTCGGTCGGTCAGCTTCGAGTCGAGCGCCTGCCGGAAGGAGTCCGGCGACTGGACGGACCGCTCGACCTCGCGCTTTGCGACGACGGAGACGCCCGGTGCGGCCGTCGTCACCGCCTCTACGAGCGCGCCGTGGTCGGCGTCGGCCGCGACGTGGAGCGCGAGACTCCCGCTGCCCTCCGAGAGCGTCAACCGCTCCACGCTCGCGCCGTGGTCGATGGCGGTCGAAAGTACCGTCTCGGCGTCGGTGCGGAGTTCGACGACGGACTCCTCGTCGCCGTCGGAGACGACGCGGGCCTGCGAGACGTCGTCGGACTCGATTGCGGCCGCGACCACGTCGCTCCCCGACGCGCCCGCGACGCTGACGAAACAGGTGAGGCCGTCGTCGAGACCGGTCACGCCGTCGAGCGAAAACCGGCAGTCGAGCGCCGCCGAGAGCCGGGCGAGCAGGCCGCCGCCGCCGCCGAGTTGGAACTCCAGTTCGACGACGCTGTCGCCGTTGAGAAGCTGTTTGCTCTGGGTCGCGTTGATGCCGTTGCCGACGGTCGCTCCGAGGTCTGAAAACAGCGCGGCGGACTCGTCGTCGAAGCCGTCGGTCTCGTCGTAGACGACGAGCGCGCCGTACATCGTCTCGCGGTAGCCGATGGCGACACAGAGCGCCGACACCGCGCCGAGGTCGGCGGCGTCCTCACCGAAGACGGCCGCGCGGTGCGCCTCCGAGACGTCCTCGAAGACGAAGCCGTCTTCGACCGTCCCGTCGATGCCGAACGCCTCGTCGACGAACGCGAGGTCGACGCCCGAGGGGTCGAGGCCGTGGCCCGCCGCCGCGGTACACCGGAGCGACCCCGCGGCGGTGCGCCTGAGGACGAACGCGGCCTCGTGGGCGCTCGCGACCGCGTCGCAGACGGTCTGTTCGATTTCGTCGCGGGTGCGCGCGTCGATGAGCGCCCGGTCGACGTCGCGGAGGAGCTCGTTGGTCCGGTTCAGGCGGTCGAGCTGCGCCTCGCGGTTTCGAATCGCCGCCTCGTGTTCGGCCCGCACCGCCTCCAAGCGGCTGCGCAGGTCGGACAGCGCCTCCGGCTCGCGGAGCTCCTCCACGTCGCGGCTGTCCAGCGCCGCCTCGGTGGATTCGAGCGCGAAGTACTCGCGGACCTCGGAGTCGAACCCCGCCCGAACGAGCAGTTCCTCGACCGTCTCTTTGACGTCCGACTCCGAGACGGGCTTGACGAGGTAGGCGTCGAACGGCATGTCGACGATGTCGGTGTCGGGTTCGACCGCGGTCATCATCGCCACGCGGCAGTCGAGGCCGCGCTCGCGAATCTCTTCGAGCACGTCGTCTCCCGTGACGTTCGGCATCCGGCGGTCGAGGAGGACGACGTCGACGGTGTCGTCGAGTCGGCAGAGGGCTTCCTGTCCGCCGTAGGCGGTTTCGACGGCGAACCGCTCGCCGTCGAGCCAGTACCGGCAGGTGTCCGCGAGGTCCTCGTCGTCGTCGACCACGAGGACGACCTGCTCGGCGGCCCGCTGGTCGGGGCTCTCGCGCGCCGAGCGTTCGGTGACCATCGTATCGAGCACACAGTAACGGCGAACAGTAATATATCTGCCCATCGCAGAAGGTGGAATTTAGGCGGTACGGCGACCCGAATCGCCGGTCTCCGACGGTCGGTTTCCGCCGCCGAAGGCGGGGTGAACGCGGACCGAACTCACGCTCGCGGGAGGGTGACGACGAACGTGGCCCCGCCGCGGTCGTTGTCCTCGATTCCGACCGCCCCGCCGTAGCTCTCGACGATTTCTCGGACCAGAAACAGGCCGAAGCCGTTGCCCGGGTTCGACAGGTCCTCGATGCGCTGGTCGACGATGCGGTGTTTCTCCTCGTCGGGGACGCCCGGCCCGTTGTCGGAGACGCGGAGTTCGACCGCGTCGTCGCCGGCGGCGACCTCGACTTCGACCGCGGGGTTCGGCTTGTCGTTGTGCTGGACGGCGTTCTTCAGCAGGTGCTCGACGACCTCGTCCAGCAGGTCGTCGGCGACGACCGAAATCTCCGGCAGTCGCCCGACCGCGACGCTCGCGGCGTCGGACTCCCGCCGGAGCGACTCCGCGGCGTGGCCGACCGCCTCGTCGATTCGGCGCGGGCGGAACTCGTGGGACTCGCGTTCGACGATGACCTTCATGAACGTCCGCATCGTCCCCACCAACTCGGTCATCTCGCGGACGCGACCCTGTATCGTTTCGAGGTGCGTCACCCCCGGGCCGTCCACGAAATCCTCGACGATGTCCGCCCGCGCGCCGACCACGTTCAGCCCGTTCAGGAGGTTGTGGCGGATGATGCGGTTCACGAACTCCAGTCGCTCCTGTTCGCGGCGGAGCGCCCGCTCCCGCTCCTTTCGGGCGGTGATGTCGTGGCCTTCGAGGACCAGAAACGACACCTCGCCCTCGTCGTCGTGGACCGGCGTGACGGAGAAGTCGATGACGACCGGCCGGCCGGTGTCATCGCGGTCGATTTCGACCTCGTGGCGGACGAACTCCCCGTCGGCCGCGCGGTCGAGGTCCGCCCGGAGGTCGGCGACGCGCTCGTCGTGGCCGCGCCACCACGGCGTCTCCCACGCTCGACGCCCGACGATGTCGTCGCGGTCGGCGTCGACGAATTCGAGCGCGGCGTCGTTCACCCGGAGGACCGTCCCGTCGGGGTCGACCAGCCCGATGTGCTGGAAGGTGCTGTTGAACACCGCGTCCAGTTGCCGCTCGCGGCGCTTCCGGTCGGTCATGTCGCGGGTCACCTTGGCGAAGCCGATGACCTCGCCGGCGTCGTCGGTCAGGGCGGTGATGGTGACAGACGCCCAAAAGCGGGTGCCGTCGGCACGGACCCGCCATCCCTCGTTTTCGACCCGGCCCTCGGTCCGCGCCCGGTCGAGGAGGCGCTCCGGCAGGCCGGCTTCGGCGTCCTCGTCGGTGTAGAACGTCTCGATGTGCTTCCCGAGTATCTCCTCCGTGTCGTAGCCCTTGATGGCCGCCGCGCCGCGGTTCCAGCTCTCGACGCGCCCCGAGGCGTCGAGCCGGAACAGCGCGTACTCCTCGATGTTCTCGACGATGCGCGAAAACGCCTGCTCGCGGCGTTCGAGTTCGCGCTCGCGCTCCCGCCGGACGCGGGTGTCGATGCCGTGGGCGACGGCGTGGCCGAGGTTCGAAATCGGCTCGGCGAGCTCCGCGGTGAACGCCCGCTCGTGTTCGGCGTACATCGTGAGCACGCCGTAGCGCGCGTCGTCGTAGACGAGCGGGACCGACGCCGCCGAGCGGTAGCCGCGTTCGAGCGCCGGTTCCCGGAACGCCCCGAACGCCGGGTCGTCGGCGACGCTCTGGGTCGCCTGCACCGCGTTCGACCGGACCGCCCGGCCGACGGGGCCGTTCCCCTCGGGGCGCTCCGCCGACACAGACACGTCTATCTCGTCGAGGTAGCCGTCCTCGACGCCGGCCCACGCGGTCGGCTCCACGTCGCCCGTCGTCTCGTCGACGACGCCGACCCACGCGAACCGGAGTTCGCCGGTCCGGACGAGTCGCTCGCAGACCTGCCGTTCGATGTCCTCGCGCCCGGCGGCGTCGACGATTATCTCGTTTACGTCCGCGACGACCTCGTTGAACGTCGCGAGGATGTCGAGCCGCTGGCGCAGTTCGCGCTCGGTGACCGACGGCTCGCCGCCCGACCGCGGAGACCCGTCTGTCATCCCGTTCGACCCCCCCGAGAACGGGCGTCCCGTCGTGCGTGCATACCCCGACTCTAACCCCCACCGACTTGTGCGTTTCTCGGTCGCCCCGAGTCGGACCTAACCACGTAGGGCCGTGAATTAGTACCGACCACTCCGTTCGACTATACGGCCACAGTGACCTGCCCGGGTCACTCGTCGTGCCCGCACGGCCCCACGGTGGAATCGACAACCCACCCCCTCTCTCTCCGCCCTGGGGACGTGTCCCTGCCCAAACCCCAACTCCCTTTCCGCGAAATCGCCCGACGAGCGACGGGTGTTTCGTTCGTGTTCCCGGTTCGTACATTCATTTCTCCCCGATGCAGATACAAGACCAAAGACACGCTTCACCGCGCCATTTACCCCCGATGAGCACATACGTGCAACTCATGAAGAAAAACGAGCTCATCCACGTCCACTCGCTGCTCGTGGAGATCGCCACAGACTACCGCGACCGCGGGGTGCTCACGAGCGCCGACCTCGAACCGTACAACCGACTGGGAATCGGCCCGATGGCCCTCCGAGACTGCCGCGCCGACCACGAGCGCGCCGTCCGGACGCTCACGACCGCGCTCGCGGTCTGTGCGGCCCGCGACCTCGACCGCGACGCGGAGGGGGTACCCGGCCGACGCCTGCTCCGGTCCGACGAGACGGCTGGCACGGACACCGACCAACGCGCACCCTCGTACTGAATTTTCTTCGCGGGCCACCCTCGAACAGCGGCGGCACCGTCCGACGGATGGACCTAAGAGCGCCCGGTGAGACGCCCCCGGTATGCGACTCGAAGACTACTGGGGCGTCGGCCCGAAGACCTCGGACCGACTCGAATCGGCGCTCGGCAGGGAGGGGGCGGTCGCAGCCATCGAGTCGGCCGACGTGCGGGCGCTCGTCGACGCCGGCGTCACCCGCGGGCGGGCGGTTCGCATCCTCCGCCGGGCCGACGGGCAGGGCGGCATCGACGCGCTGGCGACCCGGGACGCCCGCGACGTGTACGACGACCTGCTGTCGCTCGCCAGCGACCGCGCGCTGACCGAACACGCCGCCGACCGCATCCGCGTGTTGACGCCGCTTCCGACCGTCGGGGCCCGACGCGACCGCCTCGACCGCATCCTCGCGGCGCGGGAGGTGTGGGCCGACCTCGACGGCGACGCCCGCGACGCCGTCGAGGAGGCGTTCCGCGACTACGACGAGGCCGGCGAGACCGAGCGCGCCGCCGTCCGCGCCGCGCTCGAACTCCGGGAGGCCGGGCTCCGCGGCGAACCGTTCGACGCGCTGGCGGAGGCCGACCCCGACGCCCTCCGCGACGCGCTCGGGGCGCTCGGCTACGTCGATACGGACGGCTCGGTCGCCGCGGGTGCCGACGACCGCCTCGACGGCCTGCGGAGCCGGCTCGACACCGCGAACGAACTCCAGTCCGGCTCGTTCGACGTGCTCGAAACCATCCAGTCGCGGGGCGTCCGCTCGCTGGACGACTTCCGCGCCGCGTTCGTCCAGTACGTCGCACAGGAGACCGACCTCTCGCGCGGCGAGGTCGAGTCGGTCGCCGCCGAGGACGCCCGCGACGCGACCGACTTCGTGAGCGCGTCGCTCCGGGCGCTCGTCGAGGACCTCGAAGCCGACGTCGCCGCCCGCGAGGAGACCGTCGCCGAGGAGCTTCGGGACCGCATCTGGGCCGCCCGCGACGACGTCGACCTCGCGGTCGAGGCCGTCGACGAGGTGGCGCTGTCGCTGTCGCTCGCGCGGTTCGCGGACGAGTACGACCTGACGCCGCCGGACATCGCCGAGACCGGGTTGGCGGTCTGCGGCGCGCGGAACCTCTTTCTCGACGACCCACAGCCCGTCTCCTACGCCGTCGGCGACCACGAACTCGCGTGTCCCGCCGGGCCGACGCCGCCGGTCGGCGACCGCGTGTCGGTGCTCACGGGGGCCAACAGCGGCGGGAAGACGACGCTTCTGGAGACGCTCTCGCAGGTCGCCATCCTCGCGTCGATGGGGCTTCCCGTCCCCGCCGAGTCGGCGGTCGTCGGTCGGTTCGACTCGGTCGTGTTCCACCGCCGGCACGCGAGCTTCAACGCGGGCGTGCTCGAATCGACGCTCAAGTCCATCGTTCCGCCGCTTTCGGGCGGCGGGCGGACGCTGATGCTCGTCGACGAGTTCGAGGCCATCACCGAACCGGGTCGCGCGGCCGACCTGCTCAACGGCCTCGTGAACCTCACCGTCGAGCGCGACGCCTTCGGCGTCTACGTCACGCACCTCGCGGACGAGCTGAGCCCGCTCCCGCCGGAGGCCCGCATCGACGGCATCTTCGCCGAGGGGCTGACCGACGAGCTGGAACTGCGCGTGGACTACCAGCCGCGGTTCGGGACGGTCGGCAAGTCCACCCCGGAGTTCATCGTCTCGCGGCTGGTGGCGAACGCCCGCGACCGCGCCGAGCGGCAGGGATTCGAGGCGCTGGCGGCGGCGGTGGGCGAAGAAGCGGTACAGAAAACGCTGTCCGACGCCGAGTTCGTCGGCTGAACGCGGCGTCAGAGGGGGCTAGCGGCGGCGGAAACTCTCGTCGGCGGCGCACCGACCGCGTCGTCGACCGTGCCGGCGTCGACTCAGCACATCTCGTCGAGCGAGACGAACGCGTCGGCGTCGGCGGTCAACCACGCCTCCATCTGGTCGCGGCAACTGTCGCGCCGGGGGTAGACGGTCACTTGGTCCGGGCTCCCTCGATAGGTGACGACGACGCTATGGAGGAGGCAATCCCCGGTGGTATCCGCGCCGGCGCGGTCAGCGGTCCCTGCAACCGAGTTCTGAGATGCGGGCAGTTCGGACATTCGCCGTCACGTAGACAAACGCGACCGTGATTACATAACCTTCACTAAGTGTGGTAGTCATTGACAATATCCGTGGGTTACAAAACGTTGCACCAAGTGGGAGTACGGAGTGATACATAGCCGCGAACACCGACGCGGAGGTGTGGATTCCTCAGTTTCGCGGCGTCGGTCGGGCTGTCGGGCGACTTCTGCCGGCGGAGACGGGTTGAAGTGCCCGGGACTGCCATCTGGCTGTCGATGGTCGATCCCACGTCCGATTTGGAAGCAAACGTAGACCCGGAAGACGCCCCGACCTGCGCGACGTGCGGGGAGCCGATTGCCAACAACCCGACGCACCGCGTCGTCACGTGGGTCGAAGACGACACCGTGCAGGCGCGGCACTTCTGCGACGACGACTGCCGGGACGCGTGGGACGACGAGCGATAGCCGCTTTCTGACGGTCGACTCGCAGGACTCGGCCCGACCCCGCGACTACTCGACCGACGACCAGAACCGGTCGAGACCGAAGCCGAGCATGTCCGGACTGACGGGTCTGAACTCCTCGCGCTCCTGTTCCGGCAGGTAGTCGCGGACGCCGTTCCACGAGTCGCGGGCGTACCGGGCGTCGACGAAGACGCGGACGCCGACCTCGTCGGTCCCGCGGATGACGCGCCCGATGGCCTGTCGGGCCTTTCTGACCGCGGGGACGGTCAGGGCCGTCTCGAAGCCGTTCCCGAACTCGCGGTCGTAGGCGGTCTTCACCGCGCGGGTCCGCGGCGACGACGTGTTGATGAGCGGGACGCCGCAGACGACGGCCGCAGAGAGCTTGTCGCCGCTGTAGTCGACGCCCTCGGTGAGCGTGCCGCGGAGGCTCGTCACGAGCACCTTCCCCTCGCCGCCGAAGAAATCGCGCTTGAGCCGCTCCGTGGCACCGTCGTCGGACGACTCGTCGAGGAGGACGGGCTTGTCGACGCGGGCTTCGAGCGCGCCCGCCATCCACTCCGCCTCGGCGTAGTTCGGCATCCCGACGAGGACGTTCCCCGGCGACCGCTCGCACACCTCGACGGCGGCGTCGGTGTACGCGAGCCGCGTCTCGTTTTCCTCGCCCGGCGGCCCGCGGTTTCCGTGGGTGAACTTCGGCACGTCGACGGCGAAGCTCGCGCGGTTCGACTCGGGGAAGCCGAGGCCGAACGTCCGCTCGGCCACCGGGCGGCCGTCGTCGGCGAGGGCGTCGAGGCCGGTCACGCGCCGGAACACGTCGATGGGTTCGAGCGTCGCGCTCATGAGGACGCCGCCGCCGAAGTCGCCGAGGCGCTCGGCGATGGCCTCGCCGGGGACGCAGTTGTGGACCGACAGCCGGGCGTTGTAGGCCCGCCGCCACGACTCGGGCGGCTCCATCTCGTCCCACGTCCGTTCGAGCTCGATTTCGCGGAAGTGCTTCTCGTGGTCCGCGTACGCCCACGTCGAAAGCGCCCGCCCCGCCGCGGGCGCGGCCCGGCGCTTGTCGTCGTCCTCCACCGAGTCGAGGATGCGGGCGACCGCCGAGCCGGTCGCCTCGGCGCGGACCCACGTCCCCTCGTCGTGGCCGCTCTCCTCGGCCCACTCGGTGAGTTCGTCGACGCCGGGCTCCTCGGGGTCGCGCAGCGGGAGCTCCTCGTCGTCGAGTTCGGTGAGGTCGGCGCGCCAGCCGACGTACTCGCGGTCGAGATGGGCGGTCACGCGCCGGTCGAGTTCCTCCCGGAGGTCGCGGATGAAGTCCCGGGTCTCCTCCAGTTCGCGGAGCGTCACGTCGGCCTCCTGTAGCTCCCCGCGGACGAGGTCGGCGTCGACGGTGGACTTGCCGGCGTCGTCGAACTTCACGGGCTGGATGACGCGCGTGAACTCGCTTTCGGCGTCGCGGAGCGTCCGGTCGCCGACGCCGACGGAGACGAGGTCGCGGACGCGGGGTTCGAGCATGTGCGCCTCGTCGCAGATGACGAACGTCGAGTCGTCGACGAGCGCGCCGGTGAACGTGCCGACGGTCGTCGGGTCGAACGCGTGGTAGTAGTTGCCGATGACGACCTCGACGTGGGGCAACAGCGCGCCCATCACGGAATGGGGACACGACCCCGCGCCCGCGGCCAGCGAGACGAGGTCCTCGGTCCCGATGAGCCCCTTCTCGTCGAACTCGAAGGGGACGGCCTCTATCGGGTCGCCGTCCTCGGGGAGGTCCGCGAGGAAGTTCGCGTAAAAGGGGCAGTACTCCACGTCCTCGTACTCGGGCATCGACTTCGGGTACGGCGTCGGGTCGCCGGCGGTTTCGAGGTACGAGGGCCCCGCGGTCGTCGAGCCGGTGTCGAGGAGGCCGGTCTGTTGCTCGCGGGCGTCTTTGGCGAGCGCCTCGGCGCTGGTCCGCCCGCCGTCGCCGACGAGTCCGCGGGTCCGGTCACGGAGGGCCTCACAGCGGTCGTAGACGGTCGCGTCGTCGATGCCGCCGCAGCCCTCGCGGCTGTAGGGACACACGTCGGACTTGCCGACGAGCGTGAGCCCCGAGACGGGCTTCCAGTCGCTCGGGAGGTTCTCGTTGATGGTTCGGAGGTCGGCCTCGAACTGCCGGAGCTGTTGCTTGACGCTCGTGAGGACGAAGACGCGCTCGTAGTCGGAGTCGGGGTCGCGGACGAGGTCGATGCCGGCGGTGAGCGCGAGCATCGTCTTGCCGGTCCCGCACGCGCCCTCCACGACGGCGAAGCCGTCGTCGCGGGTGGTCTGTATCGCGGTCTCGATTCCGTCGGCCTGCTCCGGGTACGCCTCCGGGTGGCCGAACACCTCCTGCCAGGTCACGCTCTGTGGTCCAGTTGCGACGGCCATAGGGGTGTCGGTGAGTGGCCGCGGACTCGCACTTGAACGTTCGCGAGAGAGCCTGCCGGCACGCGGACCGCGCCGACGCTATTCGAGGAAGGAGGCGATCGCCTCGGCGAAGGCCTCTCGGTCCCCGCCGTCGCCGCCGACGCAGACGACGAACGGCGCGGCGGCGGCGTACACCTTCATCTCGCGGCCCTTCTCGGAGTAGCGGGTGTCGGCGACGCGGACGAGGTCGGCCTCGATGAGGTTTCCGAGGTGGTGGCGGGCGTTCTGGACGGAGGTCTCGACCCGCTTCGAGAGTTCGGTCGCCGTCGCCGGCGAGTCCTGCAGACACGACAGCAGGTCGCGGGCGGTGTCACAGGAGAGGCAGCCGAGGAGTTGCGCCGTCTCGTCGTCGTCGAGCCAGTGAACCCGAGGGTCCGCCTCACCGCTCGAATCGACGGTCCCGTCGGACGGGAGCAACCCTGACATACACTCGACATTTCGGTGCGGGAAGTAAACCGTTTCGGGAGGTCAGGCGCTCGACGGCTCGGTGCGGTCGACGCCGGGGAGTCGGTTCACCGCGTAGAGGACGGCGAGCGCGGCGACGAACACCGCGAGGCCGCCGGCGAGCGTCCGGAAGACGGCCTCGAAGGCGTAGTTCGCCTCGGTCAGGAAGCCGACCGCGCCGCTCCCGTTGGCCTCCAAGAGGAGCGCCGCGCCGCTGAAGACGGCGTAGGCGCTCCCGCGGGCGTCGCTCGGCAGCGACGAGAGCATGAACGTGTCGAGCGCGGGAAACAGGCTGTGGACGACGTAGCCGAGCACCGCGACGACGACGGCGACGGCGACGAAGCCCTGCGCGTACGTCAGGGCGACGAGCGCGCCGATGAAGGCGACGAGCAGGCCGAAGATGTACGGGACGTGCGGGAGGTTGTCGGCGAGGCGGCCCGAAAGCGAGAACGCGGGGACGCCGGCCGCGAAGACGATGGTGAGCATCGTGCTCGCCGCGGCGGGGTCGAACGCCTTCGCCTGCGTCATGTACGACACGAGGAAGTTGAACAGGCCCTGCCAGACGAACCCCGCGGGCGCGATGAGGAGGATGCCCGTGAGGATGAGCTTCCAGTGACCGAGCGCGGCGGAGAAGTCGCGGTCCGCGCCCGTGCCGGCCCCGGCGCTTCCGTCTCGGGAGACGGCGTAGAGGAGGAGCGTCACGAGCGCGCCGGCGGCCGCCAGCACCCAGAACGTCTCGCGCCAGGAGTACGACGCGAGGATGAAGACGACGACGGGCGCGGCGACGACGGCGGCGACCTGACTGGCCGCGCCGTGGATGCCGACCATGCGGCCGACGCGCTCGGGGAACAGTTCGCCGACGAGCGGGGTCGCGGAGACGAAGTACGCGCCCGAGGCGAGCCCGAGGCCGAACGCGCCGATTTGGAGCGTCAGCACCGACGTCGCGCTCGCGGTGAACGCCGCGGCGACGACGAGCAGCGTGCCCGACCCGAGGACGACCTTCGACCGCGAGACGCGCGTGAGGAGGTAGCCGACGGGGATGCGCGGGATGGCGGTGCCGAGCCAGACGAGACTCGTCACGACGCCGATGGTCGCCGGGCCGACCGAGAACTGCGTCTGGAGCGTCTCGACGAGCGGCGGGAACGCGACGCGGCCGAAGTTGACGAGGAAGACGAGTCCGCAGAGAGTTCCGAAGAGGCGGCGAGTCACTACCTCGGATTCAATCGCCCCCGTGTCAAACGTTGCGAATCCGACCCGCGACCACATGTGTTAACGCGCCGCCGGGCGAACGGTGGCGTATGATTACGAGTCGACGCATGGCCGCGGTCGACCTGAACGCCGAGGCGCTCGGCGTGCCGCGGAAACAGCTCATGGAGTCGAGCGGGAACGCCGTCGCGCGGGCCTGCCGCGACCTCGCGGACCCCGGCGCGTCGGTCGCGGTCGTCGCCGGCCGCGGCAACAACGGCGGCGACGCCCTCGTCGCCGCCCGGTTCCTGAAGGCGTCCGACGTGACCGTCCACCTGCTCGGCCGCCCCGAGACGATTTCGACCGACATCGCCCGCGAGAACTGGGACGCCCTCGTCGCGGCCGAGGCCGACGTGCGAACCGTCACCGACTCGGCCGCCTTCGACCTCGGCGACCCGGACCTCGTCGTGGACGCGATGCTCGGCACCGGCGTCACCGGCGCGCTCCGCGAACCCGAGGCGACGGCCGCCCGCGCCGTCAACGAGTCCTCGGCGACCGTCCTCGCGGTTGACGTGCCCTCCGGAATCGACGCCGACACGGGCGAGTCGGCGGGCCTCGCGGTCGACGCCGACCGCGTCGTCACCTTCCACGACGACAAGCCCGGTCTCGGCGACCTCGACTCCGAGGTCGTCGTCGCCGACATCGGCATCCCCGAGGCGGCCGAGTTGTTCACCGGCCCCGGCGACCTCCTCGCGCTCGACCGCGACGCGCAGAGCCACAAGGGCGACCACGGCGACGTGCTCGTCGTCGGCGGCGGCCCGTACACCGGCGCGCCCGCGCTCGCCGCGCAGTCGGCTCTCAGAGCCGGTGCTGACCTCGCCCGCGTCGCCTGCCCCGATGCCGTCGCCCGCGAGGTGCAGGGCTACTCCGAGAACCTCATCGTCCGCGGCTTCTCGGGGGACCGACTCACTCCCGAACACGTCCCCGACCTGCTCGACTTCGCCGCCGACCGCGACGCGGTGGTCTTCGGCCCCGGCCTCGGCGACGCCGACGAGTCGCTCGACGCGGTTCGGGAGTTCCTCGCCGCCTACGACGGGACCGCCGTCGTCGACGCCGACGCCCTGCAGGTCGTCCCCGAAGTCGACACCGAGGCGACCCTGATTTGCACGCCCCATCAGGGCGAGTTACGGAAGATGGGCGGCGAGACCGACGCCGACTGGGAGACCCGGCGCGACCTCGTCCGCAAGTTCGCCGCCGACCTCGGGCACACGCTCCTCGTGAAGGGCGCGTACGACGTCGTCTCCGACGGCGACGCGGTCCGCGTCAACCGAACCGGGAACCCCGGCATGACCGTCGGCGGCACCGGCGACGTGCTCGCGGGCGCGACCGGCGCGCTCGCGGCCGTCCTGCCCCCGCTCGACGCGGCCGCCGTCGCGGCCTACGCGAACGGCCGCGCGGGCGACCTCGCCGCCGACGAGTTCGGCGGCGGCCTCGTCGCCACGGACCTCTTGGAACGACTGCCCGCGGGCCTCCGAGGTGACGACGAATGATCGACGACCGCGCCGGTGCGGGGTCGAACGAATCGGCCGACGGCGACGACAGCGACCTGACCCACGTCGACGAGGAGGGCAACGTCCAGATGGTCGACGTGGGCGGAAAGCCCGACAGCCGCCGCCGGGCGGTCGCCCGCGGGACAATCCACCTCAGCGCCTTGACGGTGCGGGCCATCCGCGACGACGAAATCGGGAAGGGCGACGTGCTGGCGACCGCCCGAATCGGCGCGATTCAGGCCGTCAAGCACACGTGGGAGACGATTCCGATGTGCCACCAGATTCCCATCACGAACGTCGACACCGAGTTCGAGGTGGC
This sequence comes from Haloferax sp. KTX1, assembly GCF_902410085.1. NCBI lineage: Archaea > Methanobacteriati > Methanobacteriota > Halobacteria > Halobacteriales > Haloferacaceae > Haloferax > Haloferax sp. KTX1. Next base: position 721,247 of record NZ_CABPRH010000001.1, on the reverse strand, counting down.
CGACGAGTCGGTCACGCTGTCCGTGACGGTCGGGACGACCGGCAAGACGGGCTGTGAGATGGAGGCGTTAGAGGGCGTGACGACCGGGCTCAACGTCGTCTGGGACATGGTGAAAGCCGCGGAGAAGGACGACGACGGCCAGTATCCGGGGACGCGCATCTCGGACGTGGAGGTCGTCACGAAGGAGAAAACGACGCTCGACTGAGTCGCGGCGGCGGGTCGGTGTCCGCCGGTCGAACGGCGGAGAACGGCACCTCAGGCCGAGTCGGCCGGCACGGAGAGGTCGGCGGCCTTCGCCCGCGCCTTCTCGACGATTGCGGGGCGCGCCTCGAACTCGACGTGGACCTGTTCGCCCTCGTACTCCTCGGCCTCGACGTGGGCGTGGTCGTAGAGCCACGAGACGAGACTCATCGTGTCGTCGGCCATCGGCAACAGGAGTCGCTCGCGCTCCCACGCGGGGAGTTCGTCCTCGACGCGGGCGGCCAGTTCCTCGACGTTCTCGCCGGTCAGCCCCGAGACGGCGACGGGGTTGGGCGCGAGCGCCGACAGCGCCGCGCGCTTTTCGTCGAGTTCCGTCGGTTCGACCTTGTCCACCTTGTTGAACACGGTCACGATGGGCGCTTCGTTGCGCTCGTAGAGCGTGTCGTGGCTCGTGACGAGCTTCTCGCGCATCTCCTCGACGGGCTCGGAGGCGTCCACGACGAGCAACACGAGGTCGGCCCGGTAGACCGAATCGAGCGTGGACTTGAACGACTCAACGAGCCAGTGGGGGAGGTCCGAGACGAAGCCGACGGTGTCGGTGAGAAGCACGTCTCGCTTGCCCGTCTCGGCGCGGCGCGTGGTCGTCCCGAGGGTCGTAAACAGCTTGTCCTGGGTCTCCGCGGTCGGGTCGAGGTCCGGGTGGAGGTCGTCGTTCTGGCCGACTTCGAGGTCGGCGGCGAGCCGCTGCATCAGCGTCGACTTCCCGGCGTTCGTGTAGCCCGCGAGCGCCACGAGATCGAAGCCGGACTCGCGGCGCTGTTCGCGCCGGGTCTCCTCTTTGTCCGCGATGGCGTCCAGTTCGTTCTTGATGCGCGAAATCTGGGCCTTGATGTCCTGCTCGCGGCTCTCGTCGTACTCGCCGAGGCCCATGAAGCCGGGGCGCTCGTCGCGCTTCGCCAGCGACGCCTTCGCCTCGGCGCGCGGGAGTTCGTAGCGGAGTTCGGCGAGTTCGACCTGCAACTGCGCCTTGCGGGTGTTCGCCCGCTGACCGAAGATGTCGAGGATGAGCGTGAAGCGGTCGATGACCTCCGCGTCGTCGGGGAGCTTCTGGGCGATGTTGTACGTCTGGTAGGGGCCCAGCCGGTTGTCGAAGACGACGGCGGCGGCGTCCTCGCGGGCGACGAGCGACGCTAACTCGCCGACCTTCCCCTCGCCGAAGTGGAACGCGGCGTCCTCCTCGCGGGTCTGGGTGAGTTGGCCGACCACCTCGTAGCCCGCCGCGCGAGCGAGGTCGGAAATCTCCGTGAGGTCGGCGTCTCCGCGGTCGACGCGCTTCGCGACGACGACGCGACTCATCGCCGCACCTCGATTGTGGGGTACGTTGCCTGCACTGTGTCAGTGGGTACTAGCCGCCGGAGGCACTTAAGCCCCGCTCGGCTGGGGTCACGCGTCGAGATGGCGTCCCGTCACCTCCCGTTCCATGGCCGCGTTTGGACGCCGGGACTCTTGTAGGTTGCCCGGCCGCGACCTGACAGTTCGGCGGCGACGACAGTCTCCCCACAAATCACTTATACCGATAGGCGGGATGTTCGCCGTATGGACCCTTTACAACTGAGCGTCGACCCCCAACAGCTCGGCATCGAGTTCGGGAGCGGGGCCGTCATCGGCGGCATCATCGGCTTCGCGGCGAAGAAAATCGCGAAGCTCATCGCCGTCATCGTGGGCCTCGAACTCGCCGTGTTCAAGTTCCTCGAATCGCGGGACATCATCACCGTCGACTGGGAGCGCCTCACCGGCGGCCTCGTGAGCGCCACGCAGGACGCCGCGAGCGGCGCGCCGCCGGACTGGATTTCGACGATTCTCTCGACGCTGTCTGTCTCCGCCGGCTTCTCCGGCGGCTTCCTCGTCGGCTTCAAGAAGGGATAGTTCGCGCTCGCGTTCGCGTCTCGGCCGTGCCGACCCGTCTCAGAGCTCGTCTTCGTCCTTGACGATGCGCGTCTCGGCCGTGCCGCTCGTGATGTTGTTCACCTTGTCGTAGAAGTCGTTTTGCATCCCCGCGGGGAACGTGATGACGCCGACCCACGAGCCGTCGTTCTGCCACTCCTCGCGTTCGAGGTCGCCGTAGCTCCGAATCTGCGCCTGTCCGCTGCCGGCGTACTCGGCAGGGAGTTGGACGGCGACGGTGACCTCGGCGAACTTGATGGGCAACACGGGTCGGAGTGCGTCGAGCGCGTCGTCGACCTGCGACTCGACCGGTTCCATCGGGTCGATTTTGAAGCCGGCCTCTTCGAGCGCGCGCTCGATTCGCTCCGGCGGGTGCGGCGAGTCGTTCATCTGCGGGTTCACCGCGTTTCGCGCGATGCGGTTGATGAGCGACTTGCGCTTCTGTTCTTGCATCTCGCGGCGCTGTTCGGCCGTGATCTGAATCTCCCCTTTCTTGACGACCTGGGGGATTATCTCCAGCGGGTCGGTCGTCCCGAAGACCTCTTCGAGGTCGTTCTCGGCGGGGCGGTCGCCGCGGGAGGCGTCCTCGAACACGTCTTCGGCGGCGATGACCTCTTCGAGGTCGCCGTCGAACTCGCCGCGCTTTATCGAGAGCGCCGCGTCGGGGTCGATGAGCACCTCGAACCGCGCGCCGTGAGATTCCAGGCGGGCCGTGACTGCCTCGTCGAGTGAAATCATAGGTTCCGATACTCTCTCCGTGGTAAAAAGCCCTCGCCGACCGACTCCCCCGACAGCGTCTCGCGAAATTCGCCGCGACCTCGTTCGGAGCAATCGTTATGCTCGCCCGCACCCCACGTCTCGGTATGAGTTCGCAGACGTCGGAGAAGTCCCTCGAAGAACGGCTCGACCTGTTCATGCGGCGGAACTTCCCCCAAATCGAGATGCACGGCGGCGACGCGGGTATCGAGGCCATCGACGACGAGACCGGCGAGGTGTGGATTTCCCTCACCGGCGCGTGTTCCGGCTGCGGCATCTCGCCGATGACGATTCAGGCGCTGAAGTCGCGCATGGTCGCCGAGTTCGAGGAGATAGACGCGGTCCACGCCTCGACCGGCGGCTTCTACGACGACGACTCGGGCGCGGGGTTCGAACCCGACGTGTCCGACGCGCCCTTCTGAACCGGCTTCCGACTCCGATTTTCGACCGAACCGTCCCCGCGAGCGACGCCGCCCGAAGCGCGCGCCGCGCCGTCGCTCGCCGTGATAGATAAACAGAGAATCGAACCAAGCGAAGCGGACGCCGGCTTACGCGGCGGCGTCGATGATGTCGACGAGGTCGTCTTTGCTCTGGACGCCGATGACCTCTTTGACCTGCTCGCCGCCGGCGTAGAACTGCAGGGTCGGGACGCTTCGAATCCCCTGCTCGCGGGCCAGCTCTTGGAGTTCGTCGATGTCGACCTTGGCGACGACGGCGTCGGTCTCCTCGGCGATTTCCTTCACGGTGGGTTCGAGCATCTTACACGGGCCGCACCAGTCGGCGTGGTAGTCCACGAGGACGACCCCGCTGTCGGCGATGAGTTCGTCGAGTTCGTCCGAACTCTCGATGTGGACGGGCGCATCGGTTGTCTTCGGAGTGCTCATATCTCCACGTATCGGCGCGACACTCTTACCCATTGCGCCTGTTTGCGTGACGGCGCACGACCGCGAAACTCCGCGTTCGCGGCGAAATCGGCCGGATTCGAGGAACGAGGCTCAGCAGTCGTACGTCAGGAGCACCCCGTCGTCGACGCGCTCTACGTCGCGGAGCGACGGTCGGGGGAAGTCGGCGACGAAGCCCTCCCCGTCGGCGAGCGTCGGCGCGTCGCGGCCGCCGATGACCATCGAGCCGACGTAGAGCGTGAGTTCGTCGACGAGGTCGGCCTCGAACAGCGAGAAGATGAGTTCGCCGCCGCCCTCGACCATGAGTCGGTCGACGCCGCGCGATTCGAGCGCGCCGAGGGCGTCGGGGAGCGCCACCCGCGTTTCGCCCGCGACGACGAGTTCCGCGCCGGCCGAGTCGAGCGCCTCGCGGCGGTCGGCGGGGGCGGCCTCTGAGACGAGCACGTAGGTCGTCGCCGCGTCGTCCAGAACCCGGGCGTCGGTCGGGGTTCGGGCGCGCGAGTCGGCGACGACCCGCGCGGGGTGCGGCGGGTCGCCCCGGTCCTCGCGGGCGGTGACGAGGTCGGGGTCGTCGAGCGTGAGGTGCGGGTCGTCGGCGAGGACGGTCCCGACGCCGACGGCGACGGCGTCGGCGGCCGCGCGAATCTCGTCCACGCGGGCGAAGTCGTCGTCGCCGCTTATCCGCACCTGCTCGCGGCGACGCGAGGAGAGCTTGCCGTCGAGACTCGCGGCGGCGTTGACGTGGACGTGCATACTCGCGGGTCGTCGCCGCGGCGAAAACGCCTTTCGGTGGGTCGTCGCCGGAGTATTGCCGGACAGGAATTAAATAGGCATCTGTGGTACATTGTGTCATCTATGACTGCCAAGGTCCTGATGCTGGGGTGGGGGTTTCCGCCGAACGTCAGCGGCGGGCTCGACACGCACGTCGGCGAGATGTTCGAGCGGCTCGAAGACCGGGAGGACGTGGACATCGAACTCGTGCTCCCGGCCGAGTACGCGCCGGACCGCGAGGGAATCGTGGGCGTCCCGACGGGCGAGGGCGACATCATCACGCGCATCGGGCGACTGGGGTCGACGTTCGCGGAGCGCGCGGCCGACGCCGACATCGTCCACACGCACGACTGGTTCGGCTACGGCCCGGGGTCGCGCGCGAAGTCGAACAACGAGGACGTGGAGTGGGTGACCACGTTCCACTCGCTTTCGTCCGACCGCAACATCGACCCGCCCCAGCGGGAGGTCGAGACCGAGCGCCGCATCGCCGAGCGCTGCGACCACCTGCTCGCGGTGAGCGAACTCCTCGCGGACAAGGTCAAACGGGAGTACGGCGGCGACTGCCACGTCATCTACAACGGCTTTTCCGAGTGCGAGACGACTGGCCGGGACCTCAAGGCGGAGCTCGGCATCGACGGGAAGATGCTGTTTTTCGTCGGCCGCCACACCGACCAGAAGGGCATCTCGCACCTCGTCTACGCGATGGAGAAACTCGCCCGCGACGACGTGACGCTCGTCGTGGGCGGGTCGGGCCACCTCACCGCCCAGCTCAAGCGCTTCGCCGAACTGCTCGGCGTCGAAGACCGCATCAAGTGGGCCGGCTACGTCCCCGAGGAGGCGCTCGGTGACTACTACGCCTCGGCGGACCTGTTCGTCTCGCCGTCGCTGTCAGAGCCGTTCGGCATCACCATCGTCGAGGCGCTCTCGACCGGCACGCGCGTCGTCGCCACGGAGAGCGGCGCGGCGGAGGTCCTCCCCGAGGACTGCGTCATCGAGGTCGAACCCGACTCGCGCTCTATCGCCGACGGTATCGAGTACGGCCTCTCGCTGGAGGGGAAACCGGAGTACGAACCGTACACGTGGGACCGCGTCGTCGACGAGACGGTCGACTACTACCACAGCATCCTCGACGACGGCGCCGACCCCTCGGCCGGCGCGGAGAACGAAGTGACCGCGGACGCCGACGCGGACGCCGCCGAGTCGGACGCGAACTGAACGGTCGGACTCGGGACTCAGTACTCCGCGGTCAGCAACCGACCGTCAGACCCGAACTCAGCGGAGGAGCCGCACGTCGGTCGCGGGTTCGGGGTGGCGAATCCGGTAGCCGCCGCGGGTCGGGACCATCCCCTCTCGCGGCATCGTGCCGCGGGCGGACTGGTACGGCGAGTCGTCGGTCTGCACAGACTGGTACGGCGAGTCGTACGCCGACTGGTAGGGGCTGTCCGACGACTGGTACGCGCTGTCGGTCGCCGCCTCGTCGTCGAACCCCTCCGGCGGGAGGTAGATTCGCTCGCCGGACGCCGAGCGGACGACGACCGCGGTGTCTTTGTCGCCTTCCATCACGATGGTCGTCCACCCGTCTTCGATGGTCACCGAGAAAGAGACGTCCTCGTCGGCGTCGGCGGCCTCCGGGGACTCGTCGTTCGACATACGAGTCTAACTGGCACGCGAACACTTAGTGATTCGCCCGCGGCCGGTCGCCCGGCCGCCCGGCAACACTTTTTATCCGACGGGGGCGAATCCCGACTCGATGGAACTCGACCAGCATGCCGAGGAGCTCGCCTCCGCCCTCGGTGTCGACAAAGAGGAGGTCAAATCCGACCTGCAGAACCTGCTGCAGTACAGCGTCCCGCTCGACGAGGCGAAACAGAGCGTCCGCCGCAAACACGGCGGCGGAAGCTCCGGCGGGAGCGACGGCGCGCCCTCGACGAAGCGAATCGCCGACATCGACCCCGACGGCGGCAACGTCTCGGTGACGGTTCGCGTGCTCACCGTGGGCACCCGCTCTATCGTCTATCAGGGCGACGAACAGACCATCCGCGAGGGAGAACTCGCCGACGAGTCCGGCGTCATCTCCTACACCGCGTGGCAGGACTTCGGCTTCGAGCCGGGCGACTCCGTCGTCATCGGCAACGCCGGCGTCCGCGAGTGGGACGGCAAACCCGAACTGAACATCGGCGCGTCCTCGACGGTCGGCGTGGAGTCCGAGACGGTCGAGACGCCCTACGACGACCGCATCGGCGGCGAGGCCGACCTCATCGACCTGCAGGCCGGCGACCGCGGCCGAACCGTCGAGGTCCGCGTCCTCGAAGTCGACTCGCGCACCATCGACGGCCGCAACGGCGAGACGACAATCCTCTCGGGCGTCGTCGCCGACGAGACCGGGCGGCTTCCCTTCACCGACTGGGCACCCCGCCCCGACGTGAAAGAGGGCGCGAGCCTCCGCCTGTCGGACGTGTACGTCCGCGAGTTCCGCGGCGTGCCGCAGGTGAACCTCTCGGAGTTCACGTCGCTCGAAGTGCTCGACGACCCCGTCGCGGTGACGGACTCCGCGCCGCGCCTGAAAGTCGGCGAGGCCGTCGACGCCGGCGGGATGTTCGACGTGGAAGTGCTCGGGAATGTCCTCGAAGTGCGCGACGGCTCCGGGCTCATCGAGCGCTGTCCCGACTGTAGCCGCGTCGTTCAGAACGGCCAGTGCCGACAGCACGGCGAGGTCGACGGCGAGGACGACATGCGCGTGAAGGCGATTCTCGACGACGGCACCGGCACGGTGACCGCCATCCTCGACCGCGACCTCACCGAGGAAATCTACGGCGGGACGATGGCCGACGCGATGGAGGCCGCCCGCGAGGCGATGGACAAGGAAGTCGTCGCCGAGGACATCGCCGACACGCTCGTCGGCCGCGAGTACCGCGTCCGCGGGAACCTCTCGGTTGACGAGTACGGCGCGAACCTCGAAGCCGACGAGTTCGAGGAGACCGACGACGACCCGGCCGAGCGCGCGGCCGCCCTCCTCACGGAGGTGCGCGCATGAGCGCCTCGCCGGTCGTCGGCACGCGGGAGATCGCCTACCGCGTCTTCGCCGCCGAGTTCGATGACGCGTCGCTTTCGTACTCCGAGAGCGACGAGGAGCGCGCGCCGAACTACGTGGTCACGCCAACCGGCGCGCGGCTCAACCGGACGTTCGTCGCGGGCGTACTCACCGAGGTCGAACACGTCAACGACGAGGTGCTCCGCGGGCGCATCGCGGACCCGACGGGCGCGTTCGTGACCTACGCCGGGCAGTACCAGCCGGAGCCGATGGCCTACCTCGACGCGGCGACGCCCCCGGCGTTCGTCTCGCTCGCGGGCAAGGCCCGGACGTACGAACCGGACGACGCCGACGTGGTTTACTCCTCGGTCCGCCCCGAGAGCGTCAACACCGTCGACGCCGACGTGCGCGACCGCTGGATCGTCTCGGCCGCCGAGGCGACCCTCCGCCGCATCGCGGTGTTCGACGAGGCGCTGTCGATGCCCTACCGCGGCGACGACCTGACCCGCGCGCTCGAAGCCCGCGGCGTCGACTCGACGCTCGCGGCGGGCGTCCCCCGCGCAATCGACCACTACGGGACGACCCGAACCTATCTCGAAGCCCTGCGCGAAGTCGCCGTGCAGGCGCTCGAACTCGTCGCGGGCGACCGCGACCAGGTGGACTCCCTCGACGTCGCCCCCGGCGACGGCGGCGACGCGGTCCTCGGCGCGCTCCCCGAACTCGACCTCGAACCGGCCGACAGCGTCGATATCGAGGTCGGCGACGCGGACGCGGACGACGGCGACGAACTCGGCGACTCGGAGGCCGACGCTGTCGAGGCGGAAGCCGACCCGGGCGAGTTCGAGACCGAATCCGATTCCGAACCGACTGCGACGCCCGACGCGGATCCGGAACCCGCCGACAGTGCCGAGTCCGAGGCCGTCGAGCCGGAGTCTGAATCCGCGCCCGTCACAGAACCTGAATCTGAACCCGTCGCGGAAACCGACCCCGAGCCGGTCGCCGCCGAGACGACGGCCACGACTGAGAGCGAGCCGTCCGCGACGGTCGACGCCGAACCCGAGTCGGAACCGGCCGCAGAACCCGACCTCACGTCCGAACCCGAACCGGCGTCCGACTCGCTCGACGCCGATTCGGAGGCCGACTTCGACGCCGGTGCCGACGACGGCACGCTCGGCGACTTCGACGACGACGCGCCCGACGCGGACACGAGCGACGCCGACACCTTCGGCGGCTCGGACGACGGAACCCTCGGCGACTTCGACGACGGCTTCGACAACCCAGAACCAGAGGCGGAGGCGACCGACTCGACCGACTCGGTCGAGCCAGACGGGATGTACGAACTCGACGAGGACGAGCGAGCCGAAATCGAGTCAGAGTTCGGCACGGAATTCACCTCCGGCGCGGACGTCGACCCCGCCGGCGAGGCGGACATCGACGTGCCCGACGCGGACGACCTCACCGAACAGCTCGAAGACGAGCCCGCCGACGCCGAACCGGAACCCGCGGCCGACGCCGTCGCGGAACCCGAACCGGCGGTCGAGTCCGAGCCTGAACCCGAACCCGAGCCGACGCCCGAGGCGGCGTCGGCCGGGGACGAAGACGAGACCGAGGCCGACGCCGACGACGCCGCCGAGGACATCGACCTCGAATCGGTCGTCGTGGAGGCCATGGACGACCTCGACGGGGGCGACGGCGCGGACCACGACGAGGTCGTCGCCGCCGTCGTCGACGAGTACGGCGCGGACCCCGGCGCGGTCGAAGACGCCATCCAAGAGGCGCTCCTCGGCGGCCGGTGCTACGAGCCGCAGGACGGCGTGCTGAAGGCCATCTGAGGCCGTGCCCGGACCGCTCGTCGAACCGATTCCCGGGCATCCCGCCGCGGTGGCGGAGACGAGCAGACGCGGGTTCCCCGAGCGCTCGCTCGTCGTCGCCGACTACCACGCCGGCATCGAGGCCGGCCTGCGGTACGAACGCGGGGTGGAACTCCCGTCGAAAGCGGCCGTTCGCCGCGAGCGCCTGCTGTCGCTTCTCGACCGGACCGACGCCGACCGACTGGTCGTCCTCGGCGACCTCGGCCACCGCATCGGCGACCCGAAGGGAGACGAAGCCGAGGAACTGCGCGACCTCGCGGCCGCCGTGGCCGACCGCGCCGAACTGACGGTCGTCCCCGGCAACCACGACGGCGGCCTCGCGGACTTCTTCGGCGACGCCGCGGAGGTGACCGACCCCGCGGGCGTCCGCCTCGGCGACGTGGGCTTCTGCCACGGCCACACGTGGCCCTCGCGTGAGGTACTCGCCGCCGACGTGGTCTGTTCGGCCCACGAACACCCGGCGGTCAGGCTGGAAGACGAGGTCGGCGGCGCGCGGAAAGAGCGCGTCTGGCTCCGCGGCGCTCTCGCTCCCGCGGTGTTCGCGGAGCACTACGAAATCGACCCCGCCGAGGTGACGCGGGCCGACGCCGAACTCGTGGTGTTTCCGGCGTTCAACGACACCTCGGGCGGGACGTGGGTCAACGTCCCCGGACAGGGCTTCCTCTCGCCGTTTCTGCCCGACGGCCTCGCTGACGGCGAGGCTTACCTGCTCGACGGCACGCGGTTGGGCGACTACCGGAACGTCTGAGATGCCCGGGTCGTCGCGGTGGTCGCGGTCGGCAGAACCCGCGGCCACGCCTACGCGAAGACGAACGTGAGAGTTCCGAGGACGAACACGGCGACGCTCGCCACGCGGGCGAGTCGCTGCCAGCCGGTCCACTCGCGGAAGAACTCCGGCACGCCCTCCTCCCGTTCTCGAACGGCGTAGCCGACGAACCAGAGGGTCGAAAGCACCAGCACTGCGGCGAAGACCAGTTGCCACGCCGCGAGGTCGCCCCGCTGATTGCCGAGGGCGATAAGGAGATTGCCGCCGGTGAAGCCGGCCTGCGACAGCCAAAAGGACCGCTCGGGAGTCACGTCACCACCGAGTACAGTTGGAGTGCGACGCCGAACGCGTAGAGCGCCGCGCCGACGATGACGAGGTAGACGAGCGGGCCCCAGTCCGACGGGACTCGGGCGCGTTCGGGGTCGCGGAGGGCGACGACCGACGCGTAGCCGACTGCGACCACGCCCGCGGCCGCCGCCGCGGTGTTGATACCCACGTCTCCCGCCGAAACGTCGAGCGCGATGTCGACGGCGGCACAGAGACCGAAGACGAGGAACGCGGACCAGTAGACTCGTTTCGGGGACACGCCCGAAATTGATTCACGGGCGACATGAATCTCCCGGTGGGGACCGCCCCGAGCGGTGCGCTTAATCGCCTCGAACCGCTAGCTGGGGCGATGCCAGACGGCGAGGCCGCCGCCGGAATGGACGCCTTCGCGACGCTCTCGTCGCCCGTTCGGAACGCGCTCTCGGAGCGCGGCTTCACGACGCCGACGGAGCCGCAGCGCCGGGCGATTCCCCCGCTGTCCGACGGAAAACACGGCCTCATCATCGCGCCCACGGGCACCGGAAAGACGGAGACGGCGATGCTCCCGGTCTTTTCGGCCATCGCCGACGCCGAGGTCCGATTCGGTATCTCGGCGCTCTACATCACCCCCCTTCGGGCGCTGAACCGCGACATGCGCGAGCGACTCGACTGGTGGGGCGAACAGCTCGATATCGACATCGACGTTCGCCACGGCGACACCACGCAGTACCAGCGCCAAAAACAGGCGAACGACCCGCCGGACGTGCTGGTGACGACGCCCGAGACGCTGCAGGCGATGCTCACGGGGAAGAAGCTCAGGACGGCGCTTTCGGACGTCCATCACGTCGTCGTCGACGAGGTCCACGAACTCGCGTCGGCCAAGCGCGGCGCGCAGTTGACAATCGGACTGGAGCGACTCCGCGAGTTGGCCGGGGCGTTCCAGCGAATCGGCCTCTCGGCGACGGTCGGGTCGCCCGAGGAGGTCGGGAAGTTCCTGACCGGCGACCGCCCGTTCGAGGTCATCGAGGTCGACGTGGACAACCGCGTCGAGTTCGAGGTGGTCCGCCCCGAGGTGACCAACGAGGACGAGGCGCTGGCGGGGAGACTCGCCACCGACCCCGAGATAGCGAGCCACGTCCGGACGATTCGGGACATCGTCCGCGACCACGAGTCGGTGCTCGTCTTCGTCAACACCAGACAGACCGCGGAGGCGCTCGGCTCGCGGTTCAAGGCGCTCGGCGACCCCATCGAGGTCCACCACGGCTCGCTGTCGAAGGACGTGCGCATCGACGTTGAAGACCGCTTCAAGGCCGGCGAGCTGGACGCCCTCATCTGCACGTCGTCGATGGAACTCGGCATCGACGTGGGCCGGGTCGACCACGTCGTCCAGTACAACAGTCCCCGCGAGGTGTCGCGGCTCCTCCAGCGGGTCGGCCGCGCGGGCCACCGCTTGGGCGTCGTCTCCCGCGGGACCGTCGTCACCGACCACCCCGACGACACGCTCGAAGCGCTCGCCATCGCCCGGCGGGCCGTCTCCGGCGAGGTCGAACCCGCCCGCGTCCACCACGGGAGCCTCGACACCGTCGCCAACCAAATCGTCGGCGTCGTCATGGACTACGGCGACGTGTCGGCCCGCCGCGCCTACGAGATTATCACGCGGGCGTACCCCTTCCGCGACCTCGCAGAGGACGACTTCCGCGCGGTCGTCCGCGAACTCTCGGGGAACCATCTCCTCTGGCTGGACGAGGACAAAGACCTCCTCGAAAAGTCCGGCGGCACGTGGCAGTACTTCTACGCCAACCTCTCGATGATTCCCGACGAGGAGACCTACGACGTCCACGACATCTCCTCGCGCCGGCAGATCGGGACGCTCGACGAGAAGTTCGTCCTCAACTTCGCCGCGCCGGGCGCGACGTTCATCCAGCGCGGCGAGATGTGGCGCGTCAACGACGTGGACGACGAGGAGGCGCGGGTGAACGTCTCGCCCATCGAGGACCCCGGCGGCGAGGTGCCGTCGTGGGTCGGCTCGGAGATTCCGGTGCCCGCGCCGGTCGCCGGCGAGGTGGGCGAACTCCGCGACGTGGCCGCGCCGCAGTTCGAATCCGGGGCCGACCGCGAGGCCGTCGCCCGCGACGTCGCCATGCGCTACCCGACAGACGAGGCCACGGTCAGGTCCGCGCTCGGTCCCATCGAGAGACAGGTCGACGCCGACGCGCCGATTCCGACCGCGAACAGGCTCGTCATCGAGGGCTCGCCCCGGAAGGTGACGCTGAACGCGCCGTACGGCCACCGGGTGAACGAGACGCTCGGCCGGCTCCTGTCGGCGCTCATCGGCCAGCGGACCGGCTCCTCGGTCGGCATGGAGGTCGACCCCTACCGCGTCGAGTTCGACGTGCCCGGGAAGGTCCGCCCGACGACGTTCGCGGAGGTGCTCCGCGAGACCGACCCCGACCACGTCGAGGCCCTGCTCGAACTCGCGCTCAAGCGGTCGGACTCGCTGAAGTTCACGCTGGCGCAGGTGGCCGCGAAGTTCGGCGCGCTCAAGCGCTATCAGGGGAAGGGCCGCTTCGGCGGCGACCGACTCCTCGCCGCGCTGGAAGACACGCCCGTCTACGACGAGGCCGTCCGCGAGGTGTTCCACACCGACCTCGCCGTCGAGGAGACGGCCGAACTGCTCCGCCGCCTCCGCGACGGCGACGTGGAACTCGCCGTCGCCCGCGAACCGACCGCCATCGGCACCGGCGGCCGCGGGTCGGGCACCGACCTGCTCGTCCCCGAGAACGCCGACGCGAGCGTCATCGAGACGGTTCGGGACCGGATTCAGAACGACCGCGTGCTGTTGGCGTGTCTCCACTGCAAGGACTGGACTCGCAAGACGAAGGTCAAGCGCGTCCGCGAGCCGGTGGAGTGTCCCGAGTGCGGCGCGACCCGCGTCGCCGCGCTCAACCCGTGGGACGACGAGACGGTGAAAGCGGTTCGCGCGCCGGAGAAAGACGACGAACAGGAGCGACTGACGAAGCGGGCGTACCGCTCGGCGAGTCTGGTGCAGGCCCACGGCACGCGGGCGGTCGTCGCGCTCGCGGCCCGCGGGGTCGGTCCGCACAACGCCGCGCGCATCATCAACAAACTCCGCGATGACGAGGACGACTTCTACCGCGACATCCTCGAACGGGAGCGCGAGTACGCCCGGACCCAGTCGTTCTGGGACTGACGGGGTCGGTTCCGGGCCCGACGCTTACTCCTCGATGGCCCACTCGTCGAGAATCTCGGTCGTCGCGGCCGCCAGCGCCTCGAAGTCCTGCATCGAGATGCCGTCGGTCGTGACGAAGACGCCGAAGTCCTCGACGGTGATGCGGACGAGATAGCCGTTTTCGAACACGCGAATCGTGTACTCGTAGTCGCCGAGTTCGGACCCGCGGTAGGCGTCCTGTGTCATCTTGAAGTCGTGCCACTCGTTGCCGATAAAGGAGTTCAGGTCGGCCTCCTGTTCGAGGTCCTCGCGGAGGTACACCTGCACGTAGTCGAAGCGACTGAAGTACGTGAGCGAGCGGAGGCTGTCGCCGACGGCCGTGCGGCAGACGGTGACGAGCTTTTCCTGTGCTTCCTCGGGGAGGAGATTGGACATCGCTTCAGCCTGTGCGAGCGAGCGCCAAATAGGCGGCGGCTTCGGCAGTCACGGGGCGAGAACTAAGACGCGGCGACCGCCCGAGACGCCGCTACTCCGACGCGTAGGCGTCCCGGTAGTCGCGCTCGCGCCGGATGAGCTCCTCGACGCCGTGTTCGAGGATGTCGGAGCCGAGCGACGTGGCGCGGTAGTACGAAAACAGCCCGTCGTCGTCGGCTTGCGACCGTTTGCGCTTCTCGACCAAGCCGGCGTCGACGAGTTTGTTGAGGTGGTAGTGGAGCGTGTTCGCCTGCACGCCGAGCGCCTCGGTCAGCGCCTTCGGACTCCGCTCGCCGAAGTGGACCAGTCGGTACAGCAGGGTGAACCGCGTCCGGTCGCCGAGTGCGGCCTGCATGTCGAGGTACTCGTCCAGCGTGAGGACGCTCGTCGGCGGCAGCAACTCGGCGGGGTCCTCGGGCAGCCCGTCCGAATCGACCGGGTCGTTCGTCGCCATCTCGGTTCGAGAGACGCGGCGCGGCGGTTTAACAGTTCTTGAGTCGAACTCCGCTGAAAAATCCCGATTTTATATACCCTCGCGCGGTACGTGTGCCCATGACGGACGCCATCTCGCGCGACGAGATACGAGCGGCGCTCGGGCGGACGACCTACGACCGGTTTCTCGTCTACGTGATGGGTCCGTACAAATCGTTCAACCTCAACTACGTCCTCTCGGAGGAGGAGCTCGCCGCCATCGACATCGAGGACCTCCCCGGTCCGATTCGGAAGCTGTTCGCCGCGCGGGACGAGGTCGACGACGCGCTCGCGCTCCTCCGGCGCGTGCAGGGAACGCTCCGCGCCGACCCGGGCGTGAACGCCTTTCTCGCCGTCGACGCGGACCTCGGCACCGACGAGGTGGACGCCGCGACGCAGTCGCTCGCGTTCGCCGAGGCGAGCAACGCGACCGTGTTCGTTCTGCCGTTTCTCGGCCACAACTTCGGCGTCGGCGAGGAGGCGGGGTCGATACTCGAACGGCTCTCGGAGACCCACGGGGACAGAATCGTCTTCGTCCACGAAGACAGCGTCACGAGCGAGATGATCCGCGCGGCGCGCGCCCGCTGGGACCTCCGCGTCGAGACCTACGACACCGAGGCGGAGCTTCACAAGCGCGTCCGACTGTTCGTCGCGGACGTGATGAACCGCGAGCTACACGGCGACTTGGACCGGCTGGACTGACGCCCGCTGTTCCTGTTAATTGCTATCGTTGAGCACATTAAATATAGTTTGCACGAGGACGTCGAACGAGCCGTCATGCCCGACGACGCCCTCGGACTGGCGATGTTGGACCGGGTTCGCGGCTGTCTGCGCGCCCCCTGTGTCTACCGCGCCGGCGACGACGCGGGAGCCGCCGCCGGCGACGCGCACGTCTACGAGAACTATCTCGTCCCGTCCGAGCGGTGGCCGGCCGCGAAGCACGAGTTCGTCGATTCGCTTCGGACCCCGGTCCTCGACGTGGGGTGCGGCGCGGGCCAGCACGCCCTCGCCGCACAGGAGCGCGGCGAGGTCGTCGCCTTCGACGTGAGCCCGAACGCGGTCGCGGTTCGCGCGGCCCGCGAGCGCGGCGTCGAGGCGGCTGTCGTCGGCGACATGTTCGACTCACCGGTCGAACCGAGCGAGTCGGAGTCGTCGGCCGGCGGCTTCGAGACGGTGCTCGCCAACGGGACGCAGGTCGGACTCGCGGGGTCGCTGGACCGACTCGCCGACCTGCTCGCGTCGTTTGCCGCCCTCGCCTCGTCGTCCGGCGAAGTCGTCGTCGACTCGTACGACCCGGCGCGCATCGACCCCGAGCGCTTTTTCGGCTACCGGTCGGACCCGCGAGAGGGCGTCGCCCGGCGGTCGTTCCGCGTCGAGTACGGCGACCTCCGCGGGCCGATGCTCGACTTCGTTCTCGTCTCGCCCGCTCGGCTCCGAGCGGTCGCCGCCGAGGCGGGCCTCGACGTGCGCGAGGTGACCGTGCCGAACCCCGAGTCGAGTTACTACCGAGCGCGACTGGCGTGAGCCGGGGCGGTCGCGGCGGCGCGTCGGAAGCGGAGCCGTCGGCGTCGCCTCCCGATTCTCACTCCCAGCGGTTGGTCGCCTCGTTGCGCCGCGGGAGGAACGGAAGCAAGAGCGCGACGGCGAAGACGATGCCCGCGATGGCGAGGTACTCGGACGTCCCGACGACGAGCGCGACGAGCGAGAACACTGAGGCCTCGCCGTCGGCGACGGCCGATATCGCGGCCGCGTCGTTGTTCAACAACACGAGGAACATGAACATCGCCTCGGCGAACGCGACCCGAAGCCCGGCTTTCGTCGCCCACCACGTCGCGGAGAGCGGACCGCCGGTGAGCGCGTCCCACTCCCGCCGGACCTTCCGCCGCCACGCCGCGTTCACGACACATTCCAGTTACGTGTGAACATGGCACATAAACGCGGCGAGAGGAGATAGCCTCGCAGGTGAGCGGCGCGTGATCGCCCCCGGGCCGCCCCCGGCGGTCGCCGCCCGTCAGACCTGCGTCGGCGAGACCGATTCCAGCGCCGCCTCGAAGTGCGCGCGAGTGATGCGCACCTCGTCGGCGTGGCTGTTCGCCTCGGTGCCCTCGTAGGCGTCGGCCACGTCCTGAATCGCCCGGAGCGCGGCCTCGCGGCAGACCGCGGCCACGTCGGCCCCCGTGTAGCCGTCCATGTGGGCGGCCACGTCGCCGAGGTCCACGTCGGTTCCGAGCGGCTTGTCGCGGACGTGCACGTCGAGGATGGCGCGGCGCGCCTCGATGTCGGGGGCGGGGACTTCGACGTGGGTCTCCAGCCGACCGGGGCGGAGGAGCGCGGGGTCGAGCGCGTCCCGGCGGTTCGTCGCCGCGAGGACGACGAGGTTCGGGTTGTCGGCGGCGTTGTCCATCTCCGTCAGGAGTTGGGAGACGACGCGCTCGGTGACGCCCGAGTCCGACCCGGCGCTGTCGCGGTCGGTGGCGATGGCGTCTATCTCGTCGAAGAAGACGATGCTCGGCGCGGCCTGTCGGGCGCGGTCGAACACCTCGCGGACGGACTTCTCGGACTCGCCGACGTAGCGGTCGAGCAGTTCGGGACCGGCGACGTGGATGAAGTTGACGCCGCTTTCGGCCGCGATGGCGCGGGCGAGCATCGTCTTGCCGGTCCCCGGCGGGCCGTGGAGGAGCACGCCGGTCGGCGGGTCGGTCGACGCCGCCTCGAACAGCGGCGCGTAGGTCAGCGGCCACGTCACCGCGCGTTCGAGCGTCCGCTTCACGTCGTCGAGGCCGCCGACGCCCTCGAACCCCTCGGTCGGTTGCTCGGCGACGTACTCGCGCATCGCCGAGGGTTCCACCGTCGTCATCGCCGACTCGAAGTCGGCGCGCGTGACGGTCATGTCCGCGACGGCGACGCTCCCGTCTCCGTCCCCGCCTCCGCCTCCGCTTTTGCTTCCGCCTCCGCCGCCCCCTCCCTCGCGTCGGACGCGCCGGAGCGCGGTCATCGCGGCCTCCTTCGCCAGCGATTCGAGGTCGGCACCGACGAAGCCGTGGGTCCGGGAGGCCAGTCGGTCGATGTCCACGTCCTCGGCGAGCGGCATCCGCCGGGTGTGCACGTCGAGAATCTCGCGGCGGCCCGCCTCGTTCGGGACGCCGATTTCGATTTCGCGGTCGAACCGGCCGCCGCGGCGGAGCGCCGGGTCGAGGCTGTCGACGCGGTTCGTCGCGCCGATGACGACCACGTCGCCGCGGGCGTCGAGTCCGTCCATGAGCGACAGCAGTTGGCCGACGACGCGGTTTTCGAGGTCGCCGCCGTCGTCGCGCTTCGACGCGATGGAGTCGATTTCGTCGAAGAAGATGATGGCCGGCGCGTTCTCGCGGGCCGACTGGAACACCTCGCGCAGTTTCTCCTCGGACTCGCCTTTGTACTTCGACAGCACCTCCGGGCCCGAAATCGTGGTGAAACTCGCGTCGACCTCGTTGGCGACGGCCTTCGCTATCAGTGTCTTCCCCGTGCCCGGCGGGCCGTGGAGGAGCACGCCCTTCGGCGGCTCGATGCCGAGGTGGGCGAACACCTCGGGTTCGGACAGCGGGAGCTCTATCATCTCGCGGACGAGGTCGAGTTCGTCGTCGAGGCCGCCGATGTCCTCGTAGGTGACGCCCGTCGCCCGGCCGCGGCTCGCGCCGTCGCCGTCGTCGCCGCCGGTCACGCTCTTGACGGCGTCGCGGACCGTCTCGCTCGCGCCCTTCGAACTGTTCGCCGTCACGGAGACGCTCGTCGCGTCGGTGACGCGGACCACGCCCTCCGGGCTGGTTTCGCTGACGACGAGGGCCGCGCCGCCGAGTCGCTCGACGCGGACGCGGTCGCCGGCGCGCAGCGGGCGGTTCCGAAGCTCCGCCTTCACGACCTCCTCGATGGTCTCGCGGTCGACGCTGGTCCGCTCGAAGGCGCTGGGGCCGGCGAGCGTCACCGACCGCGCGTCCTCGACGTCGATTTTCCTGACGCGGACGCTGTCGCCGATTTTCACGCCCGCGTTGGCTCGCGTGTCGGCGTCGACGAGCATCTCGCCCGCGTTCGCACCGGGGCGGGCGGGCCACATCTTGGCGACCGTCTCTCGGGACCCCTCGATGACGACCGTCTCGCCGCTGAGCACGCCGAGTTCTCGGCGGGCGGCCTCGGGGAGGCGGGCGATGCCGCGGCCCGCGTCGCGTTTCTCCGCGGCGCGGACGACGAGCGTCACCCCATCTTCAGACATGCCACCCAGTTCGCCCGCTCGACCCTTGAGGGTTCGCCCGGAGTAACCGTTTTCCCGGACGGCGCGGTAACAGTACGCATGGTCGCCACGACGGAGAAAGACGGCGCGACGTGGTACCGGTGCGAAGAGTGCGGGATGCTGTTCGACGTGGAGTCCGACGCCGAGGCTCACGAGGAGAACTGCGACACGGACAGCCCGTCGTACTTGCAGTAGCGGGGGAGCGAAAGCGGGAGCGTCGACGACGACTCGGCGGGGGCGGCGGCTACGCGGGGTCGTGTTCGTCCGCGAGTCGCTCGGCGTGGTCCAGCGAGGTCGCGCGCTCCCAGCGGACGCGCGCTACGTCGCCGTAGGCGAGCGCCTCCTTCAGTTCGTCGCGGAGGACGCCGACGCCGCGGCCGACGAGGTCGCCGTCGGCGTCGCCGAGTTCGTAGTAGCCGTAGGCTTCCGGGGCTTTGCCGACGGTCCGCTTTTCCAGCGGCTCCCAGCGTTTTCGGAGCATCACTCGGCGACGAACTCGTAGGAGTCTTCGCCCCAGTCGTCCTCGACGAAGACGAACACGCGGCCGCGGGCGACCTCCGGGTCGGCCTCGATTTCGAAGCGGTGGCCGGGCACCCGGCGGACGAGGACGCCGGGGAACAACTCCTCTTCTTCGTCCTCGCCGAGGATGACGCGGCCGACGCCGCTCGATTCGAGCACGTCGTCGTGGCTCGTGAGGTCGTTGACGTACATCATGACGCCCTCCGTCTCGGTGGGGTCGGTGACGAGGACGTGGACCTCCTTGCCGGGGGCGGTGGCGAGCGTGCCCGTGACCGCTTCGGGGACGCCCCGGTAGACCGTGGTTCGGTTGTCGAGGTACTCCACTTCGACGCCGTAGTCGTGGAGTTCGACGCCGAGCGTGCTCGGGGCGATGTCGTTGCGGGCGCTCATGGCTCACCGTTGCTTCGGGGACGGCAAAAACGTCGCGTCTCGGGACGGCTCGCGCCCCGCGTCGCTCCCGTCGCCGTACTCTCGCCTCGCCGCCGCCCCTCCGGGCGAAAACGGCACGGACCGCCACACATAACACGGTGTGCCGACCTCCCCGAAGTATGCACGGCCGAGCCACCGCCCTCGGGGCGGGAACCGTCTTGAACGCCCTGGCGACGGCGACCGGCTCCGCGTTCGCCATCGACGCGGAAACCACCGCGTCGGTCGAACTGGACGACTCCGGCGACGTCCGCGGGAGCATCGCGGAGGCCCCCGACGCCGACACGCGACTCATCGAGCGCTGTGTCGAACTCGCCGTCGAGGCGTTCGGCGACGGCGAGGGCGGCACCGTCGAGACCGAAAGCGACCTGCCGATGGCCGCCGGTCTCAAGAGTTCGAGCGCCGCGGCCAACGCGACGGTGCTGGCGACGCTCTCGGCGCTCGGCCGGTCGGTCGGCCCCGGCCCGGACGCCGACATCACCCGGCTCGACGCCTGTCGGATGGGCGTCCGCGCCGCCCGCGAGGTCGGCGTCACCGCCACCGGTGCGTTCGACGACGCCTCGGCCTCGATGGTCGGCGGCGTCGTCGTCACCGACAACACCGAGGACGACCTCCTCGCCCGCGACGAGGTCGACTGGGACGTGCTCGTGTGGACGCCCCCGGAGCGCGCCTACAGCGCCGACGCCGACGTGAGCCGCTGCGAGAACGTCGCCCCGATGGCCGACCTCGTCGCCGACCTCGCGCTCGAAGGCCGCTACGCCGAGGCGATGACCGTCAACGGCCTCGCCTTCTCGGCCGCCCTCGACTTCCCGACCGACCCCGCCGTCGAGGCGATGCCCATCGCCGACGGCGTCTCGCTGTCCGGGACCGGCCCGAGCGTCGTCGCCGTCGGCGACCGCGCCGACCTCGAACGCGTCGAGGAACTGTGGGACGACCGCGACGGCGAGACCCGACTGACGACCACCCGAACCGACGGAGCACGAATCCAATGACAGACGACACCCCAGACGCCGCCGAACCGTTTCAGGACATGTCCCTCGACGAACTCCGCGAGGAGATAGAGGATATCGACCGCGGCATCGTCGAGCTCATCGCCCGCCGGACCTACGTCGCCGACACGGTGGCGAAGGTCAAAGCCGAGAAAGACCTGCCGACGACCGACGAATCCCAAGAAGAACGCGTGATGGAGCGAGCCGGGAAGAACGCGGCCCACTTCGAGGTGGATTCGAACCTCGTGAAGGCCATCTTCCGACTGCTCATCGAGATGAACAAGGCTGAACAGCGGCAGAATCGGTAACTCCGCCGAAACTGGTACTGCACTGTCAAGAAATCGTTCGGTAGAGATAGCCAACTCGAAGACGAAAGACCAATCCGGCTTCCTTCGTACACTGCAACAGTTGGGCATCATCGTCGGTATCCCGGTTTGGGCCGTCCTCTGGTTCTGGCCGATGATTGGTCAAGGGTTCACTTCGTACGCTGGCATCGATTACATACTCAAATCAGAGACGTGGTGGCGAACTTCGTCTTTACGGGCCTCTTCGTCGGACTCGTTGTTGCGGTCTCACTGTACAACGTGACTCGGCGATGAGGTGAGTCTGATTCACTCCTCGTCGGTCGGTTCCAACGGGATTCTCGACACGTCAATGTCCTCGTAGTCTTTCTCTGACGAAAGTACGTCCATGCCCCGCGTCTCCGCAGTCGCCGCGTGGAACGCGTCGAATGGTGTCATTCCTTCGTCGTAGTAGTTGACTCCCTTCAGAACGATTTGTTTCTCTTCGTCGTCTCGCACGGGAACGAGTTCGAGCAAGTTCGCCACGAGCGGCACGAAGTCGAACTCGTAGCGCTCTCGGGCGAGGACGAGTTCGAGATACGAGAACGCGGACGTCTCAACGTCGTACTTGTCGAGTGCTTCTTCTGCCGACCCCTGCAACCAATCCGAATCTTTGGCGAGTGCGAGTAAAAAGTCCGTCTCGACGTACACCGTCATCTATCAGCGTCCTTCTCTCGGGCGTCGGCCTTCGCCTCTGATTCTATGTCCTCTCGAATCTCCTCGATAGACGCTTCACGGAGGCCACCTGCTGCCTCGCGGACGGCAGCGAGGGGGTCGTCTGCGACCGGGATGAGCTCGATTCTGTCTTCGTACGTCACGATGTGATACTTCTCACCGTACTTTTCCCGTACCTCCTTGGGGATGTACAGTCGTCCCTGCCGGTCGGTCTCTGCTGACATGCAATGAACTACGATGGCACGAGAGATGAATTTTACCATCAAGTGTAATTCTATGGTATGGAGGGCCGATTCACGACAGTCCATGCTGAGTTTCAGCTTCCTGAACAAGGCCGAACAGCGGCAGAATCGGTAGCCAGACGCACCCTATTCTCTGGCCGCGCCCGCACTCCGAGTCGGTGCCGCGACGCGTCACTCGCGGATGACCATCACCTTCACCCGCCGGACCGCGTCGAAGTCGCGGAGTTCGTACGTCAGTTCGCGGACGCGCTCGGCGGGGCCGCGGCAGAACAGCGATTCGAGACACCACTCGCCCTGGTGGGTGTGGCTCGTGTTGAGGATGACGTCCTGAAACTCGTGTTGCGCCCCGTGAAGCTCCCGAATCACGTCGTGGTGGCGGTAGTCGAAGCCGACGAGCGCGACGACCTCGCCGGAGACGTCTTCGAGTCGGGCGTGGGACTCGACGAACTCCCGCATGGCCTCTCGGACCGCCCGCGACCGGTTTTCGATGCCCTCGTCGCGCCACGCCCGGTCGAACTCCGCGACCAGTTCGTCGGGGATGTTGAAACTCGTCCGCATCACCACCAACTGGCGCGTACAGCTACAAGAGTCCCCGTTATGACGATACCCGCGATTCGGTATTAACAACCCCTATCTCCCTCGTTTGCCACGGGTACGGTAGCACATGACCTCGAACGAACTGCTCGGTCTCGTCGCCGGCGCGGTGGCTCTCGGAGCCGTCCACGGCGTCGAACCGGGTCACGGCTGGCCCGTCGCGGCCTCGTACGCGCTCGACCAAGCGAACAAGTGGGTGTACGGGTTCGCGGCGAGCTTCATCCTCGGGGTCGGCCACCTCGTCAGCAGTATCGCGATGGTGGGCGTGTTCTTCTACGCGAAGTCGTACTTCGACCTCACGCAGGTCAACGAGCCGATTACGATACTCGGCGGCGTCCAAATCGGCGGCCCGGTCAGTCTCGTGGCGGGCGTCTTGCTCATCGCGCTCGGCGTCCGGGAGTACACGCACGGGCACTCGCACGGCACTCACGGGCACGACGACGACCACGGGGGCCACAGTCACGGAGGTGACCGTGAAGGAGGTCATGACCGCGAGCACTCACACGATGACGGCGGCCATAGCCAGCCACACGACCACGACGGTCACACCCGCGACCGCGACGACAGCGGACTGTTCGCTCGCCTGAAGGGCTTCGTCCCCGTCGTCGGCGGACACTCCCACTCGCACGGCACCCCCGACGAAGCCGCGGAGCGCGGCCTCCTCGGCATCGCGTGGTTCGCGTTCGTCCTCGGGTTCGCCCACGAGGAGGAGTTCGAGATTATCGCGCTCTGCGCCGGGTCGAACTACTGCCTCGAACTGATGGGCGCGTACGCGTTCACCGTCATCGTCGGCATCGTGGGCCTGACGATGCTGCTGATTGCGGGCTACCACCACTACGAGGACGAAGTGGAGAAGTACACCCCGTACCTCCCGGCGTTCTCGGCGGCCGTGTTGGTGCTGATGGGTATCGGCTTCATCACGGGCCTGTTCTAGTGGGTTCCGGCCCGCCGGCACCGAGGCTGACTTCTTCGGGGGACCGTGCAGAACCGTCGATAGAGCTATCACCCGGTGAGGCATCGACTCGGTCACGAGGTGATGTCTATTAACCACCACAATCGGAATCCTCGTCCGCGGACTCGTTCTCGGCGTCTCGATAGCCGCGCCGGTCGGTCCAATCGGCGTCCTGTGCATCCAGCGAACGCTTTCTAAGGGCCGCCGTTCGGGTTTCGTCAGCGGACTCGGAGCGGCGTCTGCGGACGCGGTCTACGGGGCCATCGCGGGGTTCGGCCTCGCCGCGCTCTCGTCGGTCCTGCTCGGCCACCGCAACGCAATCGCCCTCGCCGGCGGGACGATTCTCCTGTACATCGGCGTCCAGTCGATTCGGGGCGACCCGGCGTCGGTCGAGTCGGCTCCGACGACCGAGCGGTCGGCCGTCGTGTCGCCCGACTCGAACGCCCGGTCGCTCGCGGCCGACTTCGGGTCGACGTTCCTCCTGACGCTGACGAACCCGGTGACGATACTGGCGTTCGTCGGCATCTTCGCCGGCTTGGGCGTCGGCGTCTCGGGCGACTACCTCGGGGCGGCGGTCCTCGTCGCGGGCGTCTTCGCCGGCTCGGCGCTCTGGTGGTTCGTCCTGAGCGCCGCCGTCGACCGCGTCCGAACGCGTGTCACCCCGTCGGTCCTCCGCCGGGTGAACCAACTCGCGGGCGTCGTCATCGTCGGGTTCGGCGTCGCGGCGCTCTGGAGCGGCCTGTAGCGCGTCGCCCCGGGACCTCCGCGTCCCGCCGGTCCCGGTCTCGGTCCCCTCGAACGCTCCGTTCGCCGTCACCTCCATATCGCTCGCGACCGTAGGTGTGCGTGAGATGCCCACGCACAAAGCGGAGACGACGTGGACCGGTGGCAAAGACGGCAGCGGCGAGTTCTCGACCGAAAGCGGGACCGTCGAGGGGACGTTCACGTTCCCGACGCGGTTCGAGGACGAACTCGGGTCGAACCCCGAGGAGCTCATCGGCGCGGCGCACTCCGGCTGTTTCTCGATGCAGTTGACCGCGTTCCTCGAAGGCGAGGGCTACGCGCCGGCGAGCCTGCACACCGCGGCCGACGTGCACCTCGACCCGGCCGACGGCGGCGGCTTCGAAATCTCGCGCATCGACCTGACGCTCGACGCCGACGTGCCCGACATCGACGAGGAGACGTTCGCCGAACTCGCCCAGCGCGCGAAGGAGAGCTGCCCGGTGTCGAAGGCGCTCGCCGGGCCGGAAATCACGCTGACCGCGACGCTCGCCTGACCGCGCGTCGCCCGCCGTTTTTGTGATCCGACCGAATCGGCCGTAGCACCCCGATTCAGCGGTTCGACTCGAACCAGTCTTCGGCGAAGTCGACCAGCGCGGGCTGGTCGAGGAGCGTCGCCGCCGCGGCCGCGACCGACCCCTCGGTCGCGCCGCGCTGCCTCTCGAACGCCTCGCCCACCGCCTCGAAGTCGTCGGTCCTGACCTCGATGTCCTCGTACTCGACGACGACGCGCTCGCCGTCTCGGAGAAGCGGCGCGCGCTCGGTCGTCCGCTCCTTTTCGAAGTCCGCGCGGTGTTCGGCGAGGTGGAGCGAGGTGTCGTTTCCGTGGCCGATACCGAGCAGGAGCACGTCGCCGCCGCGGTCGTACACCCGCGCCAGCGGCGACCCGTCGCCGAGGCCGTCGTCGAGTTCGTGGTCGCCGACGACCTCGTCGGCGGCCGCGCCCCACGCCGCGAAGGAGACCGTCGGGTGCTCGCTGCGGACGACGCCGGGGTAGGTGCGGAAGCACTCGGGTATCGCGCCCATCCCGCGGGTCGGCGTCACCTCGGGGCGGAACGCCGGCATCGACTCGCCGATGATATCGACCCAGTCGTCGGGGACCGGCGGGTTCTCCCACACCGACGGGTCGGTGTACTGGCCCGTGTGGGTCGGCATGACCAGCGTCCCGTCGTCGGTCAGCACCGTCTGGAGGGCGTCCACGACCGCCTGCGGACCGCCGGCGACCCAGCCGAGCGAACTGAGCGACGAGTGGACGAGGAGGGTGTCGCCGGCCGCGACGCCGAGCGCGCGGAGGTCCGCGGCGAGCGACTCGACGGTTCCGGGTTCGTCCACGCGCTCGATTGCGTCTGCTTCGGACATACGCGTTCGTCGGCCGGCCCGGGATTCAAGCTTTGGTGTCGGTCGACCGAAAGGAACAACTCCGGTCTCCGCGACGCGTTCGATATGTCACGCGTCTCCGCCCGCGACGCCCTCCGCTACGCGACCGA
Organism: Haloferax sp. KTX1; assembly: GCF_902410085.1. NCBI lineage: Archaea > Methanobacteriati > Methanobacteriota > Halobacteria > Halobacteriales > Haloferacaceae > Haloferax > Haloferax sp. KTX1. Next base: position 695,295 of record NZ_CABPRH010000001.1, on the reverse strand, counting down.
AGACGACGTACTCGTCCTCTTCGCCGTCATCGTCGGCGGCTGGGTGTTGTTGACCGTCGGCAGTTTCGCCCTCGCGGGCTACGGCTTCGGCATGATGTTCGTCCTCGGAATCCTCGCCTCGCTCGCCGGGGCGCTCGCGGTGTTCGCCGGCGTCGTCGGCGTCGCGTACAAACTGCTGGTGGACAGCCGGCGGGCGGCGACGGAGTGAGAAATCAGTTCACCGCCCGAGAGAAGCCGACGTAGGTCACGTAACAGAGCCCGCCCATCACGAGAAAGACGAACTGGTAGCCGGTGTTCGAGACGATGTCGACGACCGACTGCGCCGGTCGGAGCAGTTTCAGCCACACCAGCATGCCCACCCCGAGCATCGCCACGAGCCAGAGACCTCCCAAGAGCGGCCGCTCTTTCAGGTACTCGTTGAGGTCGTCGCGGTTCATGTCATCTAACAGATTGCTCGCCGGTGAAAAGACTACGATGGCTTTCGGGCTGTCGGGTGCGAGATAGCCCGCGAAGTGTCGATGGGTCGCACCGTTCGCAAGGCCCGGACTCGCGGCCTCAGAAGAACTGCTCGAACAGCCGTCCGAGGAGGAGGATGACGAGCGGGAGGCTGAACAGCACCGCGATGGTGATGAGAAAGCCGGTGACGCTTCCCGACTCGGCGGCGGCCTGTAGAAGCAGGGTCATCGGTCTCGTCGGGGTTTCAGGCCCCGCCGATATACGTTTTGTTGCCCGCTTCGCTCACTCCAGATACGTCTCGGCGAGCGCGTCCAGCGCCTCGTGGCGGTGGGTCGTGTGCGGCGCGGTCAGCGGCGAGACCGACACGCGGCCCTCGACGACGGCCCGGCGGTCGGTGCCGTCGGGGTCCGGGATGTCGCCGGTGCGCATCCGCTCCCAGACGCGGTCGTGGAGTTTCACGGTGCCGTTTTCGAACTCCGCGGTCATGTCGTACAGCTCGGAGGGGACGGTCACCTGCATGTCCGCCGGGTCGTCGCCGGGGTCGCGCATGGGCGCGTTGACGTTGAGGTAGTCGCACTGCTCGAAGACGCCGGCGGGCTCGGCGTGTTTGACGAGGTACGACGCGGCGTGGGTCGCCTCGCGGAAGTCCCGCGGGTCGGTCGCCTTCTCGTGCCACGGCAGGTCGCCGCCGGCGGGGACGTACAGCGAGAGGGCGATGGCGGGCACGTCGAAGAACGCGGCCTCGACGGCGGCGCTGACGGTCCCCGACCGGCCGAGGACGTACGCGCCGATGTTGGCCCCCTTGTTGATGCCGGAGACGACCATGTCCACGTCGGGACACAGCGCCTCCAAGCCGGCGACCGTGCAGTCGGCGGGCGTCCCCTCCAGCGCGTAGCCGAGTTCGTGCTCGGAGACGACCGCGTCGGTGGACATCTTCCGGCCGACCGCGCTCTGGTCCGTCGCGGGCGCGACCGCCGTCACGTCGGCGAACTCCGAGAGGGCGTCGTAGAGCGCGCGGAAGCCGACGCTCTCGATGCCGTCGTCGTTGGTGAGGAGGATGCTGGGTTCGCTCATGGTCCGACTCGGGACGGAGGCCGCAAAAAGCCACCCGTCGGGCGGGGCGTGACCGGACCGACGAGGCCGACGGCGGCGGCCGACGCGGCCCGGTCAGGCCACGCGGTCGACGAGCGTCTCGTCGTCGACGACGAGGTTGTACGCCTCCTCGTCGTCGTTCCACAGCGCGAGGACGTTCTCGAAGACGAGCACGTCGCCGTAGTCTGCGTCGGCCAAATCGGCGTTCAGCACGGTGTCGCGCGTGCGGACGGCGTAGTGGTCGACCGCCTCGCTCCCGTCGCCGATTTTGAACACCTGATTGTTCCCCTCCGAGAGGTCGTGGCTCAGTTTGACCGCGAGCAGGTCGATGCGGTTCGTGACGTGGCGCTCCATCTCGGCCATCTTGGCGAACCGCGCGGGGTTGCCGCGCACGTCGAGGCGGCGCTGGCCGTCGGTCCGGAGGACGCTGTAGGAGTACTGCACGTCCACGTTGACGAAGGTGCCCTCGTCCTCGTCGCTGTCGCGGCCCTCGTCGAGGCGGCGCTGGAACCCCGGCACGTCGAGGTCGGGCTTCACGTCGAACGACCAGCCGCGGTCCGAGGGCGCGTAGCCGTCCCAGAGGCGGAGCGCCGGCGAGTACACCGTCACGTCGCCGTCGGCCGGCGCGACCTCGCGTTCGACCTCGCGGAGGCCGATGCTCGTGTTCCGGTCGGCGGGCGCGATGGCGACGACTGCGCCGTCGTCGGCGAGGGCGTCGAGATATTTCTCGACGACCGCGGCGGGGTCGTCGAGTTCGCTCAGGACGCTGGCGAAGAGGACGACGTCGTACTCGCCGTCGGGGTCGAACGCTTCTGCGGTCTCGCGGTGGACGGTCGTCCGGAAGTTCCGGCGCGTCTCGCCGAGCATCCGGTCGAGCACGTCGGCGGAGGCGCTCGGTTCGACCGCGTGGTAGTCGACGACCGAATCGTCGGGGAGGTAGTCGTGGAGGCCGAGCGCGGGGCCGCCGGTTCCGGCACCCACGTCGAGCACGCGGGGGTTTCGGGGGAGCAGGCTCCGCTCGGCGAGGTCGGAGAGGACGTAGCCGACGGCCGCGTAGTAGTCGGGGAGGTGATAGATGCCGTAGCCGAGCGCGGCGTCCTCGTCGTACTCGACGGGGTTCCCCCGGTAGTAGTCCTCTTTCAGTTGGCGGACGCGCTCCCGCAGGCGGCCGCCGGAGTCGCCGACGTGCCAGTTCGCGCCGTAGCGCCCGATGAGCAGGTCTTCGAGGGCGAAGGAGTAGTCGCCGGGGAAGGCCGCGGGCGACCAGTTCTGAAACGGTGCGGGCTCGTCGTTTGCGGGCACGAACGTGCCGTCCTCGCGCTCGAACAGGCCGAGGTCGTGAGCCTCCTCGCGGAGCGTCTGTTTCACCACGGCGGGATGCGGCGCGCCCTCGATGTACTCGGCTATCTCGTCGGGGTCGATGGGGCGGACGTTTCTGAGGTACTTCGCGTTGTCGCGGACGGCGTCTCTATCTATCATCAGTGGGCTGTGGAGCGAGTCGTCGTCGCCCGCGCGGCGGGAATCGGGCCCGCAGCGGGGCGTCGGCGTCGGTGTCTCCCTTCACTCGTCACTCGACAGGGTCGTGCTTGTCGGTCTGGTCGCGGTCGTCGGCGCTCGCGGAGGTCGAGTCGCTCGACGCGTCGTCGGCGCGGGAGACGCGCCGGTAGAGGTCGGCGAACGCCTCGTCGTCGGCCGCCGCGAGGTCGCGGGCCGCGTCGGCGACGCGGTCGGTCCCCTCGCCGAACGAAGATTGGATGTCCGCGTACACGCGCGGGGTGCCGCCGGCCACCGAGGCGACGAGTTCGTCGAGCGCGGACGAAATCGGCGTGGCGAACTCCTCGCGCACGTCGGCGGCGGCGAGGCCGAACGAGAGGACGGCGGCGTGGGCGGCCGCCTGCACCGTCTCCATCGCGGCGTCGTGTTCCTCGGGCGTCGTCTCGAAGACGCGGTTGCCGGCCGCGTCGAGGTCGGCGAGCAGGGCGTCGGTGTACGCGCCCGGTTCGTCGGCGACGGCGGCGACGTTGCCGGGGGCGTTGTGCGGGGCGAAAAGCGGGTGGAGGCTGAGGCGCTCGCGGTCCGGGAGGTGGTCGCGCATCGCCGCCACCGGCGGTCCCATCGCGCCGGTCACGTCGCACATCGCGGCGTCCGCGCGGCGGGCGTTGTCGGCGACGGCGTCGGCGGCGAGGCGCATCGGAACCGCGAGACAGACCACGTCGAACCGCTCGTCGCCGTCGAGCGGGACCGCGCGGCCGCCGAGCGCGTCCGCTGCGGCGACCGCGCTCTCGGGGTCCGCGTCGGCGAACGCGAGGTCGGCGTCGATGGTGCGGCCGAACCAGCGTCCCATTGCGCCCGCGCCGACGATGAGCACGTCCATCGGTACGGGTGTGGAGGTGCGGCGGGCAAAAGGGAATCGGTGGCGGCGGGTGTGGCGAGAGTGGTCGGCCGGGTGCGTCCGAATCAGCAGTTACTTTGCTGACAGACGGGCCACTAGCGGAGGAACGACGATGCCCTCCCCCAGTTCAGACTCCGATGCCGAACGGCGGACCCGACGACGCGTCCTCGCCGGACTCGGGTCGGTGGCCGTCGGCGGTATCGCCGGCTGTAGCGGACGAGTACCCGGGTTCGGACCCGAACGAGTCGCTGCCGAGACGACGGTACGGGACGGAAGCGGTTTGAGGTCTCCCGAAATCCTCTGGCGGTACCCGCGACGCGAGGGCGACGAGGACGGCATCGGGTACGCGGCCGTGGAGGCGAGACGGATCGACCGCCTCGAAGGCCGCTTCCCGACGCTGTCGCTTCAGTTCAACTCGACCGTCGGCGGGCTCGCCGCCGACGAACCCTACGAGGGATACCGTCTCGACTGGTTCCGCTTTCGGTTCGAACCGCCGTCGTCGTACGAGCAGGCGACCAGCTACGCGACCCGCGTCGAACCGCCGGGACAGTGGGAAGGGTTTTCGGCGTACTACGACCGCGAGAGCACCGCTAAGCGGACCGTCATCGAACTCCGAGACGTACAGATGCAGGGGACGATTATCGTCCCGGCCGTGTTCGCCCCGACGACCGAGTCGCTCCCGAAGACGATGTACTGCCAGTTCACCGTGCAGGCGTCCCGGCCCGGTATCGGCGGGAAGACGGTGCGCGCCAGCGGCGAGGGTAACCTCCCGCTAGACGGCCTCCGTGGGTTCTCGGCGTCGGACTGAGCGACCTCGACGACCCCCCGACGAAACCCCGCCTGCGCCCGGCCCGCAAACCCCGTTCAACCGACCCCCGGTGTACGAACCATCAAGTGGTCGTTAGCCGATAAGAAACTATGGCATTCGATGATGTTGGTTTCGAGGGTCGGACGGCCTTCGTCACGGGAACCAGTCGCGGTATCGGGAAGGCCATCGCGCTCGACTTGGCCGACCGAGGCGCGAACGTCGTCTCGACGGGCAAGACCGTCGAGGAGCGCGAGGACCTCCCCGGGACCATCGTCGAGACGACGGAGGAGATACGCGAACGCGGCGGCGACTCCATCTGGTGTCAACTCGACGTGCGCGACGACGACTCGGTGCGGACGGCCATCGACGAGACGGTCGACGCCTTCGGCGGCATCGACTTCGTCGTCAACAACGCGGGCGCGATTCACATCGCCGGCTTCGAGGACACGCCGCCGAAGCGGTTCGACCTCCTCATGGACGTGAACGCCCGCGGGGCCTACGCGACCACGCACGCCGCGCTCCCGCACCTCCGCGAGAGCGACCGCGCCCACGTCGTCACCTTCTCGCCGCCCATGCCCGCCCGGCCCGCGCCGGGGAAGGTCGCCTACGCGCTCTCGAAGTACGGGATGACGTTCATCGCGCAGTCGCTGGCGGGCGAACTCGCCGCCGACGACATCGGCGTGAACGCGCTGTGGCCGGTCGCCGCCATCGAGTCCGAGGCGACACGACACTTCGGGATGGGCGCGCCCGAGGACTGGCGCACCCCGCGGATAATGTGCGACGCCGTCGCCGAACTGTTCTCGCGCGACCCGACCGACTGCACCGGCAACGCGTTCTACGACGAGGAACTGCTGTCCGAGGCGGGCGTCGACGACTTCTCTTCGTACGCCGTCGTCGAGGGGAGCGACCCCGGGCCGATGTCGGCCCGACTGTTCGACCCCGACTACGAGCGATGACTGGCGATTATCGGCGCTGAGACTCGGGGGCGGACGTTTATACTGAATGAACTCGATAACACGCCCGATGAGTTCACGTGTCGTCGATACTGTGGAAACAGCCTCTCCGACGCGACGTTTTACCGAATCGGCAATTAGACTTATCTACCGGTGGGGAATCGCATAGCGCATGGAGTTCCCTCGCCTCCCGACACGAGACACGAGCGGTCAGAAGGTCGTCCTTCCCGACGACTTGGAGGGCGAACAGACGCTCGTGCTCATCAGCTTCGACCGCCGCCAGCAGTCGCTGGTCGGGTCGTGGCGCGGGTTCGCGAAGGAGCTATGCGAGACGTACGGCCATTTCGGGTACTACGAACTGCTCGTCCTCGGCGGGCGAAGCGGGATGATGCCGCCGATGGCCGGCGGCGGGATGTCTCCGGAGGCGGCCCGGAGCCGACCCCACGACAACGCGCTCGTCGCGCGGGTGGACAAGACCGCGCTCCAGCGCCGCCTCGGACTGCTCGGCGAGGGCGATATCTACGCGCTTCTCGTCGAGGACGGGACGGTCGTCCGGCGGGCCGCGGGCGTGCTCACGCCCGAGACGGCCGACGCGCTGGAAGACTTACTGAAACAGTGGCGCGAGGCCAACTCCGGGTGGACCGACGCGTCGGCCGTCGGCAGTCCGACGGGCGACAACGCCCTCGACAGCTGAGTTTTCGACCGGCTACTCGACGACGAGTTCGACCGGGTACTCCGTCAGGTTCTCGTAGCCGTCTTCGGTGACGACCACGAGGTCCTCGATTCTGACGCCGCCGATGGCGGGGTCGTACAGGCCCGGTTCGATGGTGATGACGTGACCGGGTCGAAGCTCCTCGCCGCTCGGACTCAGCGACGGGAGTTCGTGCACGTCGAGACCGACGCCGTGGCCCGTACTGTGGATGAACCCGGTCTCCGCGGCGGGGTCGGCGCGGAGCGTGTTCTCGCCGGCGGCCTCGTACACGTCGCAGACGGCGTCGTGGACGTCGGCTCCGGTCGCGCCGGGTTCGACGGCGTCGAGGGCGGCCTCGAACGCCTCCTCGGTGAGGTCGAACCACTCGCGGATTTCGGGCGACGGCTCGCCTTTCACGAACGTCCGGGTCATGTCGCCGTTGTACTTCGTCTCCTTGTCGCGCGGGAAGATGTCGATGATGACGGGCTCGTCGGCGCGGAGCGGGCCGCTCCCGCGGTCGTGGGGGTCGGCGGCGTCGGCCCCGCAGGCGACGATGGTCTCGTCGAGGGCGCAGCCGTGTCGCAGGAGCGTCACCTCGATTTCCTCCCTGACGCGCTCGCTCGTCAGGGGGTCGCCCTCGCGGGTGAGCGTGCCGTCGTCGGCCACGTCGGCGTCGCGGATGAGGCCCTCGGCGGCGCGCATCGCGGCCTCGTTGGCGTCTTGGGCGGCGTGGACGTGCTCGACTTCCTCGTCGGTCTTCACCGCGCGGATGTTCGTGAGCACGTCGTCGGTCTCGGCCTCGACCGCGACGCCCTCGTCGCGCAGGCCGTCGGCGGTGCCGAGCGGGAAGTCCGCGGGGACCGCGAGCGAGTCGACGTCGTGGTCCGCGAGGAACGCCGCGACCGTCTTCGCCTTCCCGACGACCGCGCCGTGTTCGGCGTGCTTGTCGCGGTAGTCGTAGTTGGAGAGCCGCGAGACGGTGTCCGCGCGGCTCTCCTTCTTGGCGCGCCCGAACTCAAGCGTCGAGACGAGGAGGTGGATCCCCGCGGGCGTGTAGAGCGTCACGTACGGGTCCGGCGCGTCGAACCCGGAGAGGTACAGCTGGTTGGAGTCGCGCCCGTCGGCCGAGATGAGATAGCCGTCGAACTCGTCGCCGAGGAACTCGGCCAGCGGTGAGAAATCGGGTTCCATACGCCGGAGTTCGCCCGGCCGGTAGTAAAGCCCTCGCGTCGCGGTCGGCGGGTTCCGGTATCGGCACCGCGACGCTCCTCTTCGGGCGGGAGACGCGCCGCGGATGGACCGCCGGAACTCGCCGCGGGCGGTGACTGAGTGCCGCAATCCCGGCGCGACTCGTCCGCGGTTGCGGCGGTTCGCCGCCGGCCGTACGATACGCTCCCACGCGATATATGTTTGTTGGCAAACACGAAATCGAGCGACCGCGGCGCCGTCGCCGTCCGGGAGAACGTCGCCGCGTCCGGTACCCTGATACCGGACCCTGCCGACCCCTCGCGTATGGACGCCCACGTCTCCCCGTCTCGGGTCGCCGGACGCACCCGAGCGCCGCCGTCGAAGAGTTACACCCACAGAGCCGTCCTCGCCGCGGGCTACAGCGACGAGGCGGTCGTCCGCGACGCGCTCGTCAGCGCCGACACCAAGGCGACCATGCGCGCGGTCGAGGCCTTCGGCGGGTCGGTCGACCGCGACGGACAGACGGTCGAGGTCGCCGGCTTCGGCGGCCGACCGGGCACGCCCGACGACGTGGTCAACTGCGAGAACTCGGGGACGACGATGCGCCTCGTCACCGGCTGTGCCGCCCTCGGCGACGGCCTGACGGTGCTCACGGGCGACGCGTCGCTCCGGTCGCGCCCCCACGGCCCGCTTCTCGACGCCGTCTTCGACCTCGACGGCCGCGCCGAGAGCACGCGCCGAAACGGGCAGGCCCCGCTCGTCGTCGGCGACGGCATGACCGGCGGCACCGTCGAGATCCCCGGCGACGTCTCCTCGCAGTTCATCACCGCGCTCCTCATGGCCGGCGCGGTCACGGAGGAGGGCATCGACGTCGAGCTCACGACGGAACTGAAGTCCTCGCCGTACGTCGACATCACGCTCGAACTCCTCGCCGACTTCGGCGTCGAGGCGACTCGAACCGACGACGGCTTCTCGGTCCCCGGCGGCCAGTCGTACGCCCCCGAGGGCGGCGCGTACAGCGTCCCCGGCGACTTCTCGTCTATCTCGTACCTGCTCGCGGCCGGCGCGGTCGCCGGCGCGGAGGGCGAGGACATTGTCATCGAGGGCGCGCGGCCGTCCGCGCAGGGCGACAGCGCCATCGTCGATATCGTCCGCGACATGGGCGCGACGGTGGACTGGGACGAGGACGCGGGCGAACTGACCGTCTCCGCGGCCGACCTCACCGGCACGACCGTGGACGTCGGCGACACGCCCGACCTGCTGCCGACCATCGCGGTCCTCGGCGCTGTCGCCGACGGCGACACGGTCATCGAGAACTGCGAGCACGTCCGGTTCAAGGAGACCGACCGCGTGAGCGCGATGGCGGAGGAACTCGCGGAGATGGGCGCGAACGTCACCGAGCAACAGGACAGACTCACGATTCACGGCGGCGACACCGACCTCGTCGGCGCGGCGGTCGACGGCCGCGGCGACCACCGCATCGTCATGTCGCTCGCGGTCGCCGGCCTCGTCGCCGAGGGCGAGACGACGATTGCGGGCAGCGAGCACGTCGACGTGTCGTTCCCGAACTTCTTCGAGGCGATGCGCGACCTCGGTGCCGAGATGACCGAGCGCTGAGGGCGCGATCCCACAGCGACCCACCCGGACGGAACTTTTTTCGCGCGCCCGCACGCCGACCGTGCTATGTTCGACGCCGACGCGCAGGCGCTCCGCGAGCGACAGTCGGACGGCGACTACCTCCTGCCGGCGTACGACGACTGGTGTTTCTCGCGGGTACCGGGGACCGTCGCCGACCTGCTCGGCGCGGACGCCGGGCCGCGACTCCCCGCCGAAGCGACCGCGGGCTACGACGACGTGTCGCGGGTGGTCGTCTTCCTCGTCGACGGCTTCGGCCTCGCCCAGTGGGACGGCGAGCGCGACCGGATTCCGTTCCTCCGCGAGTTCGAGCGCGCCGGCCGGGTCACGCCGCTCACCACCGTTTTCCCGTCGGAGACGGCCGCCGCGATGAACACGTTTCACTCCGGGGCGCTCCCGGCCGAACACGGCGTCGTCGGCTGGAACGTCTACGACCCCGACGCCGACGAACAGTTCGAAGCGCTTCCATTCCTCCGAAAGGACGGCACCGAACCGGAGCGAATCGACCGCGCCGACGTGGCCGACTGCGAGAGCGTCTATTCCGACCTCGCCGCCGCGGGCGTCGAGACCCGCCACGTGACGCCGTTCCCCTCCGAGGAGACGGTCCCGCACACCTACGACCCCGAGGACCTCTCGACGTTCTCGGACGCCTTCGCCGAGGCCGCCGAGGAGGCCCCGGACCCGTCGTACGTCTTCGCGTACCTCCCGCAGACCGACGCCGTGGCGCACCCCGAGGGCGTCGACTCCGAGGCGTACCGCGAGACGGCCGCCGAGACGTTCGCCCGCGTCGAGGACGCGATAGCGACGCTCGCCGAAACGACCGACGAAGACGCGGGCGAGACGCTCGTCTGCGTCACCGCCGACCACGGCCTCGTCGACACCGACCCCGAGCGCAACCCCGACCTCTCGGAACCGCCGTTCGACCTCGTCTCGGACCTGCGGACGCTCACGGACGGGACGCCGATTCGGTTCTCGGGGAGTCCGCGGAACGTCCACCTCCACCTGAAGGACGACCGAATCGACCCCGTCTACGACCTGCTCACGACCGAGTTGGACGCGCGGGTGTTCCGGAAACGGGAGGTGCTGGAGCGGGAACTGCTCGGTCCCGACCCCTCGCCGACGTTCGAGCGGCGACTCGGCGACCTCGTGGTCGTCCACCGCGACCTCGGCGTCTGGTACGGCGACGAGGAGCCGGGGAACCTCGGCTTCGTCGCCATGCACGGCGGCCTCCACCCCGACGAGATGCTGATTCCGCTCGCCACGGCGACGCTGGACTCACTCCGGTAAGTCGGGGCCGGGGTCGGTGTCGGAATCGGAGTCGGGGCCGCGACCCGTCACGCCCGTCTCCCTCACGACGGCGTCGACCCACCAGAGCTTGAGGACCATCACGCCGAGCGTGCCGAGGAGCGTGCCGACCGGCCTACGCCGTATGGTCGAGGCGACGGCGTAGATCGTGACCGGGACGTTGAGCACGTTGAGCACGTTCGGGTAGTCCAACCCCATCGTCCCCCGCTCGGCGTCGAGCCACTCGCGTTCGGCGAGGACGATTCGGCTGAGGTAGTTGTCCGTGCGCGCGGGCCGCGGGAACAACACCGGGTTGACCGCGGTGAACGCGAGGGCGGCGAGGAAGAGCCGGCGGTCCCGTCGGTAGACGGCGTACATCAACACCGGGTAGACGAGGATGCGCGTGCCGGCGCTCCACGGGTTGGCGTGGCGCTCCCAGAACGCCGCTTCGAAGCGGTCGCGGAGGCCGGAAGCGGAGGTGGAGGCGGAGGCGGGGCCGCGGTCGGGGGCGGACCCGCGGTCGCGGTCAGGGCCGGTGGAGGGCGTCGATGCCATACGCCCGGTTCGTCGGCGTCGACCATGAACGTGGGGTCGCGGGACCCCCGCCCACGATTGCGGCTTTCTACAAACACTAAATGGGCGGCCACCCGAGGGGCGGGTAATGAACGGCAACGAATTCGGTCGTCTCTTTCGGATGACCACCTACGGCGAGAGCCACGGCGACGCGATGGGCGTCACGGTGTCCGGCTGCCCCGCCGGCGTGGAGCTATCGGTCGAGGACGTACAGCACGAACTGGACCGACGCAAACCGGGCCAGTCGATGATTACGACGAGCCGCGGCGAGCCGGACGCCGTCGTCGTCAACTCCGGCGTGCAGGACGGCTACACGACGGGCACGCCCATCGGGATGGTCGTCCAGAACAAGGACGCCCGCTCGGGCAAGTACGAGCCGTACGTGACCGCGCCGCGGCCCTCGCACGGGGACTTCACGTACTCGGCGAAGTTCGGCACGCGCAACTGGGGCGGCGGCGGGCGCTCCTCGGCGCGCGAGACGGTGAACTGGGTCGCCGCCGGCGCGGTGGCGAAACAGGTCATCGAGCAGAGCGACTACGACATCGAGGTGAAGGCGCACGTCAACCAAATCGGTGACGTGGAAGCGCCCGAGGTCTCCTTCGACGACCTGCGCGAGCACACGGAGGAAAACGACGTGCGGTGTGCCCACCCCGAGACGGCGGCCGAGATGCAGGAGCTCATCGAGGAGTACCAGAAGGAAGGCGACTCCATCGGCGGCTCGATCTACTTCGAGGCGCAGGGCGTCCCCCGCGGCCTCGGCGCGCCGCGGTTCGACTCCGTGTCGGCACGGCTCGGACAGGCGCTCATGTCGGTGCCGGCGGCGACGGCGTTCGAGTTCGGTCTCGGCCGCGAGGCCCGCGAGTGGACCGGCCACGACCGCAACGAGAACTGGGAATTTGACGAGAGCGAGTCGCAAAGCGACTCGGAAGACGCGAGCGGTGACGAACCGCGAGCGCACGGCGACCCCCGCCCGGTCGGCAACAAACACGGCGGCATCCAGGGCGGTATCACGACCGGCGAGCCGGTGTACGGCGAACTGACGCTCCACGCGCCCACGTCCATCCCGAAGAAACAGCGGACCGTCGACTGGGAGACCGGCGAGGAAAAGGAGATTCAGGTCGTCGGCCGACACGACCCCGTGCTCCCGCCCCGCGGCGTCCCGGTCGTCGAGGCGATGCTCTACGTGACTATCCTCGACTTCATGCTCCTCGGCGGACGCATCAACCCCGACCGCCTCGACGGACGCGCCGGCGAGTACGACACGCCGTACCACCCGTCGAGTCCGGACAACGAGTAGCGAACGCGATTCCGCGTTATCGTTCGCGCTATTCGGCGAGCGTGATAGCCCGTTCGTCCACTTTCGATGGTGGGACGGTGAGTCAGTTTAACAATATTAAGTCCTTCATTATCTTTCCTTGTTAATCCATAGCAAAGTCTTTAATCGGACCCTCCCCAACTTTTCAGGTAGCGCCCCAGCGGGGCCGTGAGCTCAACATATGACTGACCACGAACTTATCTGGCGGATCGCAGGGGGTTCCGGTGACGGTATCGCCTCGACGAGCCAGAACTTCGCCAAAGCCCTGATGCGAGCGGGGCTACACGTTTTCACGCATCGCCACTATCCATCGCGCATCCGCGGCGGCCACACGTACACCGAAGTGCGCGTGAGCGCAGACCCCGTCAAGTCCCGCGGCGACGGGTACAACTTCCTCCTCGCGCTCGGTGACTCCTTCGCCCGCAACCCGAGCGAGGGTGCCTACTACGGCAACGAGGAGATCAAGCCGCTGTCGGAGAACCTCGACGAACTCAACGAAGGCGGCGTCATCGTCTACGACTCCGGTCTGCTCGACGCCTCGGAAATCGAGGACTTCGACGAGCGCGTCGAGGAGAACGACTGGCACGTCTACGACATCGACCTGCGCACCATCGCCCGCGAACACGGTCGCGAGGTCATGCGCAACACCGCCGGTGTCGCCGTCACGTGCGCCATCGCCGACATCGAACCCGACGTCATCAAGAGCCTGATGTCGGACGCGATGCCGGACAAGATTCTCGAACCGAACCTGACCGTCTTCGACGACGCCTACGAGATGGTCCAAGAGGAGTACGACGTCGACGCTCCCGACGTGTCCGCGCCGACCGGCGAACACGACGAAGAGCAGGTGCTTCTCTCCGGCTCCGACGCCATCGCGTACGGTGCCATCGACGAGGGCTGTCGCTTCATCGCGGGTTACCCGATGACCCCGTGGACGGAAGTCTTCACCATCATGACCCAGAACCTCCCCGAGCTCGGCGGTATCTCCGAGCAGGTGGAGGACGAAATCGCCGCGGCCGCGCTGGCAATCGGTGCCTCCCACGCGGGCGTCAAGGCGATGTCCGGCTCGTCCGGTGGCGGCTTCTCGCTCATGTCCGAGCCGCTCGGGCTCGCCGAGATCACCGAGACGCCGCTCGTGCTCGTCGAGGCCATGCGCGCCGGCCCCTCGACGGGGATGCCGACGAAGCCCGAGCAGTCCGACCTCGAACACGTCCTGTACACCTCGCAGGGCGACTCCCACCGCATCGTCTTCGCGCCCGGCAACGCCGCCGAGGCGTACTACCAGACGCGCAAGGCGTTCCAGATCGCCTACGAGTACCAGATTCCGTCCATCGTCCTCTACGACCAGAAGCTCGGGGGCGAACTCTCGAACGTCCCGGCGTCGGTCTTCGACGAGGAGCCGAACGCCGACCTCGGCTCGGTCCTGACGGAAGCGGAACTCGAAGACGCGCCGCACGACGACTCCGGCAAGTACCAGCGCTTCCAGCACGACACCGAAAACGGCGTCTCGCCGCGTTCGCTGCCGGGCCAGAAGGGCGGTCGCTACCTCGCGACGGGTAACGAGCACATGCCCGCGGGTCACATCTCGGAGTCCCCCGAGAACCGCGTCGCGCAGATGAACCGCCGCATGCAGAAAGTCGACAACATCCGCGCCGAACTCGACGCCGACGGCGAGTTCAACACGGTCCACGGCGACGAGGACGCCGACCTCGGTCTCATCACCTTCGGTAGCCAGCAGGGCACCGTCGAAGAGGCCGCCGACGTCCTCAACGAGAAGGGCCACTCGGTCAAGGTCCTCGGCGTCTCCGAAATGATGCCGTTCCCGAAGCAGCAGGTCGCGGAGTTCCTCGACAGCGTCGACGAGGCGCTCGTCGTCGAGATGACCGCCTCCGCCCAGTTCCGCGGACTCATCTCCAAGGAACTCGGCGGCTACGGCGACCAGATGTCGAGTCTCCTCAAGTACAACGGCAACCCGTTCGAGCCCGCCGACATCGTCGAGGGCTTCGAGACGGCGCTCCTCGAAGGCGAGGAGCTCCCAGACAACCGCACGAAGTTCGTCCCCAAGGTGGGTGAATAAATCATGAGTGCATTCAGCGCAATCGGTGAAGAAACGGAGCAGGACCAAAACGAGTTCACCCCCGGACTCGAACCCCAGCCGACGTGGTGTCCGGGCTGCGGTGACTTCGGTGTCCTCAAGGCGCTCAAGGGCGCGGCGGCCGAACTCGGCCTCTCGCCCGACGAGATGATGGTGACGACCGGTATCGGCTGTTCCGGCAAGCTCAACAGCTACTTCAACAGCTACGGCTTCCACACCATCCACGGTCGCTCGCTACCCATCGCCCGCGCCGCGAAGCTGGCGAACCCCGGCCTGACCGTGGTCGCCGCCGGCGGCGACGGCGACGGCTACGGCATCGGTGGCAACCACTTCATGCACACCGCCCGTGAGAACCACGACATCACCTACATCGTGTTCAACAACGAGATCTTCGGCCTCACGAAGGGCCAGACCTCGCCCACGTCGCCGATGGGTCACAAGTCGAAGACCCAGCCTCACGGCTCGGCCAAGACGCCGCTGCGTCCGCTGTCGATGTCCCTGAACGCCGGGGCGTCGTACGTCGCGCGGACGGCCGCCGTCAACCCGAACCAGGCGAAGGACATCATCGTGGAAGCCATCCAGCACGACGGCTTCTCCCACGTCGACTTCCTGACGCAGTGTCCGACGTGGAACAAGGACGCCCGTCAGTACGTCCCGTACATCGATATCAACGACTCCGACGACTACGAGTTCGACAAGACGAACCGCTCGGAGGCCTCCGAGATGATGTTCGAGACGGAGAACGCCCTCCACGAGGGCACCGTCCTCACCGGCCGGTACTACGTCGACGAAGACCGCCCGTCCTACCAGCAGGAGAAACAGCGCATCGGCGAGATGCCCGAAGAGCCGCTCGCGGAGCGCTACTTCGACGACTCCTACGAGTGGGAGCGGACGTTCGACAACTTCCTCGACAAGCACAAGTAACGTCGCCGACGTCGTCGGCGGCGTTCGGTTTCCGGCCGGCGACCGCGCCGGTTCGATGTGACCGAGAACCCTTTTCGGATTCGCAAGATATTTTTTACCCGTGAGAAAACCAACGGGCATGGAAACCACGTCCACGGAGGGACGCATCCTCGCGGTCTTGGAGGAAGACGCGAAAGCGTCGTACGCCCAGATCGCGGACAGGGCGGGCGTGTCGAAGCCGACGGTCCGGAAATACATCCGCAAACTCGAAGACGACGGCGTCATCATCGGCTACTCCGCCGACGTCGACCCGAAGAAACTCGCCGGGCAGTCCATCGCCATGGTCGGCATCGACGCGACGAGCGAGCGCTACGTCGAGGTCACGCGCACCCTCAAGGAACTCGACTCGGTGGAGGCGCTGTACACGTCCTCCGGCGACCACATGCTGATGGCCGAGGTCCGCGCCGTCGACGGCGACTCCCTCGGCGACGTCATCTCCGACGAGATCCTGTCTATCGACGGCGTCACGGCCGCACACCCCTCGTTCCTGCAGGAGCGACTGAAGTAACGCGACCGACTGCGACCGCGACCGACCCGCCGCGTCCTTCCTCGTCCGTTCACTTTCGCCGCGCTATCTGAAGCTTCAGGTGCGTCGCGCCCGTCCCCTCGACTATGGCGGAGGAGACGCTGCCGGGCACGGCCGACGACGGTCCCGACAGCATCGTCCTTCACGTGGACATGGACTGCTTTTACGCCGCCTGCGAGCGCCTGCGCGAGCCCGAACTCGAAGGCGAGCCGGTCGTCGTCGGCATGGGCTACGAACCCGGCGAGGGTCACGGCGCGGTCGCGACGGCGAGCTACGAGGCCCGCGAATTCGGCGTCGAGAGCGCCCAGCCGATTTCGACCGCGCTCGAACGCCTCCCGCGAATCGACGACCTCGGCCCCGACGACGACCCCGCGGCGGCGGGCCACTACCGCACCGTCGACCTCGACTTCTACAAGAGTGTCGCCGCCGACGTGAAGGCGATTCTCCACGACTGCGCCGACGTGGTCCGCGAGGTGAGCATCGACGAGGCCTACCTCGACGTGACCGACCGGACCGCGTGGGACCTCGCGGCCTCGGGCGACCGGACGCTGGCGGAGGGCTTCGCCCGCTACGTGAAACAGCGCATCGCCCGCGAGGTCGGCGTCGCGGCCTCCATCGGCGTCGCGCCGAACATGTCGACCGCGAAGATCGCCTCCGACTTCGACAAACCCGACGGGCTGGTCGTCGTCCGCCCCGGCGAGGTGCGGTCGTTCCTCGCGCCCATCCCGGTCGAGGAGGTCCACGGTGTCGGTCCCGTGACGGCCCGGAAACTCGGCTCGCTCGGCATCGAAACGGCGGGCGACCTCGCCGAGGCCGACGCCTCGGCCCTCGAAGCCGAGTTCGGCTCCCGCGGCCGCGAACTCCACGAGCGGGCCCGCGGCTACGACGACCGGACGGTCACGCCGACGGGCCGGCCAAAGAGCCTCTCTCGGGAGTCGGCGTTCACCGAGCCGACCGACGACGTCGAGGACAAACGGGAGGTCGTCCGCGCGCTCGCGGCCGACGTGGCCGACCGCGCGCGCTCCCGCGGAGCGATGTACCGGACCATCGGTATCAAGGTGGTCGTCCCGCCGTTCGACATCAACACGCGGGCCACGTCGCTTTCCGGCCCCGTCGACGACCCCGAACTCGTCGAGTCGGTCGCGCTCGACCTGCTCGACGCCGAGTTCGCGGAGACGACCGTCAGAAAACTCGGCGTCCGCGTCTCGAAGCTCTCCTTCGCGGACGCCGACCAGTCGAGCCTCGACGGTTGGGAGTCGGCCGGGTCTGGCGGGGCAGACGGTGACGGCCGCGTCAGCGACGAGACCGAAGCGAGCGCCGCTGCCGACGGTGACGACGAGCCACCGGCCGGCCGCGAGGCTCCCTCGCGCGGCGGCCAGTCGTCGCTCGTCGAGTTCGACTGACCCCGCGGGACCGGCGGGGCGAGGGGGAGGAACTATGGCCTCCGAGGGAGTCCACCAACTCGGATGACGGATTCGGACACGGAAACCATCTCGGTCGCCGAGATCAGCGACGGACCAGGGGGAGAGGGAACCGAAGAACCGGGGACGAGAGTCGACCTGCCGGTGGTCGACATCCTCACCGGCCGGGGGTTCGTCACGGGCAAGTCCGGCTCGGGCAAGTCGAACACGGCGTCGGTCATCATCGAGAACTTGCTGTCGGCGAACTTCCCGGTGCTCATCGTCGATACCGACGGCGAGTACTACGGCCTCAAACAGGAGTTCGAACTGCTCCACGCCGGGGCCGACGACGAGTGCGACATCCAGGTGAGCCCCGAGCACGCGGAGCGACTCGCCACGCTCGCGCTCGAACAGAACGTCCCTATCATCCTCGACGTGTCCGGCTACCTCGACGACGCGGCCTCCGACGAGCTGGTGACGGAGGTCGCAAAACACCTCTTCGCGAAGGAGAAGAAGCTCAAGAAGCCGTTTTTGATGCTCATCGAGGAGTGCCACGAGTACATCCCCGAGAAGGGCGGGATGGACGAGGCGGGCAAGATGCTCATCAAAATCGGAAAGCGCGGGCGCAAACACGGCCTCGGCGTCGTCGGCATCTCCCAGCGCCCCGCCGACGTGAAAAAGGACTTCATCACCCAGTGCGACTGGCTCGTCTGGCACCGCCTCACCTGGCGCAACGACACCAAGGTCGTCGGGCGCATCCTCGGCTCGGAGTACGCCGACGCCATCGAGGACATGGGCAACGGCGAGGGCTTTCTCGTCACCGACTGGTCCGAGTCGATTCGGCGCGTGCAGTTCCACAAGAAACAGACGTTCGACGCGGGCGCGACGCCCGGGCTCGACGACTTCGAGCGCCCCGACCTGAAGTCAGTCGACGGCGACCTCGTGTCGGACCTCAAGGAGATATCCGACGAGAAGGCGAGACAGGAGAGCCGCATCGCCGACCTCAGACAGGAGCTAGACAAGAAAGAGGCGCGGATTCGACAGCTCGAACGCGAGTTAGAGGAGGCGCGGGACCTCTCGCGGATGGCCGACCAGTTCGCGCAGGCGATGTTCCAGAAGGCCGAGTCGCCCTACCGCGGCGGCGACGGTCGCAACCTCAATCGCCCCACCGAAAAGCAGGCCGCGCTCGGCGAGTACAACGAGCGTGCCGAGGGTGAGGCGGCAGACGCCGCGGCCGACGCCGACTCCGCAGGGGGCGATGCCACCCCCGGAGAAGCGGACGACGCGCCACCCCGGCGGTCGCTCGAAGCGCCCTCCGGGCCGCCGTGGCCGACCCACGGACTGCTCTCCGAGGGCGGCGAGGCGTCGGCCGACGGCGCGGCCGACGGGGGCGGCGTGACCGCGCCGACCGACGACGAGTCGTGGCTGGCTGACGCCGAGATGGGCGACTTCGAGCCGGCGGAACTCCACCCCGCGCCGGGCGCGGAGAGCCGCCGGGACGTCGTCGAACGCATGACGGCCATCGTCGACGCGCTGGGCGACGCCCACCACGGGATGCTCGCGCACTACCGCGAGCGCGGCGTCTCCGACCCGCTCGCCGCCCACGTCGCCGCCGGCGAGACCGGCGACCAGCACCTCGCCTACGGGCGAAATCGGTCGCTTCGCCGGGCGGGGTTCATCCGGCACGCCGGCCGCGGGAAGTACGAGTACGCGCTCCCCGACCTCGTGAGCGACGAGTACGCGGACCTCTTGGACGAGGACGAACTCCGGGAGACGGTCGCGGCTATCGAGGCGTCGTTCGTCGAAGAAGAGGCCGACGGGGAGTAGACGCGAGACGCGACGCGGGCCGTCGGCCGGAGTCAGAGTGTTTTTTCGACGCGCTTACAGCCCGGAGACGAGGTCTTCGAGCGCCGCGCGCGGGTCGTCGGCCTTGGCGACGCCGGAGGCCAGCAGGATGCCGGACGCGCCGAGTTCCTCGGCGGTCACTACGTCGTCGCCGGTCGAGATGCCCGCGCCGCAGTAGACGTCCACGTCGTCGTCGACGTTGGCCGCGGCGTCGACGGCGTCGGTGACGATGCCGGGGTCGGCCGTCGCGACGGAGACGTCGCCGCCGATGAGCTCCGGCGGCTCGACTGCGACCGAGTCGGGACCGAGCGCGGAGACCGCGCCGATCTGGGCGGGGTTGTTGGCGCAGACGCAGGTTTCGAGGCCCGCTCGCTCGGCGGCCTGCACGGAGCCGTCGATGTCGGCGAGCTTCAGGCGCTTTTCGGAGTGGTTGATGAGCGTGCCGACCGCGCCGGCCTCGGCGACGGCCTCGGCGAGGGTGCTGCCGGTGTGGCTGCCGTGGCCGTTCGGGTCGACGTGCTGGGCCCACGTCTCGACGCCGGTGTCGGCGACGCGGGAGACGTCGGCCGCCTGCGGGGAGACGGCGATGCGGACGCCGGATTCCTCGGCCACGTCGCGCGCGGCGGTGGCGACTTCGATGGGGTCACACGGGTACGCCTTGAGGTTGACTAGGATGAACACAAGCGAAGTCGGGCCCGGCGAGACTAATAAATTGGTTTTCGGGGCCGCGATTGCCACGAGACGGCGTCTCGCGGGCGGAAAATCGTGATAAACTCCGCGGGGACTCGGCCGTGCGGTTCCCGCGACGGGTCGGCGGAACTAGTCGCCGACTCGCGTCAGTCCTTGCGCTTGACGACGTCGCCGAGGGTGGTCGTCGTGGAGCCGCCGCCGGACCACTCGGAGTCGTCGTCGCTCTCGCCTTCGACGAGCGAAATGTCGAGCTTGCGTTCGATCTTCTTCCGGACGGAGTCCGGCGGCATGATGTCGCCGCGTTCGAGCTTGCGGATGAGGCTCGCCTTCTCGTTGAGCGACTGGGCGAGCTCTTCTTGGCTCAGCCCGCGGGACTCCCGCGCCTGCCGGATGCGGTCGTCGTAGTCGGTCGCGATTTCGTCCATGTCGTCGAACATGTCGCGGCGACGCCGCTTCGACGAGGAGGAGGAGGAAGACGACCCCGAGGAGCGAGAGGAGTCCGAGCCCGACGAGGAGGAGGTGGAGTACTTCGTGCTCGCGCTGGAAGTCGACTCGGTGCGGACCTCCGTGCCGAACTCGGCGCAGTCGTCACACAGCTGTAGTTCTGCGCCTTCGACCTTCACAGTCTTCAGAGAGGCTTGGTCGGAGCCGCACATCTCGCACTGAGGCATACACTCACGTACCCGCCCGCCGCGTATAAAAGGCACGCCACCGGCCACTCCCCCGACGCGACCGAACCAACCGAACCACGACCCGTCACTCGCGTCCGAGACGCTGCCGGACCTGCCGTCGGAGCGGTTCCGTGACGACCCGGTGGCCCCGTCGATAAACGACGAGGTACGAGACCGGCAGAAGCGCGACGAACGCGACGATGAGCCAGCGCCCCTGCGTGAACGGGTCGGGCGGGAGCGTGAACGCGCCGGCGGCGTACGACGCGACACCGGCGAGCATCACGGCGAGCGCGGCGCGCTCGGTCCTCGACGGCGGTCGGCGTCTCGGCGTCCCGCTGACGAAAAACAGCAGGTACGCGACCAGTCCGACCGGAACGAAGGCGACGAGCGCCCCGAGGAGGTTCGGGAACCCGTGGCCGCGGGCGGCGGCGTTCTGCGAGACCCAAAGCGACGTGGCGACGAGGACGACGACCGGGACGAAAAACAGCGTCGCCTCCGCGGGCGACGGAACGATGGAGGGCACGAATCCTCGTCGTTCGTGTCATCTAATAATATCTTTGGCGGGGGTTTCGGGACAGTCAGCTCCGCCCCACGTCCGCCAGCGGGAGCGTCAGTCGGACGGTGCTCCACCCGTCGCGCCGCTCGTAGTCGACCCGGCCGCCCGCGGACTCGACGACCCACTTGGCGACCCACAGCCCCAGTCCGGAGCCGTGGCTGAGTTGCGTGATATCCTCGTCGCCGAAGACGGCGGCCCACTCGATTTCGGGGATGCCGTCGCCGTCGTCGCTGACCCGGAGCGTCGCGTCGTTCTCGCGTCGCTCCGCGTCGATGCGGACCGTCACGTCCTCGGGGGTGTGTTCGAGCGCGTTCTCCACGACGTTGGCGAGCGCCTGCGCGAGTTTCGGCCCGACGGACACCGGGAGCGACGACGGGAGGTCGAGGTCGAACGTCGCCGCGGGGCATCGGGGCCGCCGCGACTCGACGACGGCGCGGACCGTTTCGGTCGCGTCGACCGCCTCGTCGGGCCGTTGGTCGTCGAGGACGGCGGCGGCGGTTCGGGCCTTCTCGCTGACCCGCAGGAGCGTCTCCGTGTGGTCGGCGATGCGCCCGGCGGCGTGGCCGACCCGCGGGTCGGCCGTCGCCTCGCGTATCTCCTCGGCCATCCCGAGGACGACGTTCATCTCGTTTCGGAGGTTGTGTCTGAGGACGCGCTGGAGCACCTGCAGGTGCTCTCTGGCCCGGCGCTGGCCGGTGATGTCCGAATAGATGGAAAAGCCGTACCGCCTCCCGTCGCCGCGGCTGTAGGGGATGCCGCGGTAGAGGAACTCCCGTCTTCCCCACGCGGTCTGCCGGGTGACGATGGCGTGGTTGGCCTTCCCGTCGGCGGTCCGCTGGTCGAAGTCGACGGCCTCGTCGTCCGCGTCCGGCGGGACGATGAAGTCGTTGAGCGACTCGCCGCGAACCTCGTCGGCGTCGTAGCCGAAGACGGACTCGAACCCCGGGTTAACCGCCCGCACGACCGGCTCGATGCCGACGATTTCGAACTCGATGACGGCGTCGTCGATGAGGTCGAACAGGTGGTCGAAGCGGTCGCGCTCGGTGTGTAGTCGCTCGGTCGTCGGTTCCGCGGTCTCGCGGCGCACCGCGCCGACCACCCGGTTCGTGCCGGATTTGGGGCGTTCGCCGTCTCCGCCGCCGTCGCCCCCGCGGGACGGGGCGAACGCGATTTCGACTTCGGCTTCGGTGGCCGGAGCCGCCGCCCCGCCGCCCCCCGAGAGCCGACAGCGACACCGCCGGCTCTCCCACCCGCTCGCCGCTCGCACGGCGTCGAGCGTCCCGCGAACCTCCGGCCAGTCTCCGTCGGCGACGAACTCGGAGAACGGCCGTCCGCGGAGCGCCGCTGCGTCCGCGCCGAGATGCGCCGCGAACTCGTCGCTCGCGCGGACCACGGTTCCCGCCGCGTCGAGGACGAACATCACCTGAGGAGAGCCGAGCGCCGCGGGCGCTCACCGTCGGTTAGAGAAAACGGGCATCGTGGGGACGCGCGGTGAGATTGCGCGAGTATATGAGAGTATACTGCGCAGTTGTGCATCATTCAATTCGTTCTCAGATGGTGATCTGAAATACATAAATCCGCGTTCCCGGGCAACATCCTCGGGCAGTCGGTCGGGTTACGTCAAGTCGCTCCACGCGCCCCAGAACCGCTGGACCGCGGTGAGGTGACCCACGACGGCGAAGAACACGAGGAGCCAGCCGACGAGCGTCAGCCCGCCGACCGAATCGGGGTAGACGGCGGCCGCGAGGCCGACGAGACCCATGAGCGCCAGTCGGTCGGCGCGGCCGACGAGGCCGCCGTAGGCGCGGCCGAGCCCGACCGCCTGAATCTGCGTGCCGAGGTAGGAGGTCATGAGGACGCCCGTGACGGCGGCGAGGCCCAGCGCGAACGAGTCGATACCGGCGGCGAGACCAACGAGGACGACGATGTCGGCGTAGCGGTCGAGCACGTGGTCGAGCAGGTCGCCGGCCTTCGAGGAGACGCCCTGCTCGCGGGCGAGCGCGCCGTCGACGAGGTCGAGCCAGCCGTTACAGAAGACGAACACCGCGCCGAGGCCGTACCAAAGCGGGTCGGCGAGGCCGAAGGCGACGCCGGCGGCGACGGCGAACCCGAAGGCGACGACGCTCACGCCGTTCGGCGAGAGACCGGCGGCGTCGGCGACGGAGACGAACGGGGCGAGCAGTTTGTCGGCGGTGTCGCGGTACTGGTCGAGCGTCATAGGTAGTCGATGAAGTCGACGGTTCCCGCCGAGGGTTCGCGCTCGCCCGCGACGACCGCCGCGATGTCGTCGGCGACGGCGTCGGGGTCGCGGTCGGTCGTGTCGATTTCGTACACCGCGTCCTCGCCGTGGAACTCGACGGCCTCACCGAGAATCACGTCCAGCGCCTCGGATTCGCGGTTCTCGCGCGCCTTCGCCTCGGACTCGCCGCGGTCGAGGAGTCGCTGTTCGAGGATATCGGGGCGACAGCGAAGCACGACCACGCGGTCGGCCTCGAAGTGGTGTGCGAGGTGGCTCTCGACGACGCCGTCCCAGTCGCCGAGGTGGTCGCGGGCGGCGTCGAGGTCGACGACGAGCGTGTCGCGGTCCTCGTCGCGCTCGGTCCACAGCCCCTCGTCCTTGACGAGCCGGTTGAGGTGGACCACGTCGAGGTCGAGGTCGTCGGCGACGCGTTCTGTCGCCGTGGTCTTGCCGGTGCCGGGCGTGCCGGTGACGACGACTCTCACGCCGGCGGCACCTCCGAGACGATGCGATTGAGCACGTCGACGGCGCGTTTGGTCTGTGCTTCCGTGCCGCAGGAGACGCGGATGCACTCCGGCAGGCCGAAGCTCCCGCAGTCGCGGACGATGACGCCCTCGCGCTGGGCGGCCTCGGTGACGGCGGTGGCGTCGCCGACCTCGACGAGGACGAAGTTGCCCTCGCTTTCCCACGTCGGCGAGTCGAGGTGCTCGCGGAGGTACTCGCGGGACCACCGGGCCGACTCGACGGATTTCTCGACGTGGTCCTCGTCGTCGAGCGCGGCGAGCGCGGCGCGGCAGGCGAGCTCGCTGGCGGCGAACGGCGTGTTCACGCGGGCGTAGGCGTCGCCCCACGCCTCGGGCACGCAGGCGTAGCCGATTCGGAGGCCGGCCAGCCCGTACGCCTTCGAGAACGTCCGCAGGACCGCGATGTTGTCGTACTCCGAGAGGAGGTCGATGGCCGACGGCTCCTCGGCGAACTCGCCGTAGGCCTCGTCGACGACGAGGAGCGTGTGGTCCTCGACGGACTCGCCGAGTTCGACGAGTTCGTCGCGGGGGAACACGGAGCCGGTGGGGTTGTGCGGCGTCGTGAGGTAGACCATGCGCTCGCCGTCGTAGGCGTCGAGGACGAGGTCGGCGGTCTGTTCGAAGTCGTCGCCCTTCGACACCTCGTACTGGACGGCGTCGCCGTGGTGGTAGCGGGCGCTCATCGAGTAGTACGAGAAGCCGGGCGACGGTTCGAGAATCCGGTCGTCCGGTTCGAGCATCGCGCGGGTCAGGTAGTCGATGGAGCCGTCGGCCCCGGGCGACACCCACACCTGTTCGGATTCGAGGCCCCACTTGTCGGCGAGGCGTTCGGTCAGGTCCGTGTGGGCGGTCTTCGGGTAGACGCTCACGGTCGGCGCGGCGTCCTCGATGGCGGCGACCGCCTTCGGGCTCGGGCCGTGGGGGTTCTCGTTCGAGGAGAGTTTCGTCAGGTCCTCGGGGTCCATCCCGAGTTCGCGGGCGACCTCCTCTGTCCCGCGGCCGGGTACGTAGGGAGCGTGCGCGGAGAGGTCCCGTGGTTGCATGGTCGGAAAATGCGGGTCGCGGTTCTTAAGCGTGCGTACTCCGGGTCGGCGCAGACGGACCGGACGCGCCGACGGCCGTCACCCGAGTTCGGCCCGGAGCGACTCGGCGAGCCGGAGGGAGAGCGCCGCGATGGTGAGCGTCGGGTTCATCGCGCCGCCGGTCGGGAAGACGCTCGACCCCGAAATCCAGAGGTTGTCGAGGTCGTGGGCGCGGCAGTCGGCGTCGACGACGCTCGATTCGGGGTCGTCGCCCATCCGCGTCGTGCCCATGTGGTGGTACGCGGGCCCGGTCTCGTCGGGGCCGACGGTCCAGCGGTCCTCGACGCCGAGTTCGTCCAGCACTCGCGTCTGAATCTCGTTGGCCCGCGAGAGGGCGGCCCTCGTCCGCTCGTCGACCGACCAGTGTATCTCGGGGACGGGGTCGCCGAGGTCGTCGGTCGTCTCCCGGTCGAGGCCGACGTAGTTGTCCTCGCGGGGGAGCTGTTCGACCAGCGCGCCCATCGAGACGTGCGTCCCGTAGCGCTCGTCCAACTGGTCGCGCAGGTCGTCGCCCCACGTGTCGGCGTGGAGGGCGTCGATGACCGGCGACGGGCCGGCGTAGTTGAGAAACTCCAGTTTGAGGCCGTTGACCGGGTCGGCGTCGTCGTAGAACTGGTGGCACTCGCTGGTGTTGAAGCCGACGTGGTTCTGTCGCGTCGGTCGGTCGAGGCGGCCGCCCGCCCCGGCGAACAGGTGGTCCATGAAGTACCGACCGACCGCCCCCGAGGAGTTGGCGAGGCCGTCGGGATAGCGGTCGGACTCCGAAAGCAGGAGCAGTCTGACGTTCTCGACGCCGCCGCAGGCGAGGACGAACTGGGTCGCCTCCTGTCTGTGGGTCTCGCCGTCGGGCGTCGTGTAGGTCGCGGCGACGACGCGCTCGCCGGCCGCGTCGTGTTCGAGTCGCCGGACCCGCGCCCGGTCGATGACCCGCGCGCCCGACGCTTCGGCCTTCTCGACGTGTGACTCGGCGGTGTACTTCGCGCCGGAGGGACAGACCGGCTTACACGTCCCGTAGCCGACGCAGGGCGACCGGTCGTCGTAGGGTTCGGAGTTGCGGGCGTTGCCCACCGAGTGCATGTCGATTTCGAGGCGCTCGCAGGCCTCGGCGAAGATGGAATCGGAGTGCGACGGCCGGAAGGCGGGAAGCGGGTGAGGTTGCTCCCGCGGCGGCGCGTAGGGGTTGTCGGCCGCGCCGGCGACGCCCAGTTCGCGCTCCGCGGCGGCGTAGTGCGGCCGGAGGTCGTCGTAGCCGACGGGCCAGTCGACCCCGACGCCGTGTCTGGATTCGAGTTCGAAGTCGCGCTCGTGGAGGCGCATCACCATCCCCTGCCAGTGGAGCGTCGACCCGCCGACGCCCTTCACGCGGGCGGCGTTCAGCGGGTAGAACGACTCGCCCGAGGAGGAAAACGCGTCCCGCGGGCCGCCCATCTCCCACGGGCCGCCGAGGCCGGGGCGGATGTGCTGTTCCAACTGCTCCCGCCTGTCGCCGTCGAACCGCGGCCCGGCTTCGAGGACGACGACCGTCGCCCCCGACTCGGCGAGGCGATGGGCCACGATACCGCCGGCGGGCCCGGCACCGACGATACACACGTCGGCGTCTGTGACGGGGGTTCTATCCATCGTCTCCCCCCGAGCCAGCCGTCCCGTCATCCTCGGCAGTCTCGTCTCCGGCCATCGTCGCCCGCCGGTAGCTCTCGGCCCCGCCGGGGTGGCCGATGGGGTTCTCGATGCCGACGAGGCGGCCGCCGGTCGGCGAGGCGTAGAAGGCGTACAGCAGTTCGTTCACGACGTGAAACCGGAGGCGCTCGGAGAGCGTTCCGTCCGGAACCGGGTCGGCGGTGTTGACGCCGAGTTCGCGGAGCAGGCGGTCGCGGTCGGCCGCCGGCAGGTCGGCGAAGGCCGCGCCCTCCCAGTCGCGGGCCACGCCGTCCAACTCGGTCGCGGCGTCGACCATCGCATCCCGGCGCACGTCGTCGCGGGCGCGGCCGATGACGTAGGTCTCGACGAACTCGGGGATTCCTTCGACGGCGCTCGGGTAGACCACCTCGCCGGCGGCGACCATCGTCTCGCGCACCGCGGTCGGCGGGGTGTCGCCGCCGTCACCGGCGTCACCGCTGTCTCCGCCGCGCCCACCTGTCGAATCGGCGGTCGGCGGGTCGAACTGCGTCAGCGAGACGGCCCCGCCGGTGACGCCGAGTCCGGCGAGCACGGCCAGCGCGTCCCGTCGCGTCAGTCGCATTCGGCGGGAATTAGGTCAGCCTAATTATAGGGTTTGTCCTCTCACCCCGCGCGGTCGAGAACGACGCCCGCGACGGCGCTGAGTGCGAGTATCGCGACGCCGACGAGTGTCATTCGAGGGACGCGCATACGGTCGGGTTGTGACTCGGCGATGAAAAAACGGGATGCCGGTCGCGCTCAGTCCTGTCGCACGTCGTGTTCGAGGACGCCGACGCCCTCGACTTCGACCTCGACGGTGTCGCCGTCTTCCAGCGGGCCGACGCCCTCGGGCGTTCCGGTCGAGATGACGTCGCCGGCTTCGAGCGTCATGTAGGTCGTGATTTCGGCGACGAGGTCGGGAATCGAGAAGATGAGGTGTTCGATGCTGGAGTCCTGTCGCGTCTCGCCGTTCACGCGGAGCGAGATGCTCGCGTCGTCGGGGAGGTGGTCGGGGTCGGCGAGGACCGGCCCGAGCGGGGCGGAGCCGTCGAACGCCTTCCCGCGGACCCAGTTCGTCTCGATGTCCTGGTCGTCGCGGTTGGACACGTCGTTCATGACCGTGTAGCCCGCGATGACGCCCTCGGCGTCCTCGGGCGCGACGTTCCGGCACTGCTCGCCGATGACGACCGCGAGTTCGGCCTCGTGTTCGACGTTCTCCTTGCCCGCGGGGAGCGCCACGGTGTCGCCGTGGCCGGCGACCGCGTTCGGCGGCTTGAGGAACAGAAGCGGCCGGTCGGGGACCTCCTCGTCGCGCTCCTCGGCGTGCTTGGCGTAGTTGCGGCCGATGCAGACGATTTTCGACGGCTCGCACGGCGGAAGCACCTCGACCTCGTCGAGGTCGTAGCGCTCGCCGCCGAAGGAGACGGAATCGCCGTGCCACTCGCCGGTTCGCACTGCGCCCGCGGGGTCGCGGAATCGAACGTGATGCATGCCCCACGCGTCGGCGGGGGGCGTGATAGGTTTTTACATCGCGCGAGACGGCCGGTGACGTGAGACATTCTTGCACGATTCTCATCGCTTTTGTAGTCGTGGGATGACGGACGTGTATCGGCCGCCCCGGACAGTTCGTTCGAGTGGACTCCGGCGGCCGATTTTACTGTCGAAATCGACGCGAGAGCGGCGGGCCCGTTTCACCGGCCGTCGCCGCGAAAAACCCGACGAGCCTCGCCGCGACTCGCCGACGAGCGCGCCCGCCGAAAAGCGGTCACACCGCCCCCTGCGAATAACTTTTTGTGTATTTCGCATGTAACAACCGAGTGCTATGGAACTCACCTGGCACGGTCACTCGACGTGGTACGTCACGGTCGGAGACACCTCGCTTCTCATCGACCCCTTCTTCGACAACCCCGCCACGTCACTCGACCCGAGCGACGTGGAGACGCCGGACTACGTGCTTCTCACCCACGGGCACGCGGACCACATCGCCCACGCAGGCGAGTTCGACGGCGCGACGGTCGTCGGCACGCCCGAGGTCACCGGCTACGTCGAAGCCGAAATGGGCGTCGACGACACCATCGGGATGAACATCGGCGGGACGGTCGAACTCGGCGACGCGTTCGTCACGATGGTCCGCGCCGACCACACCAACGGCATCAACACCGGCTACGAGCACGAGGCCGGGATGCCCGGCGGCTACATGATCAGCGACACGGTGCCGACACAGGAGTCCGACGACGAGTCGACGACGTTCTACCACGCCGGCGACACGGGACTCATGACCGACATGCGCGAGATTTTCGGTGCCTACTTCGAACCCGACGCGGCCGCGCTCCCGGTCGGCGACCACTACACCATGGGGCCGTGGCAGGGCGCAGTCGCCGCCGACTGGCTCGGCGTCGACCACGTGTTCCCGATGCACTACGACACGTTCCCGGCCATCGAAATCGACGTGCGCGACTTCGAGCGCGAGGTGAAAGCCGCCGGCAGTCAGGCCGAGGTCCACGCCCTCGACGGCGACGCATCGTTCACGCTCGAATAACCCCGGCCCCCGGTCGGCGGCGACCCGTTTTGGGGTCGGCGCTTGTGCACACCGTTGTCCTATTGAGGAACTTTTAGGGTCGGTCGCTCCTTTCCTCGGAATGAATGTCCGACATCCAGACCTCTACTGTCAGCGAGGACGGTTTCGCATGCACGAGCCAGGTCGGCGACTTCGACCTCCAGATCGACGCCACCGACGAGACGGGACCGAACCCGAACGCCGCGCTCGTCGCGACGTACGCCTCCTGTTTCCTCCCCGCGTTCCGCGTCGGCGGTCAGAAGACGGGCTTCGACGACCTCGGTAAGGTCCAGATCGACGCCGACGCCGACCTCGACGACGGCGACGACCTCACGCGCATCAGCTTCGACGTCTACGTGGAGTCCGACCTCTCGGACGACGAGTTCGCCGAGATCACGGACCTCGCCGAGGACATTTGCCACGTCCACGACGCGCTCCGCGACGAGCTGCAGGCCGACGTGACCGTCGTCGGCGACGCGTTCTAAGCGTCGCTCGCGGCTCGCGCCGACACGTATCCATTCTTTTCGCAGAAATCGACGCCGCCAGCGACGGGTGTCGCGGCGGACGCTGAACCGCGCCCGCCGGATCAGTAGCGGCGCTTCTTATAGCTTCGAAGACTCATAGCCTCGCCTTCCACGATGATAACCTCGCGGTCTTGGGGGTCCGATTCGACGACGTCGTCGACCTGTTCGCGGAAGTACGGGCTGTTCGGCTCTTCCATACCACTCCCTTCGTCGCCCCTAATAAAAATCTTTGTCAGACATTCTCACACGCGATATCGTGTGAGCCGTTCGGCGAATCAGTCGTCGGCGGCCGCGGCGGCCGGTTCGTGGCTGATGTCGGTGCCGAGCACGTCGAGGAACGCCGCCAGCCACTCGGGGTGGTCGGGCCACGCCTGTCCGGTGACGAGGTTGCCGTCTACGGTCACCTCGTCGACCCACGAACAGCCCGCGCGTTCGACCTCCGCGCGGACGGCGGGGTAGGCGGTCATCTCGTAGCCGTCGAGGACGCCCGCGGCGGCGAGAATCTGCGGGCCGTGGCAGATTGCGGCGACCGGCTTCCCCTCGTCGAAGAAGTGCCGGACGGCGTCCAGCACCTCGTCGTAGCCGCGGAGGTACTCCGGCGCGCGACCGCCGGGGACGACGAGCGCGTCGTAGTCGGCGGGGTCCACGTCGGCGAACGTCGCGTTCAGCGCGAAGTCGTGACCGCGGGTCTCCAGATACGTCTGGTCGCCGCGGAAGTCGTGGACGGCGGTCTTACACCGGTCGCCGTCCTCCTTTTCGGGACACACCGCGTGGACCTCGTGGCCGACCATCTGGAGCGCCTGAAACGGTACCATAATCTCGTAGTCCTCGACGAAGTCGCCGGCGAGGAGCAGAATTTTCTTTCCGGACATGGGCTTCACCCGACCAGTAGTTGTCGCGTCAGAACGATAATGATTGTGCAGGAGGAGAGAGCGACGGCACCGGCGTCAAGGTCTGGCCGCGAGAGCGGCTGACGCCGCCTATTTCGAGACGATGCGCCCGATGTCGCCGAGGCCGTCGAGGACGAAGTCGGGTTCGTAGTCGCTCGCCGCGAGGGCCGCGTCGTCGGTCACGCCGGTTCGGACCAGCGCGGTCCCCATACCCGCGTCGAGGCCGAACGCGATGTCGGTGTCGAGGCGGTCGCCGACGATGAGCACCTCCTCGGGCGGCAGGCCGAGTCTGTCGAGGACGTACTCCTGGGCGACCCGCGAGGGCTTGCCGAGAATCGCGTCGGGGTCGCGCTCGGCGACGCCCGCGACGGCGTTGATAATCGCGCCCGACCCGGGGATGTCGCCGTCGGCTGTGGGGATGATGACGTCGGGGTCGGTGCCGTAGAAGGCGGCCCCGGACCGGAGCGCGCGGTTGGCGTCGCGGAGGTCGTCGTAGTCGAACTCGCGGTCGATGGCGACGACGACGACTTCGGGCCCGTCGCCCGGCCCGACGAGTTCGAGGCCGGCGTCTCGAAGCTGGTCGCGGAAGCCCGACTCGCCGATGCAGAAGGTCCGCGCGCCGGGATGTCTGTCGGCGAGGTACGCCGTGGTGGTCGTGCCGGAGGTGACGACTTCGTCGGCGGTCGCGTCGATGCCGGCCCGACGGAGCCGCGCCTCGTAGGCGACGGGCGCTTTCGTCGGGTTGTTCGAGACGAACAGCCGGTCGAGCCCGACGGCGTCGACGGCGGCGAGGCCGTCGAGCGCGCCCGGGATCGCTTCGTCACCGCGGACGACGGTTCCGTCGACGTCGAGAACCACTCCTCTGTAGTCCATCGTCCTCGGTAGGGAACCGGGGCTGTTGAACGTTCGCCCGAGAGAATCGTTATGTTCCACGGTGGCATATGTCACTGTATGGATGTCTCTTCGAAGCGGCTGGTCGGGTGGCTCCGCGGCCCGGCGACCGGCAACAGCCCCATCGGCGTCTACGGGCTCGTGACCGCGATGGTCGCGGTGTTTCTGACCTACTCCATCGTGGCCACGGTCTCCGTCGTCGGCCCGTTGCTGTCGACGACGGCCCTCCTCCTCCTGTCGGTCGGCGTGTGGCTCGCGACGTGGGCGGCCCTCGACGTCGTCGCCAGCCGGACGCTCCGGGAGTCGGAGGGCTGAACCGTCTCCGGGGTTGCGGCGGGACCGTCACAGAACCAAAGACCAATATGCGCGTCGCCCCACTCGTCTACCGTGACGAACACGCAGCTGACACTCGTCCAAATCGACAACTACGGGCCGTGGACGGTCACTCCGGACCCGCGGCGGGAGATGGACCTCCAGACGCTCCAGTCGCGGCTCTTCGCCGACTTGGCCCAGTTCGTCGGCGCTCGCGACGGGTACGCGTTTTTCACCCGGTTCGACAACATGGTCGCGGTCACGAACGGGCTCGACCGCGACGACCACGAACTGCTGCAGGAGTCTATCGCGAACCGCTATCCCGTGACGCTCAGTCTCGGCATCGGCGTCGACCGGTCGCCCGCGGTCGCGCTCGAACGCGCCACCGACCGCATCCAGCGCGTCGGGAGCGCACAGGACGGCGACCGCCGCGAAGTGCTCTCCGGAGAGACGCTCGCGGACGCCGACCGCACGGGAACCGACCTCCAAATCGCGCACTTCGACGTGAACGACGCGACGGGCAAGTACACCGACCGCCTCAACGAGTTCGACACGTTCATCCACATCGAACAGGGCTACGCGTCGCTCATGCGCCACCTCCGCGAGGAACACGGCGCGCTGTCGTTTTTCGTCGGCGGCGACAACATCATCTCGGTCACGCCCGACCTCACAGAAGACCAGTACCGCGACGCTATCGCCCACGTCGAGGCCGAAGCGGACGTGGAGCTCAAAGTCGGCGTCGGCACGGCGTCGAACGCCCACGAGGCCGGCTTCGCGGCGAAGCACGCGCTCGAAGACTGCCGCCACCGCGGCACGACCGTCGAGTTCGCCGACGCCGCCGTCGAGACCGCAGACGACTGAGCGATGGAGGGTCGCGCGGTCTACTTCGTGGCCCCCGAACGCGTCGAGGTCCGCGAGCGCGACGTCCCCGCACCCGGGCCCGGCGAGGTCCGGGTCCGCACCCTGACCTCCGCCGTGAGTTCCGGGACCGAACGGCTCGTTTACCGCGGCGAGGCCCCGACCGACCTCGAAGCCGACGCGTCAATCGCGGCGCTCGACGGCGACCTCTCGTTTCCGCTCCGCTACGGCTACGCCGCCGTCGGCGAAATCGAGGCCGTCGGCGACGACGTCCCCGACTCGCGGATAGGGAGCCGCGTCTTCGCGTTCAACCCCCACGAGAGCCGGTTTCTCGCCGCTCCCTCGGAACTCATCACCGTCCCCGACGACGTGCCCGACGAGCGCGCCGCCCTCCTGCCGACGATGGAGACCGCGCTCAACTTCGTGATGGACGGCCGGCCGCTCATCGGCGAGCACGTCGTCGTCTTCGGACAGGGCGTCGTCGGCCTCGTGACTACCGCGCTCCTCGCGGCGTTCCCGCTCGGCAGCCTGACCGCGGTCGACTGCGTGGCCGAGCGCCGGGCCATCGCCGAGGGCCTCGGTGCCGACGAGGCCGTCCACCCCGAGTCGCTGGACGCGCCCGCAGACGGGGCCGACCTGACGCTCGAACTCTCGGGCGACCCCGACGCGCTCGACGACGCCCTGTCGGTGACGCGGTACGACGGTCGGGTCGTCGTCGGGTCGTGGTACGGCACGAAACCCGCCACGCTCGACCTCGGCGGGCGATTTCACCGCTCGCGCATCAGCGTCGAGAGCAGTCAGGTCAGCACCATCGACCCCGACCTCCGCGGGCGCTGGGACGCCGACCGCCGCTTTTCGTTGGCGTGGGACCACCTCGAAGACCTCCCGCTCGACCCGCTCGTGACCCATCGAATCGACGTCGACGAAGCCGCGCGGGCCTACCGACTCCTCGAAGACGCCCCCGACGAGGCCGTCCAAATCCTCTTTACCTACCGGAACTGTTGACAGTTCATGTACCGCGTCTCGGTCCGCAGGGACCTCATCGCCCAGCACTACCTGACGGTTCCGAACCCCGGCCCGGAGGGTGAGCTGCACTCCCACGCGTTCACCGTCGAGGTCGAACTCTCGGGGCCGGAGCTCGACGAGTACGGCTACCTCGTCGACATCGACGACGTGAAGGCCGCGCTGGACGCGACGCTGTCCCGCTACCGCGACGAGACGATGAACGAGCTCGTGGAGTTCGCGGGGGAGAACCCGAGCGTCGAGCGGTTCGCCCGCGAGGTGTGCGAGCGGTTCGTCGAGGCGGCGTCCCTCGACGCCCCCCAACACGTCTCCGTCCGCGTCTGGGAGGACGACGTGGCGAGCGCGACCTACGAGACCCCGCTCTGACGTGCGCGTCGGACTCGTCGTCTACGGCCCGCTCGACGGTCGCTCCGGCGGCTATCGCTACGACTCCGAACTCGTCCGCGGACTCCGCGCCGCCGGCGACGACGTGACCGTCGTCTCGCTCCCCGAGCGGCCGTACCGAACGAGACTCCGAGACAACCTCACCGCCGTCCGCCGCCTCCGCGGTCTCGACGCCGACGTGCTCCTACAGGACGAACTGTGTCACCCCTCGCTCGTCGGCGCGAACGCCCTGCTCGACGACGACGTCCCGGTCGTCTCGGTCGTCCACCACCTCCACTCGCGGGAGCCGCTGCGGCCGTGGCGACGACACGCCCGCCGCGCGGTCGAGCGTCGCTACCTGCGCTCTGTGGACGCGTTCGTGTTCAACAGCGAGACGACGAAACGGACGGTTGCGGCCGTCACCGACCCCGAACCGAGCGTCGTGGCGCACCCGGCCGGCGACCGCTTTTCGTCGTTCGGCGCGCCCCTCGGCGACGACGAGATACGGGCGCGCGCCGCCGACGGCCCGCTCCGAATCGTCACGGTCTGCAACCTCGAACCGCGGAAGAACGTCGACGGCCTGCTCCGCGGCCTCGCCCGCGTCCGCGGCGACTGGGAGCTAACCGTCGTCGGCGCGCCGGTCGACGGCGATTACGCTGACTCCCTCTCGACGCTCGCCGTCGACCGCGGCATCGACGACCGCGTGACCTTCGCGGGCCGGCTCTCGGACGCCGACCTCGCGGCGACGCTCCGGGAGTCCCACCTGTTCGCGCTCCCCTCGCACTACGAGGGGTTCGGCATCGCCGCGGTCGAGGCGATGGGGTTCGGCCTCCCGGCGCTCGTCTCGTCGGCCGGCGGCGCGGGCGAACTCGTCGCGCACCGCGAGAACGGCTTCCTCGTCGACCCGACCGACTCGGCCGAGATCACCGACGCGGTGGCCCCGCTGTGTCGGAATCGGCGGCGACTGCAGTCGCTTTC
Organism: Haloferax sp. KTX1; assembly: GCF_902410085.1. Taxonomy (NCBI): domain Archaea; kingdom Methanobacteriati; phylum Methanobacteriota; class Halobacteria; order Halobacteriales; family Haloferacaceae; genus Haloferax; species Haloferax sp. KTX1. The sequence goes on along the minus strand of NZ_CABPRH010000001.1, from coordinate 660,265 downwards.
GCTTTCGGCCCGCGACCGATTCCTCGCGCACCCGACGTGGGACGAGACGGCGGCGACGATTCGCTCGTTCCTGCTCGATATCGTTGGGGATGCGGACGCGGCGTCGCACCCGAACCGCGATTAGCCGCCGGCGGGCGCGGGACTGCCACCGCCGCCACCGCCGTCGACATCGACGGTTTCTCCGACCTGCGTGTAAACGAGGAGGAGCCCGACCGCGCCGAGCGCCGTCGCGGCCACGAAGGGGACCGCGAAGCCGAAGCCGACGAGGACGCCCGAGAACAGCGCGCCGATGGCGACGCCGAGGCCGAACCCCATCGTGAGAATCGAGAGCGTCGACCCCGACTGGCCCGCCTTGGCGAGGTCGCCCGCGAGGGCGAGCGAGGGGGCGAAGACGGCCGCGACCGCGACGCCCTGCAGGAACCGCGCGAGAATCATCAGCCCCGGCGTCTGGACGAACCCCTGTGCGAGCGTCGTCGGCAACAGGAGGACGAAGCCGCCGACGAGGAACGGCCGCCGCCCGTAGCGGTCGCTCAGCCGGCCGATGGGGTACTGGAAGACCACGTTGGCGAGGACCGTCGCGCCGAACTGCACCGAAAACAGGAACGTCCCCTGGTCGAGGCGCTCGTTGATGACGTTGGCCAGCGGGGCGTACATGGCGATGCTCAGCGCCATCACGACGGTGGCGACGCCGAGGGCGAACACCGGGTCGAGGCCTGACCCGTCTGGGTTCCGCACCGAAAGCGAGATGTCGTCGGTCGCCTCGCTGTCGGTCCGCTCGGGGTCCTCGATGAGCAGTACGATGAGGACGAAGCTGACCGCCGCGCCGACGACGGCGACGAGGAACGCGGCGTCGAAGCCGGAGAGCGCAACGCCGGCGACCGAGTAGGGACCGGCGGTGACGACCCCGCCGGCGACGAGCGGGCCGGTCCCGAAGCCGAGCAGTCGGAAGGTGTTGAACAGGCCGAAGTTGCCGCCGCGTTCGTCTTCCCCGGAGAGTTCGTTCACGAGCGCCACCGTGACCGGGATGGTAAACGCCGCGCCGATGCCCTGCAACGCGCGCATGACGAGTATCGAGCCGTAGTCCGTGAACACGAGGTAGCCGGCGCTCCCGACGGCGACGAGCGCAAGGCCGGTCAGAAGAAAGACCCGCCGCCGACCCGTGCGGTCCGACAGCGACCCCGTGAACGGCTGGCTCAAACTGTTGAGAAAGCCGAAAAGCGAGAGCACGACGCCGATGAGGAGCTCGGTCGAGAGGGGCAACTCGACGGGGCCGAGCGGGAGCGTCGTCCCGACGAACGACGGCATCGACACCAGTTGGCTCCCGATGTACAACGGGAGGACGACGACCAGAAACGAGTTCGCGAGGGCGTCGACCATCCGGGCCAGCGCGAGCGCGAGAATCCGCGTGTCGACGTTCGGGCGCATCGTCGCCCGCTACGGCCCTCCGACGTATCAAGCTACGCGCCCCAGCGACCCTCGCCGCGAGGTACGCGGACGCCGGCCGTGCGGGCGTTGCCTCGACCTCAGTCGCGGTCGGCCCGGACCCACTCTTGGAGCGTGAAGCCCTCGTAGTCGGTCGCGGCGTCGAGTTCCCACTCGTCGTCGTCCCACTCGGGATAGAACGCGTCGCCCTCGTACTCACCGGGGACGCGACTCAGCACCATCCGGTCGAGGTGCGGCTGGAACAGCGCGTAGATGGCCGCGCCGCCGATGACGTAGGCCGTTTCCGCGCCCAGCGACTCCGCGATGTCGACCGCGTCCTCGACGCTCGCGGCGCGGCGGGCGGTGTCGACCGCGAAGGACCGCTCGCTTCGACTCATGACGATTTGGGCGCTCCCCGGCAGGTCGTCGAGCATCGATTCGAACGTCGTCCGGCCGAGCACGACCGGGTCGTCGGCGATGCGGGCGCGGTACTGCTCCTTGTCGGCGGGAATGCTCGGCCACGGGAGTTCGCCGTCGCGGCCGATGACGCGGTTCTCGGCGAGCGCGGCGACAGAGACGAGTTCCATCACTCTTCCCTCGGGCGCGGGAGAGAAAATCGTTGTGCAGCGGCGGTGTCGTCCCGCGGTGTCAGCGCCCGACACCGACCGACCGGCACTCAGTCGCTCCGGTCGACGATGCGCCGGCAGTCCTCGATGAATCCCAAGAGGTCCGCCCCGGCGTCGGTTCCGATGCTGATGATGATTCGCTCCGCCTCGGAGAAGGGAAACTGCAGGACGAACGCGTTCTCGTAGTAGTAGACGACGGCGCGGCGCTCGCCGGCCGGATGCGAGTCGGCACCGGGAGTTGCGAACGGCGTCTCGACTCTGAGGTCGGAGACGGCCTCCGTCAGCGTCCGTTCGGTGTACTGCTCCGAGAGGTCGTCGCGGATGTATTCCAGTTCGTAGTCGTCGTCGGCCGCGATGACGACCGTTCGGAGTCCGTCGCCGATTCGCCTGCTCAGGTACTCGGCGAGTCGATGCGCTGTGTCCCGTACCATACCGCGCCATCACCCCGAGTGGCTATAATCAATTGGTATTTTTGTGGTAATTTCTTCCGGATTGAACGCTAATTCTTTTTAGAGGAGCGACAGAGATTGCGACGCATGGAGAAGGAGTCGCGGGACCTCCGCCGTGACGGCGCGTTGGTTCTAAGTTCTTATTAGGACAAGCTATTGGTGTTACAAGATCCGGTTCCGCTCTATCTCAGATTCACACTGCTTAATGATATTTGATGTTTGTTCTTTGAGGTCTCTCCCAGCAATATCCATTTCTATTTCTAACTCGTGTGTAACCTGCAATCCCCAAAGAGAACCCATCAATTGGTCTACGCCTTCTGGTTCAGATTCAATTTTTCTTGGACGGCCCACCATGTGTTGTCTAATTGAGACAAAGGACTCTCTAAAATCACTAACGAGTTTATTATTGGAAGTTTCTAATATTTCCTCCGCAATCTCATCTTCAACTTCCTTTGCGATCTGATCCATCACATCTTCAGAAACATCATCCTCAATAGATTCTCGGGCCACATCCTTCACATTAACATCATCATATATTTCTGACAGTCCCTTTTGGTCGAATTCTTTCATTGACTGAGCAAGATCAACTGTAGCATTCACTCTCTCACAGAGTGTTATCATTTGCTGGTACCAATCTCGAACCTCTTTGGTTTTATTCCACTTTCTAACAATCCAGTTGACACCGAGGTTGAACACAAACGCAAAAGCCGCCGCTAAGAGTGATGTAAGAACAACTGGAAGCTGTATGCCGAGCATAGGTTAGATATATCAACTATAATTAAATTATTATTGGTCAGATCATTCTATCTGTTCTGCTGGGTGGCGCATACACTCCCTGTCTTCGTCGTAGTAGTCATCTACCACCAGTACATGGTCCGCGCTCTCTGGGTCCGTGATACCGTGCTCCCCGACGAAGTGACGTGCGTGCATCGTCCCGTCGTCGTGGTACGCGAAGTTACACTTCGAGCACCGCCACATCTCACCACGTCCGAGACTGTGCTGTAATCTCGTCTCGTCGAGGATGCGCTGTACCGGGAGCTTCAGCGGGGCCATATCGACGCCGCCGCCGTTCGGCGCGTGCTCCTCGCCGTCGCGGTCGACGATGGCCTCTAGGTGCCACTCGGAATCGAGCGACGCCCGGCGGAACGATTCCGGTTCGGAGTCGTCCTCGCCGTTCATCACCGATTCGACGAAATCGGCGTACTCCAGCGGAATCTCGTGGATATTCCGCCCAATCATCGCGTGTACCGATAGTATATCGTCACAGTACTTCAACTCCGTTTCGACGCGCTTCCGTATCCGAGTCTTCGTGGTCGTCTCTCCGACACTCGCCGCCGCGGTCGCGGTCGGCCAGCGTTCGGCCAGCGTCAGCTCGCGCTCAGTCTCGTCCGACTCCCCTTCGGCGTCGAGGGCGTCGCTCAGGTCGTCGTCGGAGACGGGCGCGTCGAGCCGTGACTGGTCTATCGCCCATCCAGAACCACAGCACTCGCAGACGACATCAGGGCCACGGCCGTCGTCCCACACGACCGCGTCGCCGTGCGCGTCGGTCTGGTTCGACTCGTCGGACTCAGCCCGCTGTTCGCAGGCGTCCGCGGCAATCGCTTCGGTGAGCACCTTCGAGCGTGAGGTTCGACGGCGCGCCGCCGACCAGTAAATCGAGCCCCACGCGAGGTACTCGATTGGCTTCTCTAGGAGTTCTTCGGTGTATCCGCCCATGTACGCCGCGAGGTACGAACCCATGTTCTCCACGCTTGCGTTCAGGGAGATACAGCCGTTCGACTCCTCTACGTAGTCGGTTATCGCATCGTAGTCGTGTGCCGACCGACCGGCGTACTCGCACACTTCGACGTGTTTGTCGATGACCCGCTCGAACTCGGAGCCGACGCTGTGCAGGTCGTCGTCGAGTCCCAGCGGTTCCGTATCGAAGTACACGCCGACGTGGAGGTGCGTGTAGCACGCGTTCATCCCGCTCCCGTCGCCGTCCATTCCGTGCGGCTCTGCCTGTAGCCAGTAGCCCCACTGGTCGGCGTCGAGCCCGAGATGATACTCCATCGTGTTGCGGAGTGTGTCGCGTACGCCGTCGTACGAAAACGAGTCGTGTACGGCGTCAGCGTGTTCCACCGGCGGTACCCGAGTCCCGTCAGGAACCGACGACGCGGTGAGGGTGAGCATCGCGGTCGCGGGCGAGTCCCACGCCGCGATTGATTCACCGCCACTCGGTCGGTCGCCGCCGGCCATCTGCCGCTGGAGCGCCATCGCCCGTGCGTACTGCTTCTTCGAGTACTCTTCTCCCCACGCATCTACCAGCGGTATCTCGAACTCGTCGCCCTGCTGGTTGGCGAACCGGGCGCGGAGTCCGTCGTACCGTGCGTGCGCGGTGAGGAAGGCACTCAGCGCGTCCGCCCACGTCGAGGCTTCACGTTTCGCTAGCTCCGTCACTTGGAACGCGTTTTCAGTGGGCTGTTCTGGTTCGACCCACTGGTCTCGCCAGTCCGCTTCCGTAACGATGCGTCTCAGCTTGCGCCCGTGTGTTTCGCACAGGGGCGTCTCGGCCAGTTCCGGGTACTTCTGCACGAACTCTAGAACTCGCTCGTGTACGAGTTCGTCGGGTTCGTTAGAGTCCCGTGAACGCTCGCGTTGAGCCTCTACAGAGTTAGTCTCCTTGGAGGGCCCAGGCTCAGCCCCCGGTTGAGTCCCTTCGACTCCTCCGGTAGGCTGGTCGCCATCGCTACTCACGCTCCCCGCCGTCCGCGACTACGTAATCGCTCAGACGCCGCTGGGGCTTTTCACGTTCCTCGGGGTCGGGGACCCCTCGGTGCGGCCCGGCTTCCGGGTCGAGGGGCAAGCCCTCGCTTCCGGCGGGCTCCTCCCTCCCGCGCCTCGGGGCGCTCGGCGCGGGCAGGACGGTCGTCGCCTCACCGGACCTTGCGGTGGAATCTCGGGCGGCCATGTGCGCCCACAACAGACTGGTGAGACGGTGGTCTCTCACCTTGTCGTCGAGGGCGGGAACCCGCGCGCAGTCCCTACACTGCCGGAGCTTCACGGCGCGCTCGGCGTGGTCGACGAGGCACCGCTTCTTACAGCTTCCACAGTTGTAGCGGATGAGCCGCCAGCTATCTTCTTTCGCTGGTGGTTCCCGGTAGGAGCCGTCGATGACGTGACTCTTCGGCTCGTACGGTGGGTCTGGGTCCGTCCAGTAGTTATCGTAGCGTCCCGGTCCGCGCGACGCCTCTACGGGAAGTGCGTTGAACGCGACTTTCCTCCCGTGCTCTGTCGGCACGGGTGAGAGTCCATCGAGTCGTTTCTTCCCCAGCTCCGACTCGTCGACTTCGGCGTCGTACCAGAGGTCGCCGTCCCCGTCGTCGAGGTCGTCACTCTCCTGTTTTGGAGAGTCAGACACGGGGAAACACCCCCGTATCACAGGGTCGATTACAGCGCTTCTGCTCCTTGTTAAAACCCTGCGAAAGGATTAAGGTTAGAGTGGGGCCGGAGGGATTTGCCCCCCGTCGCCGAGAAAGGTGCTGTAGCGACCGAATACAGCACTCTCGGCGAACCAGATTGATACTCTGATTGGGCGGGTGGAAACTCCCGAAGGTCGCCTCGACGACAACCGAGGCTCCCGCCGGATGCGGTTAAGGAGCAAGAATGCAACTGGATATCTCACCAGAACAAGCCGTACAGGACTTCCTCGCTGAACGTGAGGGAGAAGTCAGTAAAGCCAGCCACCGCAATTACAAGTACGCGTTGGAGGAGTTCGTTCGCTTCTGCGATGAACACTCCATAGAGTCCGTGACCGATCTCCACGGCTACCACCTGAAGAAGTTCAAGCTACGACGTCGAGGGCAGGGTATCAAAGAGGTCACCCTGAAAAACAACCTCTCCACCCTACGAGTGTTCCTCCGCTGGTGTGAGCAGGCAGAACTGGTCGACCAAGGTTTCTCTGAGTTGGTACAGCTCCCTGACCTCAATTACGAGGAACGGGTGAGTGAGACGGTTCTCTCTCTCGACCGAGTGGAAGACATACTCGACTACTACTACAAGTTCGAGTACGCCACACGCCGCCACGCAGTCTTCCAATTGATGTGGCACACCTGCTTCCGAATGGGAACGACGGTCGCTCTCGACCTCAACGACTACCTCTCGAATCGGAAGCAGATGAAGGTTCGTCACCGACCCGACACGGGAACACCGTTGAAGAACGGCACCGAGGCGGAGCGCGTCGTGAACCTAAGCGAACGTGTTACAGACGTTCTGGACGACTACATACAAGTTCAGCGCCACGAGAAGACCGACGAGCACGGCCGAGAACCGTTATTCACGACTCACCACGGACGACTCTCTAAAACGGCGCTTCGGAAGAACTTCTACGGTATCACTCGCCCGTGCAAGGTCACAGGCAATTGTCCTCATGACCGGTGCATAGAGGAGTGCGAAGCTGCTATCCGGAAGAAGAGTGCCTCGCGTTGCCCTTCGAGTCGGAGTCCACATCCTGTTCGACGGGCGGCTATTACATATCACCTCAATCGTGACTGGCCCTCAGAGAAGATCAGCGAGCGAGCAAACGTGAGTGTGGACGTACTGGACGAACACTACGACAGTCGAACAGAGGGAGAGCGGGCGAAGACTCGGAAGCAGTATCTGGACAACCTCTAACTACCGCTCGCAATCTTCACTTTCTCCCACACCAGAAGTTGATTATTCGACACGTCCCGGTATGGCTTGAGACAAGGGTGCATTCGTCATTTGGGTTAGTACCGGTCTACGTGTTCAACCAACCCAGGAGCAGATGAAAATGGCGGAGAGTTAGCCGACGAGTTGGAGGTCCTCCTTGATGACGGAGATGTGCGATAAACCTGGAACCGCTACGAGAGGTCCGATAGCAACGTTGTGACGAACTGTATCATCTCTTGATATTCGACACCGTATTTGAGGAATGACTCCATATCATCGATATCCCATTGTCCATATTTGTCGATATATAGGAGTAACAACCCGTCCAGCAGTAATTTCGCCCCATTTCGATGACCTTGATGAATTTCGGTCTTCAGTCCTTCATGAACGAGCTCGTGGCGTTTTTCCTCTATCTCTTCAATGGCGCGTTTCAATTCGGGACGAAGTGAGTTGTCCCCGTCATGGTAATAAGTAAACGCGAATTCACCACGGTCAACCATATTGTCGAAGTCGCTGGCGTTCGAATAGTCGCTGGTATTGGAGAGGATTTCGATGCCCCTCCAGAAACTGAAGAAGGATTGTCGAACAGACCGTTCAGTTACTGCATCTTGGTACGCGAGTAAGGCACTAACAATATATCCCTCATAGGTTCTCTTGTCAGCGTCGTAGTCAAACATCGGAATGTCGTTGATCTCGTAGATGTCGTCCGCATGGTTGAAATGGAACCGACCTATCGACCGTCGATAGTCAAGATCCATTGGGCGATACGTAACAAAATCGCCGTCTTTGAATGTGAGGTAGAACGGTGGTTCTTGATGCCTAGTCCATTTTTCGTACGGAGCGCGGTCTGAACCAGTTGGTTGCGGCACACCCGCAGACCAGAGTTTGTCGAAGAAGTTTATTTCAGCGAAGCGTGTTTCGACGAGTTCAGAGACCCTGTGTAGGGCATAGAACTCGTCTCGGGCTTCAATTTCTGCCTTCAAATAGGTCCACTCACGACGTTCCAACAGATCGTCGGAATAATCGTTCGGGAGTTCATCCAAGAAGGAGTCAAAGTTCGAATCATCGTCATTTTTCGCTGTCGTGAGATGACTTTCCCACTGGCTATTGTCGATTTGCTCCGCTTTCGACTCATATAGGTCAACTTCATCTGGGAAATGCTTGCTCCGTATCATTATCGGGAAGACAAGCAAGTACGTGTCCGGTGGTGTCCCTAACCAATTCGAGAAAATCTCGTTCCTCTTATTCTGAAAGTGGGGGCTTAATTCGTCTTCGGAGAGGTCTGTCCCTTGCGTTTCGGCTATCTCGATGAGTCCTTTGTGAAATTTCCGGGATAGACCTCTATTCGTGATTCGATGGTAGTCTCTGTCAAGACCTATGTCCCGGATGGCGTTGTAGAGGTTTGTTTCGAATGCAGACCTCCGCCCCATTTGGACATGTACTTTGTCGGCTCCCGGTGGCATCCAGATCTGCTGATACGCGTCGTAGAATCGCTCGTCCATGATGTAGATCTTGTTCGGTTGCCATGTTAAGTTGGTATCCTGTACGTAGCAATCTAATCTATCCGTAGAGTGCCGAATCGATGAGCGACTTGCACTCTCTATTCAGCACAGCCTCAGAAAACTACCAGTGACTGAGGATTTCGGTAGAGCCGACCCACAATATCTGTAGTCTGTTGAAATTTGGACTTGGTTTCGTTCTCGTTGATATCTAGTTCATAGAGTGGGCCGCCGCGTTCACATCAGTCCGGGACTAGTTGATATCCCGAATGAATCGTCATCAAGAGATTGGAGGTCACTTCCGTAAAGCATCATCACTCTGAATCGCAATACTGTCCGGGATATCATCCCCTCATCGACTGAAATCTAACTACATAGAGCGGGGGAGAAGTTAAGCGAGAGGCTCTCTGCTGTCCATTTTAGACCAGTAGGAAGGTTAGTGGGGCCGGAGGGATTTGAACCCCCGATCGACTGATATCTCCGGTGGGCACCTCGGAACTCCAGAGGGTCGTCAACACGACCGATGATCAGTCGGTCGCTCAGTATATCAGCTGGAGTGTCGTCCCGGGCGCCAAGCCTCTGGAGTCAGTCGCCATGCCGGGCTTGGCCACAGCCCCGATTCGTTCTGTCTGCACTCTCTCGTATGGCGATTTTTCTTAAAGGGGTTTCGATTCTACTCGTCGCGGTCGTCGTCGGCCCAGTCGCACTCCTGGCACTTGTAGGCCGTCACGAACTCCGTCACGCTCGGCATGTAGCCCACTTGGATGACGTTCTCGCCGCACTCCGGGCAGTCGAAGTCGGCGTCCTGAATCGGCTCGGCGTCCATCGGGCGCTCGCCCTCGACGAGTTCGGCGAGCGTCTCGGGCGTGACCATCCGTCCTTGCACGACGCGGTTGCTCATACCCGTGGAACCGTCCCGAAGTAAGTAAGCCCTCCGCCAGCGGTCGGCGTCGCTTCCGGGTTCGACGCCGCCGATGCCTGCGAGGCCGCGCCCCGGGTCGACTCAGGGCGTCGCAACCGTCACGGTTCGGGTGCGCGGGCCGTCGCACTCCACGAGGAGGACGGACTGCCACCGGCCGAGGTCGAGATCGCCGTCCGCGACGGGTATCGAGACGCCGTTGCCGACGAGGAGCGCCCGGAGGTGCGAGTCGGCGTTCCCGTCGAGTTCGTCGTGGTCCCAGCCGTCGTCGGAAACCGCCTCGGCGAGCATCGACTCGATATCGCCGAGCAGTCGCGGTTCGGATTCGTTGACGCAGACGCCGGCGGTGGTGTGTTTCGAAAAGACCGTACAGACGCCGTCCGAGTCGGAAGCAAGCGCCGTTTCGACCTCGTCGGTCACGTCGACGACCTGAAGCCGGCGCTCGGTTCGGATATCGAAGCTCCGTCGCATGCGACGGGGTTCGTCGGCCGGGAGAAAAAGTCGCCCGGCGGGTTACAGCCAGGGCGCGCGGGACTCCTCTTCGCCGGGGTAGCCGTAGCCCGGTTCGGAGCCGTCGTCGTCGGTCTCATCCGCGCCGTCGTCGACCAGCGCGTCGTAGTCGTCAGTCCGGTCACTGTCGTCGCCGCCGTCTGCGACCGCTCCGTTGGCGTTGGCGTTGGGCGTGGCCGACTCGGTGGCGGGGGCATCGTCGACGAACTCGTCGAGGGCTTCCTCGTCGGAGCCGGGGTCGAACGCGAACAGCGCGGTGACGGCGAGGACGCCGAGGGCGACGGGTGCCTGCGTCGGCATCAGGCCGAGCACTTCGAGCGCCAGCATGCCGAGGGCGACCGAGCTACCGAAGCGGAAGAGGTCGATGTCGACGTTGCCGCGGAGTTGCGGGGCGAACAGCGCGACCGCCCCGGCGAACCCGACGCCGGTACCGGCCGCCGCGCCGGCGCTGAGGAGGCGCACCGGGTTAGCGGTGAGCAGGTTCGTGTCGGGGCTGATGAGAGCTTCGATGCCGGAGGGGTTGAAGCTCGCAACGAGGCCGAGGCCGACGATGACGCTCGGCGACGGGAGGTACTCGCCGACCTTCGAGGAGGCCGTCTTCGCCGCCACGGCGAGGATGACGAGGCCGGCGAACCGGTGGAACCGCTTGAAGTACAGGACCTCCGCGATGACCTCCGCGAGGGCGGCCTCGGCGACCGCGACGGGGATGAGCAGCGCGCCGAGCAGGAGGATGGACGTGAGCTGTTCGCGGCGCGTGCCGTCCATCTCGGCGAGGATGACCGCGACCGTCGCCGACCCGCCGAAGATGAGCAGGCCGGTCTGGAGGATGCCCGTAATCGAGGGGTCGCCCGCGGTGGTCGTCAGCGCCCCCGCGATGATGAGCGCGGGGAAGATGCCGTCGATGAGGGGCAGCCCCATGACGGTTGCGAGCAGTCGGGTGGCACCCCCCACCTGCTGCTCAAGGCGAAGGGCGACTGGGTGGCGTGAGACACTCATTCGATGTTACTGGCCGTCACCATGGCCCAAGCGGCGATAGGGACGCAATTCGGACAGCGGGGCGCGGGCGCTCCGCACGCGAAGCCCATTTCGTCCGATATTGAACTCCCGTTTAAATGTCTGCCACATCGCTGTAAAGAGAATGCCGGAGTCGGAGGTCGTTTGACCGGCAATGCGCGATGCGGCGGGACGCGTGGAGTCCATACGAGATTACAATAGGACAGGAGTATTAAACGTTGTGTGGGATACGACCGCATGCAACACAGAAATTCCTGCTTTATTTATAAGTGGGGCTGAAGATTCGTCGGCTATATTCTGAAATCTCGGAAATATCGGGATACACATTCGTGAACATGGTGATTATTCACGACAGTCTTGCCATTCGGTACACCATGACGGGGAACGGGTGCCTCGGCAGTCGCGCCGGCGTATCCAATCGACGCGGCCACGGCCGCGTGTTCCGATTGTGCGCCTCGCCCGCCGACGCGGCGGCCGCGTAAGCACACACGTGTACATATTGCCGACGTAGTTTGCGATACATCGACACGCCCGTGCTATCTCGCAACCCTTTTGTCGTCGCCGCAACCACGCTTGATATGGCGAACGACGTTCCTGACCGAGAACCCTTCACCGAGAAGCTACGGGTACCCGAATCCCTCACATTCGACGACGTACTGCTCCGCCCGATGGAGAGCCGCGTCGAACCCGACGACGCCGACGTGTCGACGCGCGTCTCGAAGAACGTCGAACTCAACATTCCCATCCTTTCGGCGGCGATGGACACCGTCACCGAAAGCGGGATGGCTATCGGGATGGCCCGCGAGGGCGGCCTCGGCGTGCTCCACCGCAACATGAACGCCGAGCAGATGGTCCGCGAGATCGAGCGCGTCAAGCGCGCCGACGAGCTCGTCATCCGCCGCGAGGACGTGGTCACGGCCAACCCCGGCCAGACCATAAGCGAGGTCGACGAGATGATGGAGCGCGCCGGCGTCTCGGGCGCGCCCGTCGTCGACGACGACGACGTGGTCCTCGGCATCATCTCCGGCACCGACATCCGCCCGTACCTCGAAGTCGGCGAGTCGGACGAGGTCAGCGAGGCCATGACGGACGAGGTCATCACGGCCGAACGCGACGTGACCGCCCGCGACGCGCTCGAACTCATGTACGACCACAAGATAGAGCGCGTCCCCATCATTGACGACGAGAGCCACCTCGTCGGCCTCGTGACGATGCAGGGTATTCTCCAGCGCCGCGAGTACGAGAACGCCGCCCGCGACGACGCCGGACGACTCGTCTGCGGCGTCGCCGTCGGTCCGTTCGACGACGAGCGCGCGCAGATGGCCGACGACGCCGGCGTCGACGTCATCTTCATCGACTGCGCCCACGCCCACAACCTCAACGTCATCGACACCGCCCGCGACATCAAGGAGTCCGTGGAGGCGGACGTCGTGGTCGGGAACGTCGGCACGCGCGAGGCCGCGGCCGAACTCGTCGACTTCGCCGACGGCATCAAGGTCGGCATCGGCCCCGGTTCCATCTGTACGACCCGCGTCGTCTCCGGTTCCGGGATGCCCCAGATTTCGGCCGTCGCGGAGGTCGCCGACGTCGCCGCCGACTACGACATCCCGGTCATCGCCGACGGCGGCATCCGCTACTCCGGCGACGCCATCAAAGCGGTCGCCGCCGGTGCCGACGCCGTCATGCTCGGCTCCTACTTCGCCGGCACCGACGAGGCCCCCGGCCGCGTCATCACGATGAACGGCAAGAAGTACAAGCAGTACCGCGGCATGGGCTCGGTCGGCGCGATGCAGTCCGGCGGTGCCGACCGCTACCTCAAAGAGGACAACGAAGACGAGGAGTACGTCCCCGAGGGCGTCGAGGCCGCGACGCCGTACAAGGGCTCGCTCGCGTCCGAGCTCCACCAGCTCGTCGGCGGCATGCAGTCCGGCATGGGCTACGTCGGCGCGGAGACCATCCCCGGGGTCAAAGAGCGCGCCCGCTTCGTCCGCGTCTCGGCCGCCGGCCAGACCGAGGGCCACCCCCACGACGTGATGATCACCGACGAAGCGCCGAACTACAGTCCGAGCGAGTAACGCGTTCTCGCGTTTCTCCGGTCTCTCTCGTCTCTGCCGTCTCTGCCCCGATTTCACCGCGCTCCGGCCGTGATTCCCGAACGCCGGCGTTTTTCTGGGACACCGCTCGGGGTCCCGCCGCGCTCACCCTCGCGTCGCATTCGCAATCTAACGACTCGACTCCCGGAACGACCGCGGGACGAGAACATGCGATAATTAATAGGGATGTATGTCGTCCGTCTACAAGCGATGGATACCGCGGAGCTACGCACCGCACTTCGGAACGCCGGGTTGTCACAGTATCAAGCCGAGGCGTACGTCGCGCTCCTCCAACTCGGAGCGGCGAGCGCGACCGAACTCGCCGACGCCTGCGCCGTGCCGACCGCCCGTATCTACGATGTTCTCCGCGACCTCGAAGCGAAAGGCTACATCGAGACGTACGAACAGGACAGTCTGCACGCGCGGGCGTGCGACCCGAAATCCGTGATGGAGGACCTCAAGAACCGTGCCGTCCAACTGGACGAAGCGGCGGAGGAAATCGAGACGCGCTGGCAACAGCCCGCGGTCGACCGGCACATGCTGAGCATCGTCAAACGCTTCGAGACGGTGTTCAACCGGGCCGAAGAGATGATTCGGGAGGCGGACGGCGAGGTCCAACTGTCCGTCACCCCCGAGCAGTTCGACGAGCTCAAGCCGGCGCTCGCGGAGGCGTACGAGAACGGCGCGCTGGTGAAGGTCGTGCTCCACCCCGAGCGGACCGACGAACTCGAACCGCTCGCACAGCGGGAGTACCGCGGGGTCGCCACGGAGGTCAGACACCGGACGCTGCCGACGCCGTTCGTCGCCATCGTCGACCGGACGGGCGCGTGTTTCGCGCCGCACGACAACTCGGTGAACCAGTACGGCGTCCTCGTCGACGACTACACGCTGGCGTACGTCTTCCACTGGTACTTCCAGACGGCGCTGTGGGAGGTCTGGGACGTCGTCTACGACGCCCAGACCGACGAACCGCCAATCGTGTACTCCGACATCAGACACTTCGTTCAGGACGCGGAACCGCTCGTCCGCGACGGGAGCCGAATCGTCGCCCACATCAAGGGCTACGAGACCGACGAGCGCGACCCCATCGAGTTCACCGGCGAAGTGACGGACGTGTACTACACGGCGGTCTCCGCGCCGACGGACACGTTGTCGTTTTCCGAACTCGCGGGACAGGTCTGTCTGACCGTCGAGACCGAGGAGGAGACTTACACCGTCGGCGGATGGGGTGCAGTGTTGGAAGACGTCGAGGCGAACCGCATCACTATCGAGTCGATTTCGGGGACGCCTGACGGGTAGTATCTGTTCGGTTCGCCGGAATGTATAACAACTCCGGGGGGTAATTAGTGCCCACAAGCGCGGTTTCGGACGGCGTTAGACAAGAGGTATTTTGATATACCACTGCACGACATTGAGTTTCGTGAGCGTCCCCGGAACACCACTACAATACCAATGAGCGCAGAACAGCCACTGGTGCTCATCGTTGAAGATGAGCCTGACCTCGCCGACCTGTACGCAACCTGGCTTAGGAACGACTACAGCGTTCGTGTCGCCTACGGCGGCCGCGAGGCGCTCGATAAGCTCGACGACGAGGTTGACGTTGTTCTCCTCGACCGTCGAATGCCCGACCTCTCGGGCGACGAGGCGCTCTCGGAGATCCGGGACCGTGGCTTCGAGTGCCGCGTCGCGATGGTGACCGCGGTCGAACCCGACTTCGACATCATCGCGATGGGCTTCGACGACTATCTCGTCAAGCCAGTCTCGCGCGAAGCGCTGACCGAGACGGTCTCTAACCTCATCTTGCGAAACGCCTACGACGTGGGCATTCAGGACCTGTTTTCCCTCGCGTCGAAGAAGGCGCTGTTAGAGTCCGAAAAGGACGAGGCTGCGCTCGAAGAAAACGAGGAGTACCAGCGGCTCACCGCCCGTCTGAACGAGCTACGGCGCGAGCTCGACGAGACGCTCGGCCAGCTCGACGAGACCGAAGGAATCTCCGCGGTGTACCGGGACATCGGCGGCGAAGCCGATATCGACAACTCCTGACCGACCCCACTCGTTTCGAACGCCGACCGTTCTCCCTGTCTCCCGTCTTCGTCGGTTAACGGGTCGTTTCTCGTCCCCGACGGGTCGTTTCTCGCACTCACACGGGAACCGTTCGTCTGATTGACGATTACTTGCGAGTCCCGCTCACTTAATTCATTTAATTTCATATCAGATATACACGAAAAATTATATTTTGAGCTCGCTCCTTGGGGTAACTGCACATGTCCGACGACAGCAACCAGATGCTCGCGTACCTTCGTCAGAACCCCCGCATGATGGGCGTCCTGTTCACGCTCGCGCTCCTGCTCTCACAGGCCGGCAGCGTGGCGGCCGGAAACACCAGCGTTATCTACGGGCCGTAACTACGCGAGGAATTCGTAGTCCCAGTAGACAGTATCGTCGTAGATAACCGGAATTTGTTCTAGCGCGAGAAACTCTCGGAGTTCGTCCTCAGTCAGCTCGGTGTTCGAGACACCGGAAGAAGAGAGATAATACGGCATACTGTCGGTGAGTGCGGGCCTGATCAGCGACCCGATTCCCGCCCGGGACGTATTGAACGCGCGATATGAAACGTCGAACTGGCCGTCTACTTTGTCGAACACTTCACAGAGCACCGCGACCCCGCTCTCAGTTTGCACGACCGACAGCCCGCCGTCCCCGACGACGCCGTACTGGTGTGCCACGTCGCTGTCGATTCGGACCACCTCCAGCGACGCCTGTAGCGGGAACCCCCCGTTGAGCAGGCGAGCCAGCGTTCGCCCCACGCCGACCGCCTGACTGTTGATGACCTCGCTGAACGTGACGATGCCGCCGATTGCGCCGGCCTCGACGAGCGCCAGTCCCTGGTCGTACGACTGACACGCGTTGAGGAAAAACGCCCCCGTTCCGACGGTGTCGAGCGTGTCGGCGTCGACCTTGCCGTCGCGACACTGGAAGCCGTCGTCGTCGATGTGACCGATGTAGTGGAGGAAGTCGGTCGGCTCCGCGAGCGTCTCCCGAAGCGCCGCCCCGCTGAGGTCGTAGTGGGCGTCGACGTCGAACGACAGTCCGTCGCGCGAGCCGTACACCTCGTCGACGATATCCGTCTCGGCGAGCATCTCGGGGTCGTTACAGACGACCGTGATACCGATGTCGCCCTCCGTCGGCTCCCGCCGAAGGCGGTTCCGGTAGGCGGCGGGCGTGGTCTTGCTCGCGCCGACGGGCGTCCCGTCGCTTATCCACGCCTGCTCGACCGAGTCGGTCGAACTGGGTTTGACGTACGTCTCGCTGGGCGTCGTCGCGCCCGCGCTCCTGACGGTGTCGGCGGCGTCGGCGTCGTCCCTGAGAAAGTCGTCGACGACCGCCGCCTGTACCGCCGAGTGGTGAACCTCGGTTCCCGACGGCGTCCGGACGACCGCGAGGTCGTTCGTGACGAATGGGAGAAGCTCGATGTTGTCGGCCCGGGGCGCGACGTGCGTCGTCAGCTTCCACTCCGGGAGGAGGTCGGCGATCCGCTCGTAGGGAATCTCGAAGTACGCCGAGAGCCGTTCGTCCAGTGACGCGTCGTACAACTCCTTGACCTCGATGTCCGTCCGCGATTCGACGGTCTGACGCTCGTGGAGCGGCACGTCGTAGATGCCCTCCGTCCGAACGACGCAGTCGAGGAAGAACGTCCGCTTGAGCGCGCGCGCGACCGCCTCCTCGAAGCCGTGGGGGCCGTCGAAGTCGTGGCCGAACCCGCTTTCGGCGACGAGTCGCGGGGCGTCACCGGGGACGAGCCGCGCGCCGAGGTAGTACGCCAGCGGCGTCGCCACGAACACGTGGCGAAGCGTCGGCGGGAGTTCGATGCGGACGCCGGTCTCGGGGACGTCGAGCGCTTCGGGGACGGCGAGTTCGTCGCCCAGTTCGAGAAGCGGCGGGTGGCCCCGGAGCGTCGGGTACGACCGCTCGACGCTCGTGGTCTTGAGCGCGGAACCGAACGCCGAGACGGCCGCCATCACGTCGAGCGGGTCGTCGGTCGTCGTAATCGTCGCCGCCGGGCTCTCGTGGGACGACCGCGCGCCGACGGACACCGGCTGCGGGTCCTCGAAGGAGAGCACGGTTTCGAACGGTCGCGCGTCGACGGTCAGCGGTCCGTCGGCCCGGAGGTACGTCTTGACCGCGCCGAAGAGTTCGATGCTGTACGTTCCCGCCCCGAGTTCCTCGCGCCCCTGTTGGTCGACCTGCGCGAGCATCGACCCCGCCTCGTCGCGGACGCAGACGACCGTGTTCGCCGCCAGCCCGATGCGGCCGGTCTCGATGCGGACCGCGGCGTCCGTCGGAAGCGAGAACCGACGGCGGTCGGTGGGTTCCGGCGCGACCGGCGACGGCGTGCGGAGCACGAACTGGTGGCGTTCCACGTTGTCCCGAACGACCAACCCCGTTCCTTCTGAAGGGAGCGAAAAGCCGACTTCCAGCGTGGAAGACGCGTCAGCCCGCTCGCCCTGCCCGGGCGGTTCCATTGTGTCTATGTGACACGATTAAGGTGAAAAACGTACTGGTCGCGAGAAGTTCACGACTCCAACGGAAACCAGCCGGACGAGACGTCTTTCCGCCGGAGAGACCACCGCTGACGGGCCTCGGAACCCTCGACGTCGAGTTCGACGACGGCGTCGAACAGCGGTTCGAGCAGCCGGTTGACCTCGTCTTCGCGGTCACCGGGTGACCAGACGTGGACCATCCCGTCTCGCGCGCGAACGTGGGTGGTCATGACGTGGAGGAACCGAAACACGTGGTCTCGGTCGTACCGCGAGAGGAGCGACGGGAGACAGTCGAACGCGACGCGGAGTTCGGCCGGAGAGAGCCCGCCGGCGAGCGTGTCGAACTCGGTCACGTCGGCGGCGAGTTCCGCGCCGAGTCGGCCGAGGCCGCCGTCGACCCAGCGCTCGCAGGTGTCGTCCGCACTCGGTACGGCGGCGGCGGGCGACGGCGATGCCGCCGCGCTCCGTTCGAGCGTCGCGTACCGAACCACGCGCGTCCACTCCGTGGAGCGTTCGACGCCGGGATCGAGCCGGTCGTCGAGCGGCGTCGAACCGTTGAGAACCAGTAGACGACGCCGCGGCTCGTCGGGAGCGCCGAGCATCTGCTTGGACGCGCGCGAGTAGAGTTCGGTCGGAACCGATCCAACGACGAGGAGCGCACTCCCCCGTCGCTTGAGGTCGTCCAGCCCGAGTTGGAACGTGGACGTGTCCTCCGTCACGGCGGTGTCCGTGTCACCTCCCGAAACCATTCGTATCGAACGACGAAACCACATTTAATAAGACTTTGCGTGTTGGTCTCCCGAGATGTGCCAACAGTGGTCGGCACCGATGACACACTCCGTCCGGCGGCGTCAACGGCCGTTTCGAACGATCGAGTCGTCGTGTCCGCTTCGCCGGACTACTCGGTGGCACGGACCGTCAACACGGGAACCGGCGCGGTCCGGACCACGCGCTCCGTCACGCTCCCGAGGAGCACGCGTTCGACGCCCGTCCGCCCGTGGGTCGCCATCGCGATGACCGCCACGCCGTGTTCGGTCGCGTAGTCGAGGATGGCGCCGTGCGGCGCGCCCCGACGCACGGCCCCGACCGTCTCGATACCGCGGCTCTCGCCGCGTGCTGTGACCTCATCGACGACGCGTTTGCCCTCCCGTTCCAGCGTTTCGAGGACCGGCCCGCCGACGATGCCGGCGTTGTCCCGCGTGGTGTTCACGACGAACAGCACGTGGACCGTCGCGTCGTACCGCTCGGCGAGGTCGAACACGTGCGGCGCCGCCTGTTCGGCCGTCGGACTCCCGTCGACGGGGAGCAGGATTGCGTCGTACATCGCTGAACGTACGCGCCCCAACCGTGTGAATGCTTCGCATACTTCGGTGCGGCGCTCGTTCGGGAAAAAGCGGGGTGCGGGTGTCGTCCGGTCGGCTCAGTCGCTGACGTACGCCTCGATGCGGTCCATCGCCTCGCGGAGTTCGCGCATCCCCGTCGCGTAGGAGACGCGGAGGTGGCCCGCGCCGCCCTCGCCGAAGACGCTTCCGGGGACGAGCGCGACGTTCTGTTCTTCGAGGAGGCCCTCGGCGAACGCCTCGTCGTCGCCGTCGGGGGCCTCGGGGAAGACGTAGAACGCGCCCTTCGCCTCGAAGCAGTCGAGTCCCATCTCCTCGAAGCGGGCGAGGACGAACCGGCGGCGGCGGTCGTACTCGCGGCGCATCTCCTCGACGGAGTCGTCGCACGACCGGAGCGCCTCGATGGCCGCGTACTGCGCCGTCGTGGGCGCCGACAGCATCGCGTACTGGTGGACCTTGTTCATCGCGTCGATGGCTCCCGCCGGAGCCATGGCGTAGCCGAGGCGCAGGCCGGTCATCGCGTAGGCCTTCGAGAAGCCGTTGAACACGATGGTCCGCTCGCGCATCCCGGGGTGGGTGGCGATGGAGGCGTGGTCGTCCTCGTACCGGAGGTCGGAGTAGATTTCGTCGGAGAGCACGACGAGGTCGTGGTCCCTGACGAACGAGGCCACGTCGGCGAGTTCGTCGTCGGTCATCACCGCGCCGGTCGGGTTGTTCGGGTAACAGAGCACCAGCACGTCGGCCTCGTCGGCCCCGGCGGCTTCGAGCGCCTCGGGCGTGAGCGTGAACTCGTCTTCGGCGCGGGTCGGCACCGGAAGCGGTTCGCCCCCGGCGAAGATGGCCCCCGGCGTGTACGAGATGTACGACGGCTGGGGAATCGCCACCACGTCGCCGGGGTCGACGAACGCCCGGAACGCGAGGTCGACGGCCTCGCTCGCGCCCGTCGTGACGATAATCTCGTCTTCGGGGTCGTACTCCTGGCCGTAGCGGGTGACGCGCTCCGAGATGGCCTCGCGGAGTTCGCGCATCCCGCGGTTCGACGTGTAAGAGGTCTTGCCGCGTTCGAGCGAGTCGATGGCGGCGGTCCGAGCGGCCCACGGCGCGGAGAAGTCCGGTTCGCCGACGCCGAGGGAGATGACGTCGTCGACCTCCTCGGCGAGCTCGAAGAACTTCCGAATCCCCGACGGCGGCACCTGTTCGACGCGGTCCGAAAGCTGGTCGCCGAGCGTCATGGCGACACAGACAGCCGGTCGTCGTCGTCGCCGTCGCCGAGTTCGATGCCCTCCTCCTTGTAGGAGTCCATCACGAAGTGCGTGACCGTCTTCGTGACCTCGGGGATGGGGGCGATGCGCTCGGAGACGAAGTTCGAGACGGCGTGCATCGACTCGCCTTCGACCTCGATGAAGAAGTCGTAGTCGCCGGAGACGAGTCTGAGCGTGGCGACCTCGGGGAACCGCGCGATGCGGCGGGCGATCTCCTCGTAGCCCGTCTCGCGGTCGAGTTCCACGTCGACTTCGACCTGCGCGCGAACGTGTTCCTCCTCGACGCTGTTCCAGTCGACGACCGCCTGATAGCCGCGGATGACCCCGTCGTCTTCGAGTTCTTCGAGCGCTGCTGCCACTGCTTCGGCGTCTGCGCCCAGCTGGCGGGCGATGTCATCTACGCTCTCGCGAGCGTCGTGACGCAGCAAGTCGAGCAGTGACTGCTTGTCCATGGAAGCCCCGTTGCGGGCATCCGTAAAATGGTTTGCCCAACCGGGCGGAATTGTCGTGGTAAGCGGTACCGACACCCACGGACGGCGGCCTTAGTCGGCGGAACACTATTCCACCGCCGCCGGAAACGTGTCAGCCATGACCACCGAGTTCGACTGGCTCACCCTCGACGACGACGAAGAGGTGCTCTGGGCCGACACCCCGCATCCCTACAGTCTCGTGCCCTCCTTCATCGTCGGCGTCCCGCTCTCGCTCGTCCTCATCGGCATTCCGCTCCTCGTCGGGTCGTACCTCTCGCACACGAACACGAACTACGTCGTCACCTCCGACGCGCTCTACCGGAAGACGGGCGTCCTCTCCCGGAGCGTCCAGCGCATCGAGTTCGACAAGGTGCAGGACACCTCCTACAGCCAGACGTTCCTCGGCGCGCAGTTCGGCTACGGCTCCGTCAACATCAGCACCGCCGGCGGAAGCGGCATCGAGATGAGCTTCCGGAACGTCGCCGACCCGCAGTCGCTCCAGACGCTCGTCAACGAGCGAATCAAGCGCCGCTCCGGACCGGAGACCGACGCGGAGGGGAAGGCGGCCGTCCTCGACGACATCCTGACCGAACTCCGCGCGATTCGCCGGGCCGTCGAGGGCGACGACGAGACGACCGGGAGCGACGACGCGACCGACGGGGACGGAACCGACTCCGACCCCGACGCCCCGGCCGACGCGCTCGAACCGAGCGACTTCGAGTTCGACGCGACGACCGACGAGCGATGATGGACGGCGATTCACGACCCGCGGGCTCGCCGGACGACCCCGCCCCGACCGACTCGGCGGCCGACTCAGCGACCGACTCGGAGACCGTCGCGGCCGTCGACGACTGGCTGGCCCGCGGCGACGACGAGACCGTCCGCTGGGCGGGTCGGCCGCGGATACAGACCGTCATCCCCGCCGCGGTCGTCGGAGCCGCGATCGCCGTCGTTGCCGTCGCCGTGGCCGTCGTAAACGACGTGCCGGCGCTCGCGCTCGTGGCCCTCGTCGGACCCCTCCTGCCCGCGTGGTCGTACCTCCGGGTCACTAACACGCGTTTCGTCGTCACCGACCGGGCGCTGTATCGGAAGACGGGCGTCCTCTCTCGGACGGTCCAGCGCGTCTCCCTCGACCGCGTCCAGAACAGCGCGCTCTCGCAGGGCGTCACCGGGTCGCTGTTCGGCTACGGGACCGTCGCGGTCGAGGCCGCGGGCGGCGGCGCAATCCGCTTCGACGACGTGGACGACCCCGGTACCGTGCGCGACCGAATCGAAGGTCACCGCGACCGCGATAGCGACGAGATTCCCGGCACGGTCGAGCAGTGGGCCGCCGTCCGCGACGAGGTGCGGGCGCTCAGAGCGGCGGTAGAGCGGTAACGAAAAACCGAGATTTCGGCTCGGTATCGCGGCGCGGGTTCGCGTCGCGTCAGTCGTCGTCAGACGCTGCAGCGGCGGGGCCGGGTCGGGTCGTGCCGTTCCCCGAGAAGCCGACGCCCGCGAGGACGAAGGCGAACAGCACGAGCGGCGAGAGGTAGCCGAAGAAGTAGTACGGGAAGTACTGGAGCGTCGAGACGCCGAGGACGCCCGCCATGTACGCGCCGCCGGCGTGCCACGGGAGGAGCGCGCCGGTCGGGGTCCCGGCGGACTCGATGGCCTGCGAGAGGTCCGAACTGTCGAGGCCGAACTCGTCGTAGGTGTCGCGGAGCGTCATGCCGGGGACGACGATGCTCATGTACTGCTGGGCGGTGAGCGCGTTGGTCACTATCGCCGAGAGTCCGGTCGAGGCGACGAGCAGGCGCGGGCTCCGCATGCCGCGCTGGAGGCGGTGGGCGAGGACCGCGAGCACGCCCGTCTGTTCGAGCAGGCCGCCGAGCGTGAGCGCCGCGACGACGACGGCGATGGTCCACGCGGAGCCGGAGACGCCGCCGGAGGCGAGCAGGCTGTTGACGAGTTCGGAGCCGGTCTCCGGGCCGGTGCCGCTCATGAACGTCTGCCACGCCGCGACGAACGACGCGCCCTGGACGAGGACGCTCGTGAACGCGCCGGCGAACGCGCCGGCGAGGAGGACGGTCAGCGCGGGGTAGCCCGCCGCGGCGAGGCCGAAGGTGACCGCCAGCGGCAGGAACGCGAGGAGCGTGATGTCGTACGAGGAGGCGAGCGCGGTCTGAATATCGGCGATTTGGCCGGCCGGAATCGTCCCGGTGATGCCGAGGCTGAGGACGACGAAGCCGACGAGCGAGAGGCCGAACGCGACGGCCGTTCCGTTTCGCATCGCGCGGATGTGGTCGTAGAGGTCGGTGTTCGTGACGGCGGCCGCGAGGTTCGTCGTGTCCGACAGCGGGGACTGCTTGTCGCCCGCGTACGCGCCGGTGAGAATCGCGCCGGCCGTCATCGGTTCGGGGACGCCGAGCCCCGAGCCGATGCCGATGAAGGCGACGCCGAGGGTGCCGACCGCGGTCCACGACGAGCCGATGGCGAAGGTGGCGATACCGACGAGAAGCGCCGTCGCGGGCAGGAACACCTGCGGCGACAGCAGGTCGAGGCCGTAGTACATCAGCGCCGGAATCGTCCCCGCGGCGACCCACGTCGAGACGACGCCGTAGATGGTAAACAGGATGAGAATCGCCTGTAGTCCCATCGCCAGACTGCGTTCGATGCCCTCGTAGAGGTCCTCCCAGGTGTAGCCCCAGACGAACCGGCCGAGGAGGCCGACCAGCGCGATACTCCAGACGAGCGGGATGTGCGGGTCGAGCCCCAGCCACGCCGACCCGAGTCCGAGGAAGGCGACGAGTCCGAGCACCGGCACGAGCGCCTGTCTCAGCGTCGGGCGCTGGTCCGGGGCGATGTCGTCGTACGACCGCGGTGTGTACCTATCAGTTCCCATCGTAGCTCAATAAATAACCTCAGAGCATAAAATTGTGTCGTGTTATAATTCAAGTGCATTGTTATGCAATGACGTACTTTTAATTGACAATCTAATGCACCGTGGTAATTCAATCGCCGAATCGACCCGCGCGAGTGACCTAGACGTTCACGTATTCAGACAGGTCGATATTTCGGAACGTGTCAACGAATAGGGAAACAGCCATACCGGAGGCGCGCCACGGGTCGGGCATGGCCCTCGACGAGTTCTTCTTGTTCCCCCTCGGGTTGGTCGCCCTCCTGGGTGCGGTCCCCCTCGTCATCCTCTATCTGTTGCGGCCGGAGCCGGTCCGGCGCACCCTCCCGACCTTCCGGTTCCTCGCGGACGCGGCGGGGCGAAGCGCCTCGAACCCCATCTTCGACCGCCTGCTTCGGAGCCTGCTTCTCCTCATCCAACTGCTCGCGCTCGTCGCGCTCGTCGGGTCGCTGGCGACGCCCTACGTGTTGGTCCCCGAGTCGGAGACGGTCCAAGAGACCGTCCTCGTCGTGGACACGAGCGCGAGCATGGGCGTCCGCGACGGCGGCGGGACGCGATTCGACAGCGCCCTCGCCGCGGCGCGAGACGAGGTCTCAGGCACGACCTCGGTCGTCGCGGCGGGGGCGAACGCGAACGTGGTGCTCCGTCGGGGGAGCGCGACCGACGCCCGAGCCGCCCTCGACGGCCTGCAGGCGAGCGACGCGCCGGGCGACCTCCGTTCGGCGATTACCGCCGCCGCCTCCGTCGCCGGCGAGGACGCCCGCGTCGTCGTCCTGAGCGACTTCGCCGACGACTCGCCGTGGAGCGACGCGGTCCGCGAGGCCCGCGCCCGCGGCCTCGTGGTCGAACTCCAGCAGTTCGCGGGCGGCGGGCAGGGTAACGTCGGCATCGTCGACCGGCGATTCTCGGGTACGAACGTCACCGTGACCGTGAAGAACTACGGCGACTCGGCGGCGACTCGGACGCTCTCGCTCGCCGGGACCACCCGCGAGGTTCGCATGGACCCCGGCGACGTGGCGACCGCGACGCTCCCGGTCCCCGCCGGCGGCGGCCGGGTCGCGCTCTCGCCGGGCGACGCCTTCCCGACCGACGACGCGCTGTACGTCGCGGCCCCCGAGGACGCGTCGGTGGACGTGCTCGTCCTCACGAACGACGAGAACCGGTACCTGACGGCCGCGCTGTCGGTCATCCCCGAGGTGTCGCTGACCGTGGACAACCCGCCGACGGCCGTCTCGACGGACTACGACGTGGTCATCTACAGCAACGTCAACCCCGGTCGCCTGCTCGCGGGCAACGTCGAGGCCGGCCGGGAGGTCGTCGCCGACGGCGGCGGCGTGGCGATTCAGGCCCAAGAGGAGTCGCCGAACTACGGCGACCTGCGCCTCGTCTCGCAGGGCCCCATCGAGACGAACCCGACGGTCGGGACCGTCGAGAGCCACCCGATAACCCGCGACATCACCTTCCCGCCGCCGACCGAGTACGTCGCGGGCGACCTCCGGGCGGGCCAGTCGCTCGTGAACACGACCGACGGCACCTCGCTCGTCGCCGTCGAGCGCCGCGGGGCCGGCCGCGTCCTCTACTACGGCTTCATGGAGGACGGTTCGGCGTTCAAGTACAACTACCAGTACCCCGTGTTCTGGAAGCGCTCGGTGTTCTACCTCGCCGGGCGCTCGACGCTCTCGGAACTGAACCGGGCGACCGGCGGGTCGCTCGCGGCGGGCGCGAACCAGACCGTCGGGACGCCCGCCGGCGAGGCGACCGGCCCGGAGGTCCGCCTCGACGACGCCGGCTTCTACCGCGTCGGCGACGAGCGGTTCGCGGCGTCGCTCCTCAGCGAGGCTGAGTCCGACGTGGCCGCCGCGCCGCTGGACGGCGAGTCGGCCCCCGGTGACTACCCGACGCGGGTCGAAGAGCGCGAGGTTCCGGACCCGCTCACCGAGTGGGCCGCGCTGGTCGCGCTCGCGGCGACGATAGTCGAGTTGGCGTACCTGCGCCGGCGGGGTGACCTCTGATGGCGGCGCTCGGAGTGGCGTCGGCGCTCCCCGTGCTGACCGCGCTGGCGGATGTCGCCGCGGCCGCGACTTCCGCCGCCGCGCCGACGCCCCTCGCGTGGACGGTCGAGGCCGCCGGGCGGACCCTCGGCCTCCAGCGCCCGCTGTTCCTCGTCGCGCTCCCGGTGGCCGCGCTCATCGCGTGGGCGCTCATCTTCCGCGGGGCCGACGGGACCGCCGGCGGGCGCTCCCGGCGGCTCCTGTTCGCGTCCCGGCTCCTCGTCGTCGTCCTCTTGGTCGTCGCGGCCGCGGGGCCGTACACCGTCACGACGCGGCAGACCGACGGCGACCCGCAGGTGACGCTCCTCGTCGACGACTCCGACAGCGCGGCGGTCACCGAGGACGTGGCGTCGCAGCTCGCGGCGGACATCGAGGACGAGGGCGTCCCCGTCACGACCTCGACGGTCGCCCGCGGCGACGAGTCGCCCATCGGGGACGCCGTCGCGGCCAACCTCAGACCGGACGGGACGGTCGTCCTCGTCTCCGACGGGCGGGTCACCTCGGGGCGGAGCCTCGCCTCCGCGACGACGCTCGCCCGCGACCTCAACGCGACGGTGAGCGCGGTCGCGGCCGAACCGACCGAGGCCGAGCAGTACGTCACCGTCAGCGGCCCGTCGAAGACCAGCGTCGGCGTCGAGAACGCCTTCCTCGCGCAGGTCGAGGGCGTCGTCCCCGACGACGTCGAGACCGCGACCGTCGAACTCGTCGTGGACGTCGACGGCGAGGAGGTCGCCCGCGAGACGGTCAACACCACCGACGGCATCGAGGTCTCGCGGACGTTCGAGACCACCGGCACCCACCGCGTCACCGCTCGCATCGACAGCGACGACCGCTTCGAGACGAACGACGTGTTCCGCAAGACGGTCCGCGTGGTCGAGCCGCCGCGGGTGCTGTACGTCTCCCGCGGCGACTACCCGTTCCGCGGCTACCTCTCGCAGCTGTACGACGTGGAGACCGCCGAGGCCGTCCCCGCGGACCTCTCGTCGTACCACGCCGTCGTCCTACAGGACGTGCGCGCCGAGGACGTCGGGAACACCGAGGCGCTCCAGCGCTTCGTCATCGACGGCGGGGGACTGTTGACCGTCGGCGGGCGCAACTCGTTCGAAAACGGCGGCTACGACGGGTCGAGCCTCGCGTCGATGCTCCCGGTCACGACCGGCGAGGGCGCGTCCCAACAGACGAACCTCGTCTTCGCCATCGACGTCTCCGGCAGCGCGGAAAGCGGCATGCGCGTCCAGAAGTCGGTCGCGCTCGACGCGCTCGACCAGCTCGGCGACGAGAACCGGGTCGGCATCGTCGGCTTCAACTACCGCGCCTACGACGTCGCGCCGCTCCGCCCGCTCGGACCGAACCGCGAGTCGACCGCCGACCTCATCCGCCGGCTCCAGTCCGGCGGCGCGACCGACATCGCGGTCGGTCTCGACGGCGCGGCCCAGCAGCTCGGCGACAGGCGCGGGACGATTATCCTCATCAGCGACGGCCACGACCGGTTCCAAGACGCCGCGACGCTCGCGGACCAACTCGGCCGCGACGGGGTCAGCGTCATCACCATCGGAACCGGGCCGAGCCCGAACGAACGGACGCTCCGGGCCATCGCGCGGGCGTCCGGCGGGAACTACCTCAGGGCCGACGAGACCGACCGGCTCCGCATCCTCTTCGGCGGGTCGAACCGCCAGTACGCCGGCGACGGTCTCACGGTCGTCGACCAGAACGACTTCGTCACCGCCGGGGTGGAACTGACCGCCAACCCCGGCAGCGTCAACGACGTGTCGGTCAGGAGCGGCGCGAACTTCCTCGTCGCGGCCGACGACGGCACCCCCGCGGTCGCCTCGTGGCGCTACGGCCTCGGCCGCGTCGCCACCGTCACCGCCTACGCGGGCGACGGCACGCTCGACGGCCTGCTCCAGCGCCCCGACTCGCTTCTGCTCACGAAGACCACGAACTACGTCATCGGCGACCCCGAGCGGAAGGCGTCCGGCGTCGCCGAGGTGGCAGACACCCGGGTCGGCGAGCCGACGACCGTCGTCTACCGCGGCGGCGAGCGCCCGCGGGGCGTCGAGGAACTGTCCTTCTCGGCGGTCGATACCGGCGTCTACGAGGCGACCGTCGTCCCCACCGAGACGGGCTACCGAGACGTGCTCGACACCGCCTTCGCGGTGAACTACCCCGTCGAGTACGCCGGGTTCGGTCGGTCGGCCGCGCTCGAAGCCGCCGTCTCCGACAGCGGCGGGACGATGTACGGCCCCAACGACGCGGCCGAAATCGCCGCGTCCGCCCGCGACAACGCCGCCGGCGTCCAACCCGTGCGCGACGACTGGGCGGCCGCGTTCGTCGCCGCCGCGTTCCTCCTCTACCTCGCGGAGGTGCTCGTCCGGCGTCTTCAAGTGTATCGGGGTCGAACGCAAAGTGAAGGTGGTTTGATATGAGCGCCCTTGGTCGGTCCCTCAACCTCGGTCTCGTCGTCATCGTCGTCCTCCTCACCGCCGGAACCGTCGGCGCGACGATGTTCTACCAGTACTCGGTCGACTCGCTCGACCAGCAAAACGAGCAGTTGCGCGAGCGAAACGCGGCGCTCGAAGAGGACCTTTCGCAAACCCGACAGAACCTGTCGGCGACGCGGACGGAGCTACGGGAGCTGAACAACAGCCTCGAACGCACCCGGGGCGACGTCTCGCAGGTCTCCGACAGCCTCGAAGACACGGAGTCGCAGCTGTCGTCGACGCAGGGCGAACTGTCGTCGACGCGGGGCGAGCTTCAGGAGACGGAAAACAGCCTCGAAGACGCCCGGAGCCGAATCAGCGACCTCACGGCGACGCTCGACGACCTCGAAGAACAGCGCAACCGCCTCGAAAACCAGATAGACGACCTCGAAACGGACAACGAGGAACTCGAAGCGACGAACGACCGACTGGAGGACCGCATCGGGTCGCTCCGGGCCGAGGTCTCCGACCTCGAAGGCCAAGTCAGCGAACTCGAAGCCGAGCTCCAACAGGCCTGTTCCGGCTATCAAGACGGCAGTGAACCGGCGGTGTGTAACGGTGTCTGAAACGACTCCCGACGACGCCGACGTCGACGCCGGTGTCGATGCCGCCGACGCCGCCGCCAACGAGGCGGGTTCGCCCGACGACGAGGGAATCGCCCGCCGCGAGGCGATGGCCGACGCCGTCCGCGAGGTTCGCCGCGAGGCCGCGAAGGCCGCCGTCGTCTCCAGCGCCGTCGACGCGGCGGTGGCGACGCTGTTGGCGAACGTCGCGTTCCGCGTCGTCGAACTCCCCGTCGAGTCGTCGGTGTCGCTCGGCTTCCTCCCGCGGGTCGACCCGGGCGTCTCGGTCCACGTCGCCGTCCCGCTCGCCCTCGCGGTGGGCCTCCTCGTCGGCGTCGCGGAGTACCTCGTCCTGATGCGGGTGCCGCCGGTCGAGCAGTTCGAGGCGGTGAACCCCTCGGTGGCCGAGGCGCTGCGGACCGCCCGCGACCTCGTCACCGACGACGGGAACCCGAACCGCGACTCGCGCATGTCGGTCGCGCTCTACGACGACGTGCTGTCCCGCCTTCGGGAGTCGTCGTCGGTGGAACTGCTGCCGACCCGCCGCATCGTCGGCGCGCTCGTGGTCGCCTTGCTCCTCTCGGCGGGGAGCATTCAGGTCGCCATCTCGGACATCCAGTTCGATGGGCTCGCGGGCGACGCCGCGTCCGCGGGCGGCGGCCCCGACCGGTTCTCCGACGAGGAGACGCGGCTCCAGAACGGGACCTCCATCCTCGGCGACCCCGAGGACGTGGCCGCCGGCTCGGAGCAGTTGAACGCCACCGTCGCCGGCACCGGCGGCAGCGGCGACGGAGACGGGCCGGACTCGTCGGCCGCGGCCTACGACTCGACCGGCTACGGCGGCGACGGTGCCGTCGAGAGCCAGCGCGCCGGCTATCTCGCCGACGACACGCTCGAAGAGGCCGACCTGATTCGCGACTACAGCTTAGAGATACGAGAGAACGAAGATGAGTGACAACCCAGACCGGCCCGGAGACGACGGACAGCAGACCGCAGTTGACGGCGAGGCCGCGGTCCCGACAGACGACGACCTCAGCATCGAGGAGCTCCAAGCGAGCGTCGGCGCGGTCAGAGACGAGGTCGGAAAGCGCATCATCGGCCAGCACGACGTGGTCGAGCGACTTCTCGTCTGCGTCCTCTGCGACGGCAACGCGCTCCTCGAATCGAACCCCGGACTGGGGAAGACGACGCTCGTGCGCGCCCTCTCGGACGCGACGGACCTGGGGTTCTCGCGCGTGCAGAACACGCCCGACCTGATGCCCTCGGACATCACCGGCACCGAAATCATCCGCGAGACGCCCGAGGGCCGGGACTTCGTGTTCGAGCGCGGCCCCATCTTCGCCAACGTCGTCCTCGCCGACGAGATAAACCGGGCGACGCCGAAGACGCAGGCCGCGCTCCTCGAAGCCATGCAGGAAAAACAGGTGACCGCCGCGGGCGAGACCTACGAGCTTCCGGACCCGTTTTTCGTCCTCGCCACGCAGAACCCCATCGACCAGGGCGGCACCTACCCGCTCCCGGAGGCCCAGACCGACCGCTTCCTGATGAAGATTCTCGTCGACTACCCCGAGTTCGACGAGGAGCGGACCATCGTCAAGCAGTACGCCGAGGGCGCGGCGTCGCCCGAAGTCGAGCGCGTCCTGCCGCGGACGCACCTGCTCGCGGCGCAGCGACTCGTGCGGCAGGTCCCCATCTCCGACGACATCCGCGACCGGACCATCGAACTGGTCCGCCGGACCCGCGAGGACGAGCAGGTCGAGTTCGGCGCGAGCCCCCGCGCGAGCATGGCGCTCGTCCTCGCCGCGAAGGCGCGGGCGTTCGTCCACGGGCGCAGCCACGTCTCGTGGGAGGACGTCGTCGAGATGGCCCCGCCGGTCATCAGACACCGCGTCATCCTCGACTTCCGGGCGGAGCGCGAGGGGCTGTCGCCAGACGACGTGATTCAGCGGCTGTTGAACGAGTGACCGAGCGATGATAGACCCCGGCTTCCTCGACGAACTCGACCGCTTCGACACCTCGCTGAAGCGCGTCTCGGACGCCCGACGGCAGGGCGAACAGGAGTCGCCGGACGTGGGCGAGGGGCTCACGTTCAGCGACCACCGCCGGTACGCCGCCGGCGACGACCCGCGGCTCATCGACTGGAAGGTGTACGCCCGGACCGAGGAGCTGTTCATCAAGCGGTTCGAGGCCGAGCGGAACCTGACGGTCCACGTCCTGCTGGACGCCTCGGCCTCGATGGACTTCGGCGAGGCCGACGCGAACAAGTTCGAGTACGGCGCGAAGCTCGGCCTCGGCTTCTGCCACCTGACGGCCGAGGAGAACAACGACTTCCGGTTTTCGCTCCTCGGCGATTTGCCCGACCGCATCGACACCGACGCGTCGAGCCGCGGCGAGGTGCTCCGGCTCGTCGAGCACCTCAACGAGACGACGCCCGGCGGCGACGGCGACATCACGGCCGCGCTCTCGACCTACGCCGAGAGCATCCACTCGCGGTCGCTCGTGGTCGTCGTGAGCGACCTGCTTTTCGACCCCGACGACGTGGCCGCCGGCCTCGCAGCGCTCGCGCGGAACGACGTGCTCGTCGCGCAGGTGCTCACCTCCGAGGAACTCGGCCCGGAGGCGACGGGCGACGCCATCTTCGAGGACCCCGAGTCCGAGGCGACCCGCCGGACCTACTTCGGCGGGTCGGCGGCCCGACAGTACACCGACCGACTCCAATCGCATCTCGCGGCGGTCGACGAGCGGTGTCAGGCGCTCGGCATCGAGCGCGAACTCGTCGACACCGGCGCGGACTTCTTCGACACGTTCGCCGACCTCTGGCTCGGCGCGCGGCTCGGCGGCGAGCGGCGCGGTGGCGGCTGACCCGCGTTCCGGACCAACGTCGCCGCGGACCGCGGGCTTTTCACGAATCACCGCCCATTGCCCGGTGTGACGGAGACACAGGAGCGCCGCGTGGTCGGTCTCGTCGCCGGCTCGCACGTCGTCAACCACGCGTATCTGGTCGCGCTCGCGCCCGTTATCGGCCTCGTCGCCGACGACTTCGGCGTGAGTATCGCCGCCGTCGGCCTCGCCATCGGCGTCCAGGGCGGCGTCGTGACGCTCCTGCAACTCCCCTTCGGCTACCTCTCGGACGCGCGGAGCCGGACGCTCGTCCTCGCCATCTCGCTCGGCTTCGGCGCGGCGGGTATCGTCGCCACCGCGCTCGCGCCCTCGTACCCGTGGCTCCTCGCCTCGCAGGCGCTTCTCGGCGTCGGCATCGCGGGCCACCACCCCGCGCACTACCCGCTTTTGGCGACCGCCTCCTCCGAGACGAACCGCGGGCGGGCGTACTCGCTGCACGCGCTCGGCGGGTCGCTCGGCTTCGCCGTCTCGTACACCATCGCCGCCGGCGTCGGCGCGCTCGGCCTCGGCTGGCGCTGGACCGTCGCGGGCATCGCCGTCTTCGGCGCGGCGTTCGCGCTCGTCGCGCTCCCGGTCGCCCGCGGCTTCCCCGAGCGAATCCGGAAGCCGGCGGCGGAGGACCGCCCGTCGTCTCGCCCCACGCTCGCGGGGATTCGGCGGGGCGCGTCGGAGCTCCTCTCGTCGTCGGGGCTGCTGGGTCTCACGCTCCTGTCGTTTCTCACCTCGGCGGCCGCGTGGTGCATCCGGACGTACGCGCCGCAGCTGCTCACCGCCGGCTACGGCCTCGCGCCGGGCACGGCGAACCTCCTCGTCTCGGCGATGCTCGTCGTCGGCGCGGGGACGATTCTCGTCGGCGGCGCGCTCACCGACCGGGTCGGCCCCGGCACCGTCGCCCTCGGCGGCTACGCCGCGCTCGCGGGACTGGCGACGCTCCTTGCGAGCGGGTCGCTCCCGCTCGCGCTCGTCGTGTTGATTCTCCCACTGAGCGGAACCATCAGCGTCTCGCGGCCCGCGCGCTCGACGCTCGCGGACCGCCTCTCCGAGCGCGCCGACCTCGGGAAGAACTTCGCCGTCGTCACCGTCGGCATCTCGCTCGGCGGGGCCGTCGCGCCCCCCGCGTTCGGGGCGCTCATCGAACTCGCGGGCGTCCGCGTCACCTTCGGCGTCGTCGCCGTCCTCGGCCTGCTCTCGATCGGGCTGACGCGGTGGCTCCTCGGCCGAGTCGACGGGTCGGCGCGGCGGCCGCAGACGGCCCCGAGCGACTGACGGCGGCGCGTTCGTGCTCGGTTACTCGCCGCTCCTCGCGTTCAGTACTCGTCTCCTCGACCCACGAGCACCCCGAGCGCGATGCCGACGACCGCGCCGAACCCGGCACCGAACGGCCCCAGAAACGCGAACCCCGCGCCGCCGAAGACGAGCGCCGGAACGAACACCGCAATCGGCGAGACAGCAGCGGACATACCCCACGATTCCGTCCCCACGGTGATAGTTCCGTTGACACTTCGCGGTCGCGAGAGACTGAATCCCGGTTCCCTTCGCCGGCGACGTTCGTGATGCCAAGAACCCATAACTAAGCCGCTGTCGGCCGTCTCTCCGAGCGGTGGTGGAAATGGCAGCAACATCCGAGAGGGAACAACAGCACCGAGACTCGTTCATGCGCGTCGCGGACGAACTGTGGAACAAACGCGACTACGACGTCATCAGAGAGGAGTACGACCCGCTGGTCGAGGTCCACGCGTTTTCCGACCCGGAGGGAATCATCGGGACCGACGCGGTCGAGGAGTGGGCGCGGCGGTACCACGACGCCTTC
The DNA here is from genome assembly GCF_902410085.1 of Haloferax sp. KTX1. NCBI lineage: Archaea > Methanobacteriati > Methanobacteriota > Halobacteria > Halobacteriales > Haloferacaceae > Haloferax > Haloferax sp. KTX1. Next base: position 626,745 of record NZ_CABPRH010000001.1, on the reverse strand, counting down.
TCCGACTTCCACGTCGAACTGTTCGACGTGACGGCGCGGGACGACCGCGTCTACGGCCGGTATCGACTGACCGGCACCCACGACGGGACGCTCCGGAGCGCCCGCGGCGACATCCCGGCGACCCACCGCAAGATGGACACGTGGGGACTCGTGGAGGTGCGCTACGAGGGCGGCCTGTGCGTCGAGGAGTGGAACAGCACCGACATCATGTCGATGCTGTCGCAACTCGGCGTCGCTCCCGAGTGAACCGACCGCACCGCGAAAAACAACCGTTTTTGGCCGCCTATCCGGACCACTCGCCGCGAACGTCGTCGGCGACCGCATCGCGCCACATGCCGAACCCCTGTTGACAGACGGGGCTCTCTTCGAGGTGGTCCATGAACCCCTCTCCTTCGCTCTCCAGTTCGTCGAGACAGAACGGACAGCGAGTCGGGTCGTCCCACGTGTGCGCGATTACCGAGGGTTGTACTTCCTGGGACATACCCACCAATACGCGATAATACTTGATAAAAATTTGGTCGTTGGCCCTCTCTAGCTCTATTCGTCTATCGGGAGTGGCTTTTTGTACTCGATCCTAAACTGGATTATGGCGCGACGTCACCGTGTTATCGCGGTCCGTTCGCGCTACTTGCGTCCGAATGACCCCGTCGAAATCACTGACCGCCGATCATCTGTTGGGGATGTGGTGAGCCGATGGCGCTTATTCGACACGCCCGACTCGTCGACGTCTGAGCGTTTCACGGAGCCGCGAATCGTAACCCTATACACGACTCGGTGCCGCGTTCTATCCGTGAATTACATCTCGTGGGCGGTCGTCGCGCTCGGGGCCTACTCCCTCGTCGCGCCGCTGATGAAAGTGGCGACGACGGGACAGGAGAAGATTCCGAGCGACGTGGCCGCGCTGGTCGCCAACACCGTGCTCGTCGTGGGAACCATCGGGGTCATCGCCGTCTCCGGGCAGAGCGTCACGGACTCGGTCGTGAGTTCGAAACTCCCCTACGTCCTCGGTGCCGGCGTCTGTCTCGCGGTCGGCATCCTCTCGTACTACCGGGCGCTCGCGCTCGGCCCCGTCTCCATCGTCGCCCCCATCTTCGGGATGTTCCTCGCGGTCTCGTCGGTCGTCGGCATCGTCGCACTCGGCGAGCCGCTGACGGTTCGCAAGGTCGCCGGCATCGGCTTGGCGGTCCTCGCTATCGCCCTCGTCTCCATCGACTGAGCGGTCGTCGCGGAGCCGTCGAGGGCGACGCGGAACTGCCGCGGGCCAACGGCTTTTGGTGCTCGCGGGCCAACGCGCCGCCATGGTACTGCTCGAATCCGACTCCGAGCTCGAACGCGGCGACGCAGCGCCCGACTTCGAACTCCCCGGCACCGACGGCGAGACGTACTCGCTCTCGTCGTTCGCCGACTACGACGCCCTCCTCGTCGTCTTCACCTGCAATCACTGTCCGTACGCGAAGGCGAAGTTCGAGGAGCTGAACCACCTCGCGAGCGCCTACGACGACCTCGCGGTCGTCGGCATCAACCCCAACGACGCCGCGGACCGCCCCGAGGACTCCTTCGAGAAGATGCGGGAACTCGTCGCGGACGGCACCATCCAGTACACCGCCTACCTCCGCGACGAGTCGCAGGAAGTCGCCGCCGAGTACGGCGCGGTCTGCACGCCCGACCCGTTCCTCTTCGAGAACGCCGGCGACGGCTTCGAACTCGCGTTCCACTCCCGCATCGACGACGCGATGAGCCCCGACGACGAGGTGACCGACTACGAGATGCGCACGGCCGTCGAGGCGCTCCTCGCCGGCGACGACATCCCCGTCGAGGAGTCCCCCTCGCAGGGCTGTTCCATCAAGTGGAAAGACCAGTAAAATAGCGCGACCGCGCTCGCCAGACTCGCGGTCCTACTCGTCGCCGAGGAGGGCTTCGCGGGCGTTCTCCACCGCGGCTTCCTTCTTCGCCGGGTAGGCCTCGACTTTCGCGCGGAGCGTGAGCCCCCCGCCGCGACGGGCCTCGCCCTTGAACGCGGCCTGTTTGTCCAACCGCAGGAAAAACTCCGTGTTGTCCGTGACGCGCTGGTCGAGTTCGTCGAGGAGCGTCTCGAAGTCGGGGAGGTCGCGAATCTTGGCGAGGACGTGCCGCACGTCGTTCGCGCGCTCGACGCGCGCGGAGAAGACGATGATGCGGTCGCCGTGGTGGCCGGTGCTCTCGACGCGGTCGACGTCGAACTCGTCGGGGAGGAACGTCCGAAGCGCCTCCTCGACCCGTTTTTCGTCTTCCGTCTCGTAGCAGAACGTCCGGAGGTCGATGTAGTGGAACGGAACGCGTGGCATAGTGGGTCTGAGAGGCGGCGGGTCGGTGTGAGTCGCTTACTCTTCGTCGGCTTCGTCGGCTTCGTCGTCGTCGCCGTCGGCGGCTTCGAGCTGGTCCTGCGCGATGCCGACCTCCTGACCCTCGTCGAAGCTGATGGTGTAGGTCGGCTCGCCGAACATGCTCTCGATGACCTGCGTGACCGTGCCGGTCTCGCCGTCGAACTCGCTGTGCTTGTCGTGCAGAACGACCGTGTCGTCTTTCTCGAAGCTCATACGCACAGGTTCCGCGCCACCGGATAAAAGGGCGATGATTGGCCGCGAAGTCGCCGGCTCCGCGTCTCGACGGCGCGTGTCGAAGCCGATTTGTGGAGTCGCGCCGAACCGTCGGGTATGCCGAGTCGCCCGCTCGCACATCGACCGCCGGCCGCGCGCCGATGACGGTCGACGACCTGTGGTTCCTCGCCGACGAGGCGCGACAGCGCGCAGAGCAGGCCTACCATCGCCTGCGCCGGAGCCACGCCGACGCCGACTACCTCGAACCGGTCCACACCCGCCGCGTCTCCCGCCCGCGGTTTCGGACGCTCGCCGCCCGCGTGAAGTCCACGGGGACGCCCTACGGCGTCCACACCGTCGTCCGCCGCCGCGACGACGAGATACTGCTCGTCCGCCACGAGGGCGTCGACCTCTGGGTCCTCCCCGGCGGCGGCGTCGACGGCGGCGACGAGGGCTTCACCGAGGCCGCCCGGCGCGAACTCGCCGAGGAGGCCGGCATCACCGCCGACTACGGCGGCCTCGCGATGGCTACGCGAATCGATATCCGCTGCGACGGCCACCAGACGTGGGGCGTGATGCCCGTCTACCGCGCCCGCGCCGGCGAGACCGCGGAACTCAGCGTGAACGACCCCGACGAGGAGATATCGGCCGCGCGGTGGTTCCGCGTCTCGGAGCTCCCGGCGGACACCCGCGACCGCGACGACCTGCTGTCGTGGTACGACCACGTCGCCGGCGACTGACCGCGCCGCCGACTCAGTCGGACTGTTCCGGCGTTCCTCGCGCGTCTCGTTCGTCGCCCGCTTCGGCGTCGTCACTCTCGTCGTCTCCGACGTCCTGGCCCCAGAAGCCGGGGTACTTCTCCACCCAGAGGTCGCCGAGAACGACCGTCTGGCACGCGAGTCGAAGCCCCGAGTCGGGGTCGTGCGGGGGGAACCGGAGCCGGCGGCGCTCCTTTTTCGTCCGGTAGGTCACGGGACCGCGAACCTCGACGGCGCAGGTACCGCAGGAGCCGCCGCCGCGGCAGTTGAACCACGACGAGTGACCGTTGTGCGGCGACTCACCGGCCGCGCGGAGCACGTCGCGGAGGACGTCCCCGCGGTCGCACTCGATTTCCCGGCCGCGGAAGTGGACGGTTGGCACGTGTGGGGGGACGCCGCAAGGGGGTTAATCAGTGTCGTTTGTGGGACGACGGAAACCGGATCGGGACCGGCGGCCGCCGCGCCGCACCGATTCCCGAATCGAACCACGAAAAGCGGCAATCACCTCCGAAACCCCGCGATTCGCCTCGGAGAATCTAAGTTCGTTCGCCCCCGAAGCCGACCATGCGCAACACACGACGCACGTACCTCGCCGCCACGGCGGGTGCGCTGACGCTGGGTACCGCCGGGTGCCTCGGCGGCGGAAGCGGCGGTTCAGGCGACGGCGCCGTCGCCGCCATCGGTTGCGAGGTTCCCGAGCGCGACACAGTCGATTCGCTCCCCTCGCCCGTCATCGGGTCCGAGGACGCGAGCGTCGTCGTCGACGTCTGGGAGGACTTCGCCTGTCCCCACTGCGCGACGTTCGCGGTCGACGTCGCCCCGCAACTCCGGTCCGAGTACGTCTCGGAGGGCGTCGTCCGCTACCGCCACCACGACTTCCCGATTCCGGTCGACGACTGGTGGTCGTGGAAGGGCGCTTCGGCGGCCCGCGCCGCTCAGGACGAGGCCGACGACGAGACGTTCTTCGACTTCGCCCACACGCTCTACGAGAACCAATCGGAGTTCGGCGGCGGCGACGCCGAGGGCTCGCTGTCGACGCTGCAGTCGCTCGCGAACGACGCCGACCTCGACGGCTGTTCTGTCGCCGCGGCCGCCGCTCGCGAGCGTTACCGCCCGCTCATCGAGGCCGAACGAACCGATGCCGTCGACGAGCGCGGCTTCCAGGGGACGCCGACCGTCCTCGTCGACGGCGAGCAGGTCGCCCCGCGGTGGTCCGACCTCCAGAGCGCCGTCGAGAACGCCCGGTAATCGGACGCGAATCGAACGATTCGACGCCCGCACCACCTCCCGCGCGGGATTCGTGCGCGACACCAGCGACGCTTTACGGCGGGGTTCACTAGCCACGAGTATGGACACGACGCGACCGCGCTCCCGACTCCGACGAGGTGACGCCCGGTGAGACGACGCGCCCTGCTCTCCGTTCTCGCGGGCGCGGGCGTCGCCGGTCTCGCGGGGTGTCTCGGCGACGGGACGGCATCCCCGGGGACGGCTGCGGCGACTGAGACGGCCGCCGAAACCGCCTCGGCAACCGCGTTGCCCGACACGGGCGACCTCCCGCTCGTCGTCGATACCGTGGAGGCACAGGGGTCGTCGGCCGGCGAGGCGCGAATCCCCGCGGCGGGGATGCCGACCGTCCTCGACCTCTTTGCGACGTGGTGTGCGCCCTGCGTCGCCCAGATGGAGTCGCTTCGGACCCTCCACGAGGAGTTCGGCGACGACGTGGCGTTCGTCTCGGTGACCAACGAGCGCCTCGGCGGGGGACTCACCATGGACGATATCCGCGCGTGGTGGGCGGAACACGACGGCAACTGGACGGTCGGCCACGACCCCGACAGCGACCTGATGCGCGCGGTCCGCGCGAACGGCCTCCCGTACCTCGTCGTCTTCGACGCCGACGGCGAGGTGTCGTGGACGCACCGCGGCCTCGCCAGCGAGGAGAACCTCCGGGCGGCCGTCGAGGACGTCGCCTGATGCCCGGGTTCGGTCTCGGTCCCGCGCTGGGGCTCGACCCCGGATTCGCCGGCACGCTCGCGTTCGCCGTCAGCGCGGGCGTCGCCACCTTCTTCGCGCCCTGCGCCTACCCGCTTCTCCCGGGCTACGTCGGCTATTACCTCTCAAGCGAGGAGGCGGACCTCGGCGGCGCGGTCGTCCGCGGGGCGGTCGCCTCGCTCGCCGCGTTGGTCGTCCTCGGCGCTATCGGGAGCGCGCTCGCGGTCGTCGGCGGCCGCATCGCCTCGCACCTCGCGCTCCTCGAACCGCTCGTCGGCGCGGCGCTCGTCGGCTTCGGCGTCCTCATGTTCACCGGGCGCGCGCCGAGCCTCCACGTCGTCCTCCCGGAGTACCGGTCGTCGGTGACCGGCTTCGCCGTCTTCGGCGGGGTGTACGGCCTCGCCGCGGCCGGCTGCGTCGTCCCGATTTTCCTCGGCGTCGTCACGCAATCGCTCGCGCTCCCGACCGTGCAGGCGGTCGTCTCGCTGGCGGCCTACGCCGCCGCCGCAGCGCTCCCGCTCGCGGTGGTCACCATCGCGGCCGCGTTCGGCGACGGACTCGCCCGTCTGTTTTCGGGCTACGTCGGCTGGGTCCAGAAAGTCGCCGCGGCCGCGATGGTGCTCGCCGGCCTCTGGCAGATTTGGCTGGCGCTGTCGTTCTTGGGACACGTCTGAGGGCGCGAGCGGTCGGCTGCCGGATAGCTCGCGGCGGCGACTCAGCCGTCCAAACCCGGCACTTCGCCGGTCGGCGTCGGCAACGCGCGAATCCCCCGCGGCGGCACGAGGAAGTTGCCGCGGCGCTTGACGAAGATGTACTCCAAAATCCCGTTGTTGACGCGCTGGCGGACGGTCGGCACGTCGGTCAGGTCGGTGCCGTTCATCGCCTCGCGGACCTCCTCGAACGCCGAGATACCGCGCTGGAGCGACGGGAAGTGCAGGCTCGCCACGCCGTCGTCGTCCGACTCGAAGTGTCTGCGGAGGAGTCTGACGTTGCCCTCGTCGTCGCGGTTGGCGCGGGCGGCCTTCTGGGCGTGGCCGACGTGGCCGAACTCGAAGGCGTCGTCGCGGAGGCTGTCGAGCATCGCGTCGATGCCGCTGTCGTCGCCGAGGTTGTCGCCGACGCCGTCGACGAGTTCCTGCTCGGCGTGCGCGGGCGAAAACAGCTTCATGACCCGGTGGTAGCGGTCCTCCTCGTCGTACCAGTCCGAGAGGCGCTGGCGGATGTTCGCCACGTGCTTCGTGGTCGCGCCCGCGAACGGCCCCTCGTCGATGGTGACGTACGCTTCGGTGGCCTGATTGCCGGCGAAGCCGGCTTTGAACCCCATGAACAGCGGCGATTCCTCGGGGACGGGGTTCCCGTCGGGGATGCCGTTGAGGTCGGACTGGTGTTCCGCCGGAAGTCCGGCCCCGACGAAGCCCGTCCGCCGGGAGGCGACCGAGAAGACCCCCGAGAGGTCGGCGTCGACGGCGACGCCGTTTGCCTCGTCGGTCTCGCCGCGGAGGGCTTGTTCGGCTTCGAGAACCGCGTCGGCGCGGTCCGACGCGAGGTGAACGAGCGCGTCCTGTCGGTCGAACTCGGGGGTCTCGAACGGCGACAGCGCCCGCGGTTCGGGCAGGTCGACGCTCTCGGGGAGCGGGTCGTCGAAGCGGTCGAAGTACCGCGGGGTGTAGGCGGCCGACCAGACGACGCCCTCGTGGCTCCGCTCGTAGGCGCGGTCGAGGACGCGGAAGGCGTTCTCGACGGTCTCGCGGTCGGACTCGTCGGGCGGCCCCTCGCCGTCGAGGTCGAGGTAGAGAAGCACCTGATGTCTGGGCATCTCGGCGTTGCCGTGGTCGTCCTCACGGCAGAATTCGTTCCACGCGTGCTGTCGGCTCGGAAGCGTCTCGAACGCGTCGGTCCCCGCCGGGACGGGGTCGTCCGGTGCCCTGTCGAGGCAGGCGGACAGCGCCGCCGCGCCGCCCGCGGCGACCGCGGCCTTCAGGAACTCCCGGCGGGACGGAGACCCGTCGAACATACCTCGGCTAAGGACTTCCCGGGGAAGTCCGTTCTGGTGTGTGCGTCGAAGCTTTCGCGTCGGTCGTGCGGAACGAGAACACGCGCGCTGGCGTTCGAAACGCACACCAAACGGCATTTCAGTACCGGGGCGCTAGCGAGGGTAATGAAACGACGTACGTATCTCCGCGCCGCCGGGGCGGGCGCGGCGCTCGGGGTCGCGGGCTGTCTCGGCGGCGGCGACGCCAACCCGAACGTCTCGCTGTCGAAACCGGACCGCGAGAACGACGTGTCCAGCGAGGACCTCCCGTACCCGGCGTGGGGCCAGCGGGTCCCCGACGTGACGCTCACCGACCCCATCGCGGGGACCGAGGTGTCGGTGCGCGACATCGACGTGCCGCACTTCCACACGTACTTTTTCACCAACTGCGAGACCGTCTGTCCGGTCCTCATCAGCGCGCTCCGCGAGGTGCAGATTCACTCGGTCAGCGAGGGCTACGCCGACGAGGTGTCGTTCTACCCCATCACGTTCGACCCCGCCCGCGACGACGCCGACGCCTTCCGCGCGGAGGCCGACCAGATGAACGTCGACATGGACGCGGGCAACTGGCAGTTCCTCCGCCCCGCCGACGAGGCCGAGGCGAAGTCGGTCGTCGAAGACCAGTTCGGCGTCTTCTTCCAGAAGAACGAGCCGAACGACGAGGGCAACTACATGTTCACCCACCTCGGTCTCGTCTCGCTCGTCAACGGCGACGGCTACGTCGAGCGGACCTACCGCGGCAACCAGCCTGACGAACAGACGCTCATCGACGACCTCACCGCGCTCCGGGAGGCATGACGAGTCGGCGTCGGTTCCTCGCGGCGAGCGGAACCGTCGGAGCCGCCGGGCTCTCCGGCTGCCTCGCCGAGCTCGGCCGGCTCTACACGTCGAGCGAACCGCCGGTCGTCTCGAACCGCCCCGACGAGGTGTACGTCCCGACCCACACCGAGGGGATGCGCATGGTCGGAAGCGCGGATGCCGGCGACCTCCGCGTGGGCGTCTTCTACAGCTATCCCCACCGCTTCTGGGTGATGGCCGACGAGGGCGAGGGGTTCGGAACCTCGAAAACCGCCGTCGAGGCCGGCGACGACGTGCATCTCATGGCGTCCGTCTGGGACCCCGAGACGGGCGTCGTCGTCCCCGACACCGGCCTCTCTATCGAAATCGCCCGCGACGGCGACCTCGTGAGCGAGGAGGTCGTCTACGCGATGCTCTCCCAGCGGATGGGCTTCCACTACGGCTCGAACTTCGGCCTCGACGGCGACGGCACCTACGAGGTGTCGGTGGACGTGGGCGTACCCTCACTGCGCCCCTTCGGCGACCTCGCCGGTCGGTTCGAGTCCCCCGCGAGCGCGACGCTCGACTTCGAGTACAGTTCCGGCGACCGCGACGACATCCCGTACACGACGTTCGACGACCAGCAGGGCGACCCCGGCGCGGTCAGGCCGATGGAGACGGACGGTCTCCCGCTCGGCCGCGGCCCCGAGACGCTTCCGGGGACGGCGCTGGGGGCCGCGACGACCGGGAGCCTCCGACTCGTCGGCACCGCCCTCGACGCCGACCGCTTCGGCGACGACCCGTACCTCGCCGTCTTCCCGCTGACGCCCTACAACCGGCTTCTCGTCCCGCGGCTGGGCCTCACCGCGACCGTCGCGTCCGGCGGCGACACCGGCGGGTCGTCCGGTTTCGACGGCCGCCTCGAACCCGGCCTCGACGCCGACATCGGCTTCCACTACGGCGCGTCGGTGCCGGGGCTCGCCGGCGACGACGCGACCGTGGACCTCGCGGTGGACGTGCCGCCGCAGGTCGCTCGCCACGAGGGCTACGAGACGGCCTTCCTCGACTTCGACCCCGTCCGCCTCGGGTAACGGCAACCGCGTCGAACAAGGACAGGGCTATTTTCGTCCGGACCGACCGACCCCGTATGGACTCGACGCGCCGCGAACGAGCGACGCTCGCCCTCGCCGTCTGGGGCGTCCTCGTCTCGCAGGTGCTCCTCTACCCCGGCGTCTCCGACCTCGTGACCGCCCTCGGCGGCGGACAGGGGGAGTACGACCTCTCGGCCGGGATGCTGTTTCTCGTCGCCGAGTTCGCCTCGTTCGTCGCCTTCTCCAGCGTCTGGGGCGCGCTCTCGGACGCGCTCGGCCGGCGGACGCGGCTCATCGTCGCGGGCGCGCTCGGCGGCGCGGCCAGCTACGTCGCGCTCCTCGCGCTCGCCACGCTCCCGTGGCTCGACGCGACCTTCGGCGCGGTGCTCGTCGTCCGCCTCGTCGGCGGCGCGATGACCATCGGCGCGTTCTCGCTGTCGATTACGATGCTCGCGGACCTCTCGGGGGGCAACGGTCGGAACATGGGCGCGGCGGGCATCGCCATCGGCCTCGGCGCGGCGCTCGGCTCGGTCGTCGGCGGCCAACTCACGACTATCGACCCCCTCGCGCCGCTGTACGCGTCGGCCGCGTCGCTCACCGCCGTCGCCCTGCTCGTCACGACCGTCACCGACCGGACGCCCGACTCGACCCGCGTCGGCGTCGGCGTCGTCCTCAAGAAACTGGCCGCCCGGCCGGCGTTCGCGGTCCCCTACGCCTTCGGCTTCATCGACCGCATGACCGCCGGCTTCTTCGCCCTCGTCGGGGTGTACTACTTCCGCGAGGCGTTCGGCGTGAACGCCGCCGTCGCGGGCGGGGTGCTCGCGCTCTTTTTCGTCCCCTTCGCGCTCCTGCAGTATCCCCTCGGCTCGCTGTCCGACCGCGTCGGCCGGTTCGTCCCCGTCGTCGCGGGGTCGGTGCTCTACGGCGTGTCCATCGTCGCCGTCGGCGTCGCGCCCGCCTTCGAACTCGCGGCCGGCCTGATGGTCGTCGTCGGCGTCTTCGGCGCGCTCGTCGCGCCCGCGACGATGGCGCTCGTGACCGACCTCGCCGACTCGGGCGAACGCGGGGCGGCCCTCGGCGGCTTCAACGTCTTCGGGAGCCTCGGCTTCCTCGCCGGCTTCCTCATCGGGGGCGTCGTCGCCGACGTGGTCGGCTACCTCCCGTCGTTCCTCGTCGTCGGTTTCGCCGAGGTCGCCATCGCCGTCGTCGCGCTCCGGGCGGTGAAGCGACTCGACGGCATCGACGCGGCTCAGACCCCGTCGAGCGCCGACTGAAGCTCGGCGTTCACGACGAGCCACATCCCGCGGAGACAGACGACGACGGCGAGGCCGACGCCCGCGAGGACGAACGCCAGGAACAGGCCGACGAAGACGCCGCCGCCCCGCGGGTCGGGGACGGTCGCCGCGAACGCGCCGAGTTGGACCGCGAAGGCGACGATGCCGGCGACGAGAAACGCGAGCAGGAGTTCGAGGAGTCGCCAGAACGTCTCGATTCGCAGGCCGCCGCGGCCGGTGAGGAGGAGGGCGATTCGCCGCGACGCGGCCAGAAGCGAGACGGCCGCGAGAAGGAGCGTCGCGGCGGCCGCGACCCCGAAGCCGACGTCGGCCAGCGGGAGCGCCGACGCGAGCGGGGAGACGAGCGTCAGCGCGACGCCGAGGAGGACGCCGGTCGCGAGGACCGACTCGACGCCGAGAATCGCCGTCTCCGGCTCGTCGCGGGCGATTCGTGCGAGTGTCCCGTACACGGTCGTCCCTCGCTGCGGGCGCTGAAGGCTGTTTCCCTTGGGCCTACTCGTGCCCGGAGACGCGGACCGGCCGGTAGGGTTCTTCGAGGTAGTCGACGTCGGAGTCCGAGAGCTTGATGTCGAGGGCTTCGACCGCGTCTTCGAGGTGTTCGATACTGCTGGTGCCGACGATGGGCGCGTCGACCCAGTCCTTGTGGAGCACCCACGAGAGGGCGAGTTGCGCCATCTTGACGCCCTTCTCGTCGGCGAGTTCCTCGACGCGCTCGTTCACCTCGCGGCCGCCGCCCTCGAAGTAGGGGTGGCCCTTGGCGTGTTCGTCGGTCCGGCCGCGGGTCGTCGCCTCGAACTCCTCGTGGGGGCGGGTGAGGTAGCCGCGGGCGAGCGGCGACCACGGCATGACGCCGACGCCCTGCTTCTCGCAGAGGGGAAGCATCTCGCGTTCCTCCTCGCGGTACAGCAGGTTGTAGTGGTTCTGCATCGTGGCGAAGCGGTCCAGCCCGAGCGAGTCGGCGGTGTACTGCGCCTCGGCGAACTGGTGGGCCCACATCGACGACGCGCCGACGTAGCGCGTCTTGCCGCGCCGAATCGCGTCGTCGAGCGCGCGCATCGTCGTCTCGATGGGCGTGTCGTAATCGTAGCGGTGAATCTGCAACAGGTCGAGCGTGTCCATCCCGAGGCGGGAAAGCGAGTTGTCGAGTTCCTGCTCGATGGCCTTCCGCGAGAGGCCGCCGGAGTTCGGGTCGTCTTCGTCCATCTGGAAGTACACCTTCGAGGCGACGACGGCCTCGTCGCGGCGGCCCTCCAGCGCCTTCCCGAGGACGCGCTCGGACTCGCCGTTCGAGTACATGTTCGCGGTGTCGAAGAAGTTGATACCGAGTTCGATGGCGCGGTCGACCAGTTCGAGGCCCGCCTCCTCGTCTAAGACCCACTCGCGCCACTCCGGCGTGCCGAAGCTCATACAGCCGAGACAGATGCGGGAGACCTCCATGCCGGTGTCTCCGAGCGTCGTGTACTCCATGCCCGAACATCCCCGCGAGTCGGCAAAAAGATGGACCAAGCGGTAGCTTCGGTGGGGAACCGGGCCGACAGCAGCGCTTCGCGCGCCCGAGCGGCGATTGTTGACAGTCAGCCGAACCGGCCGTTTCTCGGCGTTTGAAACCGTCTCTCTCGGTTTATTCCCTCTCGCGTCGTATCATTCACCCGAGGCGTAGCCTCGGTGATTCCGATGTTCACATCGAAACAACTGGTCGCGCTCCTGCTGAGCCTCCTCGTGGTGGGGTCGCTCGCGGGCGTCGCGGCCGCACAACAAGGGCCGGCGGCCGGCGGTGCCGTCGTCGTCGACGAAGGCGAGACCTTCGACGGCGACCTCGACGCGGTCGGCGGCACGGTCGTCGTCGCCGGGACGGTGACCGGCGACGTGTCTGCGACGGCCGGGACCGTCCTCGTGACGGAGACGGGCGTCATCAACGGGAACCTCGACGCCGTCGCGGGCTCCGCGACCCTCGAAGGGACCGTCAACGGCGACGTGAGCCTCGCGGGCGGCGCGGTGTTCGTCCGCGACACCGCCGCCATCGACGGGTCGTTAGACGCCGCCGGCGGCACCGTCCGACTCGACGGCGCGGTCGACGGAAACGTCCGCGTCGGTGCCGAAGAGCTCGCGGTCGGGCCGACCGCCCGGGTCGGCGGCTCGCTCGAATACGACGCGGCGACCGCGACCGTCGACGCCGCGGCCGTCGTCGACGGCGGCGTCCAACAGGTGGACGACCTCGCGGTCGCCGCGCCCGTCGTCGCCGGCACGCCGTTCCAGTTCGGCCAGTTCGAAGGCCCGGTCATCCCCGGCTGGGTCGTCTCGGGCTACTGGCTGCTCGCCAACTTCGTCCTCGGCGCGATTATCGTCCTCGTCGCGCCCGACTTCGCCCGCCGCGTGACGGGTCTCGGAACGAAGAAGGCAGTTCGGAGCGGCGGCGTCGGCCTGCTCGCCATCGTCGCGGTGCCCATCGTCCTGCTGCTCCTGGTTTTGACCCTCGTGGGCATCCCGCTCTCGCTGGCCGGCGGGGTCGGCTTCCTGCTCGTCCTCTGGGCCGCGAGCATCTACGGCGCGCTCGTCCTCGGGACGTGGCTCCTGTCGCTCGCGGACTACGACAACCGCTGGGTCGCGCTGTTCGCCGGCCTGTTCGTGCTGGCCGTCCTCGACTTCGTCCCGCTCGGGGGACTCCTCGAATTCGTCGTCCTCCTCGTCGGACTCGGCGCGTTCGCGCTGGCGCTCCGCGGGGAGTCCGCCGACGACGGCGACGAGAACGTGAGCGCGCCCGACGAGGGTCCGCAAGAGGGCTCGCCGATGGCCTGACGGCGCGGCGCTCTCCTAACCCGGACGAACAATTATTATGGTCTGTTCTGTCTGTCGAGCCATGGCAGTCGACTACGCGACCGAGTCGGAATCGTTCGAGTGGGACATCCCCGAGGGGTACAACATCCCCGCGGTCATCGAATCGCACGCCGACGCCTTCGGCGACCGCGTCGCCCTGAAGTTCCGCGACGCCGACGGCGGCCGCGCGGAGCGGACGTACGGCGACCTCCGAAACGACATGAACCGCTTCGCCAACGCGCTCGAATCCATGGGCGTCGGGAAGGGCGACCGGCTCATCCACCTCCTCCCCCGCGACCCCGACGTGTTCGCCGTCCAACTCGGTGCGCTCAAGCGCGGTGCGCTGCTCGTCCCCAGTTCCTCGATGCTCAAGCCCAAGGACATCGCGTTCCGCGCCAACGACTGCGAGGCGACGACCGCCGTCGTCCACGAATCGCTCGTCGATATGGTCGACGAGGTGCGCGACGAGACGCCGCTTTCGAACTTCGTCGTCCTCGGCGGCGACGCCGACGGCTGGACCTCCTTTTCCGACCTCGTCGCCGACGCGTCCGCCGAACACGACGGCCCCGACCTCCGGGCCGAAGACCCGATGTCCATCAACTACACGTCGGGGACGACCGGCCAGCCCAAGCCGGTGCGCCACCGCCACCGCTGGATGCGCTGTTTCGAACTGGTCAACGCCCCCTACTGGTGGGGCGTCACGGCCGACGATGACCTCTCCGAGGAACTGCTCTGGGCGACGACCGGCACCGGCTGGGCCAAGTGGTTCTGGAGCCCCGTCGGCGTCGGCCTGACGACCGGTGCGACCCAGTTCGTCTACCGCGGCGACTTCGACCCCGACACCTTCCTCGACATCATGGAGGAGGAGGGCGTCACCCGCCTCTGCGCCGTCCCGACCCAGTACCGGATGTTCGCCCAGCGCGACCTCGGCTCGTACGACCTGCAACTGACCGAGGCGCTGTCGGCGGGCGAACCGCTCAACCGCGAGCCGATAGAGGCGTTCCGGGAGGCGTTCGGCGTCATCCCGAGAGACGGCTACGGCCAGACCGAGACGGTCGCGCTCCTCACGAACTACCCCGGCATCGACGTGAAACCCGGCAGTATGGGCAAGCCCACGCCCGGCCTCGGCACGACCATCATCGACGAGAACGAGGAGGAGGTCGGCGTCGACGAAATCGGCGAAATCGCCGTCCCCGTCGGCTGTCCCGGCATCTTCGACGGCTACTACGAGAAGCCGAACCTCGACGAAAAGACGTTCTCGGGCGACTACTACCGCACCGGCGACCTCGCCTCCCGCGACGAGGACGGCTACTTCTTCTTCGAGGGCCGCGCCGACGACATCATCATCTCGGCGGGCTACCGCATCGGCCCCTTCGAGGTCGAAGACGCGCTCGTCTCCCACGAGGCGGTCGCCGAGGCCGCCGCGGTCGCAAGCCCCCACGAGGAGCGCGGGAGCATCGTCAAGGCGTACGTCGTCCTCACCGACGGCTACGAGGGCTCCGACGACCTCGTGGACGAACTCCAGTCGTTCATGAAAGCGCAGACGGCCCCGTACAAGTACCCGCGCGAAATCGAGTTCGTCGCGGAGCTGCCGAAGACCTCCTCGGGGAAGATTCGCCGCATCGAACTGCGGTCCCAAGAGCGGGACTGAGCCGGCGGCCTCCGGGAACTCGTTTCCCCTTTGGCACCTTTCTTTAGGCGTCGTCGCCTGGTGACGTCCATGTACATCGCGGACCGGACGTGGCCCGAACTCGGCGACTACGTGGCCGAATCGTCGCTCGCGGTCGTGCCGCTCGGCTCGACTGAACAGCACGGCCCGCACCTCCCGCTCGCCACCGACCACCTCATCGCGGAGGCGCTGGCCCGCGAGGCGGCCGACCGGACCGGCTACCTCTGCACGCCGACCGTCAACGTCGGCGTCAGCCCGCACCACCGCCAGTTCCACGGGACCATGTGGGTGGACGCGGCGCAGTTCCGCGACTACGTGGAGTCGATGACGCGCAACCTCGCGTACCACGGCATCGACCGGGTCGTGTTCGTCAACGCCCACGGCGGCAACGTCCAACATCTCCGCGAGGTCGGGCGTCGCCTCCGCGACGACGGCACCATGTACGCCATCGAGTGGATGTGGGACGAGTCGATTCCGGACCTCGTGACCGACCTGTTCGACCACCCCGGCCCCCACGGCGGGCCGAAGGAGACCTCGATGATTATGCACATCGCCCGCGACCTCGTCCGCGAGGGCGAACTCGAATCCGCCCGCGACGGCGGCGTCCCGGACCTGAGCGACGACCACCTCCGCGAGCACGGCGCGCGGACGTTCTACGACGCCGTCGAGAACTCCGAAAACGGCGTCTTCGGCGACCAGACCGACGCGTCGCCCGAGGCCGGCGAAGAGCTGTTCGAGGCCGCGACCGACCAGCTCGTTCACCTGCTGTCGTGGCTCGACGACCAGCCGATAGACGACCTGCTCGCGCCCGCGCACGTCGACCCCCAACCGGGGTCGCGTCGCTAACCCTTCGACCGGCCGACACGCTCTTTTCGCCGCCGCCGAAGGGACGCCTATGACCGTCTGGGTCCTCGGCGACCAACTCGACCCGTCGGCCGCGCCGCTCCAGTCCGACGACCGCGTGCTGATGATAGAGGCCCACGCCTTCGGCGACCGACTGCCGTACCATCCCCAGAAGCTCGCGCTCGTCTTCTCGGCGATGCGGCACTTCCGCGACGACCTCCGCGACCGCGACTACGAGGTGACGTACGTCGAAGCCGAGACGTTCGGCGAGGGGCTCGACCGCTACTTCGAGGCCGCCCCCGGCGACGACCTCGTCGCGATGGACCCGCCGAGCCACGGCGCGGGCGAGCGGCTTCGGGAACTCGTTTCCGCCCGCGGCGGGTCGCTCACGCTCGTCGAGAACGACCTGTTTCTCACGACGCCCGCCGACTTCGACGACTGGGCCGGTGACGCCGACAGCTACCGACAGGAACGCTGGTACCGACACGTCCGCCGAAAGACGGGCGTCCTGATGGACGGCGACGACCCCGTCGGCGGCGAGTGGAACTACGACGACCGGAACCGGGAGACGCCACCCGAGGGGTGGACGCCGCCCGACGCCCCGCGGTTCGACCCGGACGAGACGACGCGCGAGGTCATCGCGTTCGTCCGCGAGCGCTACCCCGACGCGTGGGGGTCGCCCGAACCGTTCGTCTGGCCGGTGACGCGCGCGGAGGCGAAACAGGCGCTGTCGCAGTTCGTCGAGGTCCGCCTCCCCGAGTTCGGGGCGTATCAGGACGCGATGGTCGACGGCGAGTGGGCGCTGTGTCATTCGCTCCTGTCGGCGGCCATCAACCTCGGCCTGCTCCACCCGCGGGAAGCGGTCGAGGCGGTCGAAGAGGCGTACGAGTCGGGCGACGCCCCGCTCAACAGCGTCGAGGGGTTCGTCCGGCAGGTCCTCGGCTGGCGGGAGTTCGTGCGGCACGTCTACCGGCGGTCGATGCCCGAGTTGGCCGAGGCGAACCAACTCGTCCAGACCGAATCGCTCCCGGCGGCGTACTGGACCGGCGAGACGGACATGCGCTGTCTCTCGGAGGCCGTGGGCCACGTCCGCGACCGCGGCTACGCCCACCACATCGAGCGCCTGATGGTGCTTTCGAACTTCGCGCTCGTCTACGGGGTCGACCCGGCGGAACTCAATCGGTGGTTCCACCTCGGCTTCGTCGACGCGTTCCACTGGGTGACGACGCCGAACGTGGTCGCCATGGGGTCGTTCGCCACCGACGCGCTCTCGTCGAAGCCCTACGCCTCCTCGGGCAACTACGTGAACAAGATGTCCGACTACTGCTCGTCGTGTCCCTACGCGGTGTCGAAGACGACCGGCGAGGACGCCTGCCCGTTCAACGCGCTGTACTGGGACTTCCTGAAGGAGAACGAACAGCGCCTCCGCGGGACGGGTCGGATGGGGCTCATGTACTCCCACGTCGACCGCAAGGACGACGAGGAGTGGGAGGCCATCCGGACGCGGGCCGACGAGATTCGGCGGATGGGGCGGGCGGGGACGCTCTGAGGCGACCGGGGACCGTCTGAGGAGGACGACCGAACTCTCCCGAGCGCCGCGGCTGGCGGGGTGATAATACAGAACTCGGTTCGGTGTCGAGTCGTCGTCGGGCGGAACGCGCCGGACTCAGAGTCGCGTGACGTTCGTCGCCCGCGGGCCCTTGTCGGCCTGCTCGATGTCGAACTCCACTTCCTGACCCTCTTCGAGGTCGGGGCCCTCGATGTCCTCCATGTGGAAGAACACGTCGTCGTCGTGGTCGTCGGTCTCGATGAAGCCGTAGCCGCCGGAGGACTTGAAGAACGCAACCTTACCTTTCGCCATTGCGTGTCGAACCTCGCCGGTATCGGGCATAAGGATTCCGCCCATTGCTACCACGGGTCGTGGTACTGTTTACTCTCGTTCGAGTCAGTCGTCGCGCGGTTGGCGGCCGAGCGTGTGGAACTCCTCGTTCGGTCGCATATCGGCGAACATCGCCATGCGGTTGCTGAGGTTGAAGAAGGCCGTGACCGCGCCGATGTCCCATATCGCCTCCTCGGAGAAGCCGGCGTCGCGGAGTCGCTGGAGGTCGTCCTCGCCGACCTCGGCGGGCGATTCGGTGAGTTTGACCGCCACGTCCAGCATCGTCTCGTGTTTCTCGGGGATGTCGGCGGTGCGGTAGTTGGCGACCAGTTGGTCCGCGAGCAGCGGGTCTTTCGCGTAGATGCGGACCAGCGCGCCGTGGGCGACGTTGCAGTAGTAACAGTGGTTGACGCCGGAGACGGCGACGATTATCATCTCCACCTCGTGGCGTTCGAGGTCGGTGTCCTCCACGAGGGCGTCGTGGTACTCGAAGAAGGGCCGGAAGTGCGAGGGCTTGTACGCGAACGCGGCGAAGACGTTCGGCGTGAACCCGGCGCGGTCGGTCTCGTCGTCGATGCGCTCGCGCAGGTCGTCCGGGAGGTCGTCGCGGTCGGGCACCGGGAAGCGGCGCATTGCGTCGTCGTCCATGCGTCTCCGCTCTCTCGGGGGGACCTTAACGATTCCTCAGGTTCGAGGGGCGCTCGCCGTCTCCAGTTCCGGGGCGCTCAGAGCGCGACCGAGAGATACGCCGCCGCGGCCACGGCGAACACGCCGACGGCGAACAGGCCGTAGTTGGCGACGGTGTTGTCCGCGGTCCACAGCGAGAGCGTGAACTTCCGGGAGGAAAGCGGCCACAGGGGGCGGATGCCGGCCGGCGTGAGCACGTCGGCGAGGAGGTGCGCGAGGATGGTCAGCGCGCCCACGGCGAAGCCGAACGCGCCGAGCGCCGTCGCCGCGGTCTCGGGTTGGCCCGCGTTGCTGGCGAGGAGGTACGCGCCGCCGCCGCCGACGCCGCCGACGAGGGCGGCGAAGAGGACTGTGTGGGTCGGCCCGCGGTGGGAGATGCCGGGGACGCGCATGTCGTAGTCGGGGAGCATCGCCAGCCAGCACATCGCCGCGCCGGCGGCGAAGGCGAGTTCCGGGCGACCGGCCTGCACGAGCGCGAAGCCGAGCGGGGCGAACACGAGGAGCGAGACGCCCCAGTGACCGAATCGGTACATCCGGTGTCACCTCGCGCCCCCGGCGAACAAAACCTTTCGGCCTCCGCGACCGTCAGGGGAGCAACCGTTATCCCCGGTGGCCGCGATTTCCGCGGCATGAGCCAACACCTCTCGTCGTTCCTCTCGGGCCTGTCGGCGCTTGAGGTGACGGCCCTCGTCTTACTCATCTCCGTCGGCGGCGCGTTCGTCATGGAGAAGGTGGTCATCCGCCTCCTGTTTCGGTACACCAGCCGAACCGAGACCTCTCTGGATAACATCGTCGTCCAAGAGCTTCGGTGGCCAATCGTCGTCACCGTCTCGCTGGCCGGCGTCTTCCTGTTCTCCAGAGCCCCGGCGGTCGCCGAGGCGCTCGTCGTCGAGGAGGGCGTCCTCAACGACTTCTTCGGCCTGCCGTCGCTGTCGGTCGGCATCGTCGTCTGGGCGTGGGCGCTCAACCGCCTCGTCAACCGCCTCGTCGAGGCGGTCAAGGACAAAGGGAGTCGCTACGACTTCGCGCCCGTCTTCTCGAACGTCTGGACCATCGTCGTCTCGGTCGGCACCATCGGCGCGCTGCTGTACATCTGGGGCATCGAAATCACGCCGCTTTTCGCCGGCGCGGGCATCGCCGGCATCGCCGTCGGCTTCGCCGCCAAGGACACCGTCGCCAACTTCTTCGGCGGCATCGCGCTGTACTTCGACGACACCTACAAAATCGGCGACTACGTCGTCCTCGACTCCGGCGAGGCGGGCACCGTCGTCAAGGTCGGCATCCGCTCGACCACGCTTCTCACCCGCGACGAACTGCTCGTGACCGTGCCGAACTCGGTGCTCAACGCCGCCAAAATCATCAACGAGTCCGCGCCGAACCGCCGCCGTCGGCTGAAGGTCCCGGTCGGCGTCGCCTACGGCACCGACGTGGACGAGTTCGAAGAGCTCCTGACCGACATCGCCCTCGACGAGCCGCTGGTCCTCGACACGCCCCGGCCGCGGCCGCGGCTCCGCCGGTTCGGCCCCGACGCGCTGGAGTACGAACTCGTCTGTTGGGTCAACAGCCCGCTCAAACGCGGGAAGGCGACGCACAACCTCAACCGCGAGATATACAAGCGCCTGAACGACGCCGGCATCGGAATTCCGTTCCCCCAGCGGGACGTGCACGTCCACTCCGCGGACGCCGAGACGACCCGGCAGTCGCCCGCGGCCGGACTCTCGAACGGCGGGGTCCGGCGACCGCGCCGCACCCGAGACGCGGCCGGCGAGGACGTTGCCGACGGTGTCGCGGACGCGGACGCGAACGCGGCGGCGGACTCGGACGTAGACGACAGCGCCTACGACGAGTGAGCGCCCGGCGTCGCTCGGCGGGTGCGCCCGCCACGCGCGCCCGGTTCGGTCGCCCGCACCGGCCGCCGAGAACGTTAACCGCGGCGCGGCCGTGACTCGGGTATGCTCCAACTCGGCCCCGTGGACGGACTCATCGAGACCTTCGGTCCCTTCGCGATTCCGGTCTTGCTGTTCGCCGCCGGGCTCGTCGGCTACCTCGTGCTCGTCGCGCTCGGGCGGACCGGGCGCGACGAGCGCTGAGCCTGCTTCTCGACGACGAGACTACTCCTCGACGACGATAGTACCCGTCATGCCCGCGGCCTCGTGGGGCACGCAGAAGTACGCGTGCTCGCCGGCCGTCTCGAAGGTGTGGACGAAGGACTGACCGGACTGGACCGCGCCCTTCCCTTCGCCCCAGCCGGTCTCGGCCGCCGCTTGGGACTCGAAGCCGCCGGAGGCCCAGTACGCCGCGCCCTCGGGGAGGTCATCGCCGGAGGCCGTGACCGAGTGCGCCTCGCCGGCGGCGTGCTCGAAGGCGACCGTGTCGCCGGCGGAGACGGTCAGTTCGGCCGGTTCGAACGCGACGGCGCTCATCTTCACGACGTGGTCGGCGTCCTCGGGGACGCCCGCGACGACGTTCGGACCCCCGGACAGCGCGGCGTCCGCGGAGCCGCTCTCCTCGGCGCTCCCGGCCGCGGGAGCCTTGCCGACTTCGCCGACGACCGCGAACTGGGCGCGGGCCGTCGCCGTCGCGTACGCCTCCGCGGCGGCGTCGACCTCGCTTCCGTCCTCCAGCGCGGCGACGTAGTCCGACAGCGCCGCCTCGAATCCCTCGTAGGCGTCGTGGTCGGCCTCCTCTAAGGCCTCGTGGACGCGGGCCTCCTCGAACGTCTGGAAGACGCCGGTCATGCGCTCGGACGCGGCGGCTCCGAGACCGGCGTCCGCGGCCGCGGTGGCGACGACGGCGTACATCGAATCGACCGCTTTCTGACCGTAGGTCTTGGCCGCGCCGTAGGCGTCGCCGCCCTCCTCGGCCGCGGTTCGGACCGAGCCGAGCGCGCCCTCGAACGACTCGTAGAGGCCGTGGTTTGCTTCCTCCAAGGTCTCGTGGTAGCCGCCCGCGCCGGCCTCGAAGAAGGCGAAGGTGGACTGGACGACCGTCGCGGCGCGGGCCGACGCGCCGACCTGCGCGAGCGCCGCGGCGTCGAACCCGCGAGCACCGAAGAACGCGGCCTCGGCGGCCGACACCTCGGCGGTCGCGCCGACGGCCGCCTCGAACTCGAACAGCGCGTCCATCGCGCCCTCGGCGTGGGCCGCGGCGGCGCCGGCGTTCCCGGCGGCCGCGTCCTCGACGAGCCCCGCGAGGTGCTCCTCTTCGAAGCGGTGATACAGCTCTTCGGACTCCTCCTCGACGGACTCGTGGAGGTCCGCCTCGTTCTCCTCGAAGCGGGAAAAGAGGGCCTCGCCGACCGCGGCGGCGCGGTCCGTCTCGCCGACCGCGACCAGTTCGCGGGCGTCGCCGAGGCGGGCGCGGAAGAACGCCGCTTCGAGCACCGTCGCGGCCTCGCCGCCGACGAGCGCCGAGATTCCCGCGAGCAGGTTCTCGTCGACCGTCGCCACCGCCTCCTCGGCCGCCGCGGCGTCGCCCGACTCGGCGGCCTCGGTCAGCGACTCCAGCCCGCCCTCGAAGCCCTCGTAGGCGTCGTGGTCGGCCTCCTCTAAGGCCTCGTGGGCCCGCGCGCCCTCGAAGTGCGCGAAGACGTCGCTCGCCACCGTCGCGGCGAAGTCGCTTTCGCCTGCGGCGACCAGTCGGGGCACGTCGGCGGCCCGGGCGCGGTACAGCGACAGCGCGGCCGCGTGGGCGAACTCGTCGCCGGGACCGCCGAGCCCGGCCAGCACCTCGGCGTCGAAGCCGACTGACTGCATGAGCGCGAGGTGCCCCGCGCCCGCGACCGTCTCGGGGGCGAGTTCGTAGCTCGCGTCGACCGTCGCGGCGGCGGCGGTCCGGGCCGAGGCGGCGAGCGTCTCGGCGTCGCCGGCGGCGGCCGCGCCCTCGACGGCCGCCTCGAAGGTCTCGTACAGTTCCCCGGAGGCGGACTCAAGCGCCGAGTGGGCGGGCGCGTCCTCGAAGCCCTCGTACACCGCGTTCGCCAGTTCGGCCGCGGCGTCGACCTCGCCGGCCGCGGCGAGCAGGCCGGCGTCGCGGGCGCGAGCGCCGAACAGCAGGACGTCCAGCGCGTCGACCACGGCGGCGTCGACCCGGCCGCGCTGGGCCGCCAGCAGGTTGTCGGCCGCCTGCACCGCGAGGTCTGAACCCCGCCCGGCGTCGCCGGCGGCGTACGCCTCTCTCGCGCCGCCGAGGTGCTCCTCGAACGTCTCGTAGTTCCGCTCGTTCGTCGCCTCCAACTGCTCGTGTGTGCCCCACTCGCCCGAGGACCGCTCGAAGCGGGCGAACACGTCGCCGGCGACGCGGGCGGCGGTTCCCAGTCGCCCCGCGGCCGCGAGCGCGGCGGTGTCGTAGAGCCGGGCGCGCATCGCGTTCCACTCGGCCGCGACGGCGACGGTGGCGTCGACGCTCACCGACGACTCGGCGTCCTCGGTGGCCGTTTCCGCCGCGGTTTCCGTCTCCGAGTCGGTCTCGGCGGCGGTCGTGCCGTCGGTCGATTGGCCGTTACAGCCCGCGAGTCCGGCGGTCGCGACTGTGAGTCCCGTCGTCTGCAAGAGACGCCGTCTGCTGTAGTTCATGATTTTAGGCACGCCTAATAGTAGAAAAACACGTCGATTTTTAGGTCGGCCGAAAATGTTGCGCGTCGGTCGGCTCAGTCGGCCGTCGCCGACTCATCGCCGCGGAAGCGGTCCAGCGCCGACTCGAAGTCGCTGTCGTCTTCGACGGTATCTTCCCACTCTTCGAGGCCGCGCTCGGCGCGGGTGCCCGCGATGGTGTTGTCGAAGAAGAAGGCGATGAGGCCGCCGACGGCCATGCCGGTCGAACCGATGACGAAGACGGTGTCGGCGACGAGTTGCGTCCCGAGGACGGGGCCGACGAGCGCGACCTGGCGCATCCCCTCGCGGAACGCCGCCGCGCTCCCGACGTTGCCCATGTAGGCGGGGACGGCGAGGCCGGCGAACATGGCGACGCCGACGATGAACACGTTCCGGGAGGAGTCGAGGTCGACGTACTTCAGGTTCGAGAGGCCGACGGCGACGATCTGGCCGAACATGGCGACGTAGAGGCCGCCGACGATGGGGTCGGGAATCGTCGCGATGAGTTGGCCGAAGTAGCCGACGAAGCCCATGACGAGCATCACGGCGGCACCGATTTGGACGACGTAGCGGGAGGCCACGCCCGTGAGGCCGATTGCGCCGATGTTCTCGGAGTAGGAGGTCGAGCCGCTACCGCCCATGACGGCCGAGAAGACGTTCATCACGCCCTCCATACCGATGCCGTGATTGATGCGGCGCTCGGAGGGCGCGCCGACGCCCGAGAGCCGGGCGACGGCGTGGTAGTCGCCGAACGATTCGACCATCGAGGCCGC
Source organism: Haloferax sp. KTX1 (assembly GCF_902410085.1). NCBI lineage: Archaea > Methanobacteriati > Methanobacteriota > Halobacteria > Halobacteriales > Haloferacaceae > Haloferax > Haloferax sp. KTX1. Next base: position 602,970 of record NZ_CABPRH010000001.1, on the reverse strand, counting down.
GACGCCCGCGAGCATCCCGATGATGAAGGAGGTCGTGAACTGCGGGATGCCGAACGCGACCGACCCCACGACGGGGAGCGAAACGGTCGTCGTCCCCGCGCCGCCCGCGAAGCCCCACTGCAGGGGGTAGATGGGCATGAGCGCCGGGGCCTCGATGACCGTCTGGAGGTTCACGTAGCCCGCCGCGCCGGGGGCGATGACCCCCGCGACCGAGAGGCCGGCGGCGACGACGTACGAGACGATGACGCCGAGCAGCACCGGGAACAGCTTGAACGCCGGGTGCGCGGTGTCGAGGTACTGCGAGAACAGGACGATGAGCGCGAGCGTCAGGCCGAGGAGCCACCAGTTGTTCGTGGCGGACGCGACCTGCGGGGCGTTGAAAAGCGACAGCCCGATGAGCGCGATGGTCGGCGCGATGACGACCGGCGAGATGAACTTCCGGAGGCGTCCGAGCAGGCCGAAGTAGCCGACGAACACCTCGACGACGGCCGCGACGATAATCGCGCCCTGCAGTTGCAGGAGGGCGCTCTGCCAGGCGACCCCGGAGCCCGACTGGCCGGTCGCCGTCGCCACGCCGATGACGGCGAGCGCCGGCGCGAGCATCGAGAAGGGCGCGCCCTGCACGATTGGGTAGCGGTTCCCGAACGTCGTCTGCATCAGCGTCGCGATGCCGGAGACGACGAAGAACGTCCCGACGAACCGCGGCACCACTTCGGCGGGCATGCCGAGGGCTCCGGCGAGGATGAGGGGAACGGCGATGTTCGCGCCCACCATCGTGAGGTAGTGTTGGGCGCCGAGAAGGAGAGCGGTCGGAAGGGGTGGTTTGTCGTCGATACCGTACTGCACGAACGAGGAGGGAGAGGAGTCGTCCGTCACGACCATCCCCCCGTATGCGGTGGTGCGCTCCCGAGCATGGTTGTCCGAGGATTTTGTTCAGACTATATATGTCCTGCTTTTCGCGCGCGTTCGGGGAGCAACGACTTTGTTTCACCGGTTTCATTCGTGACACGTGACCGACCGACACGGGCGTTCGAACGCGGGGAATCGCGACCGGTGGCTGTTCGGCTGGGCGCTGGGCTACGCCGCGGTGGGCGCGTCGTCGCTCGTCGTCCCGCTGTACGCCATCGAACTGGGGGCGAACGCGCTGTTCGTCGGTCTCATCGCGGCAACCGCCGCCTTCGCCGGCGCGCCGGGGGCGGTGCTCTGGGGCCGGTTGGCCGCCCGCGCGAAGCGCAGGCGGCCGTTCATCCTCGTCGCGCTCGCGGCGACCGCGGGCGCGCTCTCTCTCACCGCGGCCGTGTCGTCGCCGGCCGCGGTCCTCGTCGCCAACGCTCTCCTGTGGTTCGTCGTCGCCGCGGCCGCGCCGGTGTTGAATCTCGTCGTCGTCGAGGGCGTCCCCTCGAAGGAGTGGGACCGCCGCTTCGGCGTCCTCAACCACTATCAGGGCTACGGCTGGCTCGGCGGCCTCGTCGTCGGCGCGGTCTGGTCGGCGCTGGCCCCGCGGCTGTTCGGCCTCGACGCGCTCGCCGTCCAGCGGCGGTTCCTCGTCGCCGCCGCGGTCGCCGCCGCCCTCGGGGCCGTCCTCGTCCGCGTCTGGTACCCCGAGCGCTCGACGCTGTCGGCGCGGCGGTTCGCCCGCGTCTCGGCCGGTATCCGCCGGCAGGGCGGCCTCGTCGGGCGCTCGGTCCGCGCGGTCCCGTACGGCCCCTCGCGGCTCTACTGGGCGCTCCAGAGCTTCGACCTCGACGACTTCCGGGCGCGAATGAGCCCCGAACTCCTCCGGTACCTCGCGGCCGCGACGCTGTTTTTCGTCGGCTTCTCGGTCTTCTTCGGGCCCCTGCCCGCGTACCTCGTCGGCTCCGGGCGGACCGCCGACGAGGTGTTCGCCCTGTTCGTGCTTTCGAGTCTCGGCTCGGCGGTGAGCTACGCGAAGGTCGGCGCGTTCGCGGCGCGACACGACCCCCGGCGGCTCCAAGCCGGCGCGCTGGCGACCCGCGGCCTCGCCTTCCCGGCGGTCGCCGTCGTCGGCACGCAGGTCGCCGCGCTCGCCGGTCTCGTGGCGCTCGGCGCGACGTTCCTCGTCATCGGCGTCACGTGGGCGGTCATCGCGGTGACGGCGACGGGGCTGGTGACGCGGCTCGCGCCCGACCGGATTCGCGGGGAGGCCCTCGGCGCGTACACGGCGCTTTCGAGCCTCGGCGGCGGGGTCGGCGCTGCGCTCGGCGGCCTCGTCGCCGACGCCGCCGGCTACGTCGCCGCGTTCGGTCTCGCGGGGGTCGTCGTGGGCTGCGCGCTCGTCGTCGTGTTGCTCAGCGGCGACCGGGGCGTCGCGGCGGGAGCGCAGACGCTCGCGGAGTAGGGTCTCGAAAACGAAAGCGGGGCCGGTCGCGGGAACCGGGCTTACTTGATGGCGTGTACCGGCGATATCCAGACGACGAGGTCGCCGTCGCGCTTGATGACGCCCTCGATGGAGTCGTCCTTTTCGAGCGGCGGGTCCTCCACATCGTCCATCGAGACGCGCACGACCTGATACACCTCGTCGACGAGCCAGCCGGTCGCCGCCTCGTCTTCGAACTTGTTCGGGTCGAAGATGACGATGCGCTTGGACTCGCCCTCGGCGTCGATGCTGAGGAGCGATTTCGGGTTGATGATGGACGTGGTCCGGCCGCGGAGGTCCATCACGCCCTCGACGTAGTCCGGCGCGTTCGGCACCGCCGTGAGCTGGCCCTTGTCGACGATTTCGCTCACGTACTCGATGTCGACGCAGTACGTCTCCGGGCCGAGTTGGAATTCCAGCACCTGTACTTCTTCGGCGGAGTCCTCCGCGTCGGCCTCGTCCGCGCTCATCTCGGTCGTGATTGCATCTTGTCGCATGGTCAACCCCGGCGGCGACGGACGCCGCCACCTGATTGCTTCAGAGTGGTCAGATTCAGCGTATAAAGGTACGTACCCGATTATCAGCCGTGATTATCCTCGCCGAGTGTTTATATACCCGATTTCCGAACCTCGGGGTAGATGAGCGGTCTACGAAACGGTACACGAAACAATCCACCGACCCCTCGACGGGGGGCCCGCTCGGCGACCCGTCGCGCCCGTCGTCCCCACACCGGGAGGCGGGGGCGATGAGTTCGGCCGCCGGCGCGGACTCGACGCGAGCGGTCGTCGTCGACGACTCGCGGTTCATGCGGACGCTGATTCGCACGCTCCTCGAAGACGCCGACGTCGAGGTCGTCGCCGAGGCGGCAGACGGTCGCGAGGCGGTATCGGTGGTCGAGGCGAACCGACCGGACGTGGTGACGATGGACATCGAGATGCCCGAGATGAACGGCCTCGACGCGGTCGAGGCCATCATGGAGGAGTGTCCGACGCCCGTCCTCATGCTCTCGGCGCACGCCGAGGAGGACGCCGACGTGACGTTCGAAGCGCTCGACCGAGGGGCGGTCGACTTCGTGACGAAGCCGGGCGGCGAAGTCACCTCCGAGATGCCCCGCGTCAAGCGGGAACTGGTCGAGAAGATTCAGTCCGCCGCGGCGGTCGACCTCTCGGCGACCCGTCGGGGTGCTCGCCCGCCGAAGACGGAGTCGAAGTCGGCGACGACCGCGGGGGCGACGCCGGCGGCGTCCGGGGCGACCGAATCGCTGCCGAGCGAGGGGTCGACCCTGATTATCGGCGCGTCCACGGGCGGGCCGAACGTCGTCGAACGGGTGCTCGCGGCGCTCCCCGCGGAGGCCGGTCTCCGCGTGCTGGTCGTCCAGCACATGCCGGCCGGCTTCACGAAGCGGTTCGCGGCCCGGCTCGACGGACGCTGTGACTACGAGGTCCGCGAGGCCGAAGACGGCGAGCGAATCGGCCCCGGACAGATTCGAATCGCTCCGGGCGGCTCGCACCTCCTCGTGACCGGCGACCGCGCCGGACGCCTCCGGCTCGAACTCTCCGACGACGAGCCGCTCCACGGCGTCAAGCCGGCCATCGACCTCACGATGGCGTCGGCCGCGGAGGCGGTCGACGCGCCGCTTTCCGGCGTGCTCCTCACGGGCATGGGCCGCGACGGCGTCGAGGGAATGTCCCGAATCAAGCGGGCGGGCGGCCACACGGTCGCACAGGACGAGGAGACCTCCGCCATCTTCGGAATGCCGAAGCGGGCTATCGAGGCCGGCTGTGTCGACACCGTCTCCGCCGACGGACGAATCGCAGACGAAGCACTCCGCGGGCTCACTACCTGACCATGGACGAAGAACTCTACCAAGCATTCATCACCGAGAGCGAAGAGAGCATCACGCAGTTGAACAACTCGCTGCTGTCGCTGGAGTCAAACCCGGACGACACCGAGGCCATCGACGACATCTTCCGGCAGGCCCACACGCTGAAGGGCAACTTCGGCGCGATGGGCTTCGACAACGCCGCGACGGTCGCCCACGCCGTCGAGGACCTCCTCGACGAGATTCGCCACGAGCGACTCGACGTGACGGCCGAGCGGATGGACCTCGTCTTCGACGGGATGGACCTCATCGTCGAGATCCTCCACGATATCGAGGAGAACGGCGAGTCGACCATCGACCCGACCGACACGGTCGAGGAGATTCGCGCGGCCGTCGAGGACGGCGGTGACGCGGGAAACTCGAACACGGCGGCGTCTGACGAGGCCGACCGCGAGTCGGTCGACCTCGACTCTCTCGCCGCCGACTGCGTCGACACCGATGCGCTCGACGCGACCACGCTCACCCACGCCCACGTCGAACTCGACGCGGGCCAGATGAAGGGCGTCGACGCCGGCATCTTCCTCAGTAGCATCCCCGAGGACCTCGACGTGGTCGGGGCGAACCCCAGCCGCGACGCCATCGAGGACGGCGAGTTCGGCGACGGCTTCGACCTGTTCGTCGCCGAGCGCGACGCCGCCGTCGTCGAAAGCGAACTCGACGGCCTCTGGAAGGTCTCGGCGGTCGAGACGACCGACGCGTCCGACGCGCTCGCCGCCGGCGACGCCTCGGCGGCTGCCGACGATGCGCCGGCCACCGAATCCGACGCCGAGGGAGACGCCCCGGCCTCGGACGGCTCCGGCCAGTCCGCTGACGGCGACGGCGCTGTCGACGGTGACAGCGACGCGGCGTCCGAGGACGCACCCGGCGTCAACGACGAGAGCGAAGGAGACGCCGACGAGGCCGAGTCGACCGAGAGCGACGAGGAACCGGAGTCCGGTAAAGAGAAGAAAAAGGAGGCCCGCTCCATCTCGGCGGTCAAGTCCGTCCGCGTGGACGTGGACCAACTCGACGAACTCCACGAGCTCGTCGAGCAGTTGGTGACGAGCCGAATCAAGCTCAGAAACGCCATCGACGTGGGGCAGACGACCGCGCTCGACACGCTCGACGAACTGGACAAGATATCGTCGAACCTCCAGAACACCGTGATGGACATGCGGCTCATCCCGCTGAAGAAGGTGTTCGACAAGTTCCCCCGACTCGTTCGCGACCTCGCCCGCGAGCAGGACAAGCGCGTCTCGTTCAAAGTCGAGGGCGCGGACATCGAACTCGACCGCACCATCCTCGACGAGATCTCCGACCCGCTGATGCACGTCCTCCGGAACGCCGTCGACCACGGCATCGAGGAACCCGACGTGCGCGAGGAAAACGGTAAATCCCGCACGGGGACCATCCGGCTCTCCGCGCGCCGCCAACACGACACCGTCATCGTGACCGTCGAGGACGACGGGAGCGGCATCGACGCCGACGCCGTCCGCGACAAGGCGGTCGACAAGGGCGTGGCGACCCGCGAGGAACTGGACCAGATGCCCGACAGCGAGGTGTACGACTACATCTTCCACCCCGGATTCTCGACCAACGACGAAATCACGGACGTCTCCGGCCGCGGCGTCGGCATGGACGTGGTGAAGACGACCGTCGAGTCGCTCGACGGCTCGGTGTCGGTCGACAGCGAACCCGGCGAGGGGAGCACGTTCAACATCCGCCTGCCGGTGTCGGTCGCCATCATCAAGGTGCTTTTCGTGCAGGTCGAAGACCGCGAGTTCGGCGTCCCCATCAAGTACATCGACGAGATAAGCCGCCGCGACCGCGTCCAGACGGTCAACGGCGCGGAAGTCATCGTCCACGAGGAGACCATCTTCCCCCTGATTCGGCTCCGCGAGGCGCTCGAAATCGACTCGCCCGAGCCCGACGACGGCATGGTGGTCCGCATCCGCCCCGACGACAGGCAGGTCGCGCTGCACTGCGACGGCGTGACGAAACAGGAGGAAGTCGTCGTGACGCCCCTGCAGGGGCCGCTGTCGGGCGTCGGCGGGCTGTCGGGGACGGCCGTCATCGGCGACGGGAACGTCATCCCGATTCTGGACGTCTCGACGCTCGCGCTCCCGGCCGACGGCGAGCAGGCGATGCGCGAGTTCGACCCGAGCCAGCTCCCGGACACCGCCGAGGAGGCGGCCGACTGATGCCCTCCTCGGCGACCGACGACCCGGCGTTCGGCCGGCTCCTGGACTACATCGAAGACTCGCTGCGGTTCCAGACGAGTTCGTACAACGACGCCTACCTCGACCGTCGAATCTCCGCGCGGATGCGGCGGCGACGCGTCGACGACTACGGGTCGTACCACGACCTCCTCACCGACGACGAGGACGAACAGCAGGCGCTTTTGGACGCGCTGTCGGTCAACGTGACGAGCTTCTTCCGGAACCCCGAGGTGTGGGAGGCGCTCCGCGAGGTGCTCCGCGACCTGAGCTCGCGGGGGAACCGCCACGACCCAATCAAGATATGGAGCGCGGCCTGCTCTGACGGCCGCGAGGCCTACTCGCTGGCGATGCTCGCCCACGACGACGACCGCGTCGACGAGCGCCGCATCGAAATCGTCGGCACGGACATCAAACGCGAGATTCTCCGCGCCGCCAGAGCCGGCGAGTACCGCGCCTCCGAGACGAACGACGTGGCCGAACAGCTCGACCCAATCGGGCGCTGGGAGCGCTTCGTCGACCGCGACGACGACAGCTTCCGGGTGAAAGACGCCGTCACCGACATGGTCAGCTTCGAGCGTCGAGACCTCATCCGCGAGGAGCCGCCGGGGACGTTCGACCTCGTCGTCTGCCGGAACCTGTTCATCTACATCAACGCCGAGTCCAAGCGGGCCGTCTTCGAGACGCTCGGCTCCGCGATGAAGCCGGACGGCTACCTCACCATCGGCATGACAGAGACCATCCCGCCGACGTGTCGACAGCAGTTCGACCCCGTCGAGAAACGACTCCGCATCTACCGCGCGAGCGACACCGCGGTCGGGAGGTGAGCGATGAAACCCGGTGAGCAAAAGCTCGGAGACACCCGCGGGCGGTTCCTCCAGGTCGTCAAGAACGGCCGGGAGATGCACGACGTGGACTGGACGAGCGGCCGCATCCTGCTTTCGAACAGGCGGCTCATCCTCGCCGGCACCGGCGGCAAGCGGACGATTCAGCTCTCGAAGATACAGGAGTTCGGCGGGCGGTACGACGTGAACCAGCGCATCGCGACCGTCTCCGACTACTTCAGCGTCCACATCCCGTCGGGCGTCGTCCTGCTCGCGCCCGTCGACTACGACGAGTTCGAGACGGACTTCTTCGGCGCGCTCCTCAACACCGAGCAGTTCCTCGCGCGACACCCCGCCGTCGCCGGCGGCGTCGTCCAGAACACCGAGTGGGAGAAATCCCGGCTCAAAGTCGAGACGGAGGCCGTGAGCATGGCGACCGTCGGCGGCAAGTTCGTCGAGATTCGCCTCGACGACATCGGCGACGTGAAGACGGGCGAGCGGACCATCGTCGACGAACACCGGAGCGTCATCGAGGTCGAACACTCCGACGACGAGGGGACGAGCCTCCAGACGTACATCTCCGGCTCCGACCGCGCCATCAGCTTCCTCTACACGCTCCTCCGCGAGGGCGAGGAGCTCTCCGAGACCTCTATCGACCTGAGCGAGACGGACAAGCAGGTCCTCACGGCGCTGTACTCCGGCGTCTCGCCGTTCGACATCCCGAGCTTCCTCGGCCTCGACGTGGACGAGGTCGAAGAGCTCTTTCAGCGACTCATCGACCACAACGTCGTCGAGGAGATTCGCGTGCGCCACGAGGTGCAACTCAACGCCCGCGGCCGCAGCATCGCCTCCGACGCCATCAACGAGCAGTAGTCAGCACTCGGTTTTTCGCGGCGCAGTCGCCGAACGCCGAGCGACGCGTCGCGCTCGTCAGTCGTCGCTCGCGCGCCGAGAGGCCCGGTCGAGCGCGACTCCGGCGTAGACGCCTCCCACCCAGACCCCGGCTAAGAGAACGATGCTCCGCACGCGCCCGCCGGGTTCGAGGGTTAGCCCGTACGCCGCGAAGATGGGTACGAGGGCGCTCAAGACGCCGACTACCGTGTACCAGAAATGGTCGTTCGGTCCGGACCACCGCCAGCGGTACGCGGGGAACGCGGCGACTCCGAAGCCCACGATTGCGTACGTGAGAAGGAGGGCGACGCCGACCAACGCGTCGCCGTGTCGGAAGCCGAAGAAGTAGCTGACTGCACTTCCAAGTCCCAGCCCGACGAGCGACGAAGTCCGCGTCCGCATAGATGCAGAACTAGTTGCGCAGTTGATATGGGTTCCGACCACCGGACGGCCCTTCTTTCGACAAAAAGCCGCGTCAGACGTTCACGTCTTCGATCTCCTCGTTGACGACGAACCGACCCTGCGGCGTCAGCGAGGTCGGGAGCTCGTCGTCGCCGATGAGTTCCTCATCGTGGAGCTTCTCCAGTTCCGCGTCGAGGACCGCCTCGTCGACGCCGAGCAGTTCGCTGAAGTCGACCTCGGCGGCCATCTCGCCTGCGGAGTACAGCCCGACGAGGACTTCGAGGCCCTGTTCGGTGACCTCGACGTCGCGGACGCCCGACTTTATCCAGTGGTAGACGAGTCGGAGGTAGCGCCCGAGGATGTTCATCTTCCGCCGGGAGTCGAGCGTTATCTCGGAGGTGACCGTCTGGCCCTGTTTGACGTGCTGGACCGAAAGCACCAGTCGCGTTTCGCCGTCGACGGTCCGTTCGAGCACCTCGAAGAAGATGACGCTCGCGAGGTCGATGTGGAACGGCTCGCCGTCCTCCGTGAGCGGGCCGTCGTCGTCGGGGAACGTGACGGCCTCGTAGTCGAGATGCAGGCCGGAGGGCTGTCGCTCCGTGTCGAGGACGCGCCCGCCGATGCGGGCCGGGTGGGTGACCTGCGCGCGCGAGCCGTTGAGCGCCGCGCGGAACAGCAGCAGCGAGAACTTCTCGATAGTCTCGCGGTCGCCGCCGATGACGGTCGTCCGGCGCTGGCGGCCGATGATGTAGCCCACCATCACCGTGTAGTCGAAGAACTCCTCGACCTCCGGTGGGACCTGCCCCACGGCGATGTCGAAGATGGAGGTGATTGGGATGACGGTCTTGGCCTTCGACGTGGCGAGGATGAGCCGTCGCTGGCTCATCAGGACGCGGCCCTTGACGGGTTCGAACGAGGCGTTGCCGCCGGCGACGAAGTTGGCGACGAAGTCGACGACGATGGACTCGCCGTCGCTGGTCCGCTTTTCGGTCCGCTCCTTCGAGCGCGCCCGCTCGCTTTCCTCCCGTTCGTCCGACGGCTCCGACTTCTGCCGGCGGTACGCCTGCAGGAGGTCGCTCTTCGCCACGTCGCCCCCCTCGGGCGCGCGGGAACGGGCCTCCTGTGCGGTCTGTTCGCCTGCGGCGTCTGGCATCGAATCTCGGGTCTGTGGTCCGTCGTCAGTCATATGCTGATCAGTGCTCCGGCGAGCGACGAGGTGGCGACCGCCATCAGCGAGCCGACCCAGACGAGCATCACGAAGTGGAGGTAGGCGTTCGCCTTGTGCCCGCCGTCGACCATGCGGATCATGAGCGACGACAGCAGGGCGTTAAACAGGATGATGAGCGTGAGCATGTACTCGATGAAGGGCACGTCGTAGACGCCGGCGTAGATGAGCGTCCCGAACTGGAGGCTGTCGAGGTTCATCTGCGTCGAGAACGACGCGAGAATCTCGACGACTTCCAGCCCGATGAAGAAGGCGAACGACGCAGAGGCCGTGATGCCGTAGAGGACGCCGATGAGGGTGACGGTCGACTGCTTTCGCTGCCGGCGGAGCTTGATTATCTCGTTCATGTTGCGGCTGATGAGTTCGCCGAGGAGCTTCGGCTTGCCGCCCATCGACCGGCCGACGTTGTACATCTCTGAGAACTTCTGGACGAGGTAGGAGTTCGTCTCCGCGGTGAAGAAGAACCACGAGCGGTCGGGATCGAGGCGCATCCGAAGCCGCGTGTACAATCGGGAAATCTCGCGCGAGAGGACGCCGAAGTCCTTGGTCTTGAGCGTCTTCAGGACGGCCGTCGTCGTGCTCTGTTTCGCCGTCTCCGAGGCCCCGAGCGCGCGGATGAAGCCGGGGTACTCCTCGTCGCGCTCGCCGATGCGCCGCTCGTGGCGGCGCGCGACGATTCCCGGGACCGCAAGCGGCGTCAGCGGCGTCGAGATGAGGAGCGGAATCGGGAGTTCGATCATGATGGGTCGGACCGTCGCGCCGACGGCGGTCAGGTTGAACGTCCCCAACGCGAGTACGAGGACCATCGTGATGGAGAGGCCGACCGCGCCGTACAGCGTGATGTCTATCTGCCGGTTCGCCTTCGTCCGGTACTCCGGCTGGTGGAACCAAAGCGGGTCGTACGGCGACATCGTCCGGATGACGAAGTAAAAGCCCAACTGCACGAAGACGAAAAGCACGATGACCGCGCCGATGGTCATCGTCGCGTCCGTCCCCGTCAGGATGGGGAGCACGATGGCGTTGATGATGGCGAACGTCATCGACAGAATCATCGAGAGGTAGAGGTCCTTCATGACCTCCAGGTTCCCCAGCGCGCTCTCGTAGACGGTGATGTACTTCTGAATCATCGCGTTCTGCTCGCCGAGGAGGAAGTCGTCGATGCTCTGACCGGCGTTGATGGAGTACGCGAGCCTGTCGAGGAAGTCGGCGAGCGGCTTCGACGGCACCTCCCGCGCCCGCCGCTGACAGGCGTCGTCGAGCGATTGGTTCCACGCGTCGACGAGCTGGACGATTCGGTTCATCTCGGTCGCCAGCTCGCCGTATTCCTCTTCGCGCGCGAGCGTTCGGAACACGGCGACGCGGTCGATGTTCGTCGTCGAGAGCACGGTCATGTGCGTGATGAGCAGGTGAAGTTGGTTCTCCAGGCTGCGGCGCGTCTGCTCGACGAGGAGCCGCGGGTAGAGGACGGCCCCGCCGAGGAGCAACACGCCGAGGAGGAACACGGGGATGCGGACGAGGAGGGGAAACGGAAGCGCGATAGCCCCGGCCAGAGAGAGGACGAAAAACACGATGGCGGGACCGAGCACCGCGAGCAGGTAGCGCGACAGCTCCATCGGCATCTGCTCGTACGACTCGATGATGTCGCTGACGAACTCCCGGACCTGCACCGCCTGCATCGACGCGCTCTGTTCCCCTGCCATCTCGCTACACCCTCGCCATGTCGAACGGCAGTCCCTCGACGCCGTCGCGCTGGAAGTCCTCGATGAGTTCGTTCACCTCGTGGTAGCCGAGGACGTTCTCCTGAATCGCCCGGCGGACGAGTTCGGCGCGGAACTGGATGTCGTCGTATATCTTCCGCGTGTCGTCGTAGCCGAGGAGCGTCGCGACCTTCTGTTCCATGATGAAGGAGTTGTTCATCCCCTGGAAGACGATCTCGTCTTGGACGGGGTCCCAGTAGAACGCCTCGCGGGTGACGACGCCGCCCATCTCCTTCGAGTAGCCCTCGATTTCCTGGACGCTCGTCACCCGACGGAGGATGTCGTTGCCCCGGCGGACGCGGTTCTGGAACAGCGCGATGTCGCAGTTGTCCATGAACGTCTCGGGGACGTTGATGGGGTCGCCGGTAAAGCGCTGAATCATCGAGACGATGTCGGAGGCGTGGAACGTCAGCATCACCGGGTGGCCGGTCTGAGCCGCCTGGAACGCCATGCGGCCCTCCTCGCCACGGACCTCCCCCACGATGATGTAGTCGGGGCGAGAGCGGAGCGCGGCCGCGACGAGGTCGAACATGTCGACTTCGGAGTCGGAGCCGCGGCCCTCACGGGTGAGGAGTTGCTGCCACGTGTCGTGCGGCGGAAGCACCTCGGCGGTGTCCTCCGCCGTGTAAATCTTCGAGTCCTGCGGGATGAACGAGAGGATGGCGTTGAGCGTCGTCGTCTTGCCCGACGCCGTCTCGCCGACCACGAAGATGGTTCGTTCGTTCTCCAGCGCGATCCAGAGGTACGCGGCCAACTCGGGCGACAGCGTCCCCCACTTGGCGATTTGGAACACCGAAAGCGGCACGTCGTCGCCCTGACGGATGGTGAGCGACGACCCCTTCAGCGACACGTCGTCGGAGTAGATGATGTTGATACGCGAGCCGTCGGGGAGCGTGGAGTCGACGATGGGGTGGGCGTCGGAGACGGGGTCGCCGATGCGCTCGCCCATGTTGCGGAGCCAGTTGTCGAACTGCTCGGTGTCGTCGAACTCGACGCTCGTCTCCAACAGCCCGAAGGTCCCGTGGTCGACGTCGACCTGACTGGGACCGATAACGTGAATGTCCTCGTTCTCCGGGTCGCGCATGATGGGTTCGAGCGGGCCGAGGCCGACGATGTCGCGGACGAGCCGGTACTGAATCTTGTCGTAGGTCGTCTGGGAGACCTCGATGCCGGCCACGTCGAGGCGTTTCGCCACCGAGCCGAGCGGCCCGCGGTCGTCGCCCTCGATGTGGACGATTTCGGACAGCAGTTCCTCGATGCGCTCTTCGTAGTCGGCGCTCTCCTCGGGTGCCGGCTTCGAGACGCTTCGTTCGAGCAGCTTGTCCTTGACCCGAGCGAACACGTCGAGTTCGTCGTCGTCCATCTCGGGTTCGATGGTGTAGTACTTCGTCGTCTCGCCGAAGTTGCCGTATATCTGGCAGAACACGGGGCCGCCCAGCGGGTAGATGATGTTCGGACGCCGGGACTCGTAGTCGCCCGGCTCGTCGACGAGCATCGGGAACTCGCCTGTGATCTGCCGGAACCGCTTGAGGTGGTCCCGGAGGTGCGGCCACTGCATCGCGAGGCGCTTGAGATCGTCCGACAGCCTGGCGGAGCCGTGTTCGGTCGCCATCTACGCCACGCTCCTCGACTCGATGACGAGCCCGATACCCGACCGGACCGAGAAGCCGACGCGGTCGCCGACCTGCTGGCCCATCCCCGCAAAGCGCTTCACGAAGATGTTCCGCCGAACGTCGTTTCCGACCTCCACCATCTCCAGTTCGAAGTAGACGTCGGCGATAGAGCGGAACGGGCCGATAGAGCCCTCGTCGACCGACGACGGGTCGACGGTGATGATGATGGTCTTGCCCTTCGTCGTCAGCTCGCGGAAAAACGAGATGATTTCGAGGGCGGCCTGCCGCTCGTCGTTCTGCCGGACCAGCGCCTCGAACTGCGGGTCGTTGCGCAGGATGGCGTCGAACGTGTCGATGATGATGACGTCGGCGTCCCAGAGCGTCTCGGCGTCCATCAGCCGCCGGAGGAGCTGTTTGCGCTCCTCCTGGCTGCTCCCGCCGGAGAGCGCGCCGCTGCTGTCGATTTCGGCCTGGAGAAACAGGATCTGCTCGTCGAGCAGATGCTTGACGATGTCGTACGAAAGCGAGTGCATCTGGTCGAGGAAGCCGCGGACGCCCAGCTCGGTCGAGACGAGCGTCACCACCGTTTCCTCGTCGCAGAAGCCGTAGCTGAACCGCTGCGACAACACGCTTTTACCGGCGCCGTAGTCCCCTTCGATGAGGACGATGGCACCCTTTGGGATGCCGCCGCCGAGTTCCTTTTCGAGACGGTCGTGCCCGGATAGCCCGAGAGAGAATTGACTGCTCATGGTACGCGGAATTCGAACACCTCTTCGTCACCGTGGACGACGACGGTCATCCGGTAGTCGCCCGAGGTCAACGCGATGTCCGTCACCGTGAGTTCGACGACGTTGCTCGGCCGCCACTCGGTGCCGTCGACGACGCTCACCGTGACGTTGGTCTGATACTGTCCACCGACGATGATGTCGAAGCCGCCGCTGGTCGCCGGCAGCGTCCGGAGCCCGGTGTTTTTGACGTACACCGAGAGAGTGTCGCTCGCGCCGTCGTAGACGCCCGCCTCCGGGTCGCTTATGACTTCGATGTCGGTTCTGATCTCCGTGCTCACGTCGCCGCCGCGCTCGTCGACCGAACTGCTGATACCGGTCACGGTGTCGATGAGGACGCCCGAGACGCCGGCGGCGACGACGATGCTGGCGATAAACAGGATGAGGCTCGGAACGGAGATATCGGCCATCTAGCTCACCACCTCCGTCGCGGCGACGCCGCTTCCGGTGACGACCTTCACCCGTGCGGGCGTGGGGTCGGCGTCGACCACGAGGCTGAGGTTCTCGCCGGCGTACCAGAGGTCGGTCGCGGCGTCGCCGTCGACGGTCGCGTTGGCCGACGGCACGTCGACGTAGGCGTTGTCGACGAGCAGGGTGGTCTCGCTCACCGACAGCGTCTCCGAGCCGACGTTCGTGAGGTTCACGGTGAGGTTGCCCGCGTCGTAGGTCGCGTTCGTGACTTCGATGTCCGTGTTCGTCCGTTCGAGCGCCCGCTCCGCGTCGGCGTCCTGCGCTTCGAGCACGTTCTCCGACGCGTTGGATGCCGCTGTGTACAGCGTCCCCGTGGCGATGAGGACGCCGAGGAAGATGATGGCGGTCGAGCCGCTAACACCGAATCCCATCGAATCTCCCCCCGTAGGCGACCAGCTCCTCGTACAGCTGTCCCCGCGGAACGTCCTCCGCGAGTCGACAGACGTACGCGAGGCTCGTCTGGTGGTCGTCGATGCGGAGTTCGTGGTCGTCGGCGTCCTCGACCGACGGCGCTATCTGCCCGACGTGGGCGTTCAGCTCGCTCTCGACGGCGCGCGATATCCAGTCCTGCTCCCGATACTGGCGGAGCGCGCGCGACGCGCCGAGCGCGCCGCCGACGGAGACGAGGTGTTCGGCCCATTCGAGCACGAGCACCTCGGAGACGTAGTTCGACGGGAGCCCCGTCAGGTAGGCGTCCGACGCTTCGACCGACGCGGCCGGCTCGGGTTCGGCGGCCGCCTCGTCCTCGTCGTCGTCCGACGGCTCGTCTTTGGCCACCGCCGCGGTGGCGTACTCGGCCTCCAGTTCGTCGAGCGTCTTGCGGACGTCGCCGTCGGCGTCTTCGACTTCGGAACCGACGTCGAGCGGTTCGTCGGCCGGTTCGTCGGCCTCTTCCTCGCCGTCGTCTACCTCGGAATCGAGCGGGTCGAGGTCCTCGACTGCCCCGTCTTCGCTCTCGTCTTCGAGTTCGTCGAGGTCGTCGTCGTCGAGGTCGTCGTCGAGGTCCGCCTCCGCCTCGTCCTCGTCTTCCCAGCCGCCGCCGTCCTCGTACTGTTCTTTGAGGTCGTCGAAGCTCGCGCCGCCCGCGCCGCCCGAGTCGTCGGCCTCGTCGTCCTCGTCGTCGCCCTCGTCGAGGGCGTCAGCGGGGCTCTCGCGCTCCGCCTCCGCGAGTTCGTCTTCGGCGGCGAGTTCCGCTTCCTTCGCGCCCTCCTCGGCGTCGAGTTCGCCGAAGTCGTCGTCGAAGAACGACTCGGCGTCGGCGTTCGCCACCTCGGGGTCGAGATGCTCTTCGTCCTCGGCTTCCGCCTCGAAGAGCCCGAACGAACCGCCGCCGTCGAGGCCGCCCATCTCGCGGGCGTCGTCGACGAACGGGTTGATGCCGCGGGTGACCATCTCGTAGATGTCGAGTAGTTTGCGAATCGTGTCGTCGAGCTCTTCGACGGTCTCACCGATCTGTTTGTTCTCTTCGCGGACGGTGTTCATCCCCGACGAGATGGCGCTTACTTCGTTCTCGAGTTCGCCGATGCGATCTTCGAGCTCTGCGAGTTCCTCGCTGTTGTCGTCGCCGAATCCGCCGAATTCGTCGTCGTCGAATCCGTCGTCGAGGTCGTCGCCGAAGTCACCAAACTCGTCGGAGAGGTCGTCGATCCCCTCCTCGAATCCAAGTCCATCGTCTGATGACATGTGTTGTCCTTCCGTCGTGTCGTCCCCGGCGTCGGCCGTGTCTTCGTCGTTCTGCCACTCCATCATGCTCGCAGCGAGCACCTCCACACCGTCTGCGGGGTTGCTCGTTGGAGCGACGGCCTGTCACCCGGCCGAGCGGCGGACCGGCCGGGGCGGTCCGACGGACTCGGGGGAGCAGGTAACATTGGTGCAAAGGTACGTAAGTCGGTACAAGAAAGTTCCCGTCCCGTTATCAGACCCGATATTTGAACGGTTCCGGGTTTCTCGCCGGAAAACGTGTAATAAAAGTCAGACGACGCCGTAGCGACGGTAAGAAGAATTATCCGGCGTCGGCACGGAGGTTCCTCCGACAGCCAACACACGGTTTAACACAATCATGACAGAACTAGTCAAGACCGGTGTCGAAGGGCTCGATTCCATCCTGAACGGCGGTATCGTCAAGAACGCCGCGGTGCTCATAAGCGGCAATCCCGGGACGGGCAAGAGTATCCTCGGACTCCAGTATCTCTACAACGGCGTCGATCAGTTCGACGAGGGCGGTCTGTATCTCACCTTCGAAGAGACGGAAGACGACATCCGCGAGGCGGCCGAGTCAATCGGTTTCGACCGCTGGCACGAGTACGTCGAGTCCGGCGAGATCCAGGTCTACGACAAGCGGACGCTCCTCCGCGACGGCGACTTCTCGACGACGCTCGACCGCATCCTCGGCGACCTCCAGGACACCAACTACGACCGGCTCGTCCTCGACTCGCTGACGATGTTCCAGCTGTTTTTCGACGACGAGAAGGAACAGCGCCAGTACCTCCTGAAGTTCATCGACATCCTGAAGGACAGCGGTCTCACCTCGCTTCTGACCACCGAGCAGTCAGCCATCTTCCCCGAGACCGACATCGGCCTCGAAAACTTCCTGACCGACGGGAACATCTACCTCATCCAGAGTCCCGCGGGCGCGACGAGCAACCGCTACGTCTGGGTGGCGAAGATGCGCAAGCAGAGCATCAAGAACTCGATGTTCCCGCTGGAAATCGCACAGGGCGGTATCAAGATATACGAGCAGGCGGCCGGATTCTCGATGGTCGGCGAATCGCCGCCGTGGTTCGGCGAAGAGACCGAGTAACGGGTCGGACTCGACGGCTGGCGACCCCAGTCTCGGCGACGCTGTTCCTGTTTTGACCTCTGGCCGTTCAAACTCTCTCGCACACGAGAACGCGCCGCACTCGTCGACGTCGTTCGTGCCCGTCTCATCGACTACCGCCACCTTCCAGTTCGTCTCTTCTCACCGCCGCGACCCGGCCGCGGCGGTTACCCGTCGAATGGACGCGGCGTCCGCCGGCGTCACCCCGACCGAGTTGTGCCGTGGACCGTGTACTTCGGACAAACGACAGCGCCGCCGCTCGGGAGTCGGCGTCGCTAAAATAGAAGGAAAGCTAGGGCCGGATTACAGTTCGACGGGTTCGCTCTGCGTCTTGCCGGCGAGTTGCTGGGGCATCGTCAGGATGACCTGCGTCGTCCCGCCCGTGCGGGAGGTGATTTCGAGGCTGACCTGCTCGCCCGTCGAGAGGCCGCCGACGAGGTCGTCGTCGTTATTGTTACTGTCTTCGATTGCGGCCGTGTCGATGGTGACCTCGTAGCGGTCGTTCATGCTGTTGAGGACGCCGAACGAACCGTCGTCGTCGGTGACTTTGTTCAGACCGAATTCGTCGCTGTCTGCGACGCCGGCCGCGGAGTCGTTCGTCGCGGAGTTGTCCCCGGTCGTCACCGTCTGGTTGCTCAGGGTGACGACGCTGTCGCCGCTGAGGTACTTGATGGAGGTCTCGTTCATGTCCACCGCGTCGGAACCGGCGGCGAGGCGAACGGTGAGCGTGATGTTGTCGATGTCCTCTTCGCCGCCGACCGTGCCGTGCGTGTTGAGGACTTCGACGCGGTTGGTGACCTTGTTCACGGACTGCTGTCCGGCGTCCTCGGCGGTGGCTTGCAGGAAGCCAGCCGTGTTCACGAGGACGCCCGCCGCGATTGCGGCGACCAGAACCATCGCGATGAAGACGATGAGCGTGCCGATACCGACCTGACCGCGGTCGTCGTCAGTAATGTTATCGAACATGTGAATCTCCTATAGTGCGATGGGGTCGTTGTTGTCCTTGCCGGCGAGCTGCTGGGGCATCGTCAGGATGACCTGCGTCGTGCCACCGTTGCGGCTGGTGATGTCGAGCTTGACGGTCTGACCCGTGGCCGTTCCGGTCGCAGTGGACCCTTCGACCGTGGAGGTGTTGATGATGATCTCCGCGCGGTCGGACTGCTCGTTGAGAACTTCGAAGGAGCCGTCGGCGTCTTCGAGAACGCCCGCGGTGAAGTTCTCCCCGGTCGTCAGATTGGTGGCGTCCCCTTGGTCGTTGGCGTCGTTGGTGTCGTTGTAGGTGAGGGTCCGCGCGGTCGTCTCACTCAGGTACTTCACCGTCGTGTCTTCGAGAGAGACACTCCCAGAGCCGGCCGCGAGCCGGACCGTCAGGAAGATCTGGTCGACGGTTCGTTCCTCGCCGGTCTTGTTGACCAGCCCGTGGGCGTTGACGACGTCGACGCGGTTGGTGACCTTGTTCACAGATTGCTGTCCGGCGTCCTCGGCGGTGGCTTGCAGGAAGCCAGCCGTGTTCACGAGGACGCCCGCCGCGATTGCGGCGACCAGAACCATCGCGATGAAGACGATGAGGGTCCCGATACCGACCTGACCCCGGTCTTCGTTGATATTTTCGAACATGAATTTCGTGGGTTTGGTCCCACACTCGGTGGGGAGCGGGGAACCGTCACTCGTCAACTTGGAGAGGGCCTACATAACGCTACGGCCTTCAATATCAAGACTGATATCTGATGGCCGGTACGTCGATACGCAATATTCTTCGCACGCTCACGCGAGTCGCTAGTCGGTACTCGTCTCAGAAAACGTAAGCAAAGAGTCCGGAGCCGGAGCAGGTTCAGTCCTGCGTAATCTTCCGCCACACGTCGTCGAGTTTGTTCTTCACCTCCGGGCGTTCGGTCACGCTGACGGTGTAGTCGTCGCCCTCGAATCGAACGACGATCTCGTCGACTTCGCGGCGGTAGACGTTCGTCCGTCGGTGCTCGTCGGAGAGAACCCGGTCATGCAGTTCGAGGAGGCCCGCCGCCGTCAGTTCCTCGATCCGGCGATAACAGGTCGCGATGGGGATGTCCAACATCTCGCTGAACTCCTGTGCCGAGTGGGGTTCGTCCGCGGCACGGAGGATATCCGGGTTGTATTCGTTTCCCAGTGCGGAGAGGGTCCTGTCAGACTCCATAGATGGAAATTTATCAGGACGCGCTGCTTGTCAATGTGTTGGTTGTCTATCTGCCACGTTCTCAGTCGTAGTAGTGAGTCCGTCGCGCGCGCCGACGATGGGATTATATGCAACGGCACCGAGCATCCGCCGATGGACGACGAGGACGAACGTCCTCCCACTCACCCAGAGGAACAGGGGGTCGTCGGGACGGACGAACTCGATATCAGTCGCGACGAGCACGTCGCGGCGCTCGACACGGGTCGGTACGTCATCTCGACGGGGGAAAACAGGCCGCCAGCGCCGGTCGACGACGCGACCGGTAACGAGAGTGACCCCTCCGAATCGGACGGGACCGCAGACCCCGATTCGGAGACGACTGGCGAGGGCGACGGGGGCGACGAGGGAGACGGGAACACCGGCGCACCCGAACTCGTCCTCCCGAAAGACCCGAAAAAGCGGGCCGTGCTCGCCCGCCGCCTGCTCGCAGAGCGGGTCGGGGCGGTCCGCGCGGACCACGCGCTCGTCACTACCGCGCTCGTCGACGGCGAGGTCGCCCGACACGAGACCGTCTCCGACGACGTGACCGAAGTCGTCAACTCGTTTCTCACGTGGTACGCCGAGGCCGTCGGGAGCGCCGACACGCCGCCCGACGAGGTGCTCGGCATCCTGCTTTTAGCCTCGGAGGTGCGGGTCACCTACCCCGGCCGGGCCGTCGAGGCGCTCGCGGCCGCGAACGGACTCGACCGCGACGACAGTATCGGCGACCTCCTCGACGCCGTCGAAGAAACCGGCGCTTCGTTCCCGCCACGTCGGCGCTGACGGTAACACGTTCCAGTTCTGGCAACGACGTCCGAGAATCTGCGGTCGACACGGCGTGAGGCGGGCGACTGGCGCGTTAGATTCCGTATCAGCCTTGATAATGGGGAGGAAGGGTTTATGGTGTGATTTTCGGAAATCTGGAGGTATGGCAAGCAAGGTACTGGTCGTGGACGACTCCGCGTTCATGCGGAATCTCCTCAAACAGCTCCTAGAGGGTGAACACGAAGTCGTCGGCGAGGCCGAAAACGGGGTCGAAGCGGTGGAACTCTACCGTGAACTCGAACCCGATGTCGTCACGATGGACGTCGTGATGCCGATTCGAAACGGCATCGAAGCGACGTCCGAAATCAAGTCGCTCGACGCCGGCGCATCGGTCATCATGTGCACGTCGGTCGGACAGGAAGAAAAGATGCGCGAAGCGGTCGAGGCGGGGGCCGACGGCTACATCACGAAACCGTTCCAGAAGCCGAACGTGCTCCAAGCCATCGCCGACGTGATTCAGGCAGAGGCATGAATCTCGACGTCCGGTCGCTTCGCACGTTCAGTCGGCTCGCCCACTCGGGCGCGGAGAAAGCCGCGGGCTCTCTGACCACGCTCGCGGGCATCGACACGTACGTCAACGTCACCAAGGTCGAACTCGGGACGAAGTCGGACGTCGAAAGCGAGTTCGCCGAACGCGACCTCGTGAGCGTCCACATCGGCTTTTCGGGGGGCTTGGACGGCCACACCGTGTTGGCGTTCTCGCCCGAGTCCGCAGAGCGGTTGGTCGACGCGTTGATGCCGGGCATCGACGCCACCGACGCCGACGGCGAACTCGCCGAGAGCAGCCTCAAGGAAGTCGCGAACATCATGCTCGGCGGCTTCATCGACGGCTGGGCCGATTACCTCGACACCACCGTCGACATCACGACGCCGACCTACGTCGACGACGAGAACGACGGTCCGCTCGACCACGTCGACGCCGAGGGGTTCGAAAACGGCGGCGACGACGAGCACGTCCTCGTCTTCCGCAACCAGTTGGAGGCCGCGGACAACGCCATCGAGTTCGACCTGTACATGGTGCCGACCGCGGCGTCCATCGGGACCATCGTCGAGGCGAGCGGCGACGACGGCGCGCTCCCGGTCGAGTCGTTCGCCGCCTTCTCCGAGATGATAAACGACGGCGCGAATCAGGCCTCGGAGGACATCACGGCGATGACGGGTATCGACACGACCGTCGAGGTGAGCCGGCTGAGCTTCGTCCCCATCGAGGGGGTGCCGATGTCGTTGACCGACGCGGTCCGACGCGGCGTCGTCTTGGAGTTCAGCGGAACGCCGAGCGGCTACATCGCCATCCTGTTCGACGAGCCGTCGGCCGAGAACATCGCCAGCAGCCTCCTGCCGGGCATGGAGGGAGACGAGGCGATGCGTCAGAGCGCGATTCAGGAGATCGGGAACATCACCACCTCCGGCTTCCTCGACGGCTGGGCCAACGCGCTCGAAACGACAATCGACATCTCGCCGCCGAAGCACGTCCACGACATCGGGTCGGCCATCATCGACCCGCTCGCGACAGACCTCGCGCAGTCCCAAGAGTACGCGTTCCTCATCGACTCGACCATCCGAACGGACGACGACGAGTTCACCTGCGACATCTACGCGCTCCCCGACGAGACGGAGCTGCGAAAGGCGCTCAGGAAGCTCTCACCCGCCGCGTGAACCCTCCGTAGAGGTATCCCAATGCAAGTATACACCACGGACACACCCGCGGCTCGCTCCGGTCGAATCAAGGTCGGAATCGCCGACTTTGCCGTCTCCAGCGACGAGAGCACGCTGACGACGAGCGGCCTCGGCTCCTGTATCGGTGTCGCGCTGTACGACCCCGAGACGGGTATCTCCGGTCTCGCACACGCCATGCTCCCGGAAGCGGACGACGGCAGCGAGCCGGCGAAGTTCGTCGACACCGGCGTCGAACTCCTGCTCGCCGAGATGCAGGCAGTCGGCGCGGACACCGGCCGAATCGTCGCCAAAATCGCCGGGGGAAGCACCATGTTCGACTTCACTTCGGCCGACGGCGACGGCAGTATCGGCGACCGAAACGTCGCCGCGACGCGGACGACGCTCGACGGGTTCGGCATCGACGTCGTCGCCGAGGACGTCGGCGGCTCCCACGGCCGCTCGTTGGAGCTCGACAGCGAGACCGGCGATCTCCGCGTGCGGAGCGCGAAAAGCGGCACCCACGTCCTCTGAGTGGGTCTCTCTCCTCTCGACGCGGTTGTGTCGAAACCGTATCCCGCAGGTCGCGTCAAAACCGTGCCCCGAATCCACGTGGGCGACCGGTGACACCGAGGTCGGGCGAGGACGACGGATTTCGAACTCCGAGACAGTTTGGTATCACCGTTGATAATGGCTCGAATAGATTTATGTCGCCTCCTTCGAATGCTTTCACCGAAACGGTACGACAACGCGTGTGACACACCGGACAGCGCCCCGCGCTCTCCGCCGCCCTGAGTCGGGGGACTCGGGGGTCGTGCCGTCTTGAACGAGGTGACCCTATGTACTTGGACCCGGACGAATACGACCCAGACGAACTCCGACGTATCGCGCGCGACGCTCCACGGCCCAGACGGAACGGCGACGGCCGATTCGACGACGGCAGATTCGACGATAGCCGGTACGACGACGGCCGGTTCGACGACCGGGGACCGTTCCGGTTCGACAACCCGCTTTTCGACCGGAGCCGACAGGAAGCGTCCGAGGCGCTTCGGTCGAGCCAGCTCGAACACCTGCTCGTCCACCAGTCCCGCGGCGAGGAAGACGGCGTCGAAAAGCCGTATCTCCGCTCGCTGCCTGACAAGTACGGCGCGGAGCGCGTCGTCTTCGACTGGCTGGAGTTCCTCGTCCTCAAAGGCGGGTTCAAGCGGGCGATGGACGCCCTCCGGTACTACCAGACGGTCGACTGGCTCACGCCGGGCGTCGAGGAGACGCTCCGCGACTACCTCCTCGGCTTCTCCGCCGACGTCGACGAACCGGCCGACCTCGACGTCGACGACCACCTGTTGAGCCTGGTCTACGTCGCCCGTCTCTCCTCGATGGTGTGACGCCGACCGCCGGGTCTCGAAAACGGTCTCTCCTTGCGACAACCGAGTGTATCCCATGACTGCGCGAATCACCCCGCCGAGTCCGAATCGAGTTGATACCGTATGACGAACGACGCGGCCGCGGCCAACGGCGCTGACGCGGCGCGCGAGTCCGGCGAGGGCGGCGTGCCGACGGCCATCGGCGTCAAGTTCGGGAGCGCCCGGACGGCGCTCGTCTTCGACGACGGCGACGCGGAGTCGGCGGTTTGCCTCCCTTCGTGTCTGGCCGACGACGACGAAAGCGACGGCGCGCTCACCGACGACGAGCGCGTCCGCTGCGACGAGGCGGTCCGACGGGCTCCCGAACGAGGCGAGTTCATGCTCCGCTCGGGCGTGCCCGCGACCGCCCGCGACGCCGAGTTGTTCGAGCGGTTCGTCCGCGAACTCTGCGAGCGACACGACCTCCCCGCGGAGAGCGCCGTCGTGTACGCGATGCCGACCGTCGACGACAGGGTCGGCCTCGCGAACTTCGGGACCGCGGTCGGCGAATGCGGTCTCGGTGAGGCGCTCGCTCGCGGGGTCCCCGAATCGCTGTGCGCGTCGATTCCGCCGCTCGGCGACGGCATCGAGGCGGTCGACGAGGTCTTCGTCGCCGTCGACCTCGGTGCGACGAGCCTCGAAGCGTGCGCCTACCGACACGGAACGCGATTGCTCCCGTTCGTCTCCGCGGACGCGTCCGGCGACCGCGTGGACCAACGCATCGCGGAGGCTATCGAAGCCGAGACCGATGGCCGGGTGACCGTCGACCCCGCGACCGCCCGCGAGTACAAGGAGACCCACGCCGACTTCGGCGGGTTCGAACCCTTCACCGACGCGGTCGAACACGGGAGCGAGGGCGCACACGAGTTCACCGTCGAACGCGGTGTGATGGAACCGCTCGACGACTACCTCGACGACGCGGTCGCCGAGCTCGGCGACTTCTTCTCGCGGTTGGCGAACGCGCACATGAAGACCTATCAGCTCGCTCGCGCCCGCCCGCTCGTCGTCTCCGGCGGGATGGCGTGCATCCCCGGACTGGTCGAGGAACTCGAATCGCGTCTCGCCGCGGAACTCGACCGCCCCGTCGACGTGGTCGCTCCCGACGACCCGGCGACCGCCGCGGCCGAGGGCGCACACAGGCTCGCGGTTCGGCTCCGGGACCGGGACGCGGCCTGAACGCCCGGTGCTCTGGTCGGCTCGTTTTCTCGTTTGCCCGCGTTCGCACGCCGGCTCCGTCGTCACTGAGTGACTGCGCTCGCCGCTCAGTCCGTCTCTGACTCGCTCGTCACCGTGCCACCGTCACTGACGGAGACCGCTCGGTCGGCGCTCCGGAGGCCGACGATTGCGACGGCCCCTCGCGGCTCGTTTTCGGCGAACCGGAGCCGACCGTTCGAGCGGTCGATTATCCACTGGACCAACCAGAGGCCGAGCCCGCTTATGTGCTGGAGCGGCGTCTCGGTTCCCGATTCGAGGACGGACAGTTCGGCGTCGGGGACGCCCGGTCCGTTGTCGGCGATTCGAATCTCGACGTAGTCGGTCGAGGGCTGACTCCGCTCGACGGTGACCGAGACCTCCGGGACGACGCGGTCGTTGTGTTCGAGCGCGTTGTCGATGAGGTGCTTGAGCGCCGACTCGATGAGGTCGTCCGCGGAGACCCACATCTCCTCGGGCAGGTTCCGATGGACGATGGCCTCGGGGTAGTCGGACTCGACGTCGTCCAACTGCGTCTCGATGCGCTCGACCACCTCGACGGGTTCGAGGCCGGACGACTCGCGGGTGAGCGTCGTGTCGATGTGCCGGGTCTGCTCGCCGAGTTCGACCAGCGACGACGCCTTCCGCTTTATCGTCCGGGCGTGGTCTTTCGACTCGGCGGGGATGCGTTCGTCGAGGAGGAGGTCGGCGTGGCCGAGGATGACGTTCATGTCGTTTCTGAGGTCGTGTCGGAGGACCCGGTTCAACACCCGGAGGCGCTGTTCGTAGCGGTGCCGACTCGTCACGTCCCGCGAGTTCAACACGACGCCGCCGACGGCGGGGTCGTCGAGGAGGTCCACGCCCACCGTCTCGAACCGCCGCCACGAGCCGTTCTTGTGGCGGACTCTGAACTCCGCGCGCACGGGCGAATCGCCGGTGACGACCGCGTCGAGGGTGTCGGCGACCCGGTCTCTGTCTTTGGGGTGGACGAGGTCGAGCACCGACTCGCCGACGAGCGCCTCGGTCCGATAGCCGAGCACCTCCGTCACCGAAGGGCTCGTGTAGGTCCGTTCGCCGGCCTCGTCGAGGACGGTGATGACGTCCCGCGAGTTCTCGATGAGCGCGCGGAACTCCTCTTCGGTGCGGCGGCGCTCCGTCACGTCGTAGAAGAGGAGCAAGCGGGCCCGGTCGTTCGTCTGGCCGCCGAGGGACTCGGCGCGGACCTCGAAATACCGACAGGCGTCGCCGTCTTCGACGACCGCCTCGGCTCTGTCGCCGCCCTCCAACACCGCCCGAACCTCGGTCGGGACGCGGACGCTTTCGAGGACGGACTCGCCGATGCAGTCGGCGACCGGCCGCGCAAGCAGTTCCGAGGCGGCACCGTTCGATTCGACGATTCGGTCCTGTTCGTCGAGGACGACGACGGCGTCGCGCATCTCCGAGAGAATCGCGTCGCGGGCGATGGGCGTGATGTCGAACAGCTGGTGTCTGAAGAGCGCCCAGAGCACGACGACCGAGCTGACACCGATAGAGACGGGGACCGGATTGATGCGGAACGGGAAGAAGAACTCGCCGCCGAGCGCGGCGATCGGGACCACCCCGGCGACGAAGAGAAACCCGGCCTGTCGACGGTGGATGTTCGTGCTCTTGAGGTACGTCCGTGCGATGACGCTCACCCCGGTGACGGCGACGCCGAATCCGTACACGGCGTGTGCGGCGAGAACGAGGTCCGGACCGAACGGAACGAGGAAGTCCGCGCCGGAGACGGTGAATCGGTCCGGTCGCGCGGCCCGCCAGAGGACGAGCGGCGACCCGAGCAGTCCGTGCGAGGCGTTCGTCAACTTGAGGGAGATAGCGACGGCGGGTTCGACGGCCAGAAAGCCGAGCATCCGCGAGGAGAGCAGTTGGTCCTCGCCGGCATAGACGAGCGTGAAGACGAGCCATATCGTGGGGAGGACGGCCGCGCCGGCCCACGCCAACTGCGCGTAGAACAGTTCGCTGGCCGGCGTCTTCGCGAGGAAGACGAAGCCGTACGCGGTCGCCCAGATGCTCCCGGAGAGCGTCAAGAGCGCAAAGGGGAGACGGACGCGTCGCGAGTAGAGTCGGAACCGACCGAGAACGACGAGCGTCACGGCCCCTGCGAGGATGCCCGCGGCGAACAGCGCGTACGCGTGTGGGTACTCGACGCTGGTCATGAGTAGGTCGTGGCTCGCATCTGTGACTCTCTTGGAACTGTTCTTTCCGATGAGTGTCACATCGGATCGATATCAAACGTGTAGCCGGTTCGGAACTTAAGCGGTTCGCCCTGTCTATCAACGCTGATACCGGACTGATTCCAGTCGGAGCGGCCGTATACGGCCCGGCAGCGTACTGGCGATCCACCTCCCGCTCGCCCCCATCATCCGGTTATCAGTCATCCAGTTCGGACGACTCGGTCGGCCCGCCGACCCACGGAACTGTCACGCGTCGGACGTTCGCCCGAACGCTTAATTCGGATGGACGCACACGCAGGGATAGATGCCGCGCGAGTCACGTCACCCCGCCGACGCCGACGACCCGACCGGGTCGAGGCCCCGTCGCGGGGCCGGCGACCGAACGTTCGACTGGGCGGACCCGCCGACGAACCGGACGTGGCGCGACGTGGCCCACGAACGCCTCCTCGCAACGACCGCGGCGGTCACCTCGGACGGCGAGCCGTTTCTCGACGACGTTCCGCGGACCCCGCGGGCCGAGCGCGCGCTCCTCGACTGGTGTGTCCACCTGGTCGAGCGACTCGGCGGACGCGGCGCGCTGGAGATGGCGTCGTACTACCGCGACATCGGCTGGATCGGCGACGGGGCCCACGACGCGATTCGGGAGCGCGTCGTCTCGTTTACCGTTCCCGCGGACTTCGAAGACGCGCCGACCGAAGAAGACCACGTCCGCAGTTTCTCGTACGTCGCCCGGCTGTCGGCGATGGCCGAGTCGGAGTGAGCCACCGCCGGATTCGTCGGCTCCTCAGAGGCCGAGTTCGCGGCCGATGATGAGGTGTTGAATCTCGCTCGTCCCCTCGCCGATCTCCATGAGTTTCGCGTCGCGGTAGAACCGCTGGGGCGCGAAGTCGGTCGTGTAACCGTAACCGCCGAGCACCTGCACCGCGTCTTCCGCGACCTCGCGGGCGGCCTCGGAGGCGTCGAGTTTCGCCAGCGCAGACTCCCGGCTCACCCGCTCGCCGGCGTCGTACCGCGTCGCGGCCTTGTGCGTGAGCAGTCGCGCCCGCTCGGTCTTGCGGTGCATCGAGACGAGCTTGTCGCGGATGGCGTCGAACTTCGCAATCGGCCGGTCGAACTGTTCGCGCTCTTGAGCGTACGATTTGGCGTGGCCGTACGCGCCCTCGGCGAGCCCGACCGAGAGCGCCGCGATGGAGATGCGGCCGCCGTCGAGGGTCTTCATCGTCTGCGTCCATCCCTCGCCTTCCTCGCCGAGCAGACGGTCTTCCGGCACCCAACAGTCGTCGAAGGAGAGCTCGCAGGTCGGCGAGGAGTTGAGTCCCATCTTGTCCCACTCGGTCGTCACCTCGAAGCCGTCGTCGTTCTCGGGGTCGACGATGAACGTCGAGATGCCGTCGTAGCCCGCGCCGGGGTCCGTCACGGCCTTCACGAGAATCGACCCGGCGACGCTCGCGTTCGTGATGAACTGCTTCGTGCCGTCGATGACGTAGCCGTCGCCGTCCCGCTCTGCGACGGTGTCCATGTCGCTGGCGTCGCTCCCGGACCCGGGTTCGGTGAGCGCCCAGCCGCCGAGGTGCTCGCCGGTCGAAAGCGGCGTGAGCCAGCGTTCCTTCTGCTCGTCGGTGCCGAACAGCTCGATGGGCTTCGACCCGAGGCTGACGTGGGCGGCGTACGACAGGCCGATGCCGCCCGAGACGCGGCCGAGTTCCTCGACGACGAGGGCGTACATCAACTGGTCGCCGCCGAGGCCGCCGTACGCCTCGTCGATGGGGACGCCCATCACGTCCAACTCGGCCAACTGGTCGAATATCTCCGCGGGAAACCGGTGTTCGTCCTCGATGTCCTGCGCGATGGGGGCGATTTCTTCCTCGCAGAACTCGCGGACGGTGTCCCGAATCATCCGGTGTTCGGCCGGGATGTCGAAGTCCATGCGGCAAACTATCGCCGTGCCGGACATAAACTAATCGAACGACCATGAAGGATAGCGGTCGGACCGGACGACTCCGGCGAGGTCGGTCCCGTCCGCCGCTCCCACCGCGTGGGAATGGGCGTCCGGGTCTTTCTGCCCCACGGTCCGAGGTTTTCGTATGTACTCGCACGTCCTCTTTCCGACCGACGGAAGCGACTGCGCGGACGCCGCCTTGGACCACGCGCTCGAACACGCCCGAACCTACGACGCGACGCTCGTCGCGCTCTACGTCGCGGACGTGCGCGAGGTCGGCTACGCCGCGCCCGCGCTCTCGGTCGAACGGGTCCGCGAGGCGCTCCTCGAAAGCGGCGAACAGGTGTTGGACCGCGTCGCCGAGCGGGCCCGCGAGGCCGGCGTCGAGGTCGAAACCGTCGTCACCGAGGGGACGCCCGCGAGCGAGATTATCCGCCACGCCGACGAGCGGGACGCCGACCTCGTCGTGATGGGCACCCACGGCCGGAGCGGTATCGACCGCTACCTCATCGGGAGCGTCGCCGAGCGCGTCGTCCGCGGCTCCGACGCGCCCGTGTTGACCGTCCGACAGGAGTCGGCGTAGGCCCACGAGGTTAAGCCGCCCCTCGTCTTACGGGGGTGCATGGACCTCCGTCGGCTCGTCCGCGGCCGCCTCGGGTGGCCGCGTCTGGAGACGGTCGCCCGCGAACTCGCCCGGCGATACGACCGCGACAGCCTCCACATCCGATTTCTTGAGGCGGACAACTGGCTTTCGACCCCGATGGTCGTCGACGACGAGTGGTTCGTGAAAGTCATCTCCAAACAGAACTCGCTCGTCCACGCCGTCTTCACCACCGGGCGGAACCTCGGCGCGTTCTCCAGCGGGACCGAGGGATTCTTCGGCCACTTCGGGACGCCGCTGGAGATGGCCGAACACGAACTCGAAGCCACGAAGCGACTCCGCGACATCGGCCTGCAGGCGCCCGCGCCGGTCGAGGCGTTCGAGGTGGACGGCCTCGGCGTGCTCGTCCTCGAATACCTGCCGAACTTCCACACCCTCGACACCGCCCCGCGGGAGGAGGTCGAACGGCTCGCGCCAGAGCTGTTCGCGGCGCTCGCGGAGATGCACGACAACCACCTCGCCCACGGCGACCTCAGAGCCGAGAACGTCCTCGTCCGCGAGGACGGTATCTACTTCATCGACGCGACGAACGTCAACGACGAGGGGATGCGCGACGCCCGCGCGTACGACCTCGCGTGCGGGCTGGCCGCGCTCGAACCGCTCGTCGGCCCCAAGCGGGCCGTCGCCGCGGCGCTCGACTCCTACGAGGTCGACGCGCTGTTGGACGCCGTCGACTTCCTCGACTTCGTCAACATCCGACCCGACCACGACTTCGACGCCGCGGCGCTCAAGGGCGAAATCGAGAAACACGCGGCGTAGTCGTCGGGCCCCGCGAAAACAGAACGAAAAACGCCGGGACGCGGGGCGCGAACCGCGCTACTCGCCCTCGACGCCCTCGTAGTCCGCGCCGCCCATGTAGAGCCGCGAGACTTCGGGGTCGTCGAGGAGGCCGTCGGCGTCGCCCTCGTAGGCGACGGTCCCCTGGTCGAGGACGTAGCCGCGGTCGGAGATACCGAGCCCCTCGCGGGCGTTCTGCTCGACCATCAGGACCGCCGTCCCGAGTTCGTTCACCTTCTTCACGTCCTCGAACACCGACTGGACGATGTTGGGCGCGAGGCCCGCCGACGGTTCGTCGATGAGAAGCACTTCGGGCTCCATCACGAGCGCGCGGGCGAACGCGAGCACCTGCCGCTGGCCGCCCGAGAGCGTCCGCGCCTTCGCCGAGCGCTTCTCGTCGAGAATCGTGAACTGGTCGTACAGCTCGTCGATGCGGGCCTGCAGGCCCTCCGAGCGGGCGACGCCGCCCATCCTGAGGTTCTCGTCGATGGTGAGAGAGGAAAAGACGTTGTCCACCTGCGGGACGTAGCCCATCCCGACGCGGACGAGGTCCTCCGGCTCCTCGCCGGTGATGTCCCGTCCGCCGAGTTCGACCGTGCCGGTCCACGGCTTGAGGAGGCCGAACACCGTCTTGAGGACGGTCGACTTCCCCGCGCCGTTCGGCCCGATGATGCAGACGATTTCGTCCGATTCGAGGTGGAGCGTCAGGTCGCGGAGCACCTGCACCTCGCCGTAGCCGCTGTCGACGTCGGCGACGTCGAGTGCGCGGTCGGTCACGGCCCCGCCCCCCCGAGGTACGCCTCGATGACGCGGTCGTCGGAGCGGACTTCGTCCGGCGGGCCCTCCATGAGCACCTTCCCTTGGTCGAGAACGATGATGGGGTCTGCGAGGTCCATGATAAAGGGCATGTCGTGTTCGATGATGAGGAAGGTCTGTCCCTCCTCGTTGAGTTCGCGGATGAACCGCTTGATGTCGTTCGCGAGCGTCGGGTTGACGCCGGCGACCGGCTCGTCCAAAAGCAGGATGTCGGGGTCCGTCGTGAACGCCCGCGCGAGCTCGACGAGCTTCATCTGCCCGCCGGAGAGGTCGGTCGACGGCTGGTCGATGAGATGCCCGATTTCGAACCGTTCGAGCAGCTCTCGCGTCTGTTCGATGTTCGCCCGCTCCTCTTCGGTCACGTCGGAGCCGGAGAGGAAAAGCGAGAAGACGGACTCGCCTTTCTGCGGGCCGGGGCCGACGAGCATCGCCTCGCGGACGGACATCCCCTCCAGCCGCCGGGGCGTCTGGAAGGTCCGAACGAGCCCCTTTCGGGCGCGCTCGTGCGGTTCGAGGCTGGTCACGTCCTCGCCGTTGACGGTGACGTGACCGGCGTCGTTGTCGTAGAAGCCGGAGATGAGGTTGAACAGCGTGGACTTGCCCGCGCCGTTCGGTCCGATCATCCCGGTGATGGTCCCGCGTTCGACCTCGATGGAGACGCCGTCGGTGGCGACGAGGCCGCCGAACGCCTTCTCCAGGTCGGTCGTCTGCAGGACCACGTCGTCTTTCCCGAGGTGCGCGCCCTCGTACGCGTCGTCGTTCATCGGTCGTCACCCCCGTTCGAGGCGGTCCCGCCGTCGGAGGCGGCACCCGACGGTGACGCGCCGCCGGCACCGCTTCCGTCACGCGCCGCCGGCCAGATGAGTTCGTCCTTCGGGGGAAGGAGTCCGTCCTGTCGGAAGCGCATGATGAGGATGATGAGCCCGCCGACGAACAGCAGTCGAAGCGGGGCCAAATCGACGCCGAGCGTCTGGATGAAGCCGATGTCGTTGAGGAAGCGGGTCCCCTCGCGGATGGCGATGACGACGGCCGCGCCGACGACAGCCCCGCGGTTCGACCCGGTCCCGCCGAGGATGACGGCGATCCAGATGTAGAACGTCGTCAGGGGGACGAGGTCGGAGGGGTCGATGTAGAGGTTCAGGTGCGCGTAGAACGCCCCGGCGACGGCCATGATGACCGAGCCGATGACGAACGCCTGCATCTTGAACCGGTAGGTGTCCTTGCCGAGCGCCTTCGCGAGGTCCTCGTCGGACCGGATGGTCCGGAGGACGCGCCCCCACGGCGACCGGTGGACGCGCCGGAGGAACAGGTAGACGACCGCGATGAGGAAGACCACGATTGCGGCCGTCGTCGCGGCGTCGGTCAGCGGCAGCCACGACATGAGGTTCGGGATGCCGCTGATACCGCTCGACCCGGCGGTCCACCGGCGCTCGTTGAGGATGATGGCGCGGATGACCTCGGCCAGCCCGAGACTGGCGATGGCGAGGTAGTCCTCGCGCAGGCGGAGCGTCGGGATGCCGATGAGCACCGCGATGAACGCGCTCACGACGATTGCCGCGAGGAACCCGAACACCGGGTGGAGCCCGAGTCCGAGCGGGGAGTTCGGCGCGGTCAACAGCGCGGCGCAGTAGGCTCCGATTCCCCAGAACGCCGCGACGGAGAAGTTGATGAGCCCGGCGTAGCCCCACTGGACGTTGAGTCCGAGCGACAGCAGGGCGTACATCCCGACGAGCGCGATTTGGAACAGGAGGAACCGCGGGCCGATGACGCCGACGAAGACGCCGACGACGAGCAACACGGTGACGAGTCCGAGCGTGGCGAAGATGCGCCGCTCGGTCGCGTCGCGGACGAGCGTCTCGCTCACCCACGAGGAGACGGCGCTCATCCGCTATCACCCGCGATTCCGCTCGGGCGAACGAGCAGGATGGCGACCATGATGACGAACGCGACGGCCGCGGCGTACTGCGAGCCGACCGGGCTGATCCCCCACTGGTAGAACAGCGGAACGAGCTCGTGGACCATCCCGATGACGAGGCCGCCGAGCATCGCGCCGTAGACGGAGCCGATGCCGCCGAGGATGACCGCGGCGAAGACGATGAGCAGGATGTCGAAGCCCATGCGCGGGCGGACGAGTTCCTCCAGTCCGAGGAAGACGCCGCCGGCCGCGGCGAGCGCGCCGCCGATGAGCCACATTGCGAAGATTACCTCGGTGGTTCGAATCCCGCTGACCCGCGCGAGGTCCGCGTTGTCCGCGGTCGCGCGCATCTTCCGGCCGAGGGTCGTCCGCGTCAGCGTCAGGTGCAGCGCCGTCACGAGGACGACGGTGAGCGCCACGACGACGAGATTGCGCGGCGTGACCGCGATGCCGAGCGACTCGCGGACCCACGGAATCGGCCCCTGTCTCGGGACGCCGTAGCGCTCGGGCTCGGTTCCGAACGACAGGAAGACGAGCGCCCGATAGACGAGCGCGACGCCGATACTGGAGATGAGAAGCCCGATAGAGCCGCTTCCCTTCACCGGGCGATAGACGACGCGGTCGGTGACGACGGAGATGACCGCTGCCGCCCCCATGCCGAACGCGAGGGCGAGGAAGAACCAAAGCGGCAGGCCGAACACGCCCGCGTCGCCCAGCATCGGTCGGAGGAAGCCGACCGAGAACAGCGCAGAGAACGCCCCGACGGTCATGAGGTCGCCGTGGGCGAAGTTGGCGAAGTCCGCGATGCTGTAGACGAGCGACAGCCCGATGGCCGCGAGGACGATAATGCTCGAAAACACCACGCCGTTGGCGACGTACTGGAAGGGGCTGACTTGGAGCGGTATCACGGCTCCGGAACCCTCCCGTTGGTCGTTCGCCGTCCGTTCCGTGCGTGCATAGTTAGCTCGTGATGTAGTCGCCGAAGACGTACTCGTGGTCCTCGACGCTGTAAATCTGGTAGTAGCCCGGCGGGTCGCCGTTCTCGTCGAGGTCGACCGGGCCGCTGACGCCCTGATAGTTGATGTCGCTCGGCGAGCCGCCGTCGCGCAGGACGGCCGCGGCCTCCTCGAAGTTGAAGACCTCCTCGCCCTCGGGGCGGGTCACGTCGCGGACGACGGCCGACAGCGCCTCGCCGGAGAACTCGTCGGCCGCCTCGATGGCGAGCGCCGCCACCGTGACGGCGTCGTAGGCGTACGCCGACCAGACCGTCGGCGTCGCGTCGTAGTTCTCCTCGAACGCGGCGACGAAGTTCTGGTAGTTCTCTTGGTCCTGCGGGGCGCTCTCGGTGATGCCCTTCATGCCGTCCATGCTGCCCGCGGGCGTGTTCTCGATGATGGAGTCGGCGACGGTGGACTCCGCGCCGTAGTAGTCCACCGCGGTGTTGTAGCCCTGGTCGAACCCCTCGTTGACCATGACGGTGTACTCGTTCGCATAGGTGAGGAAAATCCACGCCGAGGCGTCCGTCGACGCCATCTCGGTGAGGATGCCGCTGTACGACGACTGGCCCTGGTCGTGGGGTTCGTTGTAGGCGACCGTGCCGCCGAGTTCGGACTCGAACGTCTCGGCGAACACGTCTGACAGTCCCGTCCCGTAGTCGTTGTTGATCCACGTGACGGCGACGGTGTCGTGACCGTCGTCGCTGACGAGGCCGGCGAGCGCCTGCCCCTTCGCCGCCCCCGAGGGGCTCATGCGGAGCAGTTCCGGGCGCGTCGTGAGTTCGGGGCTCGTGCTGTTCTGGCTGATTTGAACGACGCCCGCCTCCTGCGTGACGCTGTCGTGGATGGCGATGGAGACGCCGGAGCCGACGGAGCCGATGAGGAGCGGCACGCCGTCTTGGTTGACGAGTTTCTGTGCGCCGTTGACGCCACCCTGGTTCGTACTCTCGTCGTCCTCGACGGAGATGTTCAGCGACGCCCCCTCGGAGCCGATCCCGACCTCGTTGACGGCGGCCAGCGCGAGTTCGCGGCGCGGGTGTTGCGCTCGCCGTACGGCGCGAGCGACCCGGTGAGCGAGTCGACCATCCCGATGGTGTACGACTCGCCGCCACCGCCGCTTTCCTCGGTAGTCGTGGTCGTCTCCTCGCCACCGCCGCCGCCACCGCCGCTTTCCTCGGTAGTCGTGGTCGTCGTGCCGTCTTCTTCGCTTTCGAGACAGCCGGCGGTCGCTCCGACGAGCGCGAGTCCCGATAGTTTCAGTAGCGTTCTGCGGCCCATGTCGTGGGATGACATAACATGCAAACCACTCCAATTATCGTAAATATACCTGTAACCGCCCATGGTCGGGGGTCGGAAATTCGTCGGACGAAACGAGGCTCCCCGGATTATTTCACAGACATCTTCACGAATGATTTGGTAGGGTCGCTCTTTAGGGTACGTGTCTCACAATAGCCGGGCGTGATACCCCCCATCGCGAACAACTTCGTGGCGGGTGAGACGGCCGACGGGGCGGTCTCGCACGTCGAGTCGCTGAACCGAGACGGCATCGCGGGGATACTGAACCTGCTCGGCGAGCACTACTCCGACCGGGCGAACGCCGACGCCGACGCCGACGCGTACGTCGACCTCGTCCGCCAACTCGGCGCGACGGACCTCGACGGCTGCGTCTCGGTGAAGCCCTCGCAGATCGGCCTCGACGTCGGCGACCGCGCGTTCCGGGAGAACCTCGACCGCATCGTCGACGCCGCGGACGCCGAGGGCGTGTTCGTCTGGGTCGACATGGAGGACCACGAGACGACCGACGTGACCCTCGACGCCGTCGACGACCTCGGCCATCGGACGGGCGGGAACGTCGGCGTCTGCGTGCAGGCGAACCTCAAACGGACGCCCGACGACCTCGAACGCCTCGCCGACGTGCCGGGGAAAGTCCGCCTCGTCAAGGGCGCGTACAACGAGCCCGCGTCCATCGCGTACAAGGAGAAGTCGAAGGTCGACGAGGTGTACAGGGACCTCCTCGAACAGATGTTCACCGAGTTCGACGACGGCGTCGCGGTCGGCAGTCACGACCCGCACATGATCGCGCACGCCCGCCACCTCCACGAGCGGTACGGGACGCCCTACGAGGTGCAGATGCTCATGGGCGTGCGCGAGGACGGCCAGCGCGACCTCGCGGCCGCCGGCATCGAGACGTGGCAGTACGTCCCCTACGGGGACAAGTGGTTCTCCTACTTCTACCGGCGGGTCCGCGAGCGGAAGTCGAACGCGCTGTTCGCGCTCCGCGCCGTCGCCGGCGTCTGAGCCGGGACCGGTCCCTCGATTCGGCCCGCGCTACTGCGGGTCGAGCAGTTTCGATTCCGCCTTGCGCAGGTGTTCGAGGAGCGTCGTCTTCGAGATGTCCATCTCGGCGGCGAGTTCGCGGGTCGACACCTCGCGGGGCCAGCGGTAGTACCCTTCTTCGCGCGCGAGCTCGAACGCCTGCCGCTGGCTCCGGGTGAGCGTGTCGAGTCGCCGACTGCGCTCCGGTTCCGCCCCCTCGGACGTGGAGATGGAGGCGACGCGAATCTCCGCGCCGGTCTCGTCCATGACGGTCTGGATGCGCGGCTGTATCTCCTCGCGCGCGCCGGCGAACCAGACCTCCCACCGCTCGCGGCCGTTTTCTATCTGCGTGGGTGCGCTGTGGACGAACCCGTGTTTGAGCAGTTCCGGGCACATCATGTCGCTCGGGTCGTACTCAAGGAAGAATTCGCGGGCGACCGGGCCGGGGGCGACGTGCTTCCCGCGGGAGTCGAACCGCTCCTGGAGTTCCAACACCTCGCCCGTGAGGTCCGAGTCGGCGATGACGTCGAGGAGCGTCTCGACCTCGTCGAGCGACTCGCCGTAGGCGGTGAAAAGCCCGTTCGACCGCTCGACGCCCGCGGTGGGGGCGTCGTAGATGGCGTGCGCGAGGATGCCGCCGTCGTACTCGCTCGTCGATTCGATCGCCCAACAGTTCGGATGCCACAGGTCGAGCGTGAGGCGCGTGCCTTCACCTGCCGTGCGCTCGCTCATACAGCGGGTAGCACGGCGTTACGTAAGATGTTATCTGTGGTCGCGCGGGGCGACGCCACCGTCGACTCGCCGAGCGACCCCTTCCATGGGAGGGTCCGGGGTTATTAATCCTAGTTGTGACTCTAGAATCATATGGCGCAGGACGAATATCGGCACTATATCGACGGCGAGTGGACGGACGGAACCGGCGACGAGACGTTCGAGAGCACGAACCCCGCGACGGGCGAGTCGCTGGGGACGTTCCGACGCGGCACGCCCGAGGACATCGACGCGGCGGCCGCCGCGGCCGACGCGGCCTACGAGGAGTGGCGCGAACTCTCGCACATCGACCGCGCGGAGTACCTCTGGGACATCTACCACGAACTGCGCGACCGCACGGAGGAACTCGCGGAGGTCGTGACCAAGGAGTGCGGCAAGGAGATCTCCGAGGGGCGCGCCGACGTCATCGAGGCGTACCACATGGTCGAGTGGGCCGCGGGCGACGCCCGCCACCCCAAAGGCGACGTGATTCCCTCCGAGATTCCCGCGAAAGACGCCTACATGCGCCGTAAACCCCGCGGCGTCGTCGGCTGTATCACTCCGTGGAACTTCCCGGTCGCCATCCCCTTCTGGCACATGGCCGTCGCGCTCGTCGAGGGCAACACCGTCGTCTGGAAGCCCGCCGAACAGACGCCGTGGTGCGGCCAGATCATCGCCGAGATGTTCGAGGACGCCGGCATCCCCGACGGCGTGTTCAACATGGTCCAGGGCTTCGGCGACGCCGGCGCGAGCATCGTCGACGACGAGCGCGTC
Organism: Haloferax sp. KTX1; assembly: GCF_902410085.1. Taxonomy (NCBI): domain Archaea; kingdom Methanobacteriati; phylum Methanobacteriota; class Halobacteria; order Halobacteriales; family Haloferacaceae; genus Haloferax; species Haloferax sp. KTX1. The sequence continues at coordinate 565,314 of NZ_CABPRH010000001.1, read as the reverse complement.
GACTCCGTGCTGTTCACCGGCTCCGCCGAGGTCGGCCACGAGGTCGCGAGCAAGGTGGCCCAACAGCCCGGCAAGCTCGCCGCGTGCGAGATGGGCGGCAAGAACAACGTCGTCATCACCGAGAAGGCGGACCTCGACATCGCGGTCCACTCCGCGACGATGTCGTCGTTCAAGACCACCGGCCAGCGCTGTGTCTCCTCCGAGCGCATCGTCGTCCACGAGGACGTCTACGACGAGTTCAAGGAGCGCTTCGTCGAGAACGCGAAAAACGTCTCCGTCGGCGACCCGCTCCGCGAGGACACCTTCATGGGGCCGCTCATCGAGGCGGGCCACACGGAGAAGGTCACGAAGTACAACGAACTCGCGAAAAAGGAGGGCGTGAACGTCCTCGTCGACCGCACGGAACTCGACGCCGACGAGATTCCCGAGGGCCACGAGGACGGCCACTGGGTCGGGCCGTTCGTCTACGAGGCCGACCCCCACGACGACCTCCGATGCACCCACGAGGAGGTCTTCGGCCCCCACGTCGCCCTGCTGAAGTACTCCGGCGACATCGAGGACGCCGTCGAGATTCAGAACGACACCGACTACGGGCTGGCCGGCGCGGTCATCTCCGAGGACTACCGCCAGATCAACTACTTCCGCGACCACGCCGAGGTCGGCCTCGCCTACGGCAACCTCCCGTGTATCGGCGCGGAGGTCCACCTCCCGTTCGGCGGCGTGAAGAAGTCCGGCAACGGCTACCCCTCGGCCCGCGAAATCATCGAGGCCGTCACCGAGCGCACCGCGTGGACGCTCAACAACTCCAAGGAGATTCGGATGGCACAGGGACTCTCCGCGGACATCAAGACCAAACGAGACGAGTAAGGTCCGACACCGCGCCGCGGCCCCGCACTCGTCCCGCTTTCTTCTGTCGCTCTTTCAGTGCCCGACGACCGACTCCGCCTCGCCGTGAGCGCCGGCCGCGACGTAGACGCCGGGCATGTCCGTCTCCTCGACGGTCAGCGTCACCGTTTCGTCCTCCTCGGCCGGGCGGTCGGTCACGACGGTCACCGCCTCGATTGGGTCGCGGCGGACGAACGCCCAGACGAGGTCGAGCATCGAGGGGTGGCCGCCCTTCCGGACGACGAGGACGTGCCGCGACTCCGCCAGCGCCCGGAGTTCGGGCGACAGCTCCTCGTCGTCGAGTTCGTCCGGCGGGATGGCGTGCAGCACGTCACCTCGAATCGTCTCGGTCATGGTGGCTCCACGGGCCCCGGGGGAAAGAAGCGTGCGCTCTGAGACGAGTGTGCGTCGCGGCTCGATAGCGGCGCGGCTCGGAGCGAAGCGGTCGTCAAAAGGCGGAGGCGAATTCGCCTCCCGCCGAATCTCGTGTCACCAGTTGGCGAAGTGAGACGAGGGGAGTGCGCTCCCACCGGGCTTGGGAGCGCGAAACGACGTGGCCACGTCGTTTCGGATGCCGCAACGGACCCCGAAACGTTGCGGCGGGTGCGGCGGATGTGGAGTCGCCGACGACTGGCGAGAAAAGCGCCTATTGCGTCGGCGACTTTCGCTTAGGAGCCACGATGTATAAACCCACCGCAACACCCGTTCGCATACCCCGTGAACCCACGGTTCTCGCCCGTCTCGAACTCCGGGCCGCGGGGGCGACGAGCGCGGACCAACGAAACCGTCGCCGGCCTCAGGCGGTCGCTTCGAACTCGCGCCGGAGCGCCGATTCGAGGTTGTCGAGTTCGCGGTCGAGGTTGCGCTCGAAGAACGCCTCGACGCCCGGCAGGCGGCCGTCGACGGTGAACTCGTTGACGAGTCGACTCCCGCCGTCGCGTTCCTCGATGGTGTGTTCGCCCGTCACCCGCATCACCCGCGACTTGCCGACGAACTTCACGTGCGTCGGCTCGTCGACCTCGATGTCCTCGGTCTCGACGGTCACCGTCGAGCGGACGAGCGGAATCGGGAGTTCGAGATACCACGTCGCGTGGCGGCCGTCGTCGGCCACGTCGAAGCGGTCGACGACGCTGATAGCCCCCGCTCGCTTGGCCGGGTCGGCGATGAACTCCCAGACGCGCTCGCCGGGAGCGTCGAACACGAACGTTCGTTTCACGCGGACGGTCATGGGATACCATCACACCTCCACAGTAAAAAGCCGTGGAATCGCCTCAGCTTCGGGTGACGCGCCACGTCGTCGAGCGGGCGCGTCCCCACTTCTCGATTTCGACGTCCTCGGACTTCTCGGCCAGCCGCGGCAGGCGGGACCCGACCTGCTTCGCGGTGAGACCGATGGCTTCCGCGATGTTCTTCGCCCGGAAATAGCTCTCTCCGCGGCTGACGCTGTCGCGGAGATAGGCGAGAATGCGTTGTTCCTCGTCGGTGTACTCAGTCATCCTCGGACCGTCTAGGGAATGGGCGTTATTAACGGTTACCCGTGTTCCTCAACGTTGATAGCTACTGGAACAGATGCGCGCCGGAGACGGCGAGCGAGGCCGCGATAATCGCCAGCATAAATCCGAGCGCCTTCGTCAACTGGTCCGGTCCGGCGACCATCAGCCCTGCGCCGACGAGCGTGAGCACGCCGAACAACGCCGCAAAGCCGATGGACTTGTCGGATTGCACCGTCTTGGTTTCCATGTTTCCGACCTTCGCGGGTGCGCACTTAGTTCATTCGACACCGCCTGTCGTGGGGCGACGTGACGAGGGCCGAGACGTGTGGGAGCGCCCTCAGGGCCGCGTCGCGCTCAGTCGTTCGACATATGTACCACCAGTCTCGTGTGTCAACAACGATGGGACTGAGATCCGCGCTGCTCGGCGGCAGACTCCGTATCGCACTCGTCGCGCTGGTGGTCGTCGCGGCCGGCGTCGGCGGGGCGTTCGCGGCCGGCGTCATCGGCGCGCCGAGCGTCGACCGAGTCGACAATCGGTTCGCCGGCGTCAACGAGACGGCGACCGTCATCGACACCGACCTGTACGTCTCGAACCCCAACCCGCTGTCGGCGAACCTCTCGGGGCTCGAAGTCGACTACGGCGTCGAGATGAACGGCATTCAGATGGCGACGGGGGAGAAAGGCGGCGTCGCTATCGGACGGGGGACCACGGCGGTCCCGCTCCGGACGACGCTCGAAAACGAGCGCATCCCCGAGTGGTGGGTCTCGCACATCCGGAACGGCGAACACACCGACCTCGCCGTGGACGCCACCGTCACATCTGAGACGCTCGGCCGGACGTTCGAAGCGCCCGAGATATCCCGGAGCATCGACACCGACCTGCTGTCGGCGTTCAACTCCACCGAAACCCGCGAGATAAACGCGGAGTCGCCGGTCGTCTCCGACCCCGTCTTGTACGTCAACGAGACGAGCGCCGAGTGGGGCGAGTCCACGGGCGAGCGCACGGCGCTCGAACTCACGTTCGTCGTCCACAACCCCAAGCCGTACCCGATTGCGGTCTCCGAACTCGGCTACGACATCTCCATGAACGACGTGGACGTCGGCGAGGGGACGACGAACTCCGAGTACGTCATCTCCCCGCGGTCGACGGAGACCATCGAGGCGACGACCCACATCGAAAACGACAGGCTCGACGAGTGGTGGGTCTCGCACCTCGAACGCGACCAGACGACCGACCTGCGCATCGACTTCTACGCGAACCTCGACGCCGGCGGCACGACCCTCCGCGTCCCCCTCGACCCGCTGACCTACGAGAAGACGTTCGAGACGGACATCTTCGGGAACAAGGCGGCGTCCGGCGGAGGAGAGACGACGGACGAAACGACGGCGACCGAGACGACCGCGGAACCGGCGACCGCGACCGAGACTGCGACAGAGACTGCGACGACCGCGGCGACGGGGGAGACGATGACCGCGACTGCGACCGACACCGCGACGACGACCGCGACGGACGGCGAGACCACGACCACCGACGACGGCCTCCTGTAGCGGTCCCGCCCCGCGGGCCGGAGTCGGTTCGCCGTTCGACCGCCGGGACTACCGAAGAATCGTCGGTGAATCCTGACTGAGCCGACAACTCTTTACCGTCGGCTGCGATAGTCGAGGATATGACACGGAGTACCCACGCTCCTGATCGAGTTCTTCTCCCGTAATGAGAACCCTGTGTCCGTCGAGAGCGACGACGAAACCATCGTCGTCTCCTTTGGCGACCAGTCCTGTGAACTGTCCCGAGACGCCGCCGCCGACCTGCAGGAGGCCATCGGTTCGGCGCTGACCGAGAAACGGGAGTTCTTCCGCACGGCCGGCGAGTACCGCCGGGACGGCAGTTACGTCGTCTCCCGCCGCGGCGCGGACTCCACCGGCAACGCGAAGGTGTTCGCCAGTTTCGACGAACTGCGCCGCCTGTACGACCGCCTGCCCGAGCGCTTTACCGCCGAGGACATCGGCCGCACCGGCATCACCGGGTCGCGCCGCCACATGATACTCCGGCACTTCGGCGAGCATCCCGGATTCGACTGCCGCATCGCCAGTCGGAACCCGCTGACGGGCGAAAAAGAGTCGTCCGAGACCGAAAACGGCGAGGCGATGGAAGTCATCGCCGACTGAGCGCGACGGCCGCGGCCGCTTTTCGGTTTCTCAGTCTATCGTGACGTGGTCCGACTCCTCGTTGAGCGCGAGGTTCGACGCGATTTCGGCGTTCCGCATCGCGTACTGCGCGGTCTGCTGGAGGCTCACCAGCACCTCGCGAATCTGGAGGAGCTTCTGGTTTTCCATCTCCGGGAGGTCGTTGAGGATGTCGCGCTCGCGGTCGCTAATCTCGCGGAACAGCTCTCGGCACTCGATTGTGAGGTCGTAGTCGCGCTCGACGACGGCCCGCACCGCGGTCGTCGTAATCTCGTCGACGTGGTCCGTGAACTCGCGGATGCGCCGCATCGTCGACTGGTCGACGTCGATGGTGTGGCCCTCGGCGTCCATGACGATGTTGGCGATGTCCTCGGCGTTGTCGGCGGTCAGTTCGAGGTTCTTCGCCACCGAGCGGTAGCCGATGAGCGGGAAGCCGGAGTCGAGACCGACCGCCCGCGCGAGGTTGGGGTTCTGGTAGGACGTGAAGATGAGTCGAAGCAGGAGGACGAAAATCTTGTTCGCCTGCCGCTCGCGGTTGAGCGCCCGCTGGGCGAGGTCGGGGTTGCCGTGGGCGAGCGCCTTGACGGCCTCGCCGCGCATCGTGCTGCCCGTGTTTTCGAGTCGTTCGAGCAGGTTGTCGAGGGTGAAGTCCTCCGCGTCGACCGAACAGCGAATCGCGATTCGCTCGGGCGTCTCCTCGATGACGCCGAGGCCCATGAGCTGGGTCTCGGCCTTGTAGACGGCGTTGATGTGGTCCGAATCGAGCGCGCCCTCGCTTTTCTCGATGTGGATGACGCGCCGCCCGAGGACGTACTGCGCCACGATGGCGCGTTCGAGCGCCTCCGCGTTCAGACTGTCGGCGCGAATCGTCGCCTTCGAATCCTCGGTGTTGACCGACTCGGGGAGAACGGTCAGCGTTCCCTTACCGCTCGTCCGAATGGTCACCTCGTCGCCCTTCTCGACGTTGTGTTCCTTGGCCCACTCCGCTGGAAGCGTCATCGCCAGCGTGGAGGGACCGAGACGCTGGACTTTCCGGGTTTCCATGGCAGTCAGAACCCATCCAATGACCTTAAATCTCACTATATTACACCCTCTGTGAATAATGGATAGTGGGTTCCATTGCACACGATTCAAAATATTAAATCATCCACGTCCTCCGGCTTCGAGTGGGGGGACAGAACCGTCCCGTAGACCGGCGTATTAACCGCGAATTTCTGCAGAACGTCGTCGATACGAGCAGATTACACATATCCAATCGGTTCATAACTTTACGACGTCGAATCCATACAATAATCGCCTCCTAACGCAGAGAATCCCGGAGGTGAAGGGGCAACTATGGTATCGACAGCCACACGACAAGAGATGGAGGGAATGCTCGGCCAGGTCCCGAGTTGGATGGAGAACTTGGCGGAACCGGCGAGCGAACACAGTTGGGGACTCTTCCGCGACCTCAATTTGGGGACCGACACCGAGTTGGCCGCGCGAGAGAAGGCGCTCATCGGGGTCGCCGTCGCGGCCGCGATTAACTGTCCGTACTGCACCTACTTCCACACGGAGGAGGCGCGGTTGAGCGGCGTCGCGGACGCGGAACTCAAAGAGACCGTCAACCTCGCCGCCGACACGAAGTACTTCTCGACGATTCTCCACGGGAACGAGACCGACCTCGACGAGTTCAGAACCGAAACGGACGAAATCGTCGAGCACATCATGGAGCAGCAGGCGGCCGCGGACGACTGACGAGACAGCCGAGGGGGCGTCCTCCCGCTCGCGTCCTCCCGCTCGATTATTTTCCGCTGGCGCTCCGGTTCGAGCCGGTCACCGAATCGGACGCGACCGATTCCCGCCCGCTCTCCGCGCGATCCAGCGACCGACTTCGACCCCCGGCAGCGGCTTCGCCAGCGCCGCTCACTCGATTTTCATCATCCGGCGTTCGACGCGGCCCACCCGGACTTTCGTCCACCCGCGGAGGTCGGCGTCGAGGTCGGGGTCGTCGGTGTCGACCCGGAGGACCGGAATCGCGTCGAGCTTCGACCGCGAGGCGACGACCGACACGTCACAGCGGCGAATCACCGCCGGGGAGAGTTGCGGGTTGCCGCGGCCGAAGACGAAGCCCTGTCCGCCGATGGGCGTGACGACGATGACGTTCTCCTCGCCGAGGGTATCGAGGATGTCGGCCTCCGTCGCGTCGCGGGCGAGCACCTCGCCGTCGCGGTAGACGTCGACGCCGAGCGGCGACCCGTCGATACCTAACTCGGCTTTCACCGCGCCGACGGTGCTGCCGGGGCCGAGGACGTACGTGACGCCCGTCGTCGCCCGGATGTCGTCTGCGACCCCCGCGGCGAGCGCCTCGACCGTGCCGCCGCCGGTCTGTTTCGACGACTGGAGGTCCTCGGCGACGGGGACGCGCGCGACCGCACGAAGCTCCGGCCTGACCTCGCCGGCGCGGTAGTCGTCCTCGTCGATGTCCATGACCTCGCGGGCCTCGGTCCGCTCGAACGACGTGACGACGTGGGCCGCGTCCTCGGGCGAGACGGCGAAAACGGAGGAGTAGACCTTCACGCCCGCGGGGACGCCGAGCATCGGCACGTCGGTCCCGTCGAGCGCCTCGGCCACGTCCGCCGCGGTGCCGTCGCCGCCGACGAACAACACGAGGTCCGCGTCGGCGGCGACGAACGCCTCGACGGCGGCGATAGTGTCGGCGGCGCTCGTCTCGTCGCCGGACGGCTCGCCGAGCACCTCGGGGTCGAAGCCGGCGTCTCGGGCGGCCGCCGCACCCATCTCGCCGCCCCACGCGAGCAGTTCCGCCTCGGGGGCGGCCTCGAAGAGCCGGGCGAGCGCCCGTCGCGCCCGCCCTGGCGACCGCGGCTCCGCGCCGCGCGCTCTGGCCTCCGCGACTTTCCCGTCGGTTCCCTTCAGGCCGACCCGGCCGCCCATCCCCGCGACGGGGTTGACGACGACACCGATTCGCATGACTGAACGAACCCGCGCCCGGGGGAAAAACGACGCGGTAGTCGGCGGGGGACGACTGGGCCGCGCCCCCGCAGATTCTCGGACGGACACGCCGCGACAACTGTCGCCAGAACCTCACCGTTTAAGAACCGGACGCCGGAACTGTCACCTATGATTCCGCTATCAGCCAGCGAGCAGGTGTTGCCGACCTCGGAGACGGCCGCGACCGTGCTTCTCGTGGGGATTCTCATGACCGCCGGGTGGCTCTGGTACCTCCAGCGCTGACCGTCGGTCCTACGCTTCTTCGTACGGCTCCACGCGCGCTTCGAGCCACGCGGCCGCCGATTCGACCGCCTCCTCGTCGGCCCCGGCGAGTTTGATTCTGACGTGGTCGCCGGGGTAGCTCCCGACGGTCACGTCGAACGCCGATTGGACGGCCTCGAACCGCTCGATGAGCGAACTCTCCGGCTCCGACGTGTGGACGAACCGGACGTGAGTCCGCTCGCCGGCGAACTCGTCGGCGACCCGGGCGAACATGGCTTTCATCTCGCCGGGGACGCCGGGGAGCACGTACACCGAGCCGACGACCGCGCCGGGCGCGACGCCCTCGTCGTTCGGGAGCATCCGTGACCTCGCGGGGAGGTCGGTCGTCCCCTCCACGAGGTCGGCCGCGGAGTAGCCGCCGTTGGCCTCCAGCCACTCCTCGGCGTCGGCGTTGCGCTCCAGCGCGCGCCCGAACGCGGCCGCGACGCCCTCCATCGTCACGTCGTCGTGGGTCGGACCCAGCCCGCCGGTGACGACGACGGCGTCGTACTCGGCGTGGTACTCGTTGACCACGCGGGCGATGTCGGCGACGCGGTCGGGGACCGTCGTCACGCGCTCGACGGAGACGCCCCGCGCTGTCAGTTCCTCGCAGAGCCACGCGGCGTTCGTGTTGACGGTGTCGCCGGCGAGGAGTTCGTCCCCGACGGTGACCACGGCGACTTGCATACTCCGAGGTAGCGGGCTGTAAGGCAAAAAAGCGTTCACACCGGCGAACCGAGTCGGCCGACCGACGCCGCGTCCGTCGGGCGTCCCTCAGCGGTCGTCGTCTTCGACGTCCAAGCCGAGTTCCTGTCGGCGGTCGCGGAGCGCCTGAATCTGCCGGCGGTAGTAGAGTATCCCCGCGCCGCCGACGAGCACCGACACGGCCGCGACGGCCGCGAAGATGCCGAGGTCGCGCTGGAGATAGAACTGCACGACGACGTTCCCCTCCGTCACTTCCTCCCACCGGATGTGAAGCCGGTCGTCGACGACCTCGGTGTCGTAGCCCGACGGCTGGACCGAGCCGAATATCGGGAAGTCGACGCGGCGGTCCGCGGGGAGGACGACCTCGTAGCTCCCCTCGACGAAGACGGGAAGCGAGAACCGCTTCGGCGTCGAGGTCGAACTGAACGCGATTTTCCCCTCGGTCCCGGCGTCCGCGGGGAGGGTGACGTTCGTGATGCGGTCGTTCTGCGTCACGTCGCCGCCGCGGGCCTTCAGTTCGGTCCCGTTGACGACGGTCCCGTTTTCGTAGCGGTAGCGGACCGCCTCGACCGAAAGCGGCGTCCGACTGCCGAAGCCGTCGAACCGGTAGAGTTCGACCGAGGAGCTGTTCACGTCGTATACGGCGCGGAACCGGCCGTTGTCCTGAACGGTGATGTGCGCGTCGGCATCGGCGGTCCACGCGTAGTCGCCGTCGGGCGCGGCGTCGAGGCGGTCGTTCGAGACGCTGGAGGTGCCGCCGAGACACCCGGCGGTCACGAGGAGGAGGGCGAGCGCGGCGATACCGACGAGGAGTCGCCTGTTCATCGTCTTACTGGCCGATGACGCACTTCAGCTCCGACGGGAGGTACGAGCCGATGCTCGCGAGGAGGCCCGGCGGGTCGGTCTCGTCCCGGCAGACGATGCTCTGTTCGAGGAGGCCGAGGCGCTCGACGGTCACGATGTCCTTCGCGTGGCCGGCGCGGTTGACCGTCGCGCGGACCTCGCCGCGGGTCGCGCTGTTGACGTTGACGCGACCGCTCCCGCGGGTCCAGTCGTAGAGGCGGTCGACCTGCTCGTCGGCCAGCCGCGAGGGGCCCTCGTCGCCGCCGTAGACGAACGTCAGCGGCATGTGCTGGACGAGGCCGAAGCGGTCGCGAATCTGGGTCGCGGAGCCGCGGCCGAGGCCGAGTTCCTCGGTCGGGATGCGCACCTCGATGCCGGCGTCGAGGACGAAGCCGTCGTCGTCCCAGTGTTCGAGCGTGCCGACGTAGGTCTCGCCTGCCGAGAGGTGCGGCGTGACTTCGCCCCACTCCTCGCGGAGGACGTTGCGCGCGACCGTCTCGTCGTCGCCGGAGACCGTCACGGAGATGAAGCCGTCGTCGCGGACGCCGATGTCGTACTCCACGTCGAGGTCGCCGATGTCGTTGGCGACGAGCGAGGTGAGGCTGTCGAGCGCCCGCTCGCGGGCGTCGCCGTCGATGTAGCACTTCGTTGCGAGAACGACCATTCAGTTCGTCCCCGTCACTTCGACGTTGAGCTCGTCGCGGAGCTCCTCGATGCGTCGCTCCATCGCGTCGACGAGGTCGTCGTTGTCCATCGGTTCGAGCGGCGCGCCCGTCTCGGGGCACTGGAAGCCGTGCTCCATCGCCTCGGAGAACTCGAAGCGGATGCCGGCGGGTTCCGAGAGGTAGAACTCGTGGTCGCGCTCGTAGTCGAGGCGCTCTTCGAGCGCGTCGAGGAGGCGGTACATCTCCTCTTCGAGGTTCTCGGGGATGTTCTCGTAGTGGAAGGTCCAGAGGTAGGTGAGCCAGCCGGAGTCCTCGTCGCGGACGCGACGGTACGACGCGAGGTCGTTCTCGTAGAGGATAAACAGCGCGCGGCGCACGTCGTTGAGTTCCAGCCGCAGCTCCTCGGCGAGTTCCTCGTCGGTGACCTCGCCGTCCGGGGGTGCCGCCGCGACCGGCATCCCGGTTGGTCCGACCAACTCGTGGAGGTACTTCTGGATAACAGGGTCGTTCAGTAACTCCTCAAAAGCCATTGTGCGAAATGGCGTCAGGAACGCCATTAAGTCTTATTACTCCCGGGCAGCGGAGAACCGCCAGCGGGCGCGCCGACGCGCCGATTACTCCTCGTCGGCCGGGACGACTTTCTTGCCCGTCGCCATCGGAACCACCCGGTTTTCGGCGTCCTCCCACTCGCGGTCGAGTTCGCGCCCGTCGAACAGGCGGTCGAGGAACACCGCGAGCCCCGCCACCTCGGAGTGCGGCTGGTTCGTGACGCCGACGTTCCAGTCGGCTCCCTCGTACACCTCGAAGGGGACCTTCTCCCCGCCGACGACGACGAGAAGCGGGTCCTCGGCGTGCGCCTCGCGGATGTCTTCCTCCACGTCCTGAACGCGCTCACCGTACATCGTGAGGTGGACGACCGTGCCCTCCCAGTTGCGGATGACGCCGTTGAGCGCCTCGGTGAGTTCGACCTCGAAGGGGCCGCCGAACCGGCCCGTGATGTCCTCGACCGTCTCCATCGAGTGGCCGGCGTTGTCCGGGAGGATGACCCGGTCCGCGCCGAGCGCGCGGGCCGTCAGGCCGACGTGCGTCGTCATCCGGTCGTCGCGCCCCGGTCGGTGTCCGTACCGGAGGACGGCGACTTCGGGTTCGTTGTGCATGTCTCTCCGAAGACGGCGGGGGCAAGTGGCGCTTTCGGAACGCGGGCGGCGGGGCGGAGGGGAAACGGACTTATCACTCGGTCGAATCATCTGACACATGTCGCTGGAACTCTCCGACAAGCGCGTCCTCGTGACCGGGGGCGCAGGACTCGTCGGCTCTCACCTCGCCGCGCGCCTCTCAGAGGATAACCACGTCGTCGTCGCCGACGACCTCTCGAAGGGGAACCGCGAGCGGGTCCCCGAGGGCGTCGAGTTCGTACGGGCCGACATGACCGACGCCGACGACGTCGCCGAGGCCGTCACCGACGACCTCGACATCGTCTTCCACTTCGCGGCCTACACGGACACGAACTACGGCAACCCCCGACAGCTGTTCGAGGAGAACACCGAGATGACCTACAACGTCCTCGAACGGATGCAGGAGGTCGGCGTGTCGAACATCGCCTTCACCTCCTCGTCGACCATCTACGGCGAGGCCCCGCGGCCGACCCCCGAGGACTACGCCCCCCTCGAACCCATCAGCATCTACGGCTCCTCCAAACTCGCCGACGAGGGCCTGCTTTCGACGTTCGCCCACTCCTACGACTTCACGGTCTACATGTACCGCTTCGCCAACATCGTCGGCCCGAACCAGCGCGGCAACGTCATCCCGGACTTCATCGAGAAGCTCCTCGAAGACCCCGAGACGCTCGAAATCCTCGGCGACGGCCGCCAGGAGAAGTCCTACCTCCACGTCGAGGACTGCATCGACGCGATGTGCCACGTCGTCGAGCACGCCGACCGCGACTACAACGTCTACAACCTCGGCACGCGGACGACCACCTCCGTGACGACCATCGCGAACATCGTCGCCGACGTGCTGGACCTCGACCCCGAGTTCGAGTACACCGGCGGCGACCGCGGCTGGACCGGCGACGTGCCGAAGATGCGCCTCTCCATCGAGAAGCTCTCCGCGCTCGGCTGGGAGCCCGACGGGTCGAGCGACGAGGCCGTCCGCCGCGCCGCCGAGGAACTCGCCGAGGAGCTTCGCGCCGAGTACGAATAACGGCGCTCGGTAGCCGCGGCCGACAGCCGCGACCACGGCCGTGACCCGCGGCCGACGTCCGGGCGACTCCGACGGCCCGCCCCGGAGCGAGCCACCTTTCTACCGCGACTCCCTACCCCGAAGCGTGCAGGTCGTCGGCTACGATACCGGAACCCCCGCGCTGTTCGTGAGCGCGAGCGGCGGCGTCGACTCGGTCGCGCTCGACCCCGGCACCGAACTGGACTACCGCCTCGGCGAGCGCCACTGCGCGGGCACCGTCCACGACGACCGCCACGTCGCCTGCGACAACGACCGCGCGCCGTACTGTTCTGACCACCGCCACACGTGGGTCTGCGCGAAGTGCACGGGGACCTGCCTGAAAGACGAGATGGACTGCTACGAGGACCACGCGGTCTACCTCGCGGCGTTCGCCCCCGACACGTTCAAAGTCGGCGTCACCCGCGAGTGGCGGCTCGACACCCGCCTGCGCGAGCAGGGCGCGGACCGCGCGGCCCACGTCCGGACGTTCTCCGACGGTCGCGTCGCCCGCGAGTACGAGGCCGAACTGGCGACCGAGATTCCCGACCGCATCCGCGTCCCGACCAAAATCGAGGGGTTCGGCCGGTCGGTCGACGCCGCGGCGTGGGACGACCTCCTCGCTCAGTTCGCCCCAATCGAGACGTTCGCGTTCGACTACGGCCTCGGCCTCGACGGCTCGCCGGTCGCGGAAACCGTCGTCACGGGGACCGTCCGCGGCGTGAAGGGGCGCGTGCTCGTCCTCGACCACCGCGGGACGACCTACGCGGTCGATATGCGCGACCTCGTCGGCCACGAACTCGAAGACGGCGGGACCGACCGCGACCTCCAGTCGAGCCTCGGCGCGTTCGGGTAAGCGGCGCGCTTCTCAGAGACCGTCAGCACTTTCCGGGAGGACGGCCAATCCGCTCTCATGGCTGACGACGAACCCGCAGACGAGACGCAGACGCCCGACGAGGGCGACGACGGCGAAGAGGAGAAGTCGTTCCGCGAGCGGGTCGAAGAGATTCGACAGCGCCGCGAGGAAGAGCGCGAAGAGGGCGAGCGACCCGACCCCGAAGAGATGATGGGCGGCGGCCCCGGCGGCATGGGCGGCGGCGGCAACCCCTTCGCGCAGATGATGAGCGGCATGATGGGCGGCGGCGGCCCCGGCGGCATGGGCGGCGGCGGCCCCGGCGGCATGGGCGGCGGCGGCGGTCCCGGCGGCATGGGTGGCGGCCCCGGAAGTATGGGCGGCGGCCCGCGCGACCCCGAGCAGGGAAGCGGCAGCGACGAACAGCTCGTCCGCGAGGTCCGACAGCTCCGCGACGAGGTCCGCGACGTGAACCGCGAACTGCGCCGCATCGCCGACGCGCTCGAAGACCGCGACTGACGCGGTTTCGCAGTCGGTCTCGTTGTTTTATTCCGACGCCACTCGCTCGTAGAGCGCCGCGAGCCGGTCGACCGAGCGGTCGACGCTCACCTCGTCGCGGCGGTCGAGACACCGCGCGCTGAGTTCCTCGCGCTCCGCGAGCGCCCGCCGAATCCCGCGGCGGAAGCCGTCTAAATCCCCGGACTCGTAGTGGTAGCCGGTCACGCCGTCGAGGACGGTGTTCTCCAGCGCGCCCTCGTTGACGCCGACGACGGGCGTCCCGCAGGCGTTGGCCTCCAGCGCGACGAGCCCCTGCGTCTCGACGGGGCTCGGGAAACAGAACACGTCGAGCGCGGAGTAGAGCCCCGGCAGCTCCTCGCGTTCGAGGAACCCGAGAAAGCGGGCGTCGACGCCGAGGTCCTCCGCGAGCGCGGCGAGCTGGTCGCGGGCGGGGCCGTCGCCGCCGAAGACGAGCGTCGCGTCGAGGTCGGCCGCGGCGCGGACGAGTTCGTCGAGGCGCTTCTCGTAGCCGTGTCGCCCCGTGTAGCCGATGAGCGGCCCGTCGCCGAGTTCGTGGCGGCGGCGGAACGCGGCCCCGTCCGCGGGCTCGAACCGCTCGACGTCGATGCCGTTCGAGAGGACGACGATTTCGGACTCGACGCCGACCTCGTCGGCGAGGCGGCGCTCCGCGTCCTCGCTGGGGACGATGACCGCGTCGGCGCGGTCGAAGAACCACCGCTCGTAGCGCTCGGCGGTGCGTTCGACGCCGCGTTCGATAGCGCCGACGGAGCTGAGATACTCGGCGTACTCGCCGGTCGGCGTGTGGTAGCTCGCCACGAGCGGGAGGTCGCGCCGGCGGGCGAGCCGGAGCCCCGCCAGACCGAGGCCGAACGGGGTGTGAGCGTGGACGACGTCGACGTCGTCGACGGCCCTCGGAATCCGCGGCGCGCCGATGCGGACTCCCTCGTAGAAGGGGAAGGGGAGGCTTCGGACGCCGAACTCTCCCGGCTCGGGGTCGTAGTCGTCGTCCGCCGGGAACACCACGTCCATGCGGCCGCCGCGGCGGTCCCACCGCTCCCGCCACGTCTGAATCGTGTAAGAGACGCCGTTGACGGTCGGCAAGTACGTGTCAGTGAACGCGGCGACCGACTGCATGGCCGTTCGTGCGACCCCGACAGGATAAACCGTTGTGACTTCTCGCAGGAATGTTGTGTGTTACCGTGCCTGTTGCGTCCGGTGGCCGGTTATCTCGCCAGTCAGTCGGCGAGTCGTCCGGACAGCGCGTCCTCGTACGTCTCGACGAGCCTGTCGCCGACGCGGTCGAGGCTGTGTTCGGCGGCCGTCTCGCGGGCGTTCTCGCCGAGCCGCCGCCGGAGGTCGGGGTCGCGGGCGAGCAGGTCGAGCGCCCGGCGGAACTCCGCGTCGGTCGAACACTTCAGGCAGTCGTGGCCGTGGGTGTAGAACTCCTCGAACACCGGGATGTCGCGGAGGACGACCGCCTTCCCGCAGGCCATCGCTTCGAGGACCGCGATGCCCTGGTTCTCGTTTTTCGTCGCGAACAGGTAGACGTCGCCCGCGCCGAACGCGCCGCGGACGTCGTCTATCCAGCCGGTGAACGTGACGTTCTCCGGGGCGTGTTCGACCCAGTACCGCACCTTCTTCGAGGCGTGCGGGCCGGTGTCGTAGGGGCCGAACCACGCGAAGTCGTAGTCGGTCTCCTGCGCCAGCGTGCAGAACGTCGTCAGGCCCTTGCGCTCGAAGACGTTGCCGACGGTGAAGACGGTCATGCCGTCGAGGTCGTACTCCGCTCGGTACTCGTCGCGGAGGTCCTCGAACCCGTCGAGCGCGTCGGTGTCGACGCCGTTCGAAATCGCGCGAATCGGCGCGTCGACCGGGTAGGATTCGAGGGTTCGCTTCGTGTACTCGGAGGGACAGAGCACCACGTCGGCCTGCGAGTAGAACCACTTGAGGTACCTCCCGAGGGCGGGGGCGACCGCGGTCGACCCGCGGAAGCTCTCGGCGAAGTCCTCGCGGGTGACGTGCGAGTGGAGGACGAGCGGGATGTCGTTGCGGTTGGCGTGTCTGGCCACGGCGAGCGAGCCCGGGCCGATGAGGTTGCAGTGGGCCACGTCGTAGTCGCGGACGACCCCGTCGCCCCGCAGGAGGCTCGCGGCACCCGCGGCGACCGACTCGGGCCACGGGGAGGTGACGACCTCCACGTCGGTCGTGGCGAGGGCCGCCCGCTGCTGGTCGGTGGCGGTGCCGATGCCGCTACGGTCGAGCTGCGAGGCGAATTCGAGGTAGTTCAGGACGCGCACAGTCGCCGTTTTTCGGGGCGGGGTATCACAGTACCGGCTTCGGTCCCCCGTTGTCGGTCCCGCGTCGCGGTTCGGAACGTCTTTGTCCGGGCCGCTCGCCTGAACGTGTATGAACATCGCGGAGGAGCGCATCGACCGACTCCACGACCTCGCCCGCGAGGCGGCGAGCGACCGCGACCACGACCGCGCCCGCGAGTACGTCCGCCTCGCCCGGCGGGTCGCAGAGCGGAACCGCTGCGGCCTCCCGAAGGCGTTCCGTCGGTTCACCTGCGACGACTGCGACGCCTACCTTCTCCCGGGCGTCAACGCCCGCGTCCGGACCCGCGCCGGCGGTCACGTCGTCGTCAGATGCGACTGCGGGGCGACGAAACGCTATCCGTACTGACCGCCCGCCGGCGATTTCGGCAGAATCGGCTTGTTCCCGCGTGTGTACGACAACCAAACGGCCGTCAAAGCCTTACTATTGAAGCCCTCCGGCACATAGTGGAGGCCACGCATGAACACGCAGGAGCTGCGAAAGGAGGCCCACGACCTCGACGTGACCGTCTGGGTGGGTAAGAGCGGAATCGAAGCGGTGGTCGGCGAACTCAACGACCAGCTGGCCGACCGGAACCTCGTGAAAGCGAAGTTCCTCCGGGCCGCCCTCGGCGGCACGACGGTCGACGAGGCGGCCGCCGACCTCGCCGAGCGGGTGAACGCGGAACTGATAGAGACGAGGGGGAAGACAGCGGTTTTCCATCGATGACCGGACTCGCGCTTCCGCTCCAACTACAGGGCGACGGCGGTGCAGTCGGTCGGTTCCTCGCCCAGCAGAACGTTCCGTACCCGGAGACGCTCGGGACCCTTCTCGGGTTCGTCCTCGGCTTCGCCGTCGTCTACATCGTCGGCAAGGCCGTCGTCTCGTCGCTTCTCAACCGCGTCCTCGACCGGCGCGGCGCGGAGGAACACGCGAAAAAGCCCCTGATGAAGGTCGGGACCCTCGTCGTGGCGTTCGTCGCGCTCGGCTTCGGCTTCGGCTTCGCCGGGCTCGGCAACTTCCTGCAGTCGCTCGCGACCATCGGCGCGGCCGCGACGCTCGCAATCGGCTTCGCGATGCAGGACGTCATCGCCAACTTCGTCGCCGGCATCTTCATCTTCACCGACAAGCCGTTCCGCATCAACGACTGGATCGAGTGGGACGGCAACTCCGGTGTCGTGGAGGACATCTCCTTCCGCGTGACGCGCGTTCGAACCTTCGACAACGAACTGCTCACCGTGCCGAACTCGCAGCTCACCGACGGCGTCATCAAGAACCCCGTCGCGAAGGACAAACTCCGCCTGCAGGTGCCGTTCGGCATCAGTTACGACGACGACATCCACCAGGCGACCGACATCATCCTCGACGAGGCCGAAAAGCACGACGGCATCATGGCGACGCCCGAGCCGTCGGTCAGACTGACCGAACTCGGCGACTCCGCGGTCGTCCTGAAGTCGCGCATCTGGATTTCCGACCCCAGCCGCGCCGACTTCGTCAAGACCCGCGGCGAGTACGTCACGGCCGTCAAACAGCGGTTCGACGACGCGGGAATCGAGTTCCCCTACCCGAACCGCACGCTCAGCGGCGAACTCTCGGTCGGGGGCGTGGAGCAGCTCGCGCAGTCCAACGACTGAAGCGCAGAGCCGACCGCGGGACCGGTCCCGGACGGTTCACACACCGATTCTCCCATTTTGTCACCGACCGATAGCGCCGGGAAGACGCCGCTTAGAGTTCGATGCGCTCGACGAGCCTGTCGTCGGACTTCGTGTTGACCGCGACGATGCGGACGTGGTCTTCGAGGCCCGAGCCGTCGAGTTTCGCCTTCAGGAGGTTGTCGACCTGATAGACGCCCGCGGCGTTGACCATCTCTATTTCGACGAGGACCGCCGACTCGTCGCCGGGCTTGAGGACGACGTCCTTGATGGCGCGGCTGGAGAGCGTGTTGATGCCGCGACCGCCCTTCTCGTAGGGGATGCGCGACCGGCCGCGCTCCATGTCGAGCGCGTCGGCGACGCGGATGACGCCGGCTTCGAGCGTGAGCGGGTCCTCCTCGCGGTGGTGACAGAGGATGGCGTGGAGGACCTCCGCTTTGATGCGGACCGCGTCGGCGAGGTCGTAGAACTCGGGGAGAAAACGGTCGAGCACGTCCGCCGCCAGCGGAATCGAGTAGTAGGCGTGGTTGTCGCGGTGGACGATGTGACCGATGTCGTGAAGCTGCGCCGCGAGAGCGATGATGACCGCCTCGTCGGTCTCGTCGAGCCCCTGTTCGGCCGCACCGTTGAACTCGCAGCCGCCGGCCTTGAGCAGGTCGTACAGCCGGAGCGCGCGGTTGAGAACGATTTCGATGTGCTTCGGACCGTGGTCGTTGTAGCCCTTGCGCGTCACCGCGTTCACGTTCTGGGCTTCGAGGAGCGTCGTCACCTCCTCGTCGTCGAGGAGCGCGGGAAGCACCTCGTTGAGCTTCTCGTCGGGGAAGGCGTGGTCGGCCTCCGGGTCGTAGACGCGGCCGCCGTTCAGCGTGTCTTCGGTATCGTTCATGCCACAGATGGTCGTCGCGCGGTGAAAAAAGAACTGGGGCGCGTGCGACCGCGTCGCGCGGCGGGCCGAGTTACGCGGCCTCGCTCGGCTCTTCGAGCTTCCCGGCGGCGGCCTCGACCGCCTCGTAGTCGGGTTCGACGCCGGGGTCGTCGCTGACCCACGCGTAGGTGACCTCGCCGTCGCCGTCCACGACGAACACCGCGCGCTTCGCCACGCGGTTGACGCCGAGGCTCGCGAAGTCCATCGCCACGTCGTAGGCGTCGACGAGTTCGCGGTTCGTGTCGCTGATGAGGCCGAAGTTGAGGCCGTTCTGCTCGGCGAACTCCGTCAGCGTGAACGGCGTGTCGATGCTGATGCCGTACACCGTCGCGCCGACGTCCTCGAAGTTGGCCATCTGGTCGCGGAACGTGCACATCTCGGTGGTGCACGTGCCGGTGAAGGCCGCGGGGAAGAACGCGAGGACGAGCGGCGCGTCGTCGAGGTTCTCCGAGAGCGTGAACGACTCGATGTCGCCGTCGATGTCGGTGAGCGGTGCGGTGAAATCCGGGGCGGCGTCGCCGACTGATACCATACGGGTGCCATTCGACTCCGCCCACATTATTTCACCGTCGGCGGAAATTCAGGCGTCGCCGACGGCGGACCCGTTGGTCGCCAACGCGGCGGCCGGCCGACTGCGCTCGACACGCCGGCCACAAGCTTTTCGTAGGAGCTGTCGGCCGAGACGCGTCGATTCGGCCGATACGAGGGTTACGACGCGCCGATATTCCGTCTTTCCAGAACCCGTAGAAGGCAAAAAGCCTATAATTGCCACTAGGTAACGCAGAAATAGAGATGTTCGAGACCATCACCCCACTGTTCCCGGGACTCCCGGGCGGACCCGAGCTGCTCGTCGTGCTGCTCATCGTCGTCCTGCTGTTCGGCGCGAACAAGATTCCGAAGCTCGCACGGTCCTCCGGGCAGGCCATCGGCGAGTTCCAGCGCGGCCGCGAGGAGATCGAAGACGAACTGCAGGACGTGACGGGCGACGACGACGAAGACGACGCGACCGACGAGAGTCCGGCCGAGTCGGTTTCGACCGAATCGGTTTCGACCGAGTCGTCGAACTAATCGCAGCTCACTCTCTCTCCTCTGTCCGCCCAGTGCGAACCACGCGATTTTTGGCCGGTCCTGAGAGATAGCGCCGTGGGGCGTGTGGCCTAGCGGACAGGGCGAGAGGTTCCTAACCTCTCGATCGCGGGTTCGAATCCCGCCACGCCCGCTCTTGTGTCGAACGCAGTGAGACCAAGAGCGGCCCGTGCGGGATTCGAATCAGAGAGCGAGCGTAGCGAGCGACCGAGGTTCGAATCCCGTCGCGCCCGCTTCGCTCACTTCGGTCGCTCAGCGACCGCGACGGACATCGCAAACGCTCTGCGTTCGCTCAATCCCGCCGCGCCCTTCGTCTGCGGGTAACCCCACGAGTCACCCACAAACGAGACGACTCTGCCAACCGCTCTCAACCGCGTCGCACCGCCCGGCGAGCCACGGTGCCGACGGGTGTGGTCACTCCGTCGTGCGCTCGGCTCGTGCGGCGGTTAAGCGCTGATTTATCGGCCAGATGTGCAGCGGACGTGCGGCGCTCGACTATAAAGGCATATAAAAATGGAACTTAAACAGGCCTTAAATTGTGAGTTAATTGAGAAAAAGACTTTTCAATCGGCCCGAATACCCCGTCACAATGGCAACCGACGACGCCGACGGAGGGGATCAAAAGGCGTTAACGGGTGATGTAACGTCACCCGAGGAGAGCGACACCGCTCCGGAGCAGGCGTCGAACGCGCGCGTCGGGTCGTACACGTGGGCCGATTTTCTCGACGAGTACGGAAGCGACGACGACGTGGAAGCGCTCTACGGCAACGACCCGCGGACGAAACGCGACGCGCACGGAACCTCCCGGTGGGAAGACGACGAACGACCGGGCGCGACGCCGACCCGGACCGACTGGGACCGCGTCGACCTCGACCCCGAGGAGTACCTCGACTGTCACCCGGTCGACGTGGCGGACGTCGTCGGCGAGCGTGGCGCGCACGCGAGAGATATCTACGGGCAGTTCGAAGCCTTCTGCGACCCCGAGACCACGCCCGTCGTCAAGGACGTGTGGCTGTGGGAACACTACAAGCGCGAGTACTACTACGAGGACGACGGCTCCCGCCCGCGGGATTCGGCGGGGGAAATCGTCCCCTTCGACGGCGAGGAGGCGCTGGGCTTCGACCCCGACCACATCGAGAACGCGCTGGCGCGGGCCGGACAGCGCGGCAAGGAACTCGACGCGGTCGTCGACGAGCGCACGGTCGACGTGGACCCCGAGTTCGACGAGGACGCGTTCTTCTCCAGCGTCGACGGCACGACCACGCTTGCGAACCGCTACGACCTCGAAAAGGCCGTCCCGATGGAGAAGAAGTCGCACTTCCGCGAAGTCGAGCGCTACTGGGTGAACAAGCCCTACGCGTTCGTCATCATCTTCCACTCCGTCAAGGAAAACGAGAAGAAGTACTACGTCATCGAACCGTACCTGAACCGCATCGAAGACGACCTGACGGACTTCCTGACGAACAAGCTCCGAACCGCCATCAAGTACGGCGACGAGAGCGTCGTCGAGGGCGGCCGCGACAACCGCGGACGGGTCATCGAAGCCGAGACCTACGAACTGCTCTCCCGGTACGACCTCTACGACCCGCCGGCGTCCGCGGCCGGCGAAAGCGACGACGGTTCGGCCGCTGACGGGGCGTCGGCTGCCTCTTCGGGCCTCGCGTCTCGACTCGGGCTGGGCGGCCTCTTCGGCGGGGGAAGCGACTCGGCGGCCGCCACATCGACGACCGCCGCGCCCGCCGGGCGGTTCGGCGGACTCGGGACCCGTCTGGGGCTGGGTTCCGTCTTCGGCGGTCGGTCACGCGACGCCGACGAGGGCGAGCCGCTCGGCGGCATCGACGGCATCGCCGTCCGGCCCGAACCGGCGGTCCTCGCCGACGACCCCAACGAACTGAACGACTACCAGGTGCGGAAGCTCCAGTACTACCTCCGCCGCGACTTCATCGGCTACGAGCGCATCGACGGCATCAAACACGACATCAACGTCGAGGACATCTCCTGCGACGGCTACAACTCGCCGGTGTTCGTCTACCACTCCGACTACGAGCAGATCATCTCGAACGTCTACCACGGCGAGGGCGAACTCGACGACTTCGTCGTGAAACTCGCCCAGCGCTCCGGGAAGGGCATCTCGAAGCGCCGCCCGCAGGTCGACGCGACGCTCCCCGACGGGTCGCGCGCGCAGCTCACCCTCGGCCGCGAGGTGTCGGACCACGGGACGAACTACACCATCCGCCAGTTCAAGGACGTCCCCTTCACGCCCATCGACCTCATCAACTGGTCGACGTTCTCGCTGGAGGAGATGGCGTTCCTCTGGCTCTGCATCGAAAACGACAAGAGCCTCATCTTCGCGGGCGGCACCGCCTCGGGGAAGACCACCTCGCTCAACGCCGTCTCGCTTTTCATCCCGTCGAACACGAAAATCGTCTCCATCGAGGACACCCGCGAGGTCGAACTCCCCCAGCGCAACTGGATTGCCTCCGTCACCCGCCCGTCGTTCGCGGACGACGACAAAGGCGACGTCGACGAGTTCGACCTGCTCGAAGCCGCGCTCCGCCAGCGCCCCGACTACATCGTGATGGGCGAGATTCGCGGCGAGGAGGGGCGGACGCTGTTTCAGGTCATGTCCACCGGTCACACCACGTACACGACGTTCCACGCCGACTCGGTCGGCGAGGTGCTCAAGCGGTTTACGACCGCGCCCATCAACGTCTCGAAGACGATGTTCACCGCCCTCGACCTCGTGTCCATCCAGACCTCGACGCGGGTCGGCGGCAACAAGGTGCGCCGGAACAAGTCGCTCACCGAAATCAACCACTACGACCCGGAGAACGACGAAATCAACGTTCAGGACGTCTACCAGTGGCAGGCCGAGACCGACGAGTTCCTCCAGATGGGCTCGTCGAACACGCTCGAAGACATCAAGTTCGACCGCGGCTGGAATCACGAGACGCTCGAACTGGAGGTTTTCAAGCGGCAGGTCATTCTCGCGTACCTCATCGACCGCGGGCTCAACACCTACACGCAGGTCGCGGCGACGTTTCAGGCGTTCATCAACGACCAGGACACCATCCTCGGGCTGATGGCGACCGACGACCTCGAACGGAGCCTCGAAGACCTCCGGGAGATGGAGTCGGTACACATCAACATCGACCCCGAGAGCGAGGCGATGGTCCCCCGGCCAGACCCGCCCGAACACGTCCGAAGGCTGGCGCAGGACATCCTCCGTCGAGCCGAAGACGAGCTGTTCCCCGACTACCGGGGGCGCGACGTCGGCGAGGTCGCGGATGCGCTCAACCACATGCGCGACGAACCGGACGTGGAGGCGACGCCCGGCGAGCGGGACGAACTCGACTCGCTCGAAACGTCGAGCCGCGACCCCGAACTCGACGAGGGACGCGACCGGTCCGAACTGGACGCGGGCGACGAGACCCCCGAAATCGAGGGCGACCGCGGCCCCTCCTCGCTCGACGGCGAGGACGAGACGCCGGCGCTGGAAGCGGGGCGCGACGCGGACGACGAACCGGACGGCTTCGGAGACGACGACGGGCCGTTCGGGTTCGACGACGCCCCCTCGTTGTCCGACCCCAACGACGACGCCGACCTCGACGACTTCTTCGGCGCGTTCGGTATCGACGGGGGGTCGGGTTCGGCGTCGGGGTCGGCCGCCGACCCGGACGACGAGGCGAACCCGGGCGGTCACGGAGACCACGAAGCGGACTCAGACGCCGAGGGCGACCGCGGAGACGAGACGTGGGGCGGCTTCGAGGCGGCCGAGGCCGACGACCCGCCGGACGCCGACGACGCGGACGCGCGCGGTTCGGACTCCGGTGAGGGGGAGTAGATGAGCAACCTCGATTCGAACGGCTCGGGCGGGCTCGACCGCAGCACCGACACCCTCGGCGACGCCTTCTACCCGCTGTTTCAGTTCATCTTCGACACGGACGGCGAGTTCGTCGCCGACGTCGAAGAGAAGCTCCAGCAGGCCCGGATGCCCGACACCGTCGAACTCTATCTCTCGCGGGCGCTCGCGGTCGGCGTCCTCGTCGGCCTCGTGCTGTGGCTCGTCGGGATGGTCGTCGGCTACGGCGTCTTCGCGCTCGGACTCGTCTCGGCCGACTCACTGAGCCTCGGCATTCCGGTCGGGAGCGAGGCCACGGCGGCCACGCTCCGGTCGCTCGCGATGCCCGCGGCCGTCGTCATCTCCGGGCTCGTCTTCGGGTCCCTCGGTTTCGCCGGCGGGTTCGGGACGCTCGTCGCTATCCCGTACTCGACGGCGTCCGCCCGCAAGCGCGAGATAAACATGCTCCTGACGGACTCCGTCTCGTTCATGTACGCCCTCTCCGTAGGCGGACTGAACCAACTGGAGATACTGGAGGCGATGGCCCGCGCCGAAGACACCTACGGCGAGGTCTCCCGGGAGTTCCAGAGCATCGTTCAGGAGACGGAGTACTTCGGCACCGACTACCGCAACGCCATCCGCCAGCAGGCGATTTTGACCCCCTCCGACGAGCTCTCGCAGTTCCTGACGGACATGCTCTCTATCGTCAACTCCGGCGGCGACATGCAGGGCTTCCTCGACGACAAGAAGGACAAGCACCTCCGGACCGCGAAACAACAGCAGGAACAGACGCTTGAGACGATGGAGCTGTTCGGCGAGATGTACATGACGCTGTCGCTGTTCCCGCTGCTTCTCATCATCATCCTCGTCATCATGAGCATGCTCGGCGAGGCCCAGTCGAGTCTGCTGTACGCGACCGTCTACGGGCTCATCCCGCTGACCGGGGTCGGCTTCCTCGTGCTCGTCTCGACGGTCAAACAGGACGAAATCGGCGACGGCTTCCTCAGCCCCGACGACGAGAGCGACCGCCTGCAGGGCCAACAGCGCGAGGGCCTCGTCCACATGGGGCTCATCGAGAGCTACGTCGGCGAGTTCAGCCTCTTTTCGCGCATCAAGTCCCGCGAGGGGACGTTCAAGACGAAAGAGCTCCTGCGCCGGCCGCACCTGTTTTTCAAACAGCATCCGCTTTTCACCCTCGCGCTGACGGTGCCCGCGGCGCTCGCGCTCCTCGCCGTCGCCGTCGTCGGCGGGGCCGCTCCGACGACGTGGGACGGGATGATAGCGAACCCCGTCTGGGGGACGTTCATCTGGTTTTACGTTCCGGTCTACCTCGTCGCGGTGCCGCTGACCGTCTTCCACGAGTGGAACGTCCACTCGCGGGCGGCCATCACCGGAAAGCTCTCCGACAACCTCCGCAAGCTGTCGAGCGCGAACGACACCGGTCAGACGCTCCTCGAATCGGTCAAAACCGTCTCCGACACCTCCTCGGGGAAGCTCGCCGACGAGTTCGAGGTGATGCACGCGAAGGTCCACTACGGGATGAGCCTCAAGGAGGCGCTCGTCGAGTTCAACAACAAGTACCACATCCCGCGGCTCGCCCGGACGGTCAAGCTCATCACGAAGGCCCAGGAGGCGTCGAGCCAGATTACCGAGGTGCTGACGACTGCGGCGCAGGCCTCCGAGAACCAAGACGACATCGAGCGCGAGCGCATCTCGCGGACCCGGATGCAGGTCGCCATCATCCTCATGACGTACGTGACGCTGCTCGCGGTGATGGCCATCCTGAAGACGCAGTTCCTCGACGTGATGGCCGGGCTCTCGTCGCAGGCGTCGAGTTCGGGCGGCGCGACGACCGGGGGCCCGAGCTTCGGCGGCGGCATCGACCCCGACCTGCTGTCGCTTCTGTTCTTCCACGGCGTCACCATTCAGGCGATGCTGTCGGGATTCATCAGCGGCTACATCCGCAACGCGGACC
Organism: Haloferax sp. KTX1; assembly: GCF_902410085.1. Lineage (NCBI taxonomy): Archaea > Methanobacteriati > Methanobacteriota > Halobacteria > Halobacteriales > Haloferacaceae > Haloferax > Haloferax sp. KTX1. The sequence goes on along the minus strand of NZ_CABPRH010000001.1, from coordinate 539,906 downwards.
TCCTCTCGGGGGTCAAGTTCGTCGTCATCCTCCAGACGCTCTCGCTCGCGGTGTGGATGGTGGTCGGATGACTCGGCCCCGCCGCCGCGGCGACGGTCGCCGCGAGACGGGCGGCCGGAGCGCCCGCGCCCAGACGACCATCGACTTCGCCGTCGGCGTCGGCATCTTCCTCCTCGCGGTCGCGTGGGTCGTCGGCACCATCCCGCAGATTCTCGACCCCTTCGAGGCCGAACAGGACCGCCCGCTGGTCGCCAACCGCGCCGCCGACTCGCTCACCCAGCGCCTGCTCGTCGACGATGAGAACCCCGACGTGCTCGACGCGGCCTGCACCGAGGCGTTCTTCGACGGGGACCCCCCCGGCGGCTGCGACTACGGGAGCGCCGACCCCACCGACGCGACCGGTATCGGTGCGTCCTACGGGGTCAACGTCACGCTCTCGCGGGGCGGGAGCGTCGTCGAGACGACCGGCGAGTCGGTTCCGACCACGCGGAGCGTCGTCACCGCGCGGCGGGCCGTTCTCCTCGACGGCGACCTCCACGAACTCGCGGTGAGGGTGTGGTGACCGTGTCGCGCGCGCAGGCCCACGCGCTCGAAGCGCTCGTCGCCGCGATGGTGCTCCTCGCCAGCGTCACGTTCGCGTTGCAGGTGACCGCGGTGACGCCCCTGACCGCGAGCACGTCGAGCCAGCACATCGAGAACCAGCAGGCCGCCGTCGCCGACGGCGTCCTGACGGCGGCAGCCGAGACCGGCGCGCTGAAGCGAACGGCCCTGTTCACGCACCCCGAAAACGGGAGTTTCTACGGCATCGACGCGCGCGGCTACTACGTCGACGGCGGGCCGCCGACCGCCTTCGGGGCGATGCTCGACGAGTCCTTCTTGGACCGCGGCATCGCGTTCAACGTCTACCTGCACTACCTGCGCGACCGGGAGGTCAGACGGACGACCCGCCTCGTGTACATGGGCGAGCCGAGCGACCACGCCGTCTCGCGGACCCGGCTCGTGACGCTCACGGACGACGACGCGCTGACCGAACCGGGCACCTCGCCGGGCGGCGACCCCCGCGCGGTCGAAACGCGGAAGACGCTCGGTTCGGTCGACGCCGCGGCCGACGAGGAGTACTTCGTGCAGGACGGGAGCGCGGGGCCGCTGTACGGCGTCGTCGACGTGGAGGTGGTCGTATGGCGGATGTGACCGACGCGTTCGAGCGCGCGGGCGACGCGGTTGGTGAGGCGGGAGCGCCGGGCGGGGCGAGGGTTCTCGGCGGCGACGACCGCGGCCAGCTGATGCTCGTCGCCGCGCTCGCAATCGCGGTGCTCCTCGTCGGCCTCGCGCTGACGCTCAACACCGCGATTTACACGGAGAACCTCGCCACGCGCACGACCGACACGAACCTCGACGGGGCGGTCACCCACGGCGGCGCGGTCGAGGACGGCGCGGGGGCGCTCCTCGACGAGACCAATCGCGAGGGCGGAACGTACGGCGAACTCAACGACTCGTTCGGCGAGGCGTTCGGCAACTGGAGCGACGCGGCCGCGACGCTCGCCGCGGTCAGAGGGGCCGCGACGGACGCCTCGCACGTCGACCGCGTCCGAGGCACGCGAATCTCCCAGACCGACGCGGCGCGGAACTTCACGGACAGGAACGAGACGACCGACTGGACCCTCGCGAGCGACGTCGGCGTCCGCGGCGTTCGGTTCAACGTCTCGCGCGACTCGCTCGCAACGAGTAGCGGGTCGGCGTTCGAACTCGTCGTCGACGACGGGACCGACGCCGTCGAGACCGAAATCTACCAAAATACGACGCAGGGGCGCGTCTTCGTGGCCGTCGAGGACGCCGGCGGGACCCGGACGACCTGTAGCGTCGCGGCCGATGCCGGCGACTACGTCACGGTTGACCTCGCCGACGGCCGGCTCAACGGGACCGCTTGCGACCCGCTCGACGCGGTCCACACCGACCTCGACGGCGCGGCCACCGTCTCGTACCGGAACGCGGGGGCCGCCGAGGGCTCCTACGAACTGTACGTAGACGAGACGAACGCCACGGTCTTCGACGCGACGAAGTACGCGTCCGCCGGAAGCGGGTCGTCGCCGGTCGCACAGGAGGCGCTGTACGCCGTCACCGTCTCGTACGTCTACGAGTCGGGCGAGACGTACGTCTACCGAGAGCTTCGGGTCGCGCCGGGTGAGATTGCGTGACGCCGCCGACGTCCCCGACCGACCGGGGTGGCCGCGGTCGGTGCGAGGAGCGCGCGAGCCGCTCTCGGTCCCGCTCGACCGACCGCGCCGTCTCGACGGCGCTCGGCTACGTGCTCACACTCACCATCACGGTCGTCCTCATCTCGGGGCTGTTGGTCGCCGCCGGCGGGTTCGTCTCCGACGAGCGCGAGCGGGTGACGGAGACGGAACTCGACGTGGTCGGAAACCGGCTCGCGGCCGGCATCGAGTCGGTCGACCGAGTCGGGGCCGCCCCCGGCGAGTCGCGGGTCGAGGCGACGGTTCGACTGCCGCCGAGGGTCGCCGGCACGACCTACACCATCGAGGTGCTGTCGGCGTCGAACGAACTCGTGCTCACCTCGACCGACCCCGAGGTGGCGGTCCGCGTACCGGTCAAGACCGAGACCTCGCTGGCCGCGAGCAGACTCGACGGCGGCGACGTGACCATCACCTACGACTCGGCATCGGGGACGCTGGAGGTGGTGTCATGAGCGACCGCGCCGTGAGCGACACGCTCGGGTTCGTGTTCGTCTTCGCCATCGTCCTCTCGATGGTCGGCCTCGTCACGGCCGTCGGGATGACCGGCCTCCAAGACGCCCGCGACGTCGAGCGCGTCAACAACGCCGAGCGCGCGCTGGACATCCTCGGCGACAACATGGAGGACATCGCGAACCGCGGCGCGCCGAGTCGGGCGACCGAGGTGAAACTCCAGGACGCCAGCCTGACGCTCGGTCGCCCCGTCGAGTTCGTCGTCTCCGGAGAGCGGTCGGGGGACCCGTCGGTCAACTTCACCAACACCTACGAGGTCTCTCCGGTCGTCTACGAGAGCGATTCCAGCGACGAGCGAGTCGTCTACGCGTTCGACGCGCTCTTTCGGACCCGCGGCGACAGCGGGACGTTCGTCCGCCGGCCGTCGCTGGTGCTCACCGACGAGCGGGTGTTGGTTCCGGCGTTCGTGACGCGGCCCGACGAGGAGGCGACGACCTCCGTCGGCGGGTCGGGGACGTTCCTCATCCGCGCCGACAAGGCCGCCAGCGACGTGTTGGCCGCGCGGACCGACGGGCCGTACGACGTGAACTTGACCGTTCGCTCCCCCCGTGCGGCGCTCTGGGAACGGGAGCTATCGGGCCGCCCCGACGTGACCTGCGGCGACGTGGTCGAGCCGCCGGACGCCTACCCGAGCGTCTCGTGTCACGTGAACGGGACGGCGCGCGTCCACGTCGTCTCGACGTCGGTCGACATGACGTTCGCCGACTGAGCAGAAACCGGCACCGACCGTGACCGTCGGGTCGGCGGTCGGGCGGGCGGACCCGCTCACTCGACGTCGACTTCGACCTCGTTTTCCGTGACGTGCAGGAAGGTGATGAACTGGCCGCCCTCGGCCTGGTCGTAGTCGAGTTCGCCGCGCGACCCGGACTCGTCGACGCTCTGGCTGTTGCCCGGCCCGTCCGTGACGGTCAGTTCGAACTGCGGCGCGGCCAGCGAGAAGTAGTGGTTGACGACGAACTCCATCGAGGCGGTGTCGCCTGCGGCCTTCGAGAACGTTCGGCCGCTGTCCGCGGCGTGCTCGTCGAAGGTGACGCTGTCGTAGGCCTCGCCGTCGACGATTTCGGGGGCGAACTGCCACTTGTTCTGGTTGCCGAAGCCCTTGTCCGACTGGATGTCGCCGTAGGTCATCGTCTCCGAACTCGTGAAGTCGACGGTGAGTTCGGGGTTGCTCAGCGAGCAGTCGATACTCACCGCGTCGCTCGTGTCCGGGTCGAGGTCGGTGGCCTGCCACCCGTGGTATCTGCCGTCTTCGGTCGCGTAGTACAGCGTCAGGTCGAACGTGCCGTCGTAGCTATCGCCGCTACACTTGTCGTCGGCCTGCACGTGGAGTTCGAGGTCGCGCTGGTCGCCGTCGTAGTACATCCCCCACTCCATGTTCTGGAGGTGCTGGTCGTTCGAGAGCGTGAGGGTGAACGTCGAGACGTTGTGGTTCCCGGCCATCCCGCGCACGTCGACCGAGGTGCCCTCGTTCGGCATCTGGAACTCGCCGACGAGGCCGAGCGTCTCCAGTTTCACGCTCGCGGTTCGGTTGGCGTCGTCGACCGTCACGGTGCCCTCGCTCCGCGACTCGAAGAACGACGCCCAGCCGCGGTAGTGGTCGCTGTGGACCGTCACGACGATTGTCCCGTTACTGACCGGGTTGTCGTAGCTGGCCGTCGGTAGCTCGTCGTAGTACGCCGTCTCGTTCGGATAGATGCGATGGGCGCGTTCGGTCGCCGCGACCCTCGCGGAGACGTCGCCCGACGACGACCCGTCGCCGGCGACGCGGACGACCGGAAGCGTCAGCGTCGCACCGCGGTAGTGGAACTCCGGCGGCGAGACCATCGTCGTCCCGCCGTCCTGCGTGCGCCAGACGCCGCCGCCCTCGTAGGCGATGCGGGCGTCGCCGTTGCGGTACTCGACGCTCCCGAGCGATTCGTTGTAGAGCTCTTGGTCGTCGCCGGCGTCGGTGTAGTTCTTGTGCGTGATGCTCAGCCAGCCGCTGTCGTCGTCGACGACGTAGGCACCGCCGCCGGTGCCGCTGAGGTCGACGTACTGCGTTTCGCCCTCGCCGAGCGCGGAGATGGCGACCCGCGAGTCGAAAAGCGTCATCGAGTGCTCGGCGCGCGTCAGTTGGGACGCCTGTTTCGTCTCGTCGAGGGCGACGCCGCCGAGGGCGACGACGGCGGTCGTTCCCGCGACCGTGATTGCTAACAGGAGTACCACCGCGATCGGCGAGGTCTGCGCCGTCCGGTCTCTGACGACGCGATAGACCAGTGGGACTCGGGGGCGACCGCTCATTACCTGACTGAAGGAGATGCGGGGTGAAAACCTCGCGGGGTACCTGACAGTCAGGTAAGTAGAATCGTTCGAGAGGCGTGTTCACGAATGCTATTAAGGTGGTCTTGGAGGAGGCGAGGCCGGGTTCGTTGGCGGCAGAACCCGGACGGGGAAATTAGCAAATCGGAGATCTGATCGGTGCTCTCAAACCAAAGGCAGAGTACAGACTCACTCACCGTAACTCACCGACCACATTGAGGCTTTTGAGGACTAACTACTGGAAATGGAAACTCAAAGGCTCTGAGCCGTAGTGTAACGTCCGTTCTTGCTGGCAGTAGTATCCCCACACAACCGCTGAGAGCAAACTGAGGGTGTGTTGATTCTCTTTGATAGCGGGCTGAGAATACTAGTACAAATATCCACGTCACTCCCACAAATCTCGACAACCAACTCCTCCGCAGAGGTTGGCCTGTCTCGTACAGATACTTTAGAAGAGTCACTTGACCACGTGGCATGCCAATCCGATAGAGTGCTTATTTGATCCTTTGAGTTGTGTCTGACTAACCCAATGAATCACTCTTGTTGTATGTCTCTTCCAATATCTGCTTACGATATATCTCATCGACTGCCATCCGATACACTAGCGGTTCGTGGTACTTCTGATATGGCGAACCGGACGCCCGATCTAATTCATCAGAGATTGCATTCATCCAACCACGGCGAAATGACCGGTCCAGCATTCGCTTGGGGTAGCCACTATACTCGACCCAATGTGGAGTTTTGTCTGCACTTTCTCCGGAGAGTGTCTTGAAGGCCATATACTCGTCAGCTGTCTCAATGAGTTTCTCTACGTTCTCCGTGTCATCCTCGATGATGAAACCTGCCGCGGGCTCATTCGCCGGAAACGCGCCTAACACGTATCGGTTGTTAATAGACACCGCGATGCGGTCTCCCCGGGTAATGGAAGTTACCAAGCGTGAGTCTTCGTTTTCGAGTTCCCAAGTGAAAATCACGTCGGCAAGCAGGTCGAAGAAAGATTCTGCCCACTCTTGACTCGGTGCCAACTCAAGGATATTCACCAGCGCCTCTCGTGCATCATCATCATCCGGCTCAGGCCCTACTGATTGGGACTCGTCCATTACAAAGCTGGCATTGACTCTCGGCGCGTCAGACGAGACCGAGGCTGTAGTTCTCAAGCGTGTCGTCGGCAGTGCAGATAGAGAGTGGAGATATTTTTGAAGTTCGTCAATGTTGACCGCGGAACTTTCAGACCAAAGGCGAAGAAACCAATCTTGCAACTCTTCAATCACATTCTGATCCTCAAATTGGATGCCCATCTCAGTCCGCCCAGTCACGCCTTTCTCCGTCAGATTTGCAGACCCGACGACAGCAGAGCTATCAGAGAGTATCACTTTGGCGTGAACATCCGGAAAATGGTGAATTCGCTCTTGATTCGCTTCTACGAGTTCTTGTATTTCCTGCCGGGAACTGCCTCCAAATGTCCCTACCCACGCTTCTACATCGGTGATAATTCTCCACTCGCCTGTGTCAGAAAGGATAGTTCTCAGATAGCTTGGGCTAATATACGGACACACCAACCATACGGTGTCTGAGTTGGCAGTCTCTCGAATGGCCTTGTCGAACGGAGATTCCCCTCGGTCGTAACTCCCCTTCGGATGATATATCAGTTGAGCCATACCCTGAGATTAGTTGGTAATCAGACAAAAAGCCACAGGTAGAATGACTTCGGCGTAATGTGGTCTGCACGCGCTCATAATCTCTTCCGCTAACGGTTGCGCTCGGCAATATCGACAAAGGGCCACAGTTCTCCGCCAAGTGGACACAGCGGCGTTCGGAGAATGAACTCGCCGGGATTTGAACCCGGGGCCTCTCCCATGCCAAGGGAGTGATCTACCCCTGATCTACGAGCCCTCAAACGCAATCATTCATTCCCCGGTCGAATAAATAAGGGCTTCGAATCGTTCGACGGCCGCGGGGCGGTCGCGTGGGCGTCGGTCGGCATCGGTGTCCCGATTCGGCGGTACGCTTACTCCTCGTCAGCCGCTCGGGTCGGGTCGGAGAAGACGACCAACGTCCCACCGTCGGTCGCGCGGCGTTCCACGTCGCCGGTGGCGACCAATCCGTCGACGACGCGGCGGGCGTGTGTCGGTGACCAGTCGAGTGTTTCTCCCAGCACATCTTCGAACATTCGTCCGTTATTCTTGTGGAGGAGCGAGACGACTCGCTCGGCGTCGGAGCGAGCCTCGGTCGTTGTCGCGGTCGGAGTCGTGGACGAGGACGCCGACACCGGCGACGGCGACTTGTTGCGCCCCCTGAGAACGCCTGCGACGACGAAGCCGACGGTGAACACGGCGAGGGCACCCAACAGGAGTAACGTCTGGGTGTTCGATTCCTCCCCGCCGGAATCACCGTCAGCGCCGCCTTCGCCGCCGCCGGCCGTTTCAGTCTCGGGCGGCGCGTCAGTCGCCTCCGCGGTTGGGGTCTGTTCGTCCGTCGGCGGCGCTGTCACTTGCGCCTCTGTCGTCGCGTTCGTCTCAGTACCGAACCCCTCGCCGTCCCCGACGCACCCGGCACTCCCCACGACGAGTACCGAGACGAGCGCTACGAGAATCAGTCGTCTCGCTCGGTGACCGTCCGTTCGTATCAACATAGACGTGAAGGTATGCCCACAAACACCATAACTATTGTTTGATAATAGACATGAATGGCAGACTATCTCGGAAGAGATGAGATAGTGCGTGATTGTCTCGAAAACGGCCACCACGCCGGGTACCCAAGCGGGTGTCGGCCCGTGGGACGAATGGCTAGTTCGCACCACGACGGCGAGGACGGGCAGCGAAGCGACGGAGGATGCCGCAGATTCGACGCCCTCGGCGACGAACCGACTCGTTTTTTCCGTCGCTGGCGGAACGACTCGGTATGACCGACGACGACGCTCCCGAAGTTCCGGTGGTGTGTGAGGCCTGCGACACGACCACTCGCGTTCCGCTCTCGGAGGTCGCGGACGCCATCGAGCGGCACAACGAACAGGTCCACGACGGCGAGGACGTCGCGCAGGTCGACCCCGAAATCGTCCGGCACGTGACCGACCTCGCGGCGAAGGACATGAGCGTGTTCGAAGACGAAGACGAGGCGTGAGTTCGCGCCGAAACATCGAGCCGTAGCATCGGCTCGCCATTTCTTCACTTCGTTCAGAAATGGACTCGCCGGGAGTCCCGCGAGCGCAGCGAGCGGGACGTCGGCGAGTCCACGAACGACTGAAGGGAACGAAGTGACCGAAAGGAAGTGAGTGGACTCGCCGGGATTTGAACCCGGGGCCTCTCCCATGCCAAGGGAGTGATCTACCCCTGATCTACGAGCCCGCATCCTCCGATAGCCGTCGCCCGTTTAGAAGCCCTTCGATTCCGGCCGGGTCAAGGCGGGGGCGAGTCGAAACGGTTTAACCCGGCGCGCGTGGATAACCTAATGGGAATCCAGCACGGCCGCAAATCTGACTTCGCCCGTTTGGGCTTGGGATTGCGGTAGTGCCCCGGCAGTCGGTGATACGACTGCGGGGTACTCGTTTCTGCGGTCAGTGCGGTTCCAACCCGCAACAATGGCACGAATGCACACCCGCCGCCGTGGCTCGTCCAGCTCGGACAAGCCGGTGGCAGACGAAGCACCGGAGTGGAGCGACGTCGACGCGGCTGACATCGAAGCCCGCGTCGTCGAACTTGCAGAACAGGGCAAGGACCCGAGCCAGATCGGCCTGTCCCTGCGCGACGAAGGCGTCAAGGGCGTTCCCGTCCCCGACGTCAAGCTCGCCACGGGCAAGAAGGTCACCGCCATCCTTGAGGAGAACGACGCCGCAGGCGACCTCCCCGAGGACCTCCGCAACCTCATGGAGCGCGCTATCCGCCTCCGCGAGCACATGGAGGAGAACCAGCAGGACAAGTCCAACCGTCGCGCGCTCCAGAACACGGAGTCGAAGATTCGCCGCCTCGTCTCGTACTACCGCGGCGACAAGCTCGACGACGACTTCACCTACAGCTACGACGTCGCTGTCGAACTCCTCGAAGAGTAACTGAATGTCCGTGAGCCCCGCCGAACAGACACCCGCCGCCGACGCCGCCGCGACCCTGCGCGAGGCGACGTTCGTTCGTCTCCGCGTCCACGGGAGCGGTGCCGCCGTCGCAGCCGCGGGTGTCGTCGGACGGGCGCTCAGGACACTCGACGTCCCCTTCCGCATCCGCGCGACCGACGCTCCGGACACTGTCGCAAACGACGACGTTGTGGCGGTCGTCGGGCTGTCGGACGACGGTGCGGACCTCGAACTCGACCCGACCGACGCCGTCTCGGTCGTCCGCGAACTCGGTGTCGACCCCGACCCGGCGGTCGCGCTGGCCGGCCTCCACGCCGCCGGCGAGACGCCGGACGACGACACCGAACTCGCGGCCGACGCGGGCGTCGAAGCCGGACCCGGCGTGGCCGTCCCGACGGGCGACCTCGCCGACGGGCTGGCGCATTCGACGCTCGTCCACGCGTCGTTTTCGGCCGACAGGGAGCGCGCACAGGCGACGCTCGCCGAACTGTCGCTCCCGGCCGAACTCGATGCGGACGCTCGCAGGCGCGTCGCCTCCCTCGTCGCCATCGAGGCGACGACCGGCGAGGCGACCGCTCGCGCGGCGACCGCCGTCGAGCGCGTCTTGCGCGCGGAGACGACCCCGAACGGACCGTTCGAAACCGTCGGCGGCTTCGCCGACGTGCTCGACGCGACCGTCCGGGAGTCGCCCGGGACCGCCGTCGCGCTGGCGCTCGGACACGACGTTCGAGACGCCGCGCTCGACGCGTGGCGCGACCACGCGAAGGCGACCCACGGCGCGCTCCGCGAGGCGACGACGGGGCGCTACGAGCGCCTCTACGCGCTCTCCTGTGACCTGTCGTCGCCGGGGCGACTCGCCACGGCGGCGAGGCTCGCCCGCGACTTCCGCTCGCCCGAGCCGACCGTTCTCGCGGTCGGCGTCGGTGCCGCGGCTCTCGTCTCGACCGGCCCCGCCGGACTCGACGAGGACCTCGCCGCGGCCGCGAGCGACCTGCCGGACGCCTCGGCGACCGGGTCGCCGTCGGAGGCGACGATGACGTTCGACTCCGCGGCGGAGCCGAGCGACGTCGTCGCGGCCGTCAGGGAGGTGCGCCGATGAGTCGGCGTGCGACCCTGCGGACGACCCACGACGACCCCGGCATCGTCGCCGGCGCGCTCGTCCCGGACAACACGGAGTCGATGCGCACCCGAGTCGAGGGGGACGAACTCGTCACCACAATCGAACGCGATTCGACCGGCGGCCTGCACGCCACGGTCGATGACTACGTCGTCAACGTGACGGTCGCCGAGACCGTCATCGAAGCCACACGAACGCACACAGACACTAACCATGAGTGAACGATCCGTCTCCAAGCAGAAGCGCGGAAAGCGATGGTACACCGTCATCGCTCCCGAGAATTTCGACCGTAAGGAACTCGGTTCGACCTTCGCGGACGAACCCGAGAAGATCAACGGTCGCACCGTCGAGTCCACCCTCGGCGACCTCAACGACGACCAGGGCGCGAACAACGTCAAGCTCACGTTCAAGATTACCGACGTGGGCAGCGACGCCGCCTACACCGAGTTCATCCAGCAGGAGCTCACCCGAGACTACCTCCGTAGCCTCGTCCGCCGCGGCGCGTCCAAAATCGAGGCCAACGTCACGGCCATCACCAAGGACGACTACCGCGTCCAGGTCCAGCCCGTCGCCTTTACCACGAAGAAGGCAGACCGCAGCCAGGAACACGAGATCCGTCGCATCATGACGGAGCTCACCCGCGAGGCCATCACGGGCCACACGTACGACGCGCTCACCGAGAGCGTCGTCGAGGGTCGCCTCTCGTCGGCCATCTACGGCGACGCGAAGGTCATCTACCCCCTGCGCCGCGTCGAGGTCAAGAAGTTCTCCCTCGAAGCCCACCCCGAAGAGGTCGAGGCCGAGGAGGAAGCCGCCGTCAGCGTCGACGAAGACGACGTCGCAGTCGACGTCGACGAGGACGAAGCGACCGAAGCGTAAGCCCGTCTCGCCGACGGCTCGACTTCGAAGTTCGACTTTTTCGCCGACTGCGCTCCGAGCGGGAGTGACGTCGCTCTCCGGTCAGGTGTTAAATCCCGGAGCAGACACTGCGCACCGAGCTTACTCCTCGACGACGATGGTGCCGACCATGCCGGCCTGCTCGTGGGGGATACAGAGGTACTCGTACTCGCCGGGCGCGTCGAAGGTGCGGGTGTACGTCTCGCCGCTCCCGATGAGCCCGCCGAGCGAGTTGGAGTAGGCGTCGCGGGCGGCCTGTTCGGTCTCGTAGCCGCCGCTGGCGAAGAACGCGGCTCCCTCGGGAAGGGTGCCCTCGTAGGCGGTGACGGTGTGGCCGCGGGAACTCGTGTTCCGCCAGACGACCTCGTCGCCGACCTCGACGGTCAGCGTCGGCGGGTCGAACGCGACCGCGGTCATCCCGATGTCGAAGTCGTCGCCCGACGCGGTCAAGGTCGCACAGCCCGCGAGGCCGGTCGTCGCGGCCGCGCCGGCCGCCGCGAGGAACTGACGCCGCGTCCGACCGTCGTCCGAAGACCCGTGGTCTCGCATGGTCGCCTCTCGGGACGCGACCGATAAATGTCGCATGGTTCGCCCGCCGAACCGCCGAACGGCCGGAACGCGCCGTTGACCACCGATTCGAGCGGCAGCGACGCGAAGTCGCCCGCCGACGGACGGAACGTAAGAGGGAAAGGGCAGGTGCGCAATCGCATCGGTATGAGACCCCGATTCGTCGGTCGGTTGGGCCCCGCCGACGTGGTCACCGCCGGGAACGCGGCGCTGGGCTTCGTCGCGGCGGTGTTAACCGCGGTCGACGTGCACCTCGCCGCCAAGGTCATCCTGCTCGCCGCGATGGCCGACGGTCTCGACGGCGTCGTCGCCCGACGCTACGGCGGGACCGACGCCGGGCCGTACCTCGACTCCCTCGCGGACGTGGCCTCCTTCGGCGTCGCGCCGGCCCTGCTCGTCGTCGCCGTCGTCCGCGAGATGTGGGGCTTCGACCGTGTCCGGGTCGTCGTCGGCGTCGGCGTCGCCGCGCTGTTCGTCGCGGCCGCGGTCGTCAGACTGGCGCTGTACACCGCCTACGACAGCGGGTCCGACGAGACGATCGGGGTGCCGACGACGCTCGCGGCGACGATTCTCTCCGCGGGCGTGCTCGTCGGCTTCGTCGAGCCGATGTTGCTCGTCGGCCTCTCGGCGATTATGGCCGCGCTCATGCTCTCTGACCTGTGTTACCCGGACCTCCACGCGCAGGACGCGCTCGTCATGGGCGCGGTGCAGGGCCTCGCAATCGTCTGCTCCGGGACGGTCGGGGAGGGGTTTTCGTTCGGCCTGCTGTTCTTGGCGCTCGGCTACCTGTTTCTCGGGCCGCGGTTCTACTGGGGGTGACCGGGGCGTCGGAACGGAACGTGCCTCGGTCACATCCCCATGTCCGCCGCGTCCTCCGGGACCGGCAGGTCGTGCGGCGAGACGCCGAGGAGCTCCGCGGCGTGGTCGAGCGCCATGTCGAACCCGTAGTAGCGTTCGAGTTCGTCGCCGTCGACGGTGGGGCGGACCTTCAGCATCGCGTAGCCGTCGACGTTCTGGGCGACGGCGGCGGTCCGCCCGTCGCGGTCGAATTCGAGGACGCGCTCGGAGTCGGTGACGTAGTAGCGGGCGGTGACGCCGTTCGCCTCGGCGGTTGCGTCGGTCATGCGAGCCGCTAGGGAGCACGGCCTGTCTAAACTACCGGTTCCGGCGGGCGGGAGACGGGACCGGGCGAGCGGCGGACCGCGGAACGAAAGTGACGTGTGTCCCTCCGCCGAGGAGGAGGTATGTGGTTTCAGAGCGGCCGCCGCCGGGACCTGTGTGCCGTCCTCTACGACGCGGGCGAACTCCGCGGACAGAAGCTGAAGACCCGATTGGAACGCTACTACGACCTCCGAATCGACCCCCAGTCGTTCTACGGGACGCTCGACGCGCTCGTGGAGTCGGGACACCTCGAACGCCGGACGGAAGGCATCTACGACGTGTACGCCCTCACCGACGCGGGGGCGGGCCGGGTCGAATCGTACTACGAATGGCTCGCGGCGCGGGTCGAAAGCGGCGAGCGACGGACGGCCGACGCGGACGAGGTGGGCGACGCAGCGGGCGCGGCCGACGCTGGCGGCCCGGTCGTCGACTGACGGTTACTTCTGGAGCCAGTCGCCGACGGTGTTGCGGAGAATCTCGCTCGTCCCCTCGTAGATCTCGTTGAGCTTCGCGTCGCGGTAGTAGCGCTCGGCGGCGAAGTCTTTCGTGTAGCCGTAGCCGCCGTGAATCTGGATGCCCTCGTTGGCCACCTCGCGGCTGATCTCGCTGGCGTAGAGCTTCGCCTGCGCGGCCTCTTTGACGAACGTCTCGTCGCGCATCTTCAGGTCCGCGGCCTTGTGCATGAGGAGCGTCGCGGCCTGTACTTTCGTGTCCATGTCGGCCAGTTTGTGCTTGATTGCCTGGAAGTCGCCGATGGGCTGGTCGAACTGCTCGCGCTCGCCGGCGTACTTCACGGCGTCGTCGAGGGCGGCGCGGGCGATGCCGATAGAGCGCGCCGCGATGGTGATGCGGCCGCCGTTGAGCGTCTTCAGCGCCTGCACGAAGCCGTCGCCCTCGTCGCCGAGAAGCCGGTCTTCGGGGATGCGCATCTCGTCGAAGCGGAGTTCGGCGGTCGGACAGCCCTTGTCGCCGAGTTTGTGCTCCGTGCCTTCCACGATGAAGCCGTCGTCATCGTCGGGCCGAACGACGAACGACGAGATGCCCCTGTTGCCCGCGTCGGGGTCGGTCTTGGCGAACAGGACGACCGTGTCGGCGACGGAACCGTTCGAAATCCAGAGCTTGCCGCCGTCGACGACGTACTCGTCGCCGTCTTTCTTCGCCGTCGTCTCCATGGCCGGCACGTCGCTTCCCGCGCCGGGTTCGGAGAGCGCGAACGCGCCGATGTCGGTTCCCTCGTTGAGCGGCGTCAGGTACGTCCGCTTTTGCTCCTCGTTTCCGAACTCGTAGAGCATGTTGCCGGCGAGGCTCGTGTGGGCGGCGACGATGGTGCCGAGGCCGCCGGAGCCGCGGGAAATCTCTTCGAGGCCGATGGCGTAGGAGTGGTAGTCGAGGCCGGCACCGCCGTACTCCTCGGGGAAGGGCATACCCATCAAGCCGAGTTCGCCCATCTCGCGCACGAGGTCGGCGGGGAACTCGTCGGTCTCGTCTATCTCCGCCGCGCGAGGCTTGACCTCCTCGTCGACGAACTCCGAGACCATCTCCTTGATCTGCTTTTGCTCCGCAGTGAGCGCGAAGTCCATACGTGAGTCTGTCATCGACTATGCTTATGTTTTCTCCTGCGCCGCTGACGAGCGTCTCCGGGTGCGGCCCCCACGAGACTTTTTATCCCCCCTTCCGTAATACGGGTACGCTTCGAATGTCTCGACACGCCGATGCCCGGCCACCGGCAACTGATGACGACCTCGATTGGTGTCACGATGCAGTTCAGGGGGTCTCTCGGACCTTCGCCCTCACGGTCGACGTCCTCGACGAACCGATGGCGTCGCACATCTGTATCGGATATCTCCTCTGTCGAATCGCCGACACCGTGGAGGATTCGTCTTCAATCGCGCCCGACGAGCAGGCACACCTCCTTCGACTCTACGACCGCGCGCTCGACCCCGACGACGGCACCACCGTCGACGAGTTCGTGACCGCCGTACAGCCGCACCTCCCCCCGGAGGGCGAACAGTCCGACGACTGGATGGTCGTCGCCAACACCGCTCGGGTCTTCCGGACGTTCGAGGCGCTTCCGGAGGACGTGCGGGAGGCGGTCACGCCGCCGGTCCGCGAACTCGTCTCGGGCATGGCGATGTTCGTCGAACGCTACTCCCAGACCGGCGGGCTCCGCATCCAGTCCCGCGAGGAGCTAGAGGAGTACTGCTACTACGCCGCCGGCACCGTCGGCAACCTCATCACGAACCTCGTGACCCGCGGCAACGTCGACAGCGAGCGCCGCTCGCGGCTCTACGACACCGCCGAGGAGTTCGGCCTGCTCCTCCAGCTCGTGAACATCGCGAAGGACGTTCACGACGACTACACCTCCGAGAACAACGTCTACCTCCCCGCCGACTGGCTCGACGACGCGGGCGTCCCCCAAGAGGAAGTCGTCTCGCCCGAGCACAACGACCGGACGGCCTCGGTCGTCAGGCGGACCGCCGAACACGCCAAGTCGTTCCTCGACGACGCCCAGACCTACTTGGAGACGGTGCCGCTCCGCGAGGGCAACACGCTCGCCGCGTGGGCGATTCCGTTCCTGCTCGCGGTCGGGACGCTCCGCGAACTCGTCGCCAACCCCGAACACGCGGTGACGGGCGAGGGCGTCAAAATCTCCCGCCAAGAGGTGTTCGCCGTCGTCACCGAGATGAACGGGTCCGGCTCCGAGTCGCTGGCGGAGATGCGCGAGATTATCTCGCGACAGCCGTTCCACCGGGCGACGACGAACGCCGACTGACCGACGCACCCTACCGCCGGCCGGGCCGCGGCTCCGTTTTCGCGTCTCTTCTCGCGTCGAGCGCCGCCAACGCGCCGAGCAACCGACCCTCGTGAGCGTCCCGTGTCGGAGCCGTCGCGGCCGCCGTCGGAACCGCACTCCGAGACCCATGCGGTCCCGTGACGAACGCAGTTTGGGAGGATTTTTAGTAACCCAAGCATAACGGGCGTCTATGAGTACCGAAGAAGCACACGACGACCACGGCCATCACCTGCCGGCGGTTCAGGACTGGCCGCGCGGCTTCGGCGAGGCGAGCTGGTGGCCGTTCGTCACCGCCGTCGGTGGCGCGGGCATCTACGCCGGTGCCGGGCTGTACGTCTTAGGACAGGACGGAATCGTCGGTCAGACGGCGGGTCCCGCCGTGTTCATCGGCAGTATCTTCCTCTTCCTGGCCGGGCTCTACGGCTGGTTGTACCACGCGTTCGTGAGCCACTTCTGGTCGCGCGACGCGAGCCAGAAGAGCGCATCGAAGCTCCGCTGGGGCATGATTGCGTTCCTCGGCTCCGAACTCGGGACGTTCGGCGCGCTGTTCACCTACTACTTCTTCATCCGCGCGGGGACGTGGCCGCCGCAGGAGCTACCGGAGCTAACCGGGTCGTTAGTGCTGGCCAACACCGCAATCCTCATCGTGTCCAGTTTCACGCTCCACTGGGCGCACGTCGCAATCCGCGAGGAGAACCACCGTAACTTCGTCCTCGGCCTCGCGGTCACGCTCCTGCTCGGCGTGATATTCATCGGCGGGCAGGTGTACGAGTACTACGAGTTCATCGTCCACTCGAACTTCGCCATCACCGACGGCATCTTCGGGTCGGCGTTCTACGGCCTCACCGGCCTGCACGGCCTCCACGTCAGCCTCGGCGCGGTGCTTCTCGGTATCGTCTTCGTCCGCGCGCTCCGCGGGCAGTACTCCGCCGAGCGTCACGTCTCCGTCAGCACGGCCTCGATGTACTGGCACTTCGTGGACGTCGTCTGGATCTTCCTCGTCGTCGTCCTCTACGTCGGCGCGGAAGTCGGCGCGTAACGTCACCGTCCGTCGCCGCGACGCCGCGGCACCGATTCTTTCGAACCGCTCTTTTCCGAGAGCCGCGGGCACCGACCGCCGACCACCCCCGCCGCGACCGCTCACCCGAACTGTTCGTTGAACCGGTAGATGTCCTCGTCGACGCCGGCGACGACGAGGTCGTCGTCCGCTTCGACCCGGAACGCCGGCCCGATTTCGGTGACGAGTTCGCCGCCTCGCTCGACGGCGATGACGGTGCAGTTCGTCCGAGCGCGAACGTCGGCCCCGGCGAGCGTCCGCCCCACGAGGCCGGGCGCGTGCGTCCGGACGATTTCTATCTGGGACTGCGGGGCGATGACCTCCTCGTCGAGCACCGTCGAGGCGAGCATCCGCCCGGCGACCGTCGACAGCGCGAGGACGTAGTCCGCGCCGGCGCGGTAGAGTTTGGCGATGCTCTCGGTCTCGTTGGCGCGGGCGATGACCTCCGTCTCCTCGGAGACGCGCTCGGAGACGAGGGTGGCGAAGACGGCCGTGGTGTCGCTGTCGAGCGCGAGGAGGACCCCGCGGGCCTCCGAGACGTTCGCCTCGGCGAGCGTCTGAGGGTCGGTGATGTCGCCCACGAGGTCGACGCCGGGCTTGTCCCGTTTGTCGACGACGAGGTGCGGGACGCCGGCGCTCGCCAGCGTCTCGGCCGCGGTGGAGCCGACCTCGCCGTATCCGGCGACGATGACGGTCCCGCGGCGGAAGCGCCGCGCCGACGACAGCGTCAGCGCGCGGAGCTCTTCGAGTTGCTTCTCGCGGCCGACGACGAGCAGGATGGTGTGTTCGTCGATGACGGCGTCGGGAGCGGGCGGAGAGACGAACTCGCCGGAGAACCACGCGCCGATGACGTTGACGCCGGTGACCTCCCCGATGCCGCTTTCGGCGATGGTCCGGTCCTCGACGGGACTGCCGCGCTGGACGAGCAACTCCGCGACCTCGAAGTCCTCGCCGATTTCGATGGCGTCGCCGAGTTCCGAGGAAATGGACGTGGTCGCCTTGCCCGCGAGGCTCTCGCCGAGGAGCCGGCGCGGCGAGACGACCCGGTCGGCCCCGGCGTAGCGGTGGTAGTCGGCGACCTCGGGGTCCTCGATGAGGCTGACCACGCGGGCGTCCGGCGCGGCCTGCTTCGCGGCGAGGATGACGCTCGCGTTCGTCTCGTCGTCGTCGTCGGCGACGATGGCGAGCGCCTCGGGCGCGTTCGCCGCCTCCAGCGACTCGACCTCTTCGGGGTCGCCGTGGACGACCTCGTAGCCCTCGCCGTACAGCTCCTCGGCGCGGTCGCGGTCGGCTTCGAGAATCACGTAGGGGACGTCCATCGAGTCGAGTTCGTCGACGAGGGCGTCGCCGCGCGGGGTGAACGTACAGATGACGACGTGGTCCGTGTGCGTCGACGCCGTCGGCGGCGCGGTCCGCAGGGCGTCTTCGACGAGGGGAACGAGAAACAGCGGGAGCGTGAGGAAGACGGTCGTGACGCCCGTGAGTTGCATCAGAATCGACAGCGCGAGCAACGGCGACCCAAAACCGGGTCTGTTCGCCGTAGCCCGTCGTCGTGAACGTCTCGACGACGACGTGGACCGCCTGGAGGAAGGAGATGTCCTCGCCGGCGAAGAAGCCCGCCGCCCACTGGTACGCGATGGAGAACGTGAGCATCAACAGCCCGGCACCCGCGAGATAGCGGCCGAGTCGCCGCTTCGCCTTGGACAACCCGGGGCCGTCGCCCGAAATAGACATACTCCCGCTATGGCCGCCGGTGGCTAAAAGCGTCCTGACGCGGTAGGTGCTCCATGACCCGCCGCCGAGACGCCGCGCTCGCGGGGTCGGTGCTCGTCCCCGTCGCGGCCGCGGCGGTGCTCCTGCGGCCGCCGGTGACGGCCGAGCCGGTCTTCGTCGGCGTCGTCGGGGCGCTCGCCCTCGAAATCGCGCTCTCGGTGCGGGCGTCCGCCGTCCGAAGGCTGTGGGAACGACGGGGTGTGCGAGTCGCGTCCGTCGCGCTCGCCGTCGTCGGCACCGCCCTCGGCGTCGCCGCCTTCGGGCCGGCGTCGTTGCTCGCCGCCACGGCCGGGCTCTCGACGTATCTGCTTCTCCTCGCGGTGGTCGAACTCGGGAGTCGTCTGTTCGGTTCCGAGCGCCGGTCGTGACGCTGCTCCGAACCTGTTACGCGAGCAATACTTAACCGGCGTCCGCCCTCGGATACGAGTATGTGTAGCACACCGTCCGAGCGCCGGGGCGACTGTCAGCGGCCGTGACGCCCTCGGGAGACGCCGCGGTGGCCCCTCGCACGACCCGCCGGACGCGACGCCGCGTGCTCGAAACCGGCGGCGCGGCGGCCGCGGCCACGCTCGTGTTCGGCGGACTGCTCGCCACCGAGTGGGTGTGGCTGGTCTCGCGCGCCGACCCCCCGCCCGAGACCGCCGCCGCGACGTGGGCCGCCGGGACCCTGCTCGTCGTCGTCGGACTCTGCGCGTACGCCTACGCGAACGCGGACGAGAACGTCGCACTCGGCGACGGACGCGAATCCGAGTCGGCAGAACCGGGCCGCCCGTACGACAGCCTCGGCGTCCCGACCGGCGTCACCCTCGCCCGGGGGTTTCTCGTCGCGGGCGTCGCCGGCGTCGCCGGCGTGGCGCTCCACGGGCCGCTGAGTCCGTCGTGGGCGTGGGCCGCCGCCGTCGGCTACGGCGTCGCCGCCGCGCTCGACGCGCTCGACGGGGCGCTCGCCCGCAGGCTCGACCGCGTCAGCCGACTCGGCGCGCGACTCGACACGGCGGTCGACGCCTTCGGCCTGCTCGTCGCCCCCCTCGCGGGCGTGCTCCTCGGCGAGCTCGCGTGGTGGTATCTCTCGGTCGGCGCGGCGCGGTACGTGTTTCTCCTCGGGCTCAGGCTCCGCGAGCGGGTGGGCCGGCCGACGTTCGACCTCCCGCCCCGCGCGTCGCGGCGCGTCCTCGCCGGCGTCCAGATGGCCGTCGTCCCGCTGGCGCTCGCGCCCGGCGTCTTCGACCCGTGGATGCCCCTCGTGACCGGCGTCGCGGCCGCGGCGCTCCTCGTCGGCTTCGCTCGGGACTGGGGCTACGTCTCGGGGCGATTCGGGGGTGTCGCCGACGCCGACGCCGACAGCCGGGACGGAAGCGGCGGCAACGACGGACGGGGCCGAGGTGACGGGAACGCGTCAGCGCCCGAGTAATCAGTCGAGTTCGGCCAGTACGTCGAGGTTGTGCGCGACGTACGCGAGTTCGTCGCCCGCGAGGCCGTCGTGTCGGGCGCGGAGCCATCCGTCGAGCGTCTCGCGGTCGACCGCGTCCGCCTCGCCGACGGACGCCTCGACGAAGCCGAGGATGCGGTCGAGGAAGATTCGCGCCTCCGTGTCGTGCGGCGGGTGGACGACCCAGTCGGAGCCGCCGGCCGCGACGACGGACGCGCCGAGGTCGGGGAGGACGGAAAGCAGGTCGGAGCCGGTGTCCGGGCCCGCGCGGTCGTCGCCGCGCATCGTCTCGTGGTACGCGCCGAGGACGTCGTCGTCGTGGGGGTGGCTCGGGCGGAACGCGGTTCGGCCGTCGAACGTGACGGGCGCGTAAAAGAGGCCGTCGTCGGTCAGCCGCGAGAGGAGCGCGGCGACCGCGCGGCGAAGCGGGAGCACGTCGAGGACCGCGTGGGCGACCACGAGGTCGATGGCCTTCGGGAGGACCGTCATCGCCTCGAAGATGTCGCTCGTCACGTAGGTGAGAGAGACGGAGCGGCCGTGGCGGTCGATGCGGAAGCCGTTCGACGTCGGCTCGGCGGTCCAGCCGGCGGCGCGAGCCCACTCGGCGAACGCCGCGGCCGCGTTGTCCGCCATCCCGCGCGTTCGGTCGACGAGGACGTACTTTATCTCGTCGTGCGCGTCGAAGACGCCCCACGAGAGGAGTCGCCGGCACATCGCGCCCGTTCCAGCCCCGACCGAGACGACGCGAAGCGGCTCTCCCGAACGCGACTCGGCGCGCGCCTCCAGCCGGTCTTCGAGGCTCGCCAGCGTCGGTCGGTGGAGCGCGCGGTCGTCCACGGACTCCTTCGCGCGGAGGTAGTGGACGAACCGGTCGTCGTGGCTGGTCACGACCGACCCGTCTCGGCGGACTCGTATAACCGTTCTCCCGGCCGGGGCCGACGGACGCGAGCGAATCGGTCACGACGGACACGCTGAAGTGTGAACTGAGCTAAACGTTCACTCGGTTCGCCCGGAAAGTATTTGATTCGGTTCCGGTGATGTAACGCCAAATGGATAGCGAGATTATCGACGCGGTGACCGGGTGGGACTCCGCGCCCGCCGAACGAGGCCACGGTGGCCTCCGGTCGCTCGCGGACGACGGCTTCACAGGAGCCGTCGTCGCTGGCATGACGTGGGGATTCATGCTCAACGGCCGTCTCCTCGGGGTTTTCGACGGGACGGTCGACGATTTCGAGGGTGAATCGTTCGAGGCGTATCGCGCACCGGACTCGGCGCTGCCGCTCCTGTACGCGATGCGGGAGACCGGCGGCGACGTCCGCGCGCAGTACTACACGGAGGAGACGCCGCTGCAGGACGCCGACGGAACGCTCTCGGCGGGCGGCTTCACCGGCTACGTCGAACTGTCGGAGAACGTGCTCTCGGGCGACTACTACGTCGTCTACCACGGGGGGAAGTCGATGAGCGCCGCCTTCGTCGGCAACAGCAGGCGACTCATCACCGGCGACGAGGCGTTCGAGCGCGCGAGCGACGAGGTTGGCATCTACAAGGTCTACGACGTGGACATCGACCTCGTCGACATTCCCGGGGGCGACCCCGACGAGGAGGCCGACGGGACGGCGGGAGTCGCCGCGGGCGGCGTCGCTCCGGCGGGTGACGAAGAGGTCGAGGACGACGCCGAGGGCGCAGACGACCCCGCGGCCGCCGACGAACCGGGGGCGGCCGCCGCCGCCGACGAGGCCGCGTTCGAGACCGCCGACGCTGACGGCGACACCGACGAGGACGAACCAGTCGGTGACGGGTCGGCGGACGGAGAGCCGACCCCTGCCGTCTCGGCCGACGCGGCCGCGGACGACGCCGAGCCGTCCGACTCGCCGACCCCCGACGACGGGGAGACCGAGACGACCCCCGACCCGTCTACCCCGTCGAGTGGGTCGCAGTCGCCGGCGCAAGCCGAGCCGACCACGCCGCCCGCGAAGCGGCCTGGGCCCGAGGAGTCCGAGTCGCGGCCCCCGACGGCCGAGGGCCCGGTCGTCACCGACGCCCCGAAGAAAAACGGCGAGGCGGCGGCTCCCGAGCCGCCCGCGGAGGACGGCGCGAGCGGCGACGACGTGTTCTCCGCCGAGGCGCAGTGGCGAAACGCCCGGTCGATTCCCTCGCTCGACCCCCGCGACGCCGAGGGCGAGTCCGTCGACGGCCGCCCCGGGACGCCACGGAGCCACCAGCGGAACACGAAGCAGGCGACGCATCACCGCCCGTCGCGGGGCGGCGCGGGCGGCGGCTCCCGTCCGTCACCGGAAGACCAGCCGACCCAGCAGCAGTCTCAGCCGGCCGAACAGACGCCGGAAGAGCCGGCCGTCGACCCGGCGGAAACCGAGTCGCTGAAACAGCGAGTCGAGGCGCTGGCGTCCGAGCGCGACCGGCTCGAATCCGAGCGCGACGCCCTCCGCGAGGAGCGGGACGAACACCGCTCGCGCGCCGAGGAGCTGGAAGACCGCGTCGCCGAACTCGAATCCGAGGTCGAACGGCTTCGGGGTCAGCTCGACGAAGCGGGCATCCGGTCGACCGACCGCTCGATGTCGGCCGACGAGGCGCTCCGCGGGACGAACCTGTTCGTCCGCTACGCCCGGAAGGGCGAGGCGACGCTGGAGAAGGCCCACGACGGGCAGGCCTCCCGCGAGGAGGTCGTCGAGAACCTCCGGCTGGAACACCACACCACGTTCGACACGGAGGGGCTCGGCATCGACGGCCAGCCCTACGAGGAGTTCCTCCACGAGACGCCCGAGTACGGCTTCGCCAAGTGGGTCGTCACCGACCTGCTCTACGAAATCGGCGAGACGGGCAATCGGTCGAGCCTCGCCGGCGTCTTCGACTCGATTCCGAAGGCCGACCGAATCGAACTGTACGGGAGCGTCTCGATACCCCTCGGCGACGGCGAAGCCGAGTCGCGGCAGTTCGACATCATCGTCCGCGACCAGATGGGCGAGCCGCTGTTCGTGGCGAACCTGAACGACTCGCGGGACCCGGCGACCCGGCCGATGGTCACCCAGCTCATCAAGGACTCGAAGAGCGTCGCCAACGCGAAAGAGACGCTCGGCTCGGCGTTCGTGGTCACGAAGAGCTTCTTCGAGCCGGGCGCGCTCGAAGCCGCCACCGAGGAGACCGGCGGCGGTCTCCTGAGCCGGTCGAAGCGCAAGAGCTTCGTGAAGCTCTCGCGGAAGCAGGGCTACCACCTCTGTCTGGTCGAAGCGCGGGGCGGCGAGTTCCACCTGAACGTCCCCGACCTCTGAGTCGGCGACCCCCTCGGCGTCGCTGTTCCGTTTTGCGTTCGGTCTTCTGTGACGGCCGCGCGGGGGAGCGCCGCGGCTGTCAACGTTACTGAACGATAGTGAGACGACCGCGGTGCCCGAGAGCGATTCGTGTCCGGGGGCGACCGCGGCGAGTGTCCGTGGTGTCGCGTCGGTACAGCCGGTACCGTCCGCGTCGAAGCGTCGCTAACGCGGCCGGTCCGATGTCGTGCCCGGAGAGACTCGTCGGACGAAACAGGATAGAACGACCGCGTGCGCCTGAAGTGTGGTTAGTTCTCGATTTCGGCCGCTTCCTCGATCTTCATCGATTCGAGCTTGCCGACGATTTCGTCGAGCTTGTCGTCGAGTTCGTCGACGAACTCCTGGGTGCGCTCGGTGGTGATTGCGCCCTGGCTGGAGGGTTCGATGAGGTTCTCTTCTTCGAGAACGCGGAGGGAGTAGCGGACCTTGTGGTGCGGGTAGCCCGTCTCGTTGGACATCTTCACGATGCCGATTGGCTCACTCTCGATGACCATCTTCAGGACCTGGAGATGGCGCTCCAACATATCGACTTCCTTCTCAAGTCGGTCTATCATGCCATTTGTTAACTCTTCTTGGGAGGCTTTAAGCCTTGCCCTCTGAGTCGGAGAAAAATCCGGTAACCCGACCTTACTGAGGACACTAATTAACCGTTGTGTTATCCGTCGCCACGCCAATGCGTGTTCATGGCGTATTTTTCGGTGACTGCGATTAAATTATGCACGCCTGTGCATTGCTCGTCGGCCGCGACCGTAATCTGTTTAGTCCGGCGCGGGGAACGGCCGACGTATGACTGTTACCATCGTCGGTTCGCAACTCGGCGACGAGGGCAAAGGCGCGCTCGTCGACCTGTGGGGCGGCGACGCTGACATCGTCGTCCGCTATCAGGGCGGCGACAACGCCGGCCACACCGTCGTCGAAGACGGCGAGGAGTACAAGCTTTCGCTCGTCCCGAGCGGGGCCGTCCGCGACAAGGTCGGCGTCCTCGGAAACGGCTGCGTCATCAACCCGCGGACGCTGTTCTCCGAAATCGACGACCTCCGCGAGCGCGGCCTCGACCCCGACGTGCGCCTCGCCAAGCGCGCGCACGTCATCATGCCGTACCACCGCCGCCTCGACAACATCGAAGAGGAGGCGAAGGCCGACTCGGACCTCACCGTCGGCACGACCGGCCGCGGCATCGGCCCCACCTACGAGGACAAGGCCGGCCGCCGCGGCATCCGCGTCGGCGACCTGCTCGACCCCGACGTGCTCCGCCAGCGACTGGAGTACGTCGTGCCCCAGAAGCAGGCGCTCATCGAGGACGTGTACGGCCTCGAAGCCGGCGAGGAGTGCGACGTGGAAGCGCTCGTCGAGGAGTACACCGAAATCGGCCGCCGCCTCCGCGAGGACGACATGGCCGTCAACTGCGGCGACTTCCTCGCCGAGCGCCGCGAGGCGGGCGACAACGTGATGTTCGAGGGCGCGCAGGGCACGCTCATCGACATCGACCACGGGAGCTACCCGTACGTGACCTCCTCGAACCCGACCGCGGGCGGCGCGGCCACCGGCACCGGCGTCGGCCCGACCGTCGTCGGACAGGGCGAGGTCGTCGGCATCGTCAAATCCTACCTCTCGCGCGTCGGCGAGGGCCCGATGCCGACCGAGCTGAAAGACGACGACCGCGAGGAGGAACTCGCGGACTTCATCCGCGAGAAGGGCGGCGAGTTCGGCACCGTCACCGGTCGCCCGCGCCGTATCGGCTGGCTCGATATGCCGATGCTCCGCCACGCCGCCCGCGTCAGCGGCTTCACCGGCATCGCCGTCAACCACCTCGACGTGCTCGCCGGCCTCGACGAGGTCAAGGTCGGCCACGCCTACGAACTGGCGGGCGACGAACGCCTGACGATGCCCGCGACGACCGAGCGCTGGGGCGAGTGCGAACCCGTCCTCAAGGAGTTCGACACGTGGCCGGAAGTGGACTGGGCGGCGGTCGCCGAGGAGGGCTACGACGCCATCCCGGACGCCGCACAGGACTACCTCGAATATCTCTCGGACGAACTCGACGTGCCGATTTACGCCGTCGGCGTCGGCCCCGGCCGCGAGCAGACGGTCCACATCGAGAACCCGTTCGACGACTGAGCACCGAGCGGTCGGCCGACCGGTGACGGCGCGTCTCCGTCCGCCGACCGCCGCCGCGACGGCGGCGAACCCGTACGCTTTTACTTCGCGCAATCCACCGTCACGACGATGAAAGAATCCCTGATGGACATCCTCTGTGACCCCCTCGACAAGAGCGAACTTGAGCTGGAAGTCGACGAGCGCGACGGCGACGAAATCATCGAGGGGCGGCTCATCGGCACGGTCACCGGCGAGGTGTACCCCATCGAGGACGGCATCCCGAACCTCCTGCCGCCGGACATGCGCGACGACTGAGGAACGACACCTCATCGGACCTGAACGTTTTTCTATTCTCGTCTCGACGGTGAAGCCGTGTCGAACGCGCCGCTCACCGTCACGCTGAACGACGAGCGCCCTCACGACCTCTCGGTAGCGCCGTCGTTCTCGACGAACGGGCCGTTCTCGGTCGAACTCGCGAACGAGGGGCAGGCGGTGCACGTCCACCTCCACATCGACGACGAGCTCTCGCGCACGGCGAGCCTGTCCGAAGGAAACCACTTCGTCGACGGCGGCCAGACGAAGACCGTCGAGGTGTTCGTCACCTCGCCGCCCGAGCCGGTGTCGGGGAAGCTCAAAATCGTCTCCGGCCACGGTTCGGAGACGAGATACGTCGACGTGACCGTCGAGCCCGGCTCCGGCGGCAAACCGCCGGTCGACGTGGACGAGACGCTCTCGAAGCCCAAGCAACCCGAGCCCGAACCGAGCGTCACCGAAAGCATCGCCGACGTGTTCCCGAGCGTCGACCCGCGTGCGGCCCCGGTGTTCGGCCTCGCGCTCCTCGCGCTCGTCCTCGCGGTGGCGCTCGCCTCGCTGTTCGAGAGCTTCGCCATCACTCTCGGTGCCGGCGTCGTCGTCGGCGGCGTCCTCGCGGCGCTGGTGCTGACGATGCGGTGACGGCGTCCGGAAAATCGGTCCGATTCCCGTCCCTCGCGGCGCGGCCTACTCGTCGTCGGGCGCGTCGGTCGGGACGCCGCCGAGGTTCCCCTCGTCGTCGAACAGTTTCGCGCGCAGGAACCGCGCCCGGTAGCGGTTCGCGCCCTCGTACACGTCGGCCTCGCGGATGTCGTCGGTGCGGTCGTCCGCGACGGCGTCGACGATGGCCTCGACCTGTTCTTTCTCGGACGGCGTGAGTTCGAACTCGTAGGTCTGCGTGTCCTCGCCTTCCAGCCGCGTCCACTTTCGGGACGCCGCGATGACGACGGAACACGGCTCGCGGCACGGGAACGCGCCGTCGCCGCCGTCGACGTCGAGGTCGGCGTCGTCGTCGTACTGCCACTCGCGGCGCTTGACGCACTGGCTGTCGTCACAGCAGGCCTCCGCGACCCAGTCGACGTGCTCGTGGCCGTCGCCGCGGTTCCACGTCTTCACGACGCTGTACATCCCGGTCTGGCGGCCGATGGCGTCCTCCCAGTGTGTCACGTCGAGTTCGCCCCGGCGCTCGCGGTACCAGTTCGGCACCGACGCGGGGTAGAACGTCTCGACGGTCTCCACGAGGTCGCGGCCGCCGAGGTCGGGGAACACCCAGCCGCCGGCGAGGTTGTTGCCGGACTTCAGCGGGCGGTACCGACCCTTCTCGTCGTAGGTGGCCAACTGGCGGGCCGCGAGCGGTTCGTGGTAGGCGTCGAGTTCGTCGCGGTCGGCGTCGACCTCGTCGGCGTGGCGCAGTTCGTAGGAGCGCTCGCCGTGGTCGTCGACGGTGGCCGTGACGAGCAGTTGGCCCCACTCGCGGCTGACACCGTCTCGGAGGGCGTCGTAGCGCTCGGGGACGGAAGCGGCGTCAGCGTCGGCATCGGCGTCGGCGTCGTTATCGCCGCCGTCTCCGTCTCCATCGTCGTCGCCGCCCGCATCGACCCGCGCGCCCTCGACCCAGCGGAGGAACGCCCGTCGCTGGGGGCCGGACTCGCCGAGGACCTCGGACCAGAAGTACCAGTTCGTCGCGTAGTCGTCGCAGTCGGCGAGGGCCTCGCGGAGACCGCCCTCCGTGAGCCCCGAAAGCGTCGCGTCGGGCGTTTCGAGGCGGAAGCCGGCGTCGTCGTGGACGGCGGTGAGTCCGTCGAGCGAGACGCCGTCGCCGGTCGCCGCGGCGTCGACGAGGGCGTCGAGGTGGTGTCCCATCAGTTCGCCTCCTGTGCCGTCTTTCGGGTGCGTTCGCGCACGACTTCGAGGCTGTTACCGATGTCGGCACCCGCGTCGGCGGCGCGTTCGAGCACCACGTCGGCCATGAGGCCCTCGGTCCCGACCGCGCCGGCGTACCAGATGCGGTGGCCGTCGACCTCCGCGGGCACGTCGTAGCCCGCGCGGTAGTCGTCGGTGAGGCCCATGTCCTCCGGGATGTCCTCTTGGGTGTGGAAGCCGTCGGCGATGAAAAGCGGGACGACGACCACGTCCTCGGAGTCGAAGTAGTCGGTCACGTCGTCCACCTCTGGCTCCTCGTCCATGTAGAGCGCCTGTACCTCGTCGAAGCGGTCCATCTCGCGGATGCGGTCGGCGTGGTACTCGATGGCCTTCGCGGAGTTCTCGTTGCGCTCGGTCCCGTGGCCGACGACGGCGAGGCCGAAGCCCTCGCCGACGTTCGGGTCGCCGGTGACCGTCTCGGCGCGGCGGACCAACACGTCGGTCATCGCCGCGTGCGTCCCGACCGGCCCGCAGTAGTGAATCGTCTTCTCGGGCACGTCCGTCGCGGTGAGGGTGACGTGGGACGCCGACAGGCCGTCGGAGTCCCAGTCGGCCACGTCCCACCCGTCGAGGCGGAGCTCGCGCGGGATGACCTGCTCCGTGAAGTAGCCCTCGCTGATGAAAAGCGGGACGACGTACACCTCGTCGGCCTCGACGGTTCGGAGCACCTCGCGGATCGACGGCTCTTCCTTCCAGAAGCCGGTCCGCACCTCGTCGAACGCGCCCACCTCGCGGACCGTGTCCGCGTGGTCGTAGGTGGGGGCGCTCGAATCCGGGTTCAGGTGCGACCCGTGCGCCACGATGACCAGAGCTTGCATGTCCGGGGGTTACGAGGGGAGTGTCTTATGGACTTCGCATCGGAGAAAGGAATCTTCGGGTTCGGACAACTCGCGTTCGCCACTCGTTCAGCCGACGCGTCGCGGTGCGCCGCGGTGCCGGTCCCGTCGGCGACCCCGACGGCGGCCGACGAGCGGCGGTTTTTTGCGCGCGCCCGACCACCACGGAGCCATGTCCCTCGCCGCCGACGCGCGCGACGCAGTCCGCGAACGACCGTACCTCCTCGCCGCGCTCCGCGCGGGCGTCGTCAACTACGCCGCCGCCGCGGCCGAACTCGACCTCGGCGACGACGAGGCGGTCGCGGCCGCGCTCCGCCGGTTCGCCGACGACCTCCCACCCCTCGAAGCCGACCCCCGAGACGCCGCCGTGACGATGCGAAGCGGCGTCGGCCTCGTCGGCGAAGACGTCGAGGAGGCCGACGACGACCCCGTGCTCTCGGTCGCCGGCGTCGACCTCGCGAGCGGCGGCCCGCTCACGGCTATCATCGCCGAGGGCGACGTGGACCCGACCGTCCTCGCCGCCGTTCTCTCCCGACTGGACGCCGAGTCCGTCGTCGTCGACGCCGCGGGCGTCGCGGGCGACGCGCTCGCCGTGGTCGTCCCGCGCCGACAGGGGGCCGCCGCCCTCCGCGTCGTCGAGTCTGCCGTCAGCGATTTATACGTCTGATTCGAGGCTATCAACCGTGATATCCGGCGGCCGGCGCTTATTACGTCGGAGTCGCTGAATTCGTCAATGGTTTCGCCCAGCCCACGCGACGACGACGGCAACATCTCGCTTTCATCCACGGAACTCCTCGCCGAGCTCGACCTCGACGCCGACGAGTTGGGGTGGCGGCAGTCGTTCGTCGGCTTCGACGACGAGGACGCCGCGCGCCTCGCCGACCTCCGGGGCGTCGTCGAGGCCCGCGACGAGGCGCTCGTCGACGGGTTCGTCGAGCCGATTCTCGCCAACGAGCGGACGGTGGACGTGGTCGACCGCTCGGAGAGCGACCTCGACGGGCTCCGGGCGGTCGTCTCCGGCTACTACCGCTCGTTCACCGACGGGAACTACGACCGGAACCACTACGCGGCGCGCACGCGAATCGGCCTGCTCCACGACAAACTCGACATGCCGCTGCACTACTTCGGCGGGATGTTCGCCAACGTCACCGGCATCTTCGCGGACGAACTCCGCGGGCGCGCCGTCGCCGACGCCACCGAGTCGCTGTCGGGCGAGGACGCCGACCGCGTCGAAGCCGCCGTCGACGAGGCGTTCGCGGACATGATGGCCGTCGTCCGCGGGCTCAACCTCGACCGACAGGTCGTCAACGCGACCTACCTCTACTCGTACTCGCTGGACGTCCGCGAGGAGGTCAGACGGGCCAGAGAGAGCCGCGGGGACCTCGAATCGGTCGCCTCCCAGCTCCACGAGGAGACCGCCGGGACGAGCGAGAGCATCGCCGAAATCGAGGAGCTGGCGGCTCGGCAGGCCGACATGACCGAGGAAATCGCCGCCGAGCTGTCGAACCTCAGCGCGACCGTCGAGGAGGTCGCGGCCACCGCCGACGACGTGTCCTCGCGGAGCGACGAGGCCACCACGCGGGCCGAGGAGGGCCGCGCCGAGGCCGGCGAGGCGATCGACGCGATGCGGCAGGTCGGCGACGACCGCGACGAGATAACCGTGAACGTCGAGGCGCTCGTGGCCGCCATCGACGAGATTCAGGACATCGTCGAGGTCATCGACGAGGTGGCCGACCGGACGAACCTGCTCGCGCTCAACGCCTCCATCGAGGCCGCCCGCGCCGGCGAGGCCGGTTCCGGCTTCGCCGTCGTCGCCGACGAGGTGAAGTCGCTCGCCAACGAGTCGAAGTCGCAGGCCGAGCGCATCGGCCAGATGATAGAGGACGTGACGGACCACATCGAGGACACCGCCGAGGCGCTGTCGTCGGCCGACGAGAACATCGACCACGGCATCGAGCGGGTCGAGTCGACCGTCGAGAGCCTCGACGAGATAACCGACTCGGTCGCCGACGTGACCGACGGCATCGACGAGGTGGCGCGGGCGACCGACGAGCAGGCGACGCTCACCTCCGACATCGCCACCTTCGTCGACGACGCGGCGACGCAGGTCGACGAGGTGACCGCCGAGATAGACCGCATCTCCGAGAGCGTCTCCGAGCAGGCCGACCAGGCCGCCGACCTCGACACGGCCGTCGAGGAGTTGGACCGCGAGGCCGACCTCGAATCGTTCCGCCGGCGCGCGGAGACGACGACCGACGGCGGCGTCGCCACCAGAGGCGGGCACTACGCGCTCGCGTCGGCGGCGAACGCCGACCGCGCGGTCGGGAGCGAGACAGAATCCGCGACCGCGCCAGCGACCGACAACGGCCCGACCGACGGCGACCCGACCGACCGGATTCCGGCGTTCGTCAAGCGACTGCTCTCCGAGGAGACGCTTTCGAAGATTCGCCGCGGCGAGGCCGACCGCCCGGAGTGGACGAAGTAGCGGCGGCGACGAGGTAACGCGACGACGAGCCGACGGCGGTAGCCCCGTGAGAGCGACGTGTCGCCGACCGCGGTTCCGACGGGTTGAAAGTGGTCCCGGAAGTAGCCGAGTGTGATGACCCTGTCCGTGACCAACACCCTGACGGGAGAGCGCGAGGAGTTCGAGTCGCACGGCGACGAAGTGTTGCTCTACGTCTGCGGACTGACGGTCTCGGACCACGCCCACCTCGGCCACGCCCGCCTGTGGATGCACGCCGACCTGATGCACCGCTGGCTGGACTACGAGGGCTACGACGTGCGCCACGTCGAGAACTTCACCGACGTGAACGAGAAGATCGCCGCCCGCATCGGCGAGGACGACCTCGGCGACGACGAGGCGAGCGTCGCCGAGCACTTCGTCGGCGACGTGATTCGCGACATGCGCGGGCTGAACCTGAAGCGCGCCGAGGTCTACCCGCGCGTCTCCGAGCACATCCCCGAGATTATCGACCTCATTCGGACGCTCGTCGACCGCGGCCACGCCTACGAGTCCAACGGCTCGGTCTACTTCGACGTCTCCACGTTCGACGACTACGGGAAGCTCTCGAACCAGAAGCTCGAAGAACTGGAGTCGCGGGCGACGAGAGACGAGCGCTCCGAGAAGCGCAACCCGACCGACTTCGCGCTCTGGAAGGCCGGCGCGGTCGACCCCAAGACGGCGGCCGAACACCGCGACCCCGCCCTCGAACCGCTCCACGAGCCGTGCGGCGAGACGTGGGAGTCGCCGTGGGGCGAGGGCCGACCCGGCTGGCACATCGAGTGCTCCGCGATGTCGATGACGCACCTCGGCGACACCCTCGACATCCACGTCGGCGGCCGCGACCTCGTGTTCCCGCACCACGAGAACGAAATCGCCCAGTCGGAGGCGGCGACCGGCCGGCAGTTCGCCCGCTACTGGCTCCACGTCGGCCTGCTCCAGACCGAGGGCGACAAGATGAGTTCGAGCCTGGGCAACTTCTTCACCGTCGGCGACGCCCTCGACGAGTTCGGCGCGGACGTGATTCGGACGTTCTACCTCTCGACGGCCTACGGCTCCGAACAGACGTACTCCGCCGAGACCATCGCCGAGGCCGAAGAGCGCTGGGAGCGCCTCGAACGCGCCTACGAGGCCGCCGTCGACGCCGCCGACAGCCCCGACGCCCGGACGAAAGTCGAGGCCGCGGCCCTCCGCGAGGCGGTGACCGAAACGCGCGAGAACTTCCGCGAGGCGATGAACGACGACTTCAACGTCCGCGAGGCGATGGCCGAACTGCTCGGCCTCGCCGGCGCGGTCAACCGCCACGTCGCCGACGCCGACGCGTACGACTACCGCGCGCTCCGGCGGGCAATCGAGGCGTTCGAAGACCTCGGCGGCGAGGTGTTCGGCCTCTCGTTCGGCGACGCGGGCGAGGGCGGCGACGTGTCCGTCGCGGAAGACCTCGTCCAACTCGTCTTGGACGTCCGCGAGGCCGAGCGCGAGGCCGGCAACTACGAGCGCGCCGACGACCTGCGCGACGACCTGACGGCGCTCGGCGTCGACGTCGAAGACGGCCCCGACGGCGCGACGTTCCGCTTCGAGTAGTCAGTCGAACCGAAACAGCACGACCGCGAAGTCCGCTCGCGTCGTCTCGTCACCGGCGGCGCGACTCCCACCGTCCTCCGAAATTCCGAGTTCGCGAGCCAACAGGCCGTGCGCCGCGGCGTAGCGGTCGAGTAGGTCCGCGGCGAACTCGCCCGCGACGACCTCGCCGGTCGCCTCGCGCCGCCGGCCGCGGTACCACAGGCGACACGCCGTCGGCCGGCGGAAGTTCTTCCACCAGTTGCTCTCCGCCTTTGGCGTGACGGCGACGATACCGCCGCCCGCGACGGCGTAGGCGACGGGGAACGTGTACCGTCGGCCGCTCTTGGGGCCGACGTAGGAGACGAGCGCGAACCAGCGACTGGCGAGTCGATGGAGCGGCGAGCGGAGCAGACGACGCAGAAACGGGTTGGCGAACCGCTGTTCGAGCGCTCGCTGTGCGTCCGAAACGCGAGCGGCGGCGGGAGCGATGGCGGCAGTGGCGGCGAGGGCGGCGGCGGTCAGGGACATCTCTTCGCGTGTCGTACGCGCCCGTCGAAGAAAAATCAGTCACACGGCGAACAGGTGGAGGCGGGTTCGGGGCGGGTTCGAGGCGGGTCACATCGTAAACAGGTGCGAGTCGTCGGGCACGTCGAACAGCCCCATCCTGACGCCCGCGTCGAGCCAACCGTAGCCGTACGAAAACGACGCCAGCGCGTTCACCCAGTCGTCTGCCTCCTTGAAGTGGCGGCCGTCGTCGAGGTAGGACTCGGCCATCTCCAGACAGTCGGCGGCGGCGTCGCCGAGGTGCGTCTCGTCGGGGACGGCCTGCACCGCCTCGTCGAGCGCGTCGGCGAGCATCCCTTCGTAGCGATTCGTCTTCTCCTGTAGGTCGGCGGCCATGCGGAGTGATGCGTCGGCGACGGATACCGGTCTTTCGCTCCGCGCGCCGCGAGCGCCGTGGCATGCGTTATCGTGCCGGTGGTGTAGCGCTCCTCGCAATACAGCGAAACCTTAAGACGCCGGTGTAGCGAACTATCGGCTATGACAGAGGACGCCGATTCGTTCGTGGAACACAGGAAACTCATCATCGCCGGCTCGGGCATCTCCGGGCTCTCGTCGGCCATCTACGCGGCCCGCTCCAACAACGAGCCGCTGGTGTTAGAGGGCGACGAGCCGGGCGGACAGCTCACGCTCACGACCGAGGTGGACAACTACCCCGGCTTCCCCGAGGGCATCTCCGGGCCGGAGCTCATCAACAACATGAAAGAGCAGGCCGAGCGCTTCGGCACGGAGATTCGTCACGGCATCATCGAGGACGTGGACGCCTCCGAGCGCCCCTTCACGGTCACGCTCAAGAACGGCGACGTGTACACCGCGGACGCCATCATCGCGGCGTCGGGCGCGTCGGCCCGCACCCTCGGCATCCCCGGCGAGGAGAACCTGATGGGCTACGGTCTCTCGACGTGTGCGACCTGCGACGGCGCGTTCTTCCGCGACGAGAAGATCATGGTCATCGGCGGGGGCGACGCCGCCGTCGAGGAGGCCAACTTCCTCACCAAGTTCGCCTCGACGGTGTATCTCGTCCACCGCCGCGAGGAGTTCCGCGCCGAGGACTACTGGGTCGACCGCCTGATGGAGAAAGTCGACGAGGGCGAAATCGAACTCATGCTCAACACCGAGGCGACGGAGCTTCACGGCTCGCCCGAGGAGGGCGTCGACCACGTGACGCTCGTCCGCAACCCCGAGGGCCACCCGAGCGACAAGCTCGACGACCCCGAGACCGAGGAGTTCGACTTCGACGTGGGCGCGGTGTTCTACGCCATCGGCCACACGCCGAACGCCGACTACCTCGACGGCACGGGCGTCCAGCGCGACGACGACGGCTACATCATCGCCAAGGGCGGTTCCGGCGGCGGCCAGACCGCGACCGACGTGCCCGGCATCTTCGCCGCCGGCGACGTGGTCGACTACCACTACCAGCAGGCCGCGACGGCCGGCGGCATGGGCGTGAAGGCCGCCCTCGACGCCGACGACTACCTCGAAGAGCTCGAACGCGAGGAAAAGCGGGCGGCGGCGGGCGCGGCCGAGTAAGCGGGCGTCTCCTCTCAAGCTCCGGTTTTTTCGGCCGAGTCCACGTCCGACGCGCTACGTCAAAGACCGCAACAGCCACGCGAGGACGAAGCTAATCGCCACGAAAATCAGGTAGACGCCGGGCGAAAAGCGCACGTCCACGACGCCGACCGCGTCCGCGACCGCGACGGCGAAGAGGACGAGTCCGACGCCGACGAGCCCGTTTCCGAGGATGTTCGGCACCCCTCGTTTGGTTTCCATAGCCGCGGTTGGACTCGCCGAAAAATAAGCGTACGGTGCGTTCCCAGCGGGTGAAAGGGAACCCTCAGTCGGCCGCGCCCGAAGTCGCGTCTGCACCCGCGCCGCGCTCGTCGGGCGTCAGGTAACACTGCGGGTCGGGACCGAACAGTTCGCCCGTCGCCGCGAGCGACCGAAGCCGAGAGGAGCCGCGACAGACGTCCTGATACTGGCAGGTCGCGCACTTGCCGGTGAGGTGCCGTTCGCGCTCGCGGAGCTTCGCGAGAAGCGGGTTCGACTCGTCGTCCCAGATGTCGCCGAACGGGCGGTCCCGGACGTTGCCGAGGCTGTAGCCCTGCCAGAACTGCGTGAGGTGGACGTCGCCGCGGTAGTCCACGTCAGCGACGCGCTCGCCGGTCGGGTCGCCGCCGTTGACGCGGAGATACCGGTGAATCCGGTCGGCGTGGTCGGCGTCGAGTTCGTCGCGGGCGTACTCGACCACGTAGGCGGAGTCGGCGTAGTTGCCGACCAGAAGCGTCTCTATCTCCTCGCCCTCGGCGTGGTACTCGCGGGTCATGTCGAACAGCCGGCGGACGGCGCGGCGCTGGGCCTCGTCGTCGAGGTCGGCGTCGGCGATGTCGCCGCCGCGGCCGCCGTAGTCGAGGTGGTAGAAACAGAAGCGGTCGACGCCGACGTCGTACAGCAGGTCCACCACGTCCTCCATGTCGGCGGCGTTGTGCTCGGTGATGGTGTACCGGAGGCCGGTCTTGAGGCCCACCGAGAGGCAGTTTTCGATGCCGCGGACGGCGGCGTCGAACGCGCCCTCTTTCCCGCGGAAGCGGTCGTTGCGCTCCTCCAAGCCGTCGACGGAGACGCCCGCATACGAGAGCCCGGCGTCGCGGAGCGCGCGCGCCTTCTCCTCGGTGATGAGCGTCCCGTTGGTCGAAAGCACCGCCCGGATGCCGGCGTCGGTGGCGTAGTCGACGAGTTCGACGAGGTCCTCGCGGACGAGCGGTTCGCCGCCCGAAAACAGCAGGACCGGCACGTCGTAGGCCGCGAGGTCGTCGATGAGGCCCTTCGCCTCGGCGGTCGACAGTTCGCCCTGCGCGGGGTCGAGGTCGGCCCCGGCGTAGCAGTGTTCGCAGTAGAGGTTACAGCGCCGCGTCGTGTTCCAGACCACGACCGGGCGCTGCTGTTTCTCCTCGCGTATCTGCTCGATGTCGGCGTCGGGGTCGTCGTAGCGGAGGCCGTCGCCCTCGGCCCCCTGTCCGCACAGGAGTTTGCTGATAGAGATCACTCGACGGACACCCCGTTTTCGACACCGCGGGCGTCTCCCGCGCCGTCGCCGCGCTCCGTTCCGCCGTGTTCCGTCCCGCCGTTCGACCCCTCACCCTTCGCGGCGAGGTCGTTGCCGCCGAGTCGGAGGAACTCGTCGGCCGGCGCGAGCCAGAGGTCCGCGTCGCCGTCGCCGAACAGCGTCCGCGCCTGCTCGGTGGCGAGGTCCTCGGACGGGGCGCTCACGCTCCCGACGTGGCGCATCGGCTCGGTCGGCACGTCGCGGTAGAACACTTCCCACTGGCGGCTGCCGTCGATTCGCGGTCGTCGCCTCGGGTCGTCGTCGTCCATGTCGTCGCCTTCGGGCGGGACGGCCACGCTCGTTTCGCCCGTTTTCAGCGCGTGGGAATCGAAGCTTTCGACTTGTTCGGCCACCCAGTACAGCCAGCCAATGACGCAACGGTTCTCCCGACGGTCGTTCCTCCACGCAACGGCGGCGTCGACAGGTATCGCGCTCCTGGCGGGCTGTTCGAGTTCGTCCGGCGGCGGCTCCGGCGGCGCGGGCGACGGAGACGGCGACTCGTCCGACGAAGAAGACACCCCCGAACACGAGATGCGGGACTTCGGCGGCTGGTTCGACCGGACGGGTAACTACGACGGCGTCCACGACCTGACGGGACAGGACAGCGTCACGGTCGCGGTCGGCGCGGCCGGCAACGGCGGCGGCTACGCGTTCGCGCCCGCCGCGGTGCGGGTCTCGCCGGGCACGACGGTCGTCTGGGAGTGGACCGGCAACGGCGGCACCCACAACGTCGTCAACCGCGAAGACGGCCTGTTCGAGTCTGAGCTCACCGTCTCGGAGGGTCACACCTTCGAGTACACGTTCGAGGACTCCGGCGAGTACAGATACGTCTGCGTCCCCCACGAGACGCTCGGCATGGTCGGCGTCGTCGTCGTCGAGTAAGCGTGAGCGGTCGCGGCGTCGGCACTATCCTCGCGTCGTTCCGGACGAGTGATCCCCTCAGTCCGCGGGCAGGTCGTCCGGCGGCGTCGTCACGCGGACTTCGGGGCGTCGTTCAGCGGCGCGGTACAGAGGACGCAGCCGGTCTCCCGGAGCGTCCGCATCATCGGCTCGTTGACCCGGTAGCGCTCGCCGCACTCGGGACAGGTCACGTCGAACTCGCGCATCGTTGCTCACCGGCTAGTGGTACGCCGCGGGGACCCGAGGGGGCGCACCCTGCATTCGCGGGGGACTGATACCCCGTCGACACGTCTCATCTCGTCACTCCTGCAGGATGGCACCCATGAGTTTCTTCTGGGCCATGGCGAGGTGCTCGGAGAACGTCGAGGTCGTGATGCCGAGTTCGGCCGCGACCTCGCCTTTGTTCGCGCGCCGCGGGTGGTCGAAGTAGCCCATCTCGTGGGCCGTCTCCAGCACCTCGCGCTGGCGGTCGGTGAGCTGGCCGCGCTCGACCAACACGAGGTCCCGCGACTCGTCGGTCGACGACTGGAGCAGCCGGCGCACGTCCACCGACCCCGACGACTCCCGGAGGGACGCGACCACGTCGCGGAGCGTCTCCACGTCGGGCGCGTGGAAGGTCAGAAACAGCGCGCCGTCGCGCGTCTGGACGTCCACGACCGGACAGTCGAACGCCTCGACGCGCTCGCAGGGACAGCCGATGCCGCCCTCGCGGTCGAACCGGTAGACGCTGCCGTCGCCGTACTCGAACAGCCGTTCCATCTCCTCGGGGACCCCGTCATCGTCGTCGAAGACGAACTCCTCGACGACCGACCCGCGCTCGTTGGGAGCCATGCTCCGCGAGAGCGCGTAGCCCGAGGTGTCCCCCTCGGAGACCGTCGCGACGGGACAGCCGTCCGGCCCCGTCACTTTCAACTCCGCTCTGATGCCCGCTGCGCTCGTCATAAGAGTACGGAGTCGCCCCAGCCCCTGATATAAACACCCCCGATACACCGGGCCTTTATATCGTGGTCCGTTTCCAGTCGCCGCCCGCCGTTGAGCGGACCGCGGCCGGTCTCGGAGCTATAAAGCGCCCCCCATATTCTGGGTGCCCTTCGACGGGCGACGCGGGCGAATCTACGGATGAGCATGCAGACCGGCCTCAGACGCAAGCCGACCGGACCAACGCCCGCCGAACTGGAGGCGGAACAGGTGCTGGAAGCGCTCTCGGACCACGCGTGCCGGCGAATCCTCACCACCCTTCAGGGTGCGACCGAGCCGATGACCGCACAGGACCTCTCCGAGGCGTGCGACGTGCCGCTGTCGACGACCTACCGGAAGGTCGAACAGCTCTCGGAGGCGGGCCTGCTCGAAGAGACCCTGCAACTGCGGGCGAACGGGACCCACACGCACCAGTATCGGTCGAGCGTCGAGTCGGTCACGGTGTCGCTGAACGACGACCGGGGGCTCGAAGTCGCCCTCGGAGGAGGCCGCTGATGGGGTCGGAGCCGGTGCACCCGCCGGACTCGGGGCGCGAACACCCCGAACGGCCGCGGCTCGCGTCGCGGTTGACCACCCACCCCGACGGGCGCGAGGAGTGTACGATTTACCCGGCGGACGCGACGCCCGAAGACCAACTGACGCAGTGGCTATCGGCGTTCGAGGGGAGCTTCGTCGACCTCGACTCGATGGCGTAGGTGTAGGGGCGAGAGCGACGGCGGGGTCACAGTCGGTCGGCGTCGACACCGTCGTCGCCCCTGCTCCACGGGCGCGGGCTGTCGAGCGCCATGAGGTACTCCTCTAAGAGGGTCGGGAACGCCCGGCCGCGGAGGTTCCGCAGGCCGAAGTCGGCGGCCCAACTGATGATGCCGGTGTCTTCGGTGACGACGCCGGCGTTCAGTTCGCGGGCGAGGATGAGGAGGTCGAAGTCCTCGCGGGAGTCGAGGACGCCCTGTCTGAGCGCGCCGCGGTAGTCCTCCCGGAGGTCGGAGATGACCTTGTCGACGTCCGAGAGCTTCGACCCGCCGTTGGACCGCTGTTTCGACTCCTCGGCCTTGCGGACGGCCTTCTCGGAGACGCGGAGGCCGCGGTTGACCCGGTCCGACATCTCGTCGATGAAGCGGTAGACGACCTCCGCGGGGATGTACACCTCGTAGCGGTCGGGGTGTTTCTTGACGACCCACGTGTCGAGTTTGCCGAGCACGTCCTCCGAGACGCCGCGGTCGCGGAGGATGTGTTCCAACTCCGCGGCGATAGACGGCGGCATGTAACACGAGATGTTCAGGTCCAGTCGCGCGGCGGCGATGGTGTCGAGGAGCCGTTCGATTCCCTCCTCGAACGTCTCGTCGTCGTCTCGAATCTCCTCGGAGAGAAAC
This sequence comes from Haloferax sp. KTX1, assembly GCF_902410085.1. NCBI lineage: Archaea > Methanobacteriati > Methanobacteriota > Halobacteria > Halobacteriales > Haloferacaceae > Haloferax > Haloferax sp. KTX1. The sequence goes on along the minus strand of NZ_CABPRH010000001.1, from coordinate 500,516 downwards.
AGTGAGGTGTCGAGCACGAAGCGTTGTTTCAGCGGGTACTCGGCCATCGTTCGTCAGTTGGTACCGCGTCACTATGACCCTTCCCCGTGGACGAAGGAGAGAGGAACGAAAAAAGCTCAGAACAGCGGTTCGATGCGGTCGTCGCCGGTCGAGATGAGGTCGTCGAGCGACGCCGCGCTCGACTCGCGCTTGGCGAGCATGTCGCGTTGGGTCTCGATGGCGACCGCCTGCAGCTCTTTCACCCGCGGCACGTCGTAGACGCCCGACAGGAGCACGACCGCGGCGACGAAGTCCGAACCGACGGGGTAGTCGCCGCCGCGAATCTCCATCGTCCCGGTCTCGTCTTCGAGCCACGTCCGCGCGCGCTCGATGCCGCGGCGCGAGAGCACGTCCGGCGGGCCGGCGACGACGACGAGGCCGCGCTCCGCGCCGGAGATCTCGCACGGCAGCGTGAGTCGGCCGAGCGTGGCGCGGCGCACGAGGCTGGTGATTCGGTTCGTCGAGTCGCCGCCGTCAGCGGCGTCGACGGCGTCGGCCGCCCCACCGGAGAGCCGGGAGAGAAGCCCGCGCTTCGGGCGGTCGAGTTCGACGGAGGCGTAGCCGATCGTCGAGATGCCGCCGGTGGCGAGCGTGTTGATTATCTCGGAGGCGTCCACGACCGACTCCGCCACCGCGCCGGAGCCGTCGCCCTCGCCGGCGCTGAACAGCACGCCGAGGCGGCGGGCGAGTTCGGCGTTGATGCTGCCGTAGCCCGCTTCGAGCGACTCGCCGGTCTTCCGCCAGGCGTCGTTGTCGAAGACGAGGAGGTTGTCCACCTCGCGGACGAACGTCTGGAGCGACCGCGCGGCGTTGAGCGTGTAGATGCCGCCTTCGTCCCGCGCGGGGAGGATTCCGAGCCCGTAGACGGGTTCGGTGTAGATGTGTTTCAGTTCGCGCGCGACGACGGGCGCGCCGCCCGACCCGGTGCCGCCGCCGAGGCCGGCGACGACGAGAAAGGCGTCTATCTCGTGGACCGGGAGGTCGTCGACCATCGAGAGCACCTCGCCGACGTCCTCCGCGGTCACCTCCGCGCCGAGTTCGTTGTCCGCGCCGACGCCGTGGCCCTTGACGCGGGTCAGACCGATGAGCACCTGCCGCGACTCGGGGACGTTTCGGAGCCCACGGAGGTCCGAGCGAGCCGTGTTGACGGCGATTGCGTCGACGACGAACCCCGTGTTCGTCCGTCGCTCGTAGTCGACGATGGCGTCGACTACCTTGCCGCCAGCCTGTCCGATACCGATGAGTGCGAGTTTCATGACCGTGTTCCTCTCAGAAATCGTGCGACTAGACGCGCGCTCACGGCTTGAATATGCTGTGCGTAGGGCCGTGCAGCGACAGATTAACTGGAAAATAAGTCCGATGCTCGGCCGTCGGTGACGGTGCCGACATCGGTCGGTTCGGCGTCGTTCGCGCCGGAATCGCCGGCGCTCGAACCGCCCTCTCCGTCACCCGCTCCCCCGCGTTCTCCCTCGCCGCCGCCGGAGCCGTCCGCATCGTCGCCCTCGCGGAACGAGTCGCAGGCGAGTTCGCCGACGACCGACAGGAGGTCGCTCGGTTCGACGACCCGGCCGCGCGCTCGCAGGCGCTCGTAGACCGCGAAGCCGTCGTCGCCGGCGTAGTTCCGCTCCGGGAAGGGGCGTTCCTCCACGAGGACGAGTCGGTCGGCCTCGGCCGCGGCGTCGAGGTTGGCGAGGTTGCCGTCTCCGACCTCCACGTCGGCGACGACGGTCACGTCGGCGGCTTCGACCCGCGACTGGACCGCGGCCCGCGCCGCGTCATCGACGGGCGAGTACGGCGGCACGGTCACGAGGTCCGCGCCGACCCGGCGGGCCGCCTCGGCGTCGGTGTCGCCCTCGTTGAGCGCGCCGGCGGACAGCGCGTAGCCGGCCGCCGACAGCAGGTGGAGCGCCCGCGCGCCGGTGCCGCCCCCGCCGACGACGTGGACCCGCCCGTTGGCGTCGTCCGACGACGGCGGGAGGGCGGTCACGTACACCGAGCCGGTGACGGGGTGCCGCGAGACGACCGCCTCGGCGTCGAACGCCTCGCGGAGGTTCTCCTCGGAGAGCACCGCCGCGGGGTCGCCCGCCGAGAGGACGCGCCCGCCCGACAGGAGGACGAGCGCGTCGCAGTAGTGGGCCGCGAGGTTGAGGTCGTGGATGGCCGCGACCGCGGTCGTCCCGTCGGCGACGAGGTCGGAGACGAGTTCGAGCGTGCGGACCTGGTGGTTGATGTCGAGGCTGGCGGTCGGTTCGTCGAGGAGCAAGAGGGGCGTCTCCTGTGCCAGCGCGCGGGCGATGAGGACGCGCTGGCGTTCGCCGCCGCTGACCTCCGTCACCGGGCGGTCGGAAAGCGACTCGACCGAGGTGCGTCGCATGGCGGACTCGACGGCGGCCTCGTCGCGCTCGCGCCAGCCCTCGAAGCGCCCGCGGTGGGGCGTGCGGCCCATCTCGACGACGTCGCGGACGGGGAAGTCGAAGGTGACGCTCGTGGTCTGGGGGACCGTCGCCACCAGCCTGCTCGCCGCCTTCGACGACAGGGCGTGGACGTCCTCGCCGACGACGCGGACCCGCCCCTCGTCGGGCGCGAGCCCCCCGTTGAGCGTCCGGAGCAGGGTCGTCTTCCCCGCGCCGTTGGGGCCGATGAGGCCGACGAAGGTTCCCTCGCCCACGTCGACCGAGACGGCGTCGAGGATTCGCTGGCCGCCGAGAGAGACCGACACGTCGTCGAGCCGAATCGCCGGGTCGGCGTCGCCGAAGGGGTCCGAGTCCGGTGAATCCGCGTCGGCGGGGAGCGTGTGGTCGCTCACGGCGAGCGCACCTCCCGCGTGCGGAGCAGGTAGAGGAAGAAGGGCGCGCCCACGGCGGCGGTGACGACGCCGACCGGAATCTCCGCGCCGCCGGAGCGGGCGACGGTGTCGGTGGCGACGAGGAACGACGCGCCCGCCAGCGCCGACGCCGGGAGCAACACCCGGTGGTCGGGGCCGACGAGGAGCCGGAGCATGTGGGGGACGACGAGGCCGACGAAGCCGATGACGCCGGAGACCGAGACGGCCGCGGCGGTGACGACGCTCGCGGTGGCGAGAAGCAGCTGTTTCGTCCGCTCGACTTCGATGCCGAGGGCGTGGGCGTCCTCCTCGCCGAGGAGCAGGACGTTCAGGTCGCGGGCGTGAACCACGAGGAGCAAGAAGGGAAGCGGCAGGACGAGGGCGAGCATGCCGACCTCGCTCCACGTCGCGCCCGCGAGGTGTCCCATGAGCCAGAAGACGACCTGCCGGAGGCTCTCGCCGCTCTGGAGGAGGAGAAACGAGATGACCGCGCCGAGGAACGTCTGGACGGCGACGCCCGCGAGAAGCAGGGTCGCCACGGGCGTCCGGCCGTTCTCGCTGGCGATGAGGTAGACGACGAACGCGGTGACGACGGCGCTGACGAACGCCGCGCCCTCCAGACCGAACGGAACGGAAAGCGACAGCACGATGGTCGCCACCGCGCCGACGGCGGCCCCGGAGGAGACGCCGACGATGGAGGGGTCGGCCATCGGGTTGCGGAAGAAGCCCTGCATCACGGTTCCCGCGGTGGCGAGCGCGAAGCCGACGAGCGCCGCGAGGAGGATGCGCGGCAGGCGGACCGAGAGCACGATGATGCGCGCGGGTCTGGGGACGGCGAACGCGAACGGCGAGACGAACTCCAGCGTCGGCGTCGGGACCGACCCGACGACGGGGAGCGCCGTCGCGCCGCCGAGAGAGATGCCGACGGGGACGGGAATCGCATCGGCGAGGATGGCGGCGACGGTCCGCGGTGGGATGCTCACGGCCCCGATACCGGCGCTGACGACGACGACGAGAAGCAAGAGCCCGGCGAGGCCGACCGACCACGTGGTCGCCCGCGTTCGAACGCTCATTGGGCACAACCGCGCTTTCAGTAGGTAAATATTTATTGAACAGCCGCCCAGGCCACTCCGTGAACCGACAACTCGTCGTCGCCCTGCTCGCGGTCGCGACCGCGTTCGCCGGGGTTCCCGCACCGGCCGCGGCCGCGGTAGACCAGACCGCACAGCAGCAGACCGCGCAGTGTACGTTCCCGGTGACCGTCACCGACGCCACGGGGACCGAAGTCACCATCACCGACGACCCCGAGCGGGTCGTCACGACCAACCCGAGCGCCGCCCAGACCATGTGGGAACTCGGCGCGCGCGACGAGGTCGTCGGCGTCTCGCAGTACGCCACGTACCTCGACGGCGCGTCGGAGAAGGGGAACGTCTCCGGCTCCGGCGGCCTCAACGTCGAGGCGGTCGTCGGCCTCGAACCCGACCTCGTGTTGGTCCCGAACTCCTCGTACAACGCCGAACCCGACCGCATCGAACAGCTTCGCTCGGCGGACATCTCGGTCGTCGTCTTCGAGTCCGGGAAGTCGCTCGACGCCGTCGCCGACAAGGTCGAACGCGTCGGCCGCATGACCGGCAACTGCGAGGCCGGCGTCGAGCGCGCCGAGGAGATGCGCGAGTCGATGGCGCACATGGAGCAAGCCCTCGACGGCGCGGAGCGCCCGGTCGGCCTCAACTCCTTTTTCGGCTACTCCTCCGGGTCGGGCACGTTCATCTCCGACATCATGACGACCGCCGGCCTGCGCAACGGCGCGGCGGAGGCGAACCTCACCGGCTTCGCCCAGATTAACGAGGAACTCGTCGTCGAGCTGAACCCCGAGTACATCGTCGTTCCCGACCACGCGCCGGTTCCGAGCAGTCCGGCGTACAACAGCACGACGGCGGTACAGGAGGGCAACGTCATCGTCATCGAGGCGCACAAGCTCCAACAGCCCGCCCCGCGGGCAATCGAGGCGAGCGAGGCGATTCTCGAAGCGGTCCACCCCGACGCCTACGAGCGCTACCGGCAGCTCGAAACGGAGTCGGCGACGGAGTCCCCGGAATCCCCGACCGAGGACGCGACTGAGACGACCACGGCCGCGGACGCGACTGCAACCGACGCGACCGAAACCGACGCGGCCGAATCGACCGCGACGACCGGGTCGTCGGAATCCACGACAGAAAGCGACGCGCCCGGGTTCGGCGTCGTCGCCGGCCTCGCGGCTGTCGGCGCGGTGGTCCTGCTCGCGCGCCGCCGGTAACCGCGCCGAGACCCACGCCGTCTCCGTTTCTCCACCGCGTGCTCCCGGCTCCGTGAGACCACAACCGTATTACCGTCGGGTGGCGGACACACGGGTATGGTCGAGAACGTCATCTACCCCGCCTACCTCGACGCCTCTCTCTCGCGGAGCGAGGGCCGGCGGGTCGCCCAGTCCGCGGCGGTCGAAGAACCGACCGTCGACGAGATCGCGAAGGCCGTCCAGCAGGTCGGCTACGACGCCGTCATCGAACGGGACAAGCGGTACTCCCGGGAGTTCGACACCCGCGGGCGCGTCCTCGTGAACAACGCCGACGACGCCACGAAAAACGACATCGTGCAGGCGGTCGCCGCCTACGTCGGAATCCTCCGCGACTGATGCGGCGAATCGGCACGGTCTCCCGGACGGCGCAGGGGCTCGCCATCGTCCGCCTCGACGACGACGACCACCCGGACATCGGTACGATGGTCCTCGACGAATCGCTGTCGACGGTCGGCCGCGTCGTCGACGTGTTCGGCCCGGTCGACCGCCCCTACGTCGCCGTCACGGCCGACGACGGCTCGCCCGCCCGACTCGTCGGCAGCAAGCTCTACGCTCGCTGACGACGCCAGAGCGCAACCCCCATACCCCTCGGGTGGGAACGCCCCTGCATGTCACGCCGCGCCTATCGGGGGGTCGCCCTCGCCGCCCTCATCTTCCTCGTCGTGCAACTGGGGGCGCTCGCCCTCGTGCCGACGTTCTTCGAACAGGGGTACCAGACGGTCGAAGACCCCTCCGACCCGACGAACAGCCTCCTCTACATCGGCGCGATCATCGTCATGACCGCGTTCATGCTCGCGGCGTTCAAGTACGACCTCGACCAGCTCATCCGGCTCGTCATCGTCTTCACGAGCGGCCTGCTCGCGTGGTACGTCTTCGCCGCGCTCATTCCCAGCGCGCTCGTCGCCGTCGGCCTCTCGGCGGCCGTGGCGCTCGCGCTGCTCGTCTACCCCGAGTGGTACGTCATCGACGCCGCCGGGGTGCTCATGGGCGCGGGCGCGGCCGCCCTGTTCGGCATCAGCTTCGGCCTGTTACCCGCCATCGTGCTCCTCTCGGTCCTCGCGGTCTACGACGCCATCAGCGTCTACAAGACCAAGCACATGCTCGACCTCGCGGAGGGCGTGATGGACCTCCGCATCCCGGTCGTGCTCGTCATCCCGACGACGCTGTCGTACTCGCTTCTCGACAGCGACTTCGACCGCGACGCCAACGAGGTCGGCGACGGCGGGAACGCGACCGACGGCGGCGAACCGGCAGAGGTGGCCGACGCGGAGACGGCTGACACCACTGCCGACACCGACGCCGAGGACTCCGGTTCCGGCGAGCGCGACGTGTTCTTCATCGGCCTCGGCGACGCGGTCATGCCGACTGTGATGGTCGCCTCGGGCGCGTTCTTCTCCGAAGCGCCGTCGCTCGGCTTCGGCGCGCTTCCGGCGCTGAACCTCCCGGCGCTCCTCGCCATGGTCGGGACGTTCGCCGGGTTCGCCGGGCTGATGTGGGCCGTGATGAAGGGGCGGGCGCACGCCGGCCTGCCGCTTCTCAACGGCGGCGCAATCGGCGGCTACCTCGTCGGCTCGGTCGTCGCGGGCGTCCCGCTCGTCTCGGCGCTCGGACTCGCGCCGTACCTCTGAAATCGAATCGAGTTCCGCAGACCCGGGCTATTCTTCGTCCGCGCCCTCGCGGACGCGAACCGCCATCCCCGCCTCGAAGTCGAGCATCGCGTCCGCGGAGAGTTCCGCGCGCCCGACGCCCAAGAGGTCGCCGTCGGGGCCGACGACGCACACCTCGTCGCCCGAGCGAACCGCCGGGTCGGCGTCGGTGACGAACTTGGCGAAGGCGTTCTTGCCGTCGCTGACGAACGGAACCGACTCGTCGCCGACGCGGACGACGTAGGCGTCGCCGTCGAGACTGTCGTAGAGGCGGCGGCCGCCGGCGACGCCGAGGGTGAACCGGCCGTCGGTGCCGTAGGAGGTGACGCGGTCGCCCTCGACGTACACCTGTCGCGGGCGGCCGCTCCGCGAGCGCGAGAGTTCGATGTCCGCGTCGGCGGGGAACAGCGCGTCGCCCGCGCCGGCCCCGAACTGGTAGTCGGCGACGACCCGGAGGTCGTCCAAATCGGTCGCGTGGCCTTCGGTCATACCCCGCCGTTCGCCCCGGCGGCTAAAGTGGGTCGCGGTCCCGTCCGGCCGCGTGCACCGGGTTAGCACGCACGTCCGAGACGGAAAGCCCTAAGTACGGGACTGACCGCCCTCGGAGTATGTCCGTTGACGTTCGACTCGCCGCCGTGGGGACCGCGCTGCTGCTCGCGAGCAGTATGCTTCTCACGCAGACGGCGCTCGACTGGCGGCTCCCGACGGTGCTGGCCGCCATCGCGGCGGTCGGCGCGGTCGCCACCGTCGCTCGGCTGGCGACGCCGACGGCCTGAGACGTCGCTCGCGCGGGGACGGAGTCGCCGCGGCTCCGGCCCGTCGCCGGTTCGACCCACCCGTTTTACGTATTACCGCATCGACAGGTCGAGGTATGGCCGCGATAGAATCCCTCCAGACCGCCCTCCGAGGCATCCGGTCGAACCCGGTGTTGTTCCTCGGTGGCCTCGCCTTGGGCCTCATCACGCTCCCGCAACTCGCCACGCAGTTGGCGCAGATACCGTTCGTCCCGACCATCCTCGCGGCGGTGATGTTCTTCGTGACGCCGTTCGTCGCCGCCGGTATCTACGGCATGGCCGACGAGGCGGTCGACCGTCGGGGCGGAGGCTCGACCTCGCTGTCGACGCTCACGGCGGTCGGCCGCGAGAAGTACGTCCCGATGCTCCTCGCGAACATCGTCCAACTCGGCATCGTCCTCGTCTTCGGTATCGTGTTCCTCATCGTCGCGGTGGCCATGGCAGTCTCGCTCGGCCTCGGCGGCCTCGCCGCCGGCGGTGGCGACGTCTCCAACTTCGCTCTCGGCGGCGGCTTCCTCGTCGGCCTCGCCGTGCTCGCCCTGCTCGGGCTGGCGTACTTCGTCGTCATCTTCCTCGTCCAGTTCTACCCCGTCGCGGTCGTCGTCGGCGACGCGGGCGCAATCGAGTCGTTCGGCGAGAGCTACCGACTCGTCCGCAACAACGTCGTCCCCGCGCTCGGCTACTCCGTCATCCGGTTCGTCGTCGGCCTCGTCGTCAGCATCCCCGCGACGGGCTTTATCATCTTTCGGACGTTCCAGAACATCCAGCAGGTACAGGACGCGGCGAACCCGGCGGCGGCGCAGGGCGGGCTCGGCTTCTCGCCGGCGGAGATCGCCGCCGTCGCCGCCATCTCGCTGGTGACCCAGACGGTTCTCGCGACGTTCCAATACGCCTACGCGGTCGCGTTCTTCGAGGCCCACGACGCGGGGACCGACGGTCCGACCGGGACGGCCGGCCCCGACATCGACGGCGACGCGGCGATTCCGCAGTTCGAGTAGTCGGCGAGTCTACAGCAGGAACGTCTCTTTTCGCTCCGAGAGGTCGATGAACGTGTCCGCCGCCGCGACGAGTTCCTCGGCGGTGGACTCCCTGAACGCCATCACCTCGACGCGGACGCCCTCGTGGCGGAGGTGGGTACAGAGCCGCTCGAAGTCGCCGTCGCCCGAACAGAGGACGACCGTGTCGACGTGGTCGGCGAGGCTGACCGCGTCGAGCGCGATACCGAGGTCCCAGTCGGCCTTCTTCGAGCCGTCGCCGAACGTCTTGATGTCCTTGATCTTCGTCTCGAAACCGATGTCGACGAGTGCATCGAAAAAGCTCCCCTCGTCGGGCGAGTCCGCACGGATGACGTAGGCGATGGCGCGGGTGAGCGCGCGGCCCGCCGTCCCCTTCTGGAGGAGCGACGAGTAGTCGATGTTCCGCGAGTACAGGCTCTGTGCCGTGTGGTAGAGGTTCTGCGCGTCGGCGAGGATGGCGACGCGTTGGTCGGGGTGTATCTCGGTCATTCGTACGACGGTTGGGCGGCGCGGGCTAATAACCGTCCGGGGAGACGGGGGCGGGCCGGACGGGCGTCCACCTCGGCGACCGAGAACCGGACGGAAGGCGTCACGAGACACCCCGCAGACCGCCCGCTCGCTCCGGCAGGACCTGCAGACGGCGCAAGTTATATTACGTTTCCGGCACCTGCATCCGGTGTGAACGACGCGACGCGGCTCTCGCAGGTCACCACACCCTCGACAGCGTCGCGTGCCGCTTTCTTTTCGAAAAAACGTGCGTACTGAATCGCTCGTTGCGGGAGTAGCGACCCCGTCTCGGGCGGCCTTCGGCTGACGCACGTTCCGGTCACACGACCGATATCAACGCTTCCACGACCGTCACCACACCATCCAACCACAATGACATCATTCGACTTCCGCGGCGTCTATCCCGCGATGACCACGCCGTTCCACGAGGACGGCAGTATCGACTTCGAACAGTTCCAGGCCGACGTGCGACGCCTCGAAGAAGCCGGCGTCGACGGCGTCGTGCCCGTCGGCTCGACCGGCGAGTCCGCGACGCTCACCCACGACGAACACGTCGAAGTCGTCGAGGCGGCCGTCGAGGCCGTCGAGGACGTGCCCGTCGTCGCCGGCTCCGGGTCGAACTCGACCCGCGAGGCGCTCGAACTCTCCCGGCGCTCGGCCGACGCCGGAGCCGACGCGCTGCTTCTCATCTCGCCGTACTACAACAAGCCCGAGCAGGCCGGCCTCGTCGACCACTACCGGACCATCGCCGACGAAATCGACCTGCCGCAGATCGTCTACAACGTCCCCGGCCGCACCGGGAGCAACATCCTGCCCGAGACGGCCGCGACGCTCGCAGAGCACCCGAACATCACCGCCTACAAGGCCGCCAGCGGCGACCTCGGGCAGATTTCGGAGGTCGTCGAGCGGACCCGCGACGAGCAGTTCGCGGTGCTGTCGGGCGACGACGCGCTCACGCTCCCGATTCTCTCGGTCGGCGGCGTCGGTGCCATCTCGGTCACGGCGAACGTCGAACCCGCGCGCGTCGGCGCGATGGTCCATTCGGCGCTCCAAGGCGACTACGAGCGCGCCCGCGACATTCACCACGACCTCGCCCCGCTGAACCGCCACCTGTTCTCCGAGACGAACCCCATTCCGGTCAAGGAGGCCATGGAGATTCGGGGCTACGGCCCGGCGCGCCTGCGCCCGCCGCTCACCCGACTCACGGAGGAGAACACCGAAGAACTGCGTCGCCTGCTGTCCGACCTCGAAGCGGAGCAGGCGATTCCGGACGGGGGTGCCGGCGAGTGACGGTCTCCATCGGCGTCACCGGCGCGACCGGCCGCATGGGCGGGGAAGTCCTCGCCGCGGCCGCCGACCGCGACGACCTCTCGGTCGCCTTCGCGGTCAGCCGCTCGCCCGGCGAGTCGGTCGAAGGGGTCGCCGTCGAGGACGCGGCCGACTTCGCCGACCTGCTCGCCTCGCACGACCCCGACGTCGTGGTCGACTTCACCGGCCCGGCGTCCTGCATCGAGTACGCGTCGGCCTGCGCCGAGGCGGGCGTCGCCTTCGTCACCGGCACGACCGGGCTGAGCGAGGGCGGCTTCGACGCGCTCCGCGAGTCCGCATCGGAGGTCCCGGTGCTGTACGCCTCGAACTTCTCGCGCGGTATCGCGGCGCTCCGCCGGGCCGTCCGCGAGGCGGTCCCGGCCCTCGACGGCTACGACATCGAACTCACGGAGACGCACCACAACGCCAAGCGCGACGCTCCGAGCGGGACGGCGCTCACGCTCCTCGACGATATCGACGACGTGCGCGGCGAATCTCCGCGCGTCCACGGCCGTGAGGGCGAAGCGCCCCGGTCCGACGGCGAGGTCGGCGTCCACGCTCGCCGGGCGGGGGATATTGCCGGTGAGCACGAGGTATTACTGGCTGGAAATCACGAGTCTCTTTCACTGACGCACCGCGCGGGGTCGCGGGGAGTGTTCGCCGCCGGCGCGCTCGACGCCGCGGCGTGGCTCGCCGACCGCGACGCCGGGTGGTACGACTTCACCGAGGTACTCGAATGAATCTGGAATCCGACGTACGAGACCTGTGGCAGCGATACGACGACGGCGACGTCGACGCCGAATCGGCGACCGTCGACGAGCTCGACACGCTCGACGCGTTCCTCGACGCCCTCGAAGCGGGCGAGGTGCGCGCCGCCGAGAAGACCGGCTCCGACGTGACCTCGTGGGAGGCAAACGAGTGGGTCAAGCGAGGCATCCTGCTCAACTTCGGCCTGCGCGAGACGCTCGCCCGCGAGTACGGCGACGTCCGCTACCACGACGTGCTCCCCCTGCGCGACACCGAAGACCTCGGCGAGCGCGGCACGCGCAACACGCCGGACGGCACCGCCATCCGCCGCGGCGCGTACCTCGGCTCCGACTGCATCATGATGAGCCCCTCGTTCGTGAACGTCGGCGCGCACGTCGGCGACGGCACGCTCGTGGACTCCTGTGACACCGTCGGCTCCTGCGCGCAGATCGGCGCGAACGTCAAGCTCGGTGCGAACACGCTCATCGGCGGCGTGCTCGAACCCGTCGAGGACGCCCCGGTCGTCGTCGAAGACGGCGCGGCGCTCGGCGCGGGCTGTCGAGTCACCTCCGGCTTCGTCGTCGGCGAGAACTCTATCGTCGGCGAGAACACGCTTCTGACGCCCCGCATCCCCGTCTACGACCTCGTGGACGAGGAGATTTACTACGGCCACCTGCCCGCGAACCGCCGCGCGTTCACGCGGTTCGTGGAGTCGTCGCTCGGCGACCACGACCTGTTCGCCGGCGGCGCGTACAAGCCCGCGGTCGTCGCCCTCGACATCGAGGACGACACCCTCGACGCGACCCGGCGGGAGGAGGCGCTGCGCGAATGAGCGGCGGCGGGCCGGCCGTCCGGCGGCTTGCCGACTGGGACCGCGAGCGCCTGCTGTCGCTCGCCGACGAGTTCGGCTCGCCGCTGTACGTGACCGACCTCCGTCGCGTCCGCGAGAACTGCGTCCGACTCCGCGAGGCGTTCCCCGAGGCGCACGTCAGCTACGCCGTCAAGGCCCACGCCGGTCGGGCGGTGCTCGAAACCGTCCGCGAGGCCGGCGTCGACGCCGAGTGCGCCTCCGCGGGCGAAGTCGAGCGCGCACTCGACGCGGGCTTCCCCGGCGAGCGCGTCCGCTACACGGCGGTCAACCCGCCGGACGCCGACCTCGACCACGTCGTCTCGCGCTGGGAGTCGAACCCCGAGATGACCGTCACGGTCGGCGCGGCTGACACCATCGACCGCCTGCGCGACCGCGGCTTCGACGGTCGGCTCTGCCTCCGGGCGAACCCCGGCGTCGGCGCGGGCCACCACGAGAAGGTCACGACCGGCGGGCACGCGAAGTTCGGCATCCCCATCGACCGCGTGCCCGACATCGCCGCCGACGCGCGCGAGGAGTTCGACCTCGTCGGCGTCCACGCCCACGCGGGAAGCGGCATCTCCGGCGACGACCTCTCGGCGCACCGCGAGTTGGTCCGCCGGATGGGCGACCTCGCCCGCGAGGTCGGCGACCTCGAATTCGTGGACGTGGGCGGCGGCTTCGGCGTCCCCTACCGCGAGGACGAACCGCCGCTCGACCTCGAATCGGTCGCCGAGGCGACCCGCGAGGTGCTCGGCGAGGTGGACGCCCGACTCGCAATCGAACCCGGTCGCTACGTCGTCGCCGACGCGGGCGTGCTCCTCTCGGAAGTCAACACCGTGAAGGACGCCCCCGAAGCGACTGTCGTCGGCATCGACGCCGGTATGACGACGCTGCTCCGACCGGCGATGTACGACGCGTACCACGCGATTTCGAACCTCTCTCGGCCCGACGCCGACCCGGTTTCGACCATCGTCGCGGGCCCCGTCTGCGAGACGAGCGACGTGTTCGCCGACGGGCGCGACCTCCCCGAACCCGAGCGCGGCGACTGTCTCGCGCTCGGCAACGCGGGGGCGTACGGCTACGAGATGGCGAGCACCTACAACTCTCGACCGCGCCCCCCGGAAGTCGTCCTCGACGCCGACGGCCCCCGACTGGCCCGCCGGCGCGAGACCCTCGACGACGTCACCGCACTCGAACGAACCGCACCCGAGCACATCCCCAACTGACCAAGCACCCACACAGAACCATGAGCGTACTCAACACCGTTCCCTTCGAAAAGTTCCACGGCACTGGAAACGACTTCTTCGTCGTCGACGCCGACGACCCGGTCCCGGACCGCCCCGCCTTCGCGCGCACCCACTGCGACCGCGAGGCCGGAATCACCCTGAGCGAGAGCGAGCGACGCGGCGCAGACGGCGTCCTGTTTCTCGCGCTCGAATCGCGCTACGACCCGCCGCGGGTCGTCATGACGCTCGTCCAGCCCGACGGCTCGGTCGCCGCCATGTGCGGCAACGGCGCTCGCGTCGCGGCCGCGTGGGCCGCCGAGCGAACCGGCACGAACGAGGTCATGATAGACACGCCCGCCGGCACCCGCCGCGCGAGCCTCGACGGCACCGACGTGACCGTCGAGATGGGCGCACCCTCGTTTGCGCCCCGCGACGTGCCGCTCGCGGCGGACGACGAACTCGTCGAGACCGAAGTCGAGGGCCTGACCGTCACGGCCGTCAACACGGGCGTCCCCCACGCCGTCGCCTTCGTCGACGACGTGGACGACGTTGACCTCGAATCGGTCGCACCGGCGGTCCGGCACGCACCGGTGTTCCCCGAGGGCGCGAACGTCACGCTCGCCTCGCCCGACGGCGACGGCGGCTTCCGCCAGCGCACCTTCGAGCGCGGCGTCGAGGGCGAAACGCGCTCCTGCGGCACCGGCGCGGTCGCCGTCGTCGCGGCCGCGAAGCGACTCGGGCGCGTCTCCGGCGACGACCCCGTGACCGTCTCCCCGCCGGGCGGCGCGCTCTCCGTGACCGTCCCCGACGAGGGGTCGGCGCTCCTCGGCGGGCCCGCCGTCCACGAGGGCGACGGCGAAGCCGACATCGTCTTCCGCGAGCGATGAGCGGCGACGCCGACGGGTTCGACCCCGTGGCGTTCCTCGAACGGGCCGTCCCCGCCGCGTCGAACGACGACGTGGCCGAGATGCGCGACCTGCTGGTCGAGACGCTCGAAGCCGCAGGCGTCGACCCGACCGTGGACGACGCCGGCAACACCGTCGCCTCGAAGGGAGCGGCGGAGCCGGCGACGCACCTCGTCCTCAACACGCACATCGACACCGTCTCGCCGCACGTCCCGTACGAACGCGACGACGGCGTCATCCGCGGCCGCGGCTCCTGCGACGCGAAGGGGCCGCTCGCGGCCCTGCTGTCGGCCTTTTTCGCCGTCGACCCCGGCCCCGACAGCCGAGTGACGCTGGCCATCACGCCCGACGAGGAACTCCTCTCGACGGGCGCGGCCGCCCTCGACCTCGACGGCGACATGTACATCGTCGGCGAGCCGACCGGCCTCGACGTGTGTACGGCCGCGAAGGGGCGGTTCGAGGGGACGGTGTCGCTGTCGGGCGTCGCCGCGCACGCGGCCGAGCCGCAGTCGGGCGCAAACGCCGTGGACGCGCTCGCGCCGGTTCTCGACGCTCTCCGGTCGTTCGACGACGGCCGCGAGGCCCACCCCGACCTCGGGCCGGCGACGCTGACGCCGACGATGGTCGACGGCGGCGCGAACTCGAATCAGGTGCCGGCCGACTGCCGCCTCGTGGTCGACCGCCGGAGCGTCCCGCCGGAGACGGCAGACGGCTTCCGCGAGGAACTCCGGTCGACGCTCCGGGCCGCGGTGTCGGACGGCGCGTCCGACGACGTGGGCGTCGATTTCGCGCTCACGGAACGACCGACGCCGTTCCTCGAAGCGTTCGCGACCGACCCCGACCACGAACTCGTGACGACGCTCGCCGCGGCCTCCCGGGACGCCGGCGGACGGGCGGACGTCCGCCCCTTCACCGCCGCGACCGAGGCCTCCTACTTCTCTCCCGCGCCCGTCGTCGTCTTCGGACCCGGCGACCTCGCCGACGACGAGGGCGCGGTCGCGCACGCGGACCGAGAGTACGTGCGCACCGACGACGTGCGGACCGCGGCCGCCGCGCTCCGCGCCGCGGTCGCCGCGCTCGTCGCCTAAGTGTTGATTAATCAAAACGTACTTGTTGCCCGGACGATACGTTCCGGACGATGCGCCCTCCCCACCTCATCGTCGCCCTCGTCGTCGTGGTCGCGCTGCCGTTGTCCGGCGTCGCCGCGGCCGACGGCACCGCCATCGACCACGCGGGCGACGAGCTCACGCTCGACGCGGTCGACGGCGAGCACGTCCACGGGACGACCCCGTACGCCCCCGGGACGCTCATCGGCGTCCGCGTGAAGTCCGTCGGCGACACCCATCCGTTCCTCGTCTCGAAGGCCGTCCGCGTCGGCGAAAACGGCAGCTTCGACGTGACGTTCGACCTCTCGGAACTGTCGCGGCTCCGCGGCGGTCCGGTCCAGGTTTCGGTTCGCCGGGACCAACAGCCCATCTACGAGGAGAACGCCACGCTCGTGACGTACGACATGCCCGAGAGCTCGACGCTCACGCCCGACGTCGGAGACGGCGACGCGACGGCCGAAACGACGTCCTCGCCGGCCGCGACGACGACCGATCCGTCGTCAGGAATCGAAGTCCCCGGCTTCGGCGCGGGCGTCGGCGTCGCCGCGGTCCTCGTCGCGTCGCTCGTCGTCTCCCGCGGCATCTGAGCGTACGGTCCCGCGTTCGCCCGTTCACCCGTTCGCCCGTTCGCCCGCCTCGCCGCCACATCGTCACGCCGCCACGGAACGCAACGCCCTTTTCCCACCCGCACCTGAGTCGCCGTATGTACGAGGCGGTCTACGCACACCCCGACGGCGAGAGCACGGTCAGTCGCGTCGCCGTCGCCGCCGGGCGGTACGACTACGACGGCGTCGTCGTCCGCGCGCTCGACGCCCGCCCCGACTACGACCGCCTCCGCGAGGCGCTCGACGTGGACCTCGTCGACGCCGTCGAAATCGACGCCTCGAACCCGGAGCAGGCCAGCGGCGCGGTCGGCAACTACCGCCCGCAGCGCGAACTGCTCGTCCTCCGCGGCGGCACGAACGCGCTCAACCGATTCGCCGTCGAACAGCCGCGGGTGGACGTGCTCTCGCGGCCGATGGCGGGCGAGGGCAACTTCAACCACGTCCTCGCCAAGGCCGCCCGCGACAACGGCGTCCGCGTCGAATTCGACTTCGGGCCGGTGCTCCGAAGCGACGGGGGAACCCGCGTGCAGGCCATCTCGGCGCTCCGAAAACTCCGCGAACTCGTCGAGTACTACGACGCGCCCTACGTGGTCTCCGCGACCCCGTCGTCGCACCTCCAACTGCGGAGTCCCCGCGAGTTGGCGGGACTGGGCGAGGTCATCGGGTTCGACCGCGAGCAGGTGCTCGACGGCCTCCGAGAGTGGGGTCGCCTCGCGGCGCGCAACCGCGAGCGCACGTCCGAGTCGTTCATAGCCCCCGGCGTCAAACGGGGACGGTATGAAGAAGACGATTGAGGAACACGCCGCCCGCTTTTCCCACATCGCCGCGGAGTACGACGACTCCCAAGACAGCGACGAGTACCGCGCGTGCGTCTCGCTCGTCGTCCACTACGCCGACCCCTCTCCCGAGGACGTGGTGCTCGACCTCGGCACCGGCACGGGCGCTATCGCCCTCGCGCTCGCCCCCGACGCGAAGCGCGTCGTCGGCCGCGACATCAGCGAGGGGATGCTCGAACAGGCCCGAACCAAGGCCGCCGACGTCGGCATCGAGAACGTCGAGTTCGGCGAGGGCCGGTTCCGCGAACCGAACGTGGACGACGACGAGCAAATCGACATCGTGGTCACGAACTTCGCCATGCACCACCTCTCCGACGAGGAAAAGCGCGAGGCCATCGACGTCATCGCCGACCTCGAACCCCGGCGGTTCGTCCTCGGCGACGTGATGTTCTTCGGGACGCCCGACCCCGACGAGCCGTTTTACTCGCCCGAGGTGGACGACCCCGCGACCGTCGGCTTCCTCGCCGACGCGCTCACGGACGCCGGGTTCGTCCTCACGGCCGTCGAGTCCGTCCACGAACAGGTGGGCGTCCTCGTCGCCGAGCGAGCGCCGAACGCCGACGAGTGAGCGACGGATGAAACACCTGCCCAAACACCTCCGGCCGCGGCGGCGCTACCTCGCCGTCGAAATCGAGACGTGGCCCGACGCCGACCTCGCCCGCGGGCCGTTCCAGCGCGAACTCTGGTACGCCGCCCAGAACCTCTACGGCGACGCCGGGAGCGCCGACGCCGACCTGACCGTCCTCGGGTTCGACTACGCCGACGGCATCGCCGAGACCGTCGTCCGCGCTCGGCGCGGTCACGTCGAGGACGCCCGGGCCGCGCTCGCCTGTATCGACGCCGTCGGCGGCGACCCGGTCGGGGTGAGAGTGCGAGGCGTCTCGGGGACAGTGCGTGCCTGTTCGGAAAGGTATTTACACGGCCGGGCCGGAATTTCCGAGGAGAGAACCGTCGTGTTCGAGAACGACTCCCGAACCGCCGTCGTCCGCGACTCACTCTTGGACGTCGGCGGTCCGGACGGGTTCACGGGCGCGACGCAACTCGATTTCGAGTGATATTCCATGCAGGGACAAGCGCAACAGCAGGCGTACGACCGCGGGATTACGATCTTCTCGCCGGATGGTCGACTCTATCAGGTCGAATACGCTCGCGAGGCCGTCAAGCGCGGCACCGCGAGCATCGGCGTGCGAACGCCCGAGGGCGTCGTCCTCGCGGCTGACAAGCGCTCTCGCTCGCCGCTGATGGAACCGACGAGCGTCGAGAAGATTCACAAGGCGGACGACCACATCGGCATCGCGAGCGCCGGCCACGTCGCCGACGCCCGCCAGCTCATCGACTTCGCCCGCCGCCAGTCGCAGGTCAACCGCCTCCGCTACGGCGAACCCATCGGCATCGAGACGCTGACCAAGGAAGTCACCGACCACATCCAGCAGTACACGCAGGTCGGCGGCGCGCGCCCGTTCGGCGTCGCGCTCCTCATCGGCGGCGTCGAAAACGGCACGCCCCGCCTCTACGAGACGGACCCCTCGGGGACCCCCTACGAGTGGAAGGCCGTCTCCATCGGGGCCGACCGCGGCGACCACCAGGAGCACCTCGAAGAGAACTTCCGCGACGACCTGACCCTCGACGAGGGCATCGAACTCGCGCTCGAAGCCATCGCCTCGACCAGCGAGGAGGGCACCGCGCCCGACGGCGTCGACGTGGCGACCGTCTCCGCGGAGTCCGAGCGCTTCGTCGAACTGTCGAACGACGAAATCGAGGACTACCTCGAAGCCAACGACCTGCTGGCGACCGAGGACGACGAGCAGTCCGAAGAGTAAGCCGCGTCCCGCGGTTCTCGGTTCTCGGTTCCCGTTCTCGCGCATTCCGCCGCGACTCTCGCGCCGCGAGCGACCGCGTCGTCGCCCCGGATTCGACGGGCGAAAGAGTCGCGTCGCTCACGGTCGGCGAGGAGTGCGACGACTCGCGGGAACGGGACACTGCTCGGGGGAAGGCGACGAAGCCGAGACGAAACGGAAACACGGAAAAAACGGAAACAGAACCGGATAGCGGTCGTCTCTCGGGTTCTCGACCCGACCGCGGGCGGCTCAGTACTCCTCGTAGGCGAGGTTCATGAGCCACTGCGAGAAGGCGTTGCTGTTGGCGTTGATCTCCTCTTCGCCGATGAGCGGCGAGAGCATGTCGCCAGCCATCAGCATCGAGAAGTCGAGGTCGCGCGCGGCGGGTTCGAGGTAGTAGGTGGTGTGGCCGTTGTAGACGGTCTCGGTCCGCTTGATGAGACCGAGCGACTCCAGCACCTCGGCGATGCGGCTCCCCTTCCGGGAGGAGATGTCGAGTTCTTTCCAGAAGTCGCTCTGGTGGATGCCGCCCGACTCGCGGATGAGTTCCAGTCCCGCGTGCTCGTCGGAAGAAAGGTCTTGCTCGGCTTCGCTCGCGCTCATACCACCTACACGTCGTGCGAGCGGTTTAATCCTGACGTTCGACCGGTTCGAAGGCGGTCTGACACGGCGGGCCGTCGGCGAATTCGTACGCGAATCCCGCCTCGCCGAGCGTGATGACCGACGACGAGCGCGTGCCGAACCGACCCTCCGGGTCGTGGACGCAGACGCCGAAGTCGTGGTCGCCCAGCGCCGCCTTCGCCCGCTCGCGCCACGCCGTCACCGACTCGTCCGGTTCGGGCTGAAGCGCCTCCTCCAGTCGCCGGGCGTTGTCGGCCTGCGTCTCGCCCACCTCGGGCCGTCGCTCGGGGACGAACCACGACTCGGGCGTGCCGACGTTGACGACGACGCGGACGCCGGGGTCGAAGTTCCGAACCGACAGACTGCCGTCCCACTCGAAGAACAGCGCGGCGTTCTCGTCGGCGACGACGAGATTGAAGCCGTCGTAGACGTGCTCGTCGACCGCGCGCTCGACGAATCGCGCCGCGTCCTCGGCGGTCTCGCGACGAAGTGCGTCGCGGACGAGGTGGCCCCGAGAGCGCTCGCCGCCGCCGTCGACCTCGACCCAGCGGTTGGTGATGCCGACGAAGACGCCCGCGTCGTTGTAACCGACCCACGTCCCGCCCGCCTCGGCGTCCCGCGGGGCGACGATTGCGGGGCCGTCGCCGCCGTCGTCCCACCGACGGGGCGGTTCGGCGGGCCTGCCGAGGAGTTCGTCGCGGTTGGCGGCGACGACGACCGGCGCGTCTTCGAACACCTGCCACGCGAGGATGAGTGTGCACACGAGGTGGGGGTAGGCACTCGGCGCAGAAAAACATCGGTCTCACCCCGACGCCCGGCGCGTCGGGTCTCAGTCTTCGCGTTCCGCGCTGGCTTCGAACCGACTCGGGTCCCGCGAGGCGAGCGCGACGTTCACGGCCGCGACGTTCTCCGGCACGTCGTGGACGCGGACGATGTCGGCCCCGCGGTCGGCGGCGATGGCCGTGCCCGCGACGGTCGCCGCGAGGTTGTCGCCGGGCTCCTCGCCGACGAGCGAGAACATCGACTTGTGGGAGTGGCCGACGAGAATCGGACAGCCGAGCGCGGCGAACTCGTCGGTGCGCCCGAGGAGTTCGAAGTTCTCGGCCTTCGACTTCCCGAAGCCGAGGCCGGGGTCGACGATGATGTTCCGCCGCGGGATGCCCGCCTTCTCGGCGAGCAACACCAGTTCGGTCAGTTCGTCGACGACGTCCTCGACCACGTCGTCGTAGTCCACCTCGCGGGTCGGGTCGACCGGCGCGTCGATGCTGTGCATCACGATGACCGGCGCGTCGCGCTCGGCCGCGAGGAAGCGCATCTCGGGGTCTTCGAGGCCGGTCACGTCGTTAAGGATGTCCGCGCCGGCGTCGAGGGCGGCCTCCCCGACGGCGGCCTTCCGGGTGTCCACGGAGACGAGCACGTCGAGGTCGGAGATGGCCTCGATGACCGGCGCGACGCGGCGAATCTCCTCGTCGACGGGGACCTCGGCCGCGCCGGGACGAGTGCTCTCGCCGCCCACGTCGATGATATCCGCGCCGGCGTCGACCATCGCCCGCGCCTGCTCGACGGCGTCGTCGATGTCGTAGAACTCCCCGCCGTCGTGGAAGCTGTTCGGCGTCACGTTCAGGATACCCATGACGGCCGTGCCGTCGTGCCACGGGTAGTCGTCGGCATCGGCGTCGGCTACCAGGGGGTCGATCCGCTCGCGAATCTCCGCTGCGACCCCCGCGAGGGCGTACGGCCGGTCTTCGAGGGCCGCCGTCAGTCGCTCGAACTGGTCGAGCGTCCCCGTCAGGACCACGTCGACGAGTTCGCCGCCGAACTCGTGGCCCGAGACGGCGCAGTCGCCGCCGACTGACAGCGCCGCCTCGCGGAGAATCCGAGCCTGTCGGCGCTGGACGCGGGTGTGGACCGTTCGGTTGACCACCCGCTTCGCGCGGTCGCGTCGGTCGGCGGCGTCCGACACGTTCGCGCGTTCGAGGGTCCGGCGGGCGTCGTCGAGCGTCCGGTGGGCCTTCGGGACGACCGCCCGCGTCCACGTCGTGCGGGCCTCGGCGACGACGTACAGTGACCCGACGACGAGCACGCAGTCGTCGGGGTCGGCGCGGGCGCGCGCCCGGTCGAGCGCCGAGGCGACCGCGCCGCCGGTCTCGACGTCGGGACCGTCGAGTCGCTCGAAGACGGACGACAGAATCTCGGGGTCTTCGCCCCGCGAGATGTCCGCCTTGCAGGTGACGACCGACGCCACCTCCGGGAGCGCCCCGACCATCTCGCCGTGGTCCTTGTCGTGCATCGCGCCGTAGACGAGGTGGAGGTCGTCGTAGTCGAACTCGTCGAGGACGGTGGCGACCTGCGCGCAGGCGTCGGGGTTGTGCGCGCCGTCGAGGACGACCGTCGGCTCCGCGCCCATGACCTCGAAGCGACCCGGCCAGTGGGCGTTTCGGAGGCCGCGGTGAATCGCCTCCGCGCCGATGTCGGGGCGGACCTGCCGGGCGAGCGACACGGCGATACCGGCGTTTCGCGCCTGATACGCGCCCAAAAGCGGGATGCGAACGTCGAGCGTCTCGGCGTCGGTCTCGACGGTGACGGCGGCCTCCTGGTGGTTGACGCGGCCGCCGTAGGAAGCGCGGACGTCGGCACCTGCGTCGGCGTCGCCGACGGTCAGCACGTCGCCGGCCTCCTCGCGGAGGACAGACAGCGCCTCGCCGGTCGCCCCGGTCACGAGCGGCGCGTCGGCGGGCGCGACGGCGGCTTTCGTCTTCGCGATTTCCGCGACGGTGTCGCCGAGGACGGCGGTGTGTTCGAGCGAGACGTTGGTGACGGCGCTGGCGACCGGGTCGACGGCGCTCGTCGCGTCGAGTTCGCCGCCCATGCCGACTTCGAGCACCGCCACGTCGACGCCCGCGCGGTCGAAGTACCACAGCGCGAGCGCGGTCACGGTCTCGAAGAAGGTCAGCGGCTCGCCGTCGGCGGCCCGCTCGACGAGGTACGGCTTGGCTTCGGCCACGAACGTCGACAGCGCGGATTTCGGAATCTTCCGGCCGTCGACGCGGACTCGCTCCCGCACGTCGTCGAAGTGCGGCGAGGTATAAAGGCCGACGTGCGCGCCCGACTCGCGCAGCATCGCGTCGACCATCCGGGCGGTGCTTCCTTTGCCGTTCGACCCCGCGACCTGCACGAACGACACGTCTTCGTGGGGGTTGCCGAGGTGAGAGAGCAACCGCCGAATCGACTCGGTCCCCGGCTTGACCTGAAACCGCCGGAGATCGAAAAGGAAGTTCACCGCCTCGTGGTACTCCATACGCGTGAGAAACCGGACGGTGGGCTTAGGCCTAACGCTCGACGTCACTCCTGCGACACGACGGCGGTCGCCCGGCGGCCTCGACCGCCGCGGCGACGGGCCACGGCGACGCACCGCGGGCGCGCCGACGCGTCAAACTCAGTCGATGTGGACGACGAGCACGGGACGCTTCGCGTTCTCGATGACGCGCTCGGTGACGCTCCCGAGCGACGTGAGTTTGTCGCGGCCGGTCCGCCCGTGGGTCCCCATCACGACCACGTCGACGCCGTGTTCGTCGGCGTAGTCGAGGATGACGCGGTGGGGGACGCCGTCTCGAATCGCGGTCTTCGTCGGCGCTTTCCCCTCGCACCTCTCGGCGCATATCTCGACCGCCTCGACCGCGTCGTCGCGGAGCGACTGGATGACGGCGTCCTGTTGGTCGCCGCCGGCGGCGAGGTACACCCGCTGGTCGACGACCGACAGCACGTGAATCGTCGACTCCGCCCCGGCGAGTTCGAGCGCGTGCTCGATTGCCTGCATCGTCCCCTCGCTCCCGTCGGTCGGCACTAGGATGTGTTCGTACATACCTCTGTGTTCGCCTCGCCGACACTTGAAGGGACACCGTCGGTGTTAGGTCGTGGGAACGGGTCGTGGGACGTCTAGAAGTGAGACGAAGACGCTCAGTCGTGGCGGAAGCACCGTGTCCGTCACTAATCGTGACGGAAACACCGAAGCGCTCCCTCCGGTCGTGCTTCGAGCTTTAGGCTCTCTTTCGCTTCGCTCAGTCGTGCCTAAAGCACCGCTGGCCCGTGAAGACCATCGCAATCCCGCGCTCGTCGCACGCCTCGATGACCTCCTCGTCGTTCACCGACCCGCCGGGCTGGACGACCGCCTCGATGCCCGCGTCGGCCGCCTTCTCCACGCCGTCCGGGAACGGGAAGAACGCGTCGGAGGCCATGACGGCACCCTGCGCGTCCTTGCCCTCGGCGTGTTCCTCGGCTTTCATCGCGGCGAGTTCGACCGCGTCGACGCGGGAGACCTGCCCCATGCCGACGCCGACCGTCTCGGTGCCCTTGGCGAAGAGGATACCGTTGGACTTCACGTGCTTCAGGACCTTCCACGCGAACAGCATCGTCTCCAACTGCTCGTCCGTAGGTTCGGTCTCGGTGACGACTTCGAGGTCGTCCAGCGTCGGCGTCCAGAGGTCACGCTCCTGAACGAGTCGGCCGCCGACGAGCGCCTTCTCGGTGTAGGTCTCGGTCCGGTCGCCGAGTTCGCCAACATCGAGGACGCGGAGATTTTTCTTCTCCGTCAACACGTCCAGCGCGTCGTCGGTGTAGCCGGGCGCGACGACGACTTCCTTGAACGAGTCGATGATGAGTTCCGCCGTCTCGGCGTCGCACTCGCGGTTGAGCGCGACGATGCCGCCGAAGGCGCTCATCGGATCGGTAGCGAGGGCGTCGGCGTACGCCTCCGCGAGGGTGTCGGCGGTGGCGCAGCCGGCGGGGTTCGTGTGCTTGATGACCGCCGCGGCCGGCTCGTCGAACTCCTTGATGATGTTCAGCGCGCCGTCGGCGTCGTTGTAGTTGTTGTACGAAAGCCCCTTCGCGCCCTCGTTGAGCTGGGGCGCGCCGACGACCGACGCCTCGTCGCACGTCTCGTCCACGTAGACGGCGGCGTCCTGATGGGGGTTCTCGCCGTAGCGGAGCTCGTCGTAGCGGTCCTCGGAAGTGACGCGGCGCTCGGGGAGGCCGGCGTCCACGTCGCCCTCGACGGTGACCGACTCGTCCTCGACCGTCACGCGGTCCTCGGCGAACCAGCGGACCGCGCGCGGGTAGGCCTTGAACTCGGCGTCGTAGAGGACGCGCGATTTGAGGTCGTCCGCGTCGTCGTCGGTGTACACCGGGACGGCCTCCTGTGTCACGATGGGGCCGGCGTCGACCTCCTCGCTGACGACGTGGACCGTACAGCCGGTGGTCTTGACGCCGGCGTCGAGGACCTGCTCGTGGGCGTCCATGCCGGGGAACGCGGGGAGCAGCGACGGGTGGACGTTGAGCGTCGTCGGCGCGGCGTCGAGGAACGTCGAGGTGAGCACGCGCATGTAGCCGTCGAGGCAGACGAGGTCGAAGTCGTAGTCGGAAAGCGCGTCGAGGATGCGCTTTTCGTGGGACTCGCGGGATTCGTCGTCGCCGCGTTCGACGACCTCGCTGGGGATGCCGTGTTCGTCCGCCCAGTCGACGACGGGCGCGTCGGCGCGGTTCGAGACGACGACGCCGAGTTCCGCCCCGCCGGGGGCGCGGTCGGCGACGTTGCGCAGGTTTCGTCCGCGGTTGCTCGCGAGACCGGCGATGGTGACCATGTGAGAAAGGGGACTCGCGGCCCTCAAAGTGGTTGCGGTCCTCGACGGCGATATGTGCTCGATTGTGTATATGTGTGACGACACGCAGCCGCAGAGTGCGTCTGAGTAGGCATACTCGTGCGTAAGTATCGCCTCCGCGACGGCGACGAACCCCCGGCGTTTAACCTCCCCCATCGTGACGGCTCAGACATGACCGACGCCGACCGGCACGACCCGCTGTACGCGGTGTCCCCGCTCGACGGGCGATACGCCTCTCGAACCGCACCCCTCGCGCCGCACGTCAGCGAGGCCGCGCTCATGCGCGCCCGCGTGGAGGTCGAAGTAGAGTACCTCCTCGCGCTCGCCGACCTCGACGCGACGCCGCTTTCGTTCTCCGAGGCCGAGCGCGCCGACCTCCGGGCGCTCTACGAGGAGTTCGACGCCGACGACGCCGACCTCGTGAAACGGCTCGAAGTCGAGGGCGCGGAAGGCTTCTCGGCGACGAACCACGACGTGAAGGCCGTCGAGTACTTCATCCGCACCGAGACCGACGAGCCGGTCCACCCGTGGATTCACTTCGGGCTCACCTCCGAGGACGTGAACAACCTCGCCCAGCGCCTCATGGTGAAAGGCGCGGTCGAGGAGGTGCTCGTGCCCGAACTCCGCGACACGCGGGACGAACTCGTCTCGCTCGCGCGGGAGTTCCGCGACGTGCCCATGCTCGCGCGGACCCACGGCCAGCCCGCGACGCCGACGACGTTCGGCAAGGAGATGGCCGTCTACGCCGCCCGCCTCGGCCGGACGCTCGCCCGCGTCGAGGCCGCGACCGACGACCTCGCCGGCAAGCTCGCGGGCGCGTCGGGCGTCTACGCCGCCCACGTCGCCGCCTACCCCGACGTGGACTGGCGGGCGTTCTCCCGCGAGTTCGTCGGGTCGCTCGGCCTCGACCACACCGCGCTCGCCACGCAGGTCAACCCCTGCGACGACCTCGCGGCGCTGTTCGACGCCGTCCGCGGCGTCAACAACGTCCTCGTCGACCTCGACCGCGACGCGTGGCTGTACGTCTCCGACCGCTATCTGGGACAGGAGGCCGTCGAGGGCGAAACCGGCTCGTCGACGATGCCGCACAAGGTCAACCCCATCGACTTCGAGAACTCCGAGGGCAACCTCTCGAAGGCCAACGCCGACCTGACGTTCCTCGCCGACTACGTGACGACCTCGCGCCTCCAGCGGGACCTCTCCGACTCCACGGTCAAACGCAACATCGGCGCGGCGTTCGCCCACTGCCTCATCGGCTACAAGAAGACCCAGACCGGCCTCGGCAAGGTCGTCCCGAACGAGCAGGTCATGCGCGACGAACTCGACGACACGCCGGCCATCATCGGCGAGGCCGTCCAGACGATTCTCCGCCGCGAGGGCGACACGCAGGCCTACGAGCGGGTGAAGGAGCTCACCCGCGGCCGCGAGGTGACCCTCGACGACTTCCACGATCTGTTTGCGGACCTCGACGTGGACGAGGAGACCCGCGAGGAACTGCTCGCGCTCACGCCCGCGACGTACGTCGGCCTCGCGGACGAACTCGTCGACGACATCGACAACTGAGCGGTCGGCCGGGCCGCCGGGGCGTCCTTCCGCCGAATCCCGCCGAATCGACACGCTCTCTTTTCCGAGTCAGCCGAACGCGCCGCTGAGCGGAGCGACCGTCAGGAGAAAACCGAAACCGCCTCAGAGGCCGACGGGCACGGGATATCGGCCTCGGCGCGGTTCGGGCACGGGTTCGGAGAGCGCCGGCACGGGTGGGCTGGACAGGCTGGGCCGCGCGGTGCGGTGCGTCATGGGCTGGTGTGACGACGCTGGGCGCTCACCGTGGATGAATTATTTACTCATCATAGAATAAGTCTTTTGGTGGGGTGGTGCGTTGGTGGGTGTATGAAAGCAATCGCCGTCGAGCGCGGGGAAGACAAGCCGGTCGTCATCGAGAAGCCGCGACCGGACCCCGACGCCGGGGAGGCGCTCGTCCGGACGCTTCGGGTCGGCGTGGACGGGACGGACCACGAGGTCATCGCCGGCGGCCACGGCGGGTTCCCCGAGGGCGAAGACCACCTCGTGCTCGGCCACGAGGCGGTCGGCGTCGTCGTCGACCCGAACGACACCGAACTGGAGGAAGGCGACATCGTCGTGCCGACGGTCCGCCGCCCGCCGGCGTCGGGGACGAACGAGTACTTCGAGAAGGACCAACCCGACATGGCCCCCGACGGGATGTACGCCGAACGCGGCATCGTCGGCGCGCACGGCTTCATGTCCGAGTACTTCACCAGCCCCTCGAACTACCTCGTTCGCATCCCGCGCTCGCAGGCCGACCTCGGCTTCCTCATCGAACCCATCTCCATCACCGAGAAGGCGCGCGAGCACGCCTACGCGAGTCGGTCCGCGTTCGACTGGAACCCCTCGTCGGCGCTCGTCCTCGGCAACGGGAGCCTCGGCCTCCTGACGCTCGCCATGCTGCGAGCCGACGACAAGGGCTACGAGAGCCTCTACTGTCTCGGTCGGCGCGACCGTCCCGATCCGACTATCGACATCATGGAGAGACTCGGCGCGACGTACGTCGACTCCCGCGAGACGCCGGTCGAGGAGATTCCGAGCGCACACGAGGGCATGGACTTCATCTACGAGGCGACCGGCTTCCCCAAACACGCCATCCAGTCGGTGCAGGCGCTCGCGCCCAACGGCGTGGCCGCGCTCCTCGGCGTCCCGAGCGACTGGGCGTTCGAGGTCGACGCCGGGGCGTTCCACCGCGAGATGGTGCTCCACAACAAGGCGCTCGTCGGCAGCGTCAACTCCCACGTCAAGCACTTCGAGGCCGCGACCGTGACGTTCACCAAGCTCCCGCGGTGGTTCCTCCGCGAGTTGGTCACCGGCGTCTACCCGCTTTCGGAGTTCGAAGCAGCATTCGAAGACGACGACACCACTATAAAAACCGCCATCGAATTCGGTACTGTATGAAGAACGTCGACGACCTCATCGCCAGCGCGGCTGAGCTCGCGGACCGCGGCCTCTCGAAAGGGGAGATTGCCGACGAGTTGAACGTCTCCCGCGAGACCGCCAGCTGGCTTGTCGAACGAAGCGGCGCGGCGACCGAACCCGAACCAAAGGCGGAACCCGACGGCCCCGACGACATCCACGTCGACTGGAACGCCATCGGGAGCGGCGGCAAGCGCCTCACCTACGTCGGGCGCGCGCTCGCCGACCTGCTCATGGAGACGAACGGCGAGGCCGACGTGACCGTCGGCATCGAGAAGGCGGGCGTCCCCCTCGCGACCTCCGTCTCGCGCGAACTCGAAACGACGCTCGGCGCGTACTCGCCCGCGAAACACCAGTGGGACGAAGGCGACCTCGAAGACCTCGGCGGCGGCTTCTCCCGGAACTTCTCGCCCGTCGAGGGCCGCAAGTGCTTCATCGTCGACGACACGGTGACGAGCGGCACGACCCTCCGCGAGACCATCGACGCCATCCGCTCCGAGGGCGGCGAACCGCTCGCGTGCGTGGTCATCGTCGACAAGCAGGGCGTCGAAGAGATAGACGGCGTCCCCGTCCACTCGCTTATCAACGTCGTGCGCGTCGGCGAGCAGTAAGTCGGCGGCTCGGTCGGTGCGGGCGGTACCCGTTTGACCGCGACGCAACTCCTTTGTCCGCCCGGCCGTTATCTGGGTGCATGACGTTCCAACCGGAGAGTTTGGACCCGGAGGAAGTACAGACCCGCGTCGACGAGGCCGTCGCGGACAACCGCGTCGTCCTGTTCATGAAGGGCAACCGCCTGATGCCGCAGTGCGGCTACTCGGCGAAGGCGGTCGACCTCATCTCCCAGTACGTCGACGAGTTCGAGACCGTCGACGTACTGCCCGCGCTCCCGCACTACCGCGAGGCGCTCAAGGAGAAAAGCGACTGGGAGACCATCCCTCAGACGTTCGTCGACGGCGAGTTCGTCGGCGGCAGCGACATCCTCGAAGAACTCGACGAGCGCGGCGACCTCGAAGCGACCCTGACCGGCGCGAACTAACCGCCCGAAGCGACCCCGACAGACCGCCGGACTGCGGCCCGACGCCGACTTCTTATCTCTCGCCTACCGCGAAGGGGAGGCCATATAAGCCTCGAACTCGTACATGTACACAGGTATCGCCATCCGGGTGCGCCCGCACCGTGGCTCCCGTCGATACCGAAGCCAACAATGTCAGGCCGCGTATATCGACTCCATTCGACGTTGGAACTGCCACTCGAAGACGTGATGGACTACTTCGAAAACGACCCAGAGCTTCCGCCTGAGGTCGAGAACGTAGACATCACCCGCCGAAACAACACTCTCATCATCAAAGCCGTCTCCGCCGACGACAACCTCAGCAAGTACACGCCGACGGCCCAGTTGAAAGCGAGCGTGACGGAAAACCGCGTCTACGAAGAAGAGCCGCCCCGCGCCGGCGCGCCCAACTGGGGAGATGAAGAAGAAGAGGAAATTCCCTCCGAACTCGTCGAGTTCGCCTGCTTCAAAGGCGACCTCGAAACCGTGCTCCAGAACACGGCGCTCCAGTACCCGATGTTCCTCGTGCTCCGCGAGATTGCGATGCTCTCGGAGAAGGGGACGCTGACCGCCATCACCGAGGAGGGCGACGAACTGCAGGCGACGCGCATCGTCGAGGGCGAGGTGCGTGCCGCCTCAGTCGAAGTCGTCGAGAACCCGCAGCAGAACGGCTCCTCGGACAGCGGAATCAACTGGCGCGACAACAAGTTCATCTCCTAAACGCGTCGTATCTTCCCATCCCGTCACCGCCGACCCACGTGAGCCAGCGGCCCAAATCGTGTTCGGTGGTATCGCGCCCCACACGACTTCTCGGGCAAAAAGCATTTACACGTCCTAATTAGATGTAATTACACACCATGTCGGAAGCCGAAGCCTTCCCGGACTACCTCGACGTCGACTACACCGACGGTGAGGGAGAGACGCCGGAGGACTACCCGAGTATCGAGGACAAAATCGAGAAGGCCATCGAGGTCACGAAGCAGGGACTCGAACAGTACGAGAACCCCGCCGTGATGTGGACCGGTGGCAAGGACTCGACGCTCACGCTCTACTTCATCAAGGAGGTCGCAGAGCGCTACGACCTCGAAGTCCCGCCGGCGGTCTTCATCGACCACTACCAGCACTTCGACGAGATCATGGACTTCGTCGAGCACTGGGCCGACGAGTGGGACCTCGACGTCATCTGGGCGCGCAACGAGGACGTCGGCGCGTACGTCGACGAGAACGGTCTGGAACCCGGCGACGACATCCCCGTGTCCGAACTCTCCGAGCACAACCAGCACCACGTCCGTGAAATCCTCGAATACGAGGAGGACACGTTCCCCTTCCTGCTCGACACCTACGTCGGCAACCACCTGCTGAAGACCGTCGCGCTCAACGACACCCTCGAAGAACACGACATCGACGGCGTCATCTCCGGCGTCCGCTGGGACGAACAGGAGGCCCGCGCCGACGAGACGTTCTTCAGCCCCCGTCACGACCCCGACATCTACCCCCCGCACGACCGCATTCAACCCATCCTCCAGTTCGAAGAGAGCGCCGTCTGGGACGCCTTCTGGTACTTCGCGGTCCCCGACACCGTCGAGAACTACCCCGAGGACGGCTACGTCCCGACGAGCGACACCGACCTCCCCGAGGGCGTCACGCAGGAGGACGTGCCCGTCTCGCCGAAGTACTTCGCCGGCTTCCGGAGTCTCGGCAGCGAGGTCTCGACCGACAAGTCCGCCGAGGAACCGGCGTGGCTGCAGGACATGGAGAACACGACCGAGCGCGCGGGCCGCGCCCAGGACAAAGAGGACCTGATGGAGCGCCTGCGCGACCTCGGCTACATGTGACGACGGCCGACGCCTGACGCGAACGCCGCGTCGCGGCCACTTTTTCGCGGCCCCGCTTCGAGAGCGACTGCGACCGTCCCACAGCGGAAACAGCGATATTCTCTGCGAGCGATTCCTGTTGTATGGTTCACACGTTCCCCGACTACCTCGACGTCGACTACGACGACGGCCGCGAGGAGACCGCCGCGGACTACCCGACGCTGGCGGACAAACTCGGAAAGGCGGCCGCGGTGACCGCGACCGCCCTCGAACAGTACGAGCGCCCGGCCGTCATGTGGACCGGCGGGAAGGACTCCACGCTCGTCCTCTCCGTCGTCCGCGAGGTCGCCGCCGACATGGGTGTCCCCGTGCCGCCGGTCGTCTTCATCGACCACTTCGAGCACTTCGACGAGACCGAGGCGTTCGTCCGCGAGTGGGCCGACCGCTGGGGCCTCGACCTCGTCGTCGCCCGCAACGAGGAGTTCGCGCGCCTCGGCGCGTCGCCCGGCGACGAGATTCCCCTCGCGGACCTCGGCGACGGCACCCGCCGCGAACTCGCCCGCCTCGGCTACGAGGGCGAGACAGTCGTCCTCGACGCCGACTCCTTCGAGGGCAACCACCTGTTGAAGACCGTCGCGCTCAACGACGCCATCGAGAACCGCGGCTTCGACGGCGTCTTCTCCGGCGTCCGCTGGGACGAACAGGAGTCCCGCGCCGACGAGACGTTCTTCAGCCCCCGCCACGACTCCGAGAAGTACCCGCCGCACGACCGCGTCCACTCCATCCTCCAGTTCGAGGAGGCCGACGTGTGGGCGGCGTTCTGGAACTACATCGTCCCCGACTCGGTCGAGGGTTATCCCGCGGGACACGTCCCCGAAACGTCCGACGACCTCCCCGACGGCGTCGAACCCGCCGACCTCCCCGTCTCGCCGAAGTACTTCGAGGGCTACCGCTCGCTCGGCACCGAATCCGGCTCCGCGAAGTCCGACGACCGCCCCGCGTGGGTGCAGGACCTCGGCGCGAGCGCGGAACGCGAGGGGCGCGCGCAGGACAAAGAGGACCTGATGGGTCGGCTCCGCGATTTGGGATACATGTGATGCGAGCCGCGCGAAACGCGCCCGCGACGCCGACACCGTAGCGCCTATCTCCCCCAACGCGCTATCGCCTCCATGACAGCCGAGTGGGTCAGCCTCTTTTCCGGCGGAAAGGACTCCTCGTGGGCGCTCTACCGCGCGCTCGAAGAGGGGTTGAACGTCACCCGCCTCCTGACCGTCCACCCCAGCGACGACTCGTACATGTACCACGTGCCGGCGACCGACCTCGCCGCGCTCGCCGCCGAGAGCACCGGCATCGAACTCGTCGAGGTCCATCCCGGCGACCTCGAAGCGACCGACGCCGACGACTCCGGCGCGCAGGGCGACGCCGAACTCGAACCGCTCGAAGCGGCGCTGTCGGAGCTCCAGTCCGACATCGACCTCGCGGGCGTCACCGCCGGGGCCATCGAAAGCGAGTTCCAGACCGACCGGATTCAGGCGATGTGCGACCGCCTCGGAATCGACCTGTTCGCCCCGCTGTGGCAGGAAGACCCCCGCGAACTCGGCGACGCCATGCTCGCGGCGGGCTTCGAAATCACGATCATTCAGGTCGCGGCCCACGGCCTCGACGAGTCGTGGCTCGGCCGGACGCTCGACGCCGACGCGCTCGACGAACTGGCGGCGCTCAACGAGCGGTACGGCGTCCACATCCTCGGCGAGGGCGGCGAGTTCGAGACGCTCGTCACCGACGGCCCGCACATGGACCGCCCCATCGAACTGGAGTACGAGACGGAGTGGGAGGGGACCCACGGCCGGCTCCGCATCACCGACGCGTACCTCGGCTGAGAAATGAGAACCCGCGTCCGCGGCTCGAACCGCGGGTCGGCGTTACTGCTCGTTCGTCAACCGCGAGTGCGCCCCGATGAGGGCGTTCGAGAGGTCGAGGCTATCGATGTGGGTCTCCTCGTCGACGATGGAGTTCTTGAGCTCCGCGTTTCGGATGACCGCGCCGGGGAAGACCACGGAGTCCTCTAGGACGGAGTCTTCGACCACCGCGTCGGCCATGACGTGGACGTTGGTGCCGACCTCGGTGTTCGTGAGCGTCGCCGACTCGTGGATGTAGTTCTCGCCGCCGAGATACCACGCCACGGCGTCGAGGTAGCTCTGGGGCGTGCCGATGTCGAACCACGCCTCGTCGAACGTGTAGGCGAACAGGTCGCCGTTCTGCTGGAGCCACTGCATGAACCAGCCGGGCTCGTCGGGGTTGTTGTCGCCGGAGAGATACTCGTCGAACTTGGGGAGGTCGCCCGCCGGGATGGCGTAGCAGGCGATGGAGACGAGCGTGCTCTTGGGGTCTTCGGGCTTCTCCTGGAAGTTGATGACGCGGTCGCCGTCGAGTTCGACGAGGCCGTAGGCCTTCGCGAGCTCTTTGTCGCCCACGTCGTAGGCGGCGAGACACGGCGCGTTCTTCTCGTAGAAGAAGTCCACGAAGTCGCCCACGTCGAAGCTGATGAGGTTGTCGCCCGCGATGACGACGAGGTCCTCGTCGACCTCCTCGCGGTCGATGAGTTGGGCGAGCGCACCCACGACGCCGAACTTCTCGTCTTCTTCGCTCGTGTCTTCGACCGACAGCGTCGGCTTTTCGAACGGCGACTCGTCGATGTACTCCTCGAACGCGCCGGCGAAGCGCTCGTTCGTGCTCACGAACACCTCCGAGACCCGGTCGTCGGCCTCCAGGTCTTCAAAGATGGTGTCGATGACCGTCTGGTCACCGACGGGTAAGAACATCTTGGGGCGGTGTTTGGTAATCGGCCACAGACGCGTCGCGTACCCACCGGCAAGGACGACTGCCTTCATATCCTCAAATCCCGCCACGTGGACAAGGCCTTTTTGCATCCGCTCTATCTTGCTGACATTTCTCGGCGGGAGACGGCGCAAGGGATTTTCCCTTCGACTCCCAACCCAGCGATATGACAGCCCGGGAGTCCGACACGACGGCCCGCCAGCGCATCGCCGACGCCCTCCGCGACGACCCCGCGACGGCCTCCGAACTCTCGGCGAGCGTCGGCGTCTCGGTGTCGTCGGTGTACGGCCACCTCCAGCACGTCGCCCAAACGGTTCACGGTGAGGACGGCGAGCAGTTCCTCGTCGCGCCGCCGGAGTGCAACCACTGCGGCTTCACCGCCTTCGACGACCCCGTGAACTACCCCTCGCGGTGTCCGGAGTGCCGAAGCGAAAGCATCGAAGAGGCCGTGTTCAAAATCGAGTAGCGAGCGGGGTCAAAACGACGCGATGGTTCGGTTGTGGTAGTCGAGAAACGCGGAACCGAGGTCGTGGTCCTCACGGACTGAAAGCGAGGTTCCGTCTAACTCGCGTTCGTACGCATGGGAGATGGTGTTCGTCTCGGGGTCGACCGCTATCATTCCGTAGTCGAAATCCGCGTGGTGGTCGGGACAGAGGACGAGAATGTTCGCCTCGACGTCCGGGCCGTCGTGGGGTCGCCCGAGCGGTTTGAGATGATGCGCCTCGGCGTATCCGTCGTGAACACCCCGGCGACGGCGCTCTCCACAGACCTGGCACGTGTTGGAGTACCGCGCCTTCAACTCGGTTGCGAGCGCCGTGTTCCGAATGATTCGGCTCCGCGTCGTCTCGGTGCGTTCCGCGGGCGCGAGGTCCGCGGCGGCTTCCTCGTCGTCGACCCGCTCCCGCGTTTCGTGACGGCGGCGGAGCACGAACCGATAGACGTCCCTGTCGTCGCCTTCGAACGGGCCGCACGCGTACTCGACGACTTCGACCTGTCCCTGATATTCCCAGTCGGCCTCCCCCGACTCCCGATGGAAGAAGAATATCGGTAACGGGTGGCGTTTCGCCCGCGCCAGAAACTTGTTTCCGCCGGTGAGCGTCTGGTCACCGGTCCGTCCCTCTCCGATGTACGTGAACTCGCCGCCGGTCACGTCGTCACCGTACGGTCCGGTATCGCTCGAAAAGAGGCGGAGATACCGCTGGTCGTCGTCGTCGTAACAGATTTCGATGCCTCGTCCCGTCATTCCGCGGTCGAACCGCGAGTCGAGTTCTGACCCGCTCAACCGTTCGCCGGGTTCGAGTGAGAGCGCTGCGAGTTCCACAGCAGTTCCGACGACCGACCGACGAAAAAACGTTCTCCCGCGACGGGCGGTGCCGCCCGGACGGAACCGACTAGTTCGCGTCTAACTCGTCCAACAGCGTCTGGGCCGCCGCGGCCGACGAGCCGGGGCCGCGCGCGGTGATGAGGTCGCCGTCGACGGTGACGCTCGTGTCGCTGTCGAGTTCGGCGTCCCAGACGCCGCCGGCGGCCTTCACCTCGTCTTCGACCCAGTACGGGAGCTTCCGACCGTCGGGCATCATGTCGTCGTCGTCGACGATGCCCTCCTCCCACTCGTTGGGGAAGCCGGTGACCTCGCGGCCCTCGACGAGGAACGAGCCGTCGGCCTCGCGGGTGAACCCGAGGATGCCGACGGCGTGGCAGACGACGAGCGCCTTCGAGTCGTCACCGGCGACCGCCTGCAGGAGCGCCTGCCGAGCGTGTCGGTCCTGATTGACGTCCCACGCGGTCCCGTGGCCGCCGGGGAACACCACGGCGTCGTACTCGTCGGCGTCGACCCGCGCAATCGGGTCGGGATTCTGCAGTCGCTCGTCGTTCTCGTGGACCTCGACGACGCGCTCTGCGAGTTCCTCGCCGACCTCGTCGGGGTCGACAGAGCGCTCGTCGACGACCGGCGGCGCGCCGGTCGGCGTCGCAACGGTCACGTCCACGCCGGCGTCGGTCAGAGTCGTAAGCGGCTCGATGCACTCTTCGCCCCAGTAGCCGTCTTCGCTGACGATGAAAAGCGCCGATGTCATCGCTCCCGAGTACGGCCCGGCCACAAAAAGGCCCCGCGGAGGCGGAAATCCGCGGGGGAAGACGGCGCGACAGTGAGGCGTCGCGGCCGCGTCGGTGTCGGGTCAGTCGTCGCCGTGCTCGTCGACGATGACGACTTCGCCGTCTTCGACGGTCACGTTGATGAGCGTCTTGACGTGGTGGTCCGAGTCGTCGAGCTCGTTCGGGCCGGCCTTCTTGATGATTGCGACGGTGTCGACGACGTCCGCGCCGATGTGGTCGAGCGCGTCGAGGACGGCCTTCATCGTGCCGCCGGTCGAGAGCACGTCGTCGAGGACGAGGACGCGGTCGCCCTCGTTGACGTCGTTGATGAACATGTCGCCCTCGGAGTAGCCCGTCTGCTGGTGGAGCGACACCTCGCCGTCGAGGCCGTACTCGCGCTTGCGGATGACGACGAGCGGGATGTCCGTCATCAACGAGACGGCCGTCGAGATGTGGATGCCCATCGCCGCCGGCGTGACGATTTTGTCGACGTTTTCGAGGTTCGCCTTGCGGATGATCTTGATGACGATCTCGCGGAGGAGTCCCGGCTTCAGCATCGGAACGCCGTCGCTGATGGGATGAACGAAGTACTCGTAGTCTCCTTTTTCGATGATCGGCGCGTCGAGAAGGGACTGCCGCAACTGGTCCATGGCGCTCGTTTCCCCGGTTAGGCATAAAATGTGGCGGTTCGAAGGCTCTCGGACACGCCGACCCACGCCGTACGGTATCTCCTCTCGTGGAGGAGACGCCGACGAGCGCGGCCGCTCTCGGTCCGGCGCCGATTCTCGACCCGGAGCGCGACGCTCCGGAGAGGCGGTTACATCCCGCCGAGAAGCTGTGACGCGGTCTTCACGAGCGGCTCGACGCTCTCGTCGGGGTCGACGAAAAGCAGCATGCCGCGGCCGCCGCAGTAGACCTGCAACACGCCGTAGCCGTCGCGCTCCTCGAAGCGGTACTCGACGCTGTTCTGGACCGGACTCAGCCCGGAAAACAGCCCGCGTTCCATGAACTCGCGCCGAGTCTCCTCGGCGAGCGAACTCAGATGCGCCACGAGTTCCTCGCGGCTTTTGAAGTCCTCACGGACCGTCTCACCGACGTGAAACAGGTCGAACGCCGTCGCACCGTAGACGGCGACCAGCGAGACTGCCCCCTTCGCAGTCCCCCGGAGCGCGTCCATCGCGACCTCGCTGTCGGGTCCCGGTCCGTTGACGGATGCCATCCGTGACGGGTCGATTATCATTCGTTTCCCCCCCTGCCCTGACGCTGCGCGTCTCCCTGCCCGGAGCGCGCGCCTGGACGTATCATGAATCTCAGATTGTCAGTTGTTGCTATAAATGTAGAGGTGTAGTTTCGCTCGCTGAAAAACCGGCTCTCAGCCCGGACGAGGCGCCGTTTCTCATCCGATTCGGAGAGCGAGACACGACAGCGAAGCGAAGATCGCGGGGCTGCGAAGGACGTGACAAGGACGGGCGCAGACGTCGGCTGACGGTCGGCTGTCAGTCGGCTCCGGGTTCGGTTCGCTCGCTCGATACCGTGGGAGTCAAGCGGACCTCGGCCCGGAACCCCTCGACCGAGAGCGAGACGACCGTCTCGTCGAAGTCGCAGTCGTAGCGGCGGCGATGCGTGCCGTCGTCGCGGACCTCGGTCGTCGAACTGACGAGACCGCACTCGCACAGCCGGTCGAGCCGTCGGTACACGGTCGGAAGCGAGAGGTCGAGCGTCTCACCGAGCTCCTTGGCGGTGCGGGACTCGCGGCGGAGCGCCACGAGCAGTGCCCGGGACTCGGTGTCTCCGAGTATGTCCAGGAGTTCGTCGCTCGACGCACGTCCGTCCATCTCTGATGAAAGCCTCCGAACCCGCGTATAAAGTAGTTGTGCCCCCGAGGCGGTGACCGCTTTCAGGGCGGGCCAGCGGGGTGAGAGAGGGCCGAACCGGGGACTCCAGAAACTATGACAATTGTATCTCTGAGTGGACACCTCGCGTGCGGACGAAGACGGCTGACGGCGGGACCGCCCCCCTCGCGGACGACGCGGTGGAGTCGCGTGCGCTCGTCGGTGAG
Organism: Haloferax sp. KTX1; assembly: GCF_902410085.1. Taxonomy (NCBI): domain Archaea; kingdom Methanobacteriati; phylum Methanobacteriota; class Halobacteria; order Halobacteriales; family Haloferacaceae; genus Haloferax; species Haloferax sp. KTX1. Next base: position 462,821 of record NZ_CABPRH010000001.1, on the reverse strand, counting down.
ACGAGCGCCGCGACGCGTGAGCACAGCGCCGGTCGGGCCGCGCGGACGAATCCCGCCGGCGCGACGAATATTCTCGAAGGGCTGACTGTGCTCTAAGACGTACTATCGTCGTCCGAGAATATAAATTTCGCCCTCGTGAGAAAATCATGAAGTTGATAAATCGCCGAATAAACCGACCGACCGTCCCGTTTCGACGCCGGACAACCAACGGGTTTGACAACACCTAAGTCGGCGCTTCCCGCAATTTCCCCCGTGCAACCCACACCGGAAGTCGTCCTCGCGGTCGTCTTCTTGCCGTTTCTCGCCGCGGCGTTCACCCCGGTAGTCTACCGGCTCTTGGGAGAGCGCACGGCGTACTTCGCGGCCGCCGTCGCGCTGGTCACGCTCGGCCTCGTGACGGACCAGTATCTCGCGGGGGCGCACGGAACCGTGCCGTTCGACTGGATTCCCTCGCTCGGAATCTCGCTGGCGTTTCACGTAGACGGGTTGGCGCTTCTCATCGCCTTCCTCGCCAGCGGCGTCGGCGTGCTCATCCTCACGTACTCCGGAGGATACATGCACGGCGAACCGGGCCAGGCGAAATACTACGCGACCCTGTTGGCGTTCATGGGCTCGATGCTCGGCGTCGCCCTCGCGGGCGACCTCGTCGCCCTGTTCGTCTTCTGGGAGCTGACGAGCCTCTCGTCGTTCATCCTCATCGGCCACTACACCGGCGAGGAGGCCTCCCAGTACGCCGCCCGGAAGTCGATGCTCATCACCGTCTCCGGCGGCCTGTTCATGCTGGTCGGCTTCCTGCTTCTCGTCTGGGCGTCCGGCCAGACGGCGGCCATCGAGGGGACGACCTACAGCATCCCGCTTTTGGTCGAACACGCGGACGCGATTCGCGAGGTCCTGACGGCCTCCGGTCTGCTCGTCCCCGTGCTCGTCCTCGTCGGCCTCGGCGCGGCGACGAAGTCCGCGCAGGTCCCGTTCCACGTGTGGCTTCCCAACGCGATGGAGGCTCCGACGCCGGTCTCGGCGTTCCTCCACTCCGCGACGATGGTCAAAGCCGGCGTCTACCTCGTCGGCCGATTCCGCCCGCTTTTCCTCCCCGAGGACGCGGCGGTGCTCGGCGAGTGGACGCTCGTCTTCGCCGTGCTCGGCCTGCTGACGATGACCGTCGCGGCCATGCTCGCGGTGAGCGCGACCGACATCAAGGAGCTGCTCGCGTACTCGACGGCCTCGCACCTCGGCCTCATCATCGCCGGCTTCGGCTTCGCCAACAGCTACGGCGCTGAGGCCGGCGCGTTCCACATCCTGAACCACGCGAGCTTCAAGGCCGCGCTGTTCATGGTCGCGGGCATCATCGCCCACGAGGCCGGCACGCGGAACATCGAGCGCCTCGGCGGGCTCCGGAAACACCTGCCCGTGACGGCCGTCATCGCGGTCGTCGCGTCGCTGTCGATGGCCGGCTTCCCGCCGTTCAACGGCTTCTACTCGAAGGAGCTGCTGTTCGAATCGACGTACTACGCCGCCGAGCACATGGGCGGCGTCGCGTGGGTCTTCCCGGTCGTCGCGGTGTTCGGGAGCGTCTTCACGTTCCTCTACTCCATCAAGTTCGCCTCGCTGTTCTTCGGCGACGAACCCGACGGACTGGGCCACGTCCACCGCCCGCCGGTGGCGATGCTCGTCCCGCCGGCGATTCTCGGCGCGCTCGTCCTCGCCATCTCCGCCCAGCCGAACCTCTTCATCGAGGGGCTCGTCGGCGACGTGTACGGGAGCGTCGTCCCCGGCGAGGCGCACTCCTTTTCGGTCCACTTCCCGACCGAACTGACCCCGTACGTGATTATGAGTATCATCACCATCGTCGTCGGCGCGGCCGCCTTCCCGTTCTACGACCGCATCCACGACGCCATCAACGCGGCGCTGCGCGGCCCCGTCCGCGCGAACTGGTGGTACGACAACTTCGTCGAGGGACTGACGACGACGAGCGTCGCCGTCACGCCGAAGATTCAGACCGGCCTCCTGCGCACCTACGCGACGTGGGGCCTCTTCGGCTTCGTCGCGCTCGCGCTCGGCGGCTACGCGGTCGCCGGAGTCTCGATGCCCGCGGTCGACGGGCTCAGCGTCTCGATTCCCATCGTGCTCGTGCTCCTCGTCGCGCTCGTCGCCGCCTTTGCGGTCGACGTCGCGCCGTCGCACGTGGCGGGCGTCCTGACGCTGTCTATCGTCGGCTTCATGGTCGCAATCTTCTACATCCTCGCGGACGCGCCCGACCTCGCGTTGACCCAGCTGGTCGTCGAGACGCTCGTGTTGGTCATCTTCCTGCTCGTCTTGGACCGCCTGCCGGCGTTCTACGGCGACGCGCCGGACCGACTCGTCTCCGTCCGCGACGGCCTGCTGTCGCTCGCCGTCGGCGGGACGGTGTTCCTCACCGTCCTGCTCTCGACGGACGCGTCGCCCGATCCGCTGTTACAGGAGTTCTTCGTGAACCGCGCGGGCGTCCCGGCGGAACACGGGCCCTTTTTCGCGGACTACGGCGGCGGGTCGAACATCGTCAACGTCATCCTCGTCGACTTCCGCGGGTTCGACACCATGGGCGAGATTTCGGTCGTCGTGATGGCGTCGCTCGCCATCCTGACGCTGATTCGCATGCGGACGCGGGGTGAAGGCCAGTGAACGGCTCGTCCGGTCGGACGACCGTCATCTCGCGGACCGTCGCGCGCATCGTCGTCCCCATCATCCTGGTGACGGCTATCGCGCTGTTGTTCCGCGGGCACAACCTCCCCGGCGGCGGCTTCATCGGGGCCGTCCTCGCGGCGGCCGCGTTCGCGCTCGTCTACATCATCTTCGGGCTGGAGTTCATCCAGCGGGAGGTGCTCGCCATCAAACCCGACGGCTCGGAGCGACACCGACTCGTCGAGACCTACCGCTGGATGGCCTCGCTCGGCCTCGCAATCGCCGTGGCGTCCAGCCTCGCCCCGCTCGCGTTCGGCGCGCCGTTCCTGACGCAGGGCGTGCTCTTCGTGGAGCACCTGCCCGTCTACGGCGAACTCGAAGTCGCGAGCGCGTTCGCCTTCGACCTCGGCGTCTTCTTCGCCGTCGTCGGCGGCCTGCTCACCATCGTCGCGGAGGTCGGTAACGAATGACCCAGTTCTTCCTCGCCGCCACGCTCGGCGTCCTGTTCAGCATCGGCACGTACCTCGTGCTCCGACGCGACGTGGTTCGCGTCGTCTGGGGTATCAGCATCATCAGCCAATCGGCCAACGTCTACCTCGTCACCATGGGTGGGTTCGACGGACTCGCGCCCATCCTCTCGGGCCACGGCGCGAGCGGTCCGGCACCCTCGGACCCCATCGTGCAGGCGCTCGTCCTCACCGCCATCGTCATCGGCTTCGGGACGACGGCGCTCGCGCTCGTCCTGACCTACCGGGTGTACGAGGAACACGGCACAATCGACATGTACGAACTCGGAGGGAGCAGATGAGCGCGGTCGTCATCGCACCGCTCCTCGTGGCGCTCGTGACGGCGATTCTGACGCTGCTCACGCGCCCGAGCGACATACTCCAACGGACGGTCAGCCTGCTCGGCGGCGTCGCCTACCTCGTCGCCGTCGCCGCCCTGTTCGACGCCGTGGTCCTGCCGCTCGGCGGCGAGTCGACCACGCTCGTCTATCAGGTCTCGAACTGGGCCGCGCCGTTCGGCATCACGCTCGTCGCCGACGCCCTGTCGGTGTTCATGCTGGCGCTCACCGGCTTCGTGTCGCTCCTGGCGCTCGGGTACTCCGTCGCGTCGGTCGGCTCGTTCGGCCAGCGCCTCAGCTACCACACGCTGTTCCACTTCATGGTGGTCGGCGTCACCGGCTCGTTCCTCACCGGCGACGTGTTCAACCTGTTCGTCTGGTTCGAGGTGATGCTCATGTCGAGCTACATCCTCGTGCTGTTTTACTCCGGCCGCGAGCACACCCGCGCGGCGCTCAACTACGTCGTGCTCAACCTCATCGGGAGCGCGGTGATGCTCGTCGCCATCGGCGGTCTCTACAGCACGACCGGGACGCTCAACATGGCCGACATCGCCCGGCGACTGGCCGAACCGGCCGCCTACGACATCGAACTCCTGCCGACGCTCGGCCTGTCGGCGGTGCTGTTCTCGGTGTTCGCGCTGAAGGCCGGCCTCGCGCCCTTCCAGTTCTGGGTGCCCGCGGCCTACCGCGCCGCGCCGTCGCCGGTGACCGCGATGCTCGCCGGCGTCGTGAAGAAGGTCGGCGTCTACGCCATCGTCCGGCTCTACTTCACCGTCTTCGCCGCGGCGTCCATCGACCTCACCTTCCTCGGCATCACCGGTGACTCGTTCCTCGGCTTCTTCGGCCCGGTCATGTTCGTCATGGCCGCGGTCAGCATCGTCCTCGGCGGCATCGGCGCGGTCGGCCGCGACGACGTGGACGGCATCCTCGCGTACTCCTCTATCAGTCAGGTGGGCTTTATCGTCCTCCCGCTGGCGGTGGCCGCGACCGCGCCGTCCGAGGCGGTTCGGGCGCTCGGCGTGACCGCCGCGCTGGTCTACGCGTTCAACCACGGAATCGCCAAGAGCCTGCTGTTCCTCGCGAGCGGCACGCTCAAGGACGTCGTCGGCAGCGACCGCCTCTCCGACCTCGGCGGCCTCGCCGACAGAGCGCCCGTGCTCGCCGCCGGCTTCCTCCTCGGCGCGCTGACGCTCATCGGCGTCCCGCCGCTGTCGGGCTTCTTCGGGAAGTACCTCGTCTTCCAAGCGGCCGCGGAGGCGTTCGCCGCGGGCGCGGCCGGCGCGGGACTCGCGCTCGCCGTCGCGCTCGCCGGCGCTATCTTGACCATCGCCTACTACACCCGCGCGTGGAACGCGGTGTTCTGGGGTCGCCCGAGCGACCTCGTCGACGCCGCGCTCCCCGAGCGCTGGGCCGTCGGGGCGGGCGACGTGGCGATGACCGACGGCGGTGACGACGGCCTCGAACGGCTCGAACTCACCGCGCAGGTGACGGTCGTCGTCGCGCTCGCCGTCGCCGCCATCGGCTTCGGTATCGGCTTCGAGGCGCTGTTCGGTGCCGCGGACGCCGCGGCCCACGCCGCCCTCGACACGAACGGCTACGTCGACGCCGTCATGCACGGTCCGGGCGTCGGTCTCGAATCCGGCGGAGGTGGCCACTGATGAGCCGCCGCTGGCCGGTTTCGGGGGTCGTCATGGCCGTCCTCTGGCTGTTCGTCCGCGGCGTCGAACTGACGCCCCAGCGCCTGCTGGAGGAGTTCATCATCGGCCTCGGCGTCGGGATGGGCATCGCCTTCTTCTTCCGGCGGTTCTACGGCGACGAAGCGCCCATCGCGCGGAGCCTCCGCGTCGCGCCCTACGCGGCGCTGTACCTCGCGACGTTCCTCTGGGAACTCCTCACGGCCAACGTCGACGTGGCGGTGCGGACGCTGTCGCCGTCGATGCCCATCGACCCCGCCGTGGTCGAGGTGCCGCTCCGCGTGCGGACGCCGCTCGCCATCACGACCATCGCGAACAGTATCACCCTCACTCCGGGGACGCTGACCATGGATTACGACGACGAAACCAACTCGCTGTACGTGCACAGCATCGACGGGAGCGACCCCGGCGGCATCCTCGAACCCATCCGCCGCTGGGAGGACTACGCGCTCGTCATCTTCGACGAGGAACTGAAACCGGGCGACCCTGCGCCGCAGGCCGGGGTTCGCCCCGCGGACGGCGGCGACGCGCCCGCCGCCGCGCCGGGAGGTGAGCAACATGGCTGAGCCCGCGTACCTCGCGTGGATGGACTCGGTGCTGTTCGCCGGCCTCGCGCTCGCCGCGGGGCTGACGCTCCTCGTGAGCTACCGCGTCATCCGCGGGCCGACGGTGCCCGACCGGGTCGTCGCGCTCGACACCATCGGGACGAACGTCGTCGCCATCGCGGCGCTGTACGCCATCTGGAGCCAACAGGGCTACTTCGTCGGCGTGAGCCTCGTGCTCGCCATCATCGGCTTCATCAGCACGATTACCGTGGCTCGGTACGTCACGGAGGGGGACATCATCGAATGACCGCCGCAGAGACCGCGGCCGCCGCGACGGCCGGTCCCGTTCGCGCGGCGCTCGTCATCCTCCTGACGGTCGTGGGGAGCTTCTTCCTCCTCGTCGGGACCATCGGCCTGCTCCGGTTCCCCAACGTCTACAACCGGATGCACGCCACCTCGAAGGCGACCACGCTGGGGGCGGCCTCCATCGCGCTCGCCGCGACGGTGTACTACCTGCCCAACGGCGACGGACTGATGGCGCTCGTCACGGTGTTGTTCCTGTTCCTCACCGCGCCGACGGGCGCGCACATGATCTCGCAGGCCGCCCAGCGCATGGGCGTCCCGTTCCTCGACGGGGTCACGTGGCCCAGACAGGACGCCGCGCCGGGCGACGCCGACGGTTCGGACGCCGCGAACGGCGACGACTGACGACCCATCGCGGCCCTATTTTTCGAACTCGCCCGCCAGTTCGGCAGCCACGCGCGCGCCGAGTCCGTCTTTCGACCCGACGTACTCGCTCGTCTCGTCGGCGCGGACGACGAGCGCGCGGGTCTCGTCCGCGCCCATCACGGAGGCGTCGTTGGCGACGACGAACGCGAGGCCGACGCGGTCCATGATGCGGCGGGCCTCGCCGACCATCGCCTCGTCGTCGCCGGTCGTCTCGGCCTTGAAGCCGACGATTGGGAGGTCCGGATGTGTCTCACGGACGGCGTCGATGAGCTTCGGCGCGGGTTCGAGGTCGAGCGTGCGCGCCTCGCCGGAGCGAATCTTCTCGTCGGCCGCCTCGACGGTGAAATCGGAGATGGCGGCCGCGGAGACGAGCGCGTCGGCGTCGGCGTCGACCGCGGCCTCGACGGCGTCCAGCATCTCGGCGGCCGACTCGACGGCGAGCACGTCGGCGTAGTGGACGTCGTCGCCGTCGTGGACGAGCGTCACGTCCGCGCCGCGGATGGCGAGCGCGCGGGCGACGGCGCGGCCCGTGCGACCGGAGGCGCGGTTCGAGAGGGTGCGGATTGGGTCGATGGACTCCGTCGTCGCGCCGGCGGTGACGACGACGGATTTCCCGGCGAGGGGCTGTTCGGTCGTCGCCTTCGCTACGCCGGTGACGATGGCCTCCTCGGTGGCGAGTTTCGCCTTCCCCTCCTCGATGCGCGGGTCGACGAACTCGACGCCCCACGACCGCACCCGCTCGATGGCGTCGAGGACGCCGGGGTGGTCGTACATGGGCTCGTGCATCGCGGGCGCGACGACGACCGGGACGCCCGCGCCGAGGGCGGTGGTCGCGGTCGTCGTCACGGGGGAGTCGTCGACGGCGGCGGCTATCTTGCCGACCGTGTTGGCGGTCGCGGGCGCGACGAGGAACACGTCGGCCCAGCCGTCGCGGCCGCAGAGCTCGACGTGTTCGACGCGGCCGGTAATCTCGGTCACGACGTCGTCGTCGGTGGCGAACTCGACCGCCCACGGGTGGATGATACCGGTCGACGCGTCGGTCATCACCGCGCGGACCGACGCGCCCCGGCGGCGGAGTTCGTGCGCCAGTTCGACGACTTTCACGGCCGCGATACTTCCCGTCACCCCGAGCGCGACGTTCACACCTTCGAGCATTCACTCGTCTCTGCGCCCGCTACCCGCTAAAAGGATTCGCGTCCGCGGGCGAACGCGGGACCGGCGGACGGTCCGCCCGCGGCGTGGCTGGTTCGGTTACTCGTCGAGTCGCCCGAGTTCGTCGTCGACGAGGCTCGGGTGGGTGCGCTGGGGTTCGTCGTGCGGCTCGGCGAAGAACTCGCGCATGACCTCGCGGGACTCGCGCTCGCGGCGGTCGCGCTCGTCGGCGTCGATCTCCTCGCAGGCCGGCGGCACCTCGCGGCCGCGGTCGGTGAAGTAGCCGGTCGGCGCGACCCAGTCGTTGTAAAAGGCCGCCCCCGAGTCGTGGACCAGCGTGATGGCCGTCTCCGCGGCGTCGCCGGCGGCGACGACCGCCTGGTGGTAAATCTCGGTCAGTCGGCCCGCGGCGTAGACGCCGGGGACCGCCGTCCGTCCGAGGTCGTCCACGCCGACGTAGGTCTTCGATCCCGCGGCGCGGAGGTCGACGCCCGTGTCTTCGAGGTACGACGCGTCGGACCACGACGCGGCGACGACCCGCGACGTCTCGACGGTCTCTTCGCCGTCGTCGGTCTCGACGGTCGCGCGGAACAGCGGGTCCTCGTCGTCGCCGAGCACGTCGAGGTCGGTCACGCGGCCCGCCAGTCGGGCCGCGCCGCTGCGGTCGGCCTGTTCGGAGAGCAAGTCGGTGAACAGCCGGCTGTTGACGCCCGCCGGGAAGCCGGGGACGTTTTCGAGGTGGGCGTTCCGGCGAACGATCGGCTCGTCGTCGTTGACGACGAGGGTGTCGAGGTCGGCGCGCGCGAGGAACGTCGCGGCGGTGAGGCCGGCGACGCCGCCGCCGACGACGAGCGCGTCTCGTGGAGCGGTCTCGGTCATGTCGTGCGATAGCTCAGCGGCGAGTAAAACCGTGCGGGTGTCGCCGAAGTCTGCCGAATCTCGCGGCGTGCGGGTGCGGCGGGACGGGACGGGCTACCGCCCCAGCGACGCGCCCGTGTCGTTGAGCCAGCGGTTCTCGACCGCCTCGACGCTGACGAGGCCCGCGGAACCGGGGTCTCGCCCGCCGTCGCCTTTCGGCGACATGCGGAGCCGGAGCCGCCAGCGGCCGTCCGAGAGCGCCTCGCCGTCGAGAAATCGAACGGTTCGCTCCGGCGTCCGGCGGAGGAGAGCCACGGCGATCGGAAGCGTCGGAATCCGGCCGGTGCGCTCCGCGAGCGCGTAGTCGCCGAAAGTGAGTTCCCACGTCCGAGCGCTGTCGTCCCCGTCGGTCCGGGCGTCCGTTCGGGTGTCGGCCCGAGCGTCGGGTCCGGCGTCGACATCGCGCGCGCCGTCCGCCTCGGCGTCGGGAATCGGCCGCACTGAGTAGCCCTCGACGAAGCCGACGGCTTCGAGGTGTCGAAGCGTCGCGTCCACGGGGTTCGGCGTCGCGGTCGGAGAAAACAGGTCCGCGGCCGCCTCGACAGCCGCCCGCCGCTCGGCCGCCGAGAGGCGAACGTCCAGTTCGCTCATCAGGCTCCACACCAACGTCAGACAGAAGTCGTCGTGGTCGTCGACGACCTCGGCCAGCGTGAGGTACGTCTCCATCGCGGCGGTCTCGGCCTCTCTGTAACCGAGTTCCGACAGCGCCTCGAACAGCGCGCCAGCGGTGTCGTGGCAAAAGGCGCTGTAGCGGGCGTACTCGTCCGCCGACGCCTCGGTGGCCGCCCGCGGGAGTCCCTCGGCCACCTCGTAGACGAGCGGGTCGTCGTACGGGATGTTCGGGTCGTATCGCCGGAGCGCCGCCCGGTAGTCCCGCGTCAGTTCCGCGGCCTCCCCGGCGGCGCGCCGGTCCGGAAACCGCCGGCCCGTTGCGGCCGCAGGCTCAGACCCCGTGCGGCCGCACACGACTGCGTAGTCGCCGTCGGGACGCGCCAGAGACCGAATCTCGGCTCTGATGTCCCGAAGCGTCCCCCCCACCATTCGGCTCTATGTCGGCCCACCGACCGATTATAGGTTGCGATTGCGATGCCCATTCGGCTCCGCTGACGGGGTCGACGCCGCCCACAAGGCTTTGGTCCCGCCGACCCCATTCGACGCCCGTGGACGAGATAGCCGTCAGCACCGTCGTCTACCTGCCGCCCGAGGAGATATACGAGTTCCTCGTGGACTTCCCGCGGTACGCCGACTACTCGAAGCACCTGCGTGACGTGCGGCAGTCGGGCGACGGGTCGCCGGGGACGCGGTACGCCCTGTACTTTTCGTGGTGGAAGCTCACCTACACCGCCGAGTCGAAGGTGACGGACGTCACCCCGCCGACGCGAATCGACTGGACCATCACCAAGGACGTACACGCCGTCGGCCGCTGGCGAGTCGAGGAGCTCGACGACCTGCCGGCCGAGGCCCCGTCGGACGCCGACGCCGCCTGCCGCGTCTTCTTCGAGGTCGAGTACGACCCCGACAGCGTCTCCGCGGGCGATATCGACCTCCCGCGGTTCGTCTCGCTCGGGTGGGTCATCGACAGGCTCCGACCGGTGCTCCAGAAGGAGGCGGAGCGAATCGTCGAGCGCATCGTCGCCGACATCGAGGGGCGACCGCGGCGCGTGGAACTAACGGTACACTCGAAACCGGGGCCGTGAGCGACGGTGTGCCGGGGATTCGAGAAGGGAAATGCACATACGCGCCCGCTGACCAACACAGGGGTATGACAGGGGCTGGTCTCTGGTGCGCGTGATAATCATCGGTGCCGGGCAGGTCGGGTCGTCCATCGCGGCCGACCTCGACGAGACCCACGAGGTCGTCGTCATCGACTGCGACCCCGAGCGCGTCGACGAACTGAACTACTCGCTCGACGTGCTCGCGCTCCACGGCGACGGCACGTCCGTGGACACGCTCGAAGAGGCCGACGTGGAGCGCGCCGACATGGTCATCGCCTCGACCGACGACGACGAGACGAACATCGTCGCCTGCGCGACCGCCAAGGCCATCTCGGACGCCTTCACCATCGCCCGCGTCAAGAACACGGAGTACCTCCGGACGTGGCAGCGCTCCGAGAAGGCGTTCGGCATCGACTTCATGGTCTGTACGAACCTGCTCGCCGCGGAGTCCATCGTCCGCGTCGTCGGCCTCCCCGCCGCCCGCGACGTCGACCCCTTCGCGGGCGGGCAGGTCCAGATGGCGGAGTTCGAAGTCGACGAGGAGAGCCCCGTCGCCAACCAGACCGTGAGCGAGGCCGACCGCTTCGACTCGCTGACGTTCGCGGCCATCCTCCGCGACGGCGAGGTGACGATTCCCCGCGGCGACTCCGTCATCGGGCCGGGCGACCGCGTCGTCGTCATCGGCAGCCCCAAGAGCGTCCAGGGGTTCGCAAGCTCCGTCTCGCCGGACGAACCGCCGGGCACCGCGGAGGAGGTCGTCATCGTCGGCGGCAGCGAAATCGGCTACCACGTCGCCCGCCTGCTCGAAGAGCGCGGCTTCAAGCCCAGACTCATCGAGCACGACGCGGAGCGCGCCCGCGACCTCGCGGAGATGCTCCCCGGAACCATCGTCATGGAGAGCGACGCGACCGACGTGGACTTCCTCGAACGCGAGTACATCGGCGACGCCGACCTGCTCGTGGCGGCGCTCGACTCCGACGAGAAGAACCTGCTCGTGTCGCTTCTCGCCGCCCGACTCGGCGTCGAACGCACCGTCGCCGTCATCGACACGACGCCGTACGTGGAGCTGTTCGAGGCCGTCGGCGTCGACGTGGGCGTCAGCCCCCGCGAGGTCGTCGCAGAAGAGATAACCCGCTTTACCCGCGAGGGCGGCGCGGAGAACGTCGCGCTCATCGAATCGAACAAGGCCGAGGTGCTGGAAATCGAAGTCGACGCCGAGAGCGTCCTCGCGGGCAAGCCGATTCGCGAGTCGGTCGCCACGCTCCCCGAGGGCGTCGTCATCGGCGCGATAACCCGCCGCCGGGAGTTCATCACCCCCCGCGGCGACACCGTCATCGAACCCGGCGACCACGTCGTCGTCTTCGTCGATAGCTGCGTCATCGACGACGTGGCCCCGAATCTGTGAGTCGGCCCGTCGCCGGACGGTCGTCCTAACGGCCCCGCCGCGGTACGACGCCGCATCCGGCGCGAACCCGAACACGGAAGAACCCGGCGCTCGGTACGTTAGTCCACGGATGAAATTGCGGGTCGATTACAGAGCCAGCCTGCGTCTCGTGGGGACCGTCCTGAAGTATCTCGCGGTCCCTCTTTGTTTCCCGCTCGTGGTCGCGCTGTACTACGGCGAGTCGGTGCTCCCGTTCGTCGTCACGATGGCCGTCACGGTCCTCGTCGGCACGGGGCTCGAACGGCTCGCCGACGAGCCGGACATCGGTGCCCGCGAGGGGTTCCTGATGGTCGCGGTGACGTGGTTGGCGGTCACGATAGTCGGCGCGATACCGTTTCTCATCGAGGCCCACGGCATCCCCCTCCTCGCGTCGCCCGTCCACCCGGAGTCGACCCTCGGTAACCCGGCGAACGCGCTGTTCGAGACGATGAGCGGCTTCACAACGACCGGAGCGACGGTGCTCGGCGACATCTCGTTCGACTCGCACACCCGCGGCATCATGATGTGGCGACAGCTCACCCAGTGGCTCGGCGGGATGGGTATCGTCGTCCTCGCGGTCGCCATCCTCCCAGAACTCTCCGTCGGGGGCGCACAGTTGATGGACGCCGAAGCGCCCGGCCCCGGCATCGAGAAGCTCACCCCGCGCATCGCCGAGACGGCCCGCGCGCTCTGGGGCGCGTACCTCGGTCTCACCGTCCTCGAAATCGTCCTCCTCTACGGACTCAACGTCACCGGTCACGCCCCGAACATGGGCGTGTACAACGCCATCGCCCACGGGCTGACGACGATGCCGACCGGCGGGTTCTCGCCGGAGGCCCGCAGCATCGAGGCGTTTTCGGCGGCCGCGCAGTGGGTCATCGTCCCCTTCATGGTCGCCGCCGGGACCAACTTCGCGCTGTTTTGGCACGTCCTCACGGGCGACCCGAAGCGGCTGTTCCGCGACACCGAGTTCAAGTCCTACCTCGGCGTCATCGGCGTCATCTCTGCCATCCTCGCGGGGGTTCTGTTCCTCGGCGACGGGCTCACGTCCGTCGCGCCCGCGGGCGAGACCTACGACCAACTCTACCTCGAAGGCATCCGCACGGCCATCATCGGCAACGTCGAGCCCGCGGTCCGGCAGTCGGTGTTTCAGGTCGTCTCCATCGTCACGACGACGGGCTACGCCAGCATCGACTTCAACGCGTGGAGCGCGCCGACGCAGTACGGCCTGCTGTTCGCGATGTTCATCGGCGGCTCCGGCGGGTCGACCGGCGGCGCGGTCAAAATCGTCCGCTGGTACGTCATCGTGAAGTCGCTCCGCCGGGAGCTGTTCACGACGGCCCACCCCGAGGCGGTCCGCCCCGTCAGGCTCGCGGGCCGCGCGGTCGACGAGCGCGCCATCCGCGGTATCTACGCCTTCACGCTCCTGTATCTCGTGCTGTTTTTCGTCTCGACCGGCCTGCTCCACCTCGACGCCGCGCGCATCGGCTTCGACGTGAGCATCCTCGAAACCATGAGCGCCGTCGCCGCGACCCTCGGCAACGTCGGGCCGGGCTTCGGCGTCGCCGGACCGATGGGGAGCTATCTCGATTTCTCCAACGGCTCGAAGCTGTACATGGTGCTTCTCATGTGGGTGGGCCGGCTGGAGATACTGCCCGTGTTAGTCATCTTCACGCCGGAGTACTGGCGGCGGTAGCACCGGGGACGAAAAATCGGGCCTCGGGGTTCCTCAGGGGTTCAGTCCGTAGATGGCCGACCGGGTGAACACCAACACCGGGATGATTTCGAGGCGACCGACCCACATGTTAAAGAGGAACATCGCCTCGGCCCACGGGTTCATCCACGGGCCGGTGATGCCCGTCGAGATGCCGACGTTCCCCTGTGCGGACGCGACTTCGAACAGCGCGTCGGCGTAGGTGAACTCCGGCCCGGCGAGGTTCGCGAGGAGGACGCTCGACCCGACGAGGAGGAGCACCCAGAGCATCGAGACGATGGCCGCCTCGGAGAACTCGCGATCCATCTCGGTCCGCGAGAGGCGGCGGCCGTTCATCTCGATGTTGACGACCGCGCTCTCGGGGAGGAACACGCGGGAGAACTGCCAGCGGATACCGCGAGAGATGGTGTAGCCGCGGATGATTTTGATGCCGCCGACGGTCGACCCGGCGGCCCCGCCGAGGGTCATCGCCCCCGACAGGAGCACCTTCCCGCCGTCGGACCACTCGCCGAGCGGCGCGGCCTGAAAGCCGGTGCAGGTGAGCGCGCTCACCCAGTGGAACGCGGCGTCGCGGACGGCGTCCGACTCCGGCCCGCCGACGACGCCGGCGAGTCCGAAGTAGTCGGCGGTCTCGACGAACGCCGAGCCCGCGGTCGTCGGGAGGCTGACGAGGTTCTGGACGGCGAGCGCGACCCCGCCGACGGCGAAGAGGACGAGGAGCCAGCGCGTCTGGAGGTCGCCCCAGAGGCGGTCGATATCGCGGTTTTTCAGGACGGCGTAGTGGACGGGGAAGGCGATTGCGCCCAGCGCCATGACGGGGAGCAACACCGTCTCGATGAGCGGCGAGTCGTACGTGCCGATAGAGCCGTCGGTGACGGCGAACCCGCCGGTCGAAAGCCCCGTCATCGCGTGGTTGAGCGCCTGCCACGCGACCTCCCACAGCGGGAGCGTCGCCCCGTAGTCGCTGGCGCGGATGGCGACGAAGAGGACGGCCACCGACAGGAGCGTGTAGCCGACGAAAATCTTCCAGACCGTGCGGACCGTCGAGACGACGCTCGGGTGAATCTTCTCCTCTCTGGCCTCGCCGCGGTACAGGGCGTAGCTCCCGCTGCCGGGCCGCGAGAGGATGGAGACGGTGAGGACGATGACGCCCACGCCGCCGACCCACTGGATGAGCGAGCGCCACCACTGAATCGTCCGCGGGAGCGACGGCTCGTGGACGCCCATCGTCAGCCCGCTTCCGGTCCAGCCGCTCATGCTCTCGAAGAGGGCGTGCAGCGGGTCGCGGAAGTAGACGAGGCTCGACTGGGCGTAGTCGACGCCGGCGGGGACGAGCGCCGTGAAGACGCTCTGCGGGGCGAACTGCGCCGTGAGGAAGAAGGGAAGCGACCCGAACGCGGCGGTGGCGAACCAGCCCGCGGCGGCGATTATCATCCCGTGTTTCATGCGGGGGTTGGGCGCGCCCTCGAAGGCCTTCCGCGCGCCCAGTCCGACGAACGCCGTCGCGCCCCCGGCGGCGAGGAACGCGAGCGCGGCGTACCACTCGCGGAAGCCGACCGCGACGAGGACCGTGGCGGTCATCAGGGCGGCCTCCATGACGAGAAGCGACCCCACGTCGCGGCCGATGACCGCGAGGTCGGCGGGCCACCCCGAGACGGTTCGTCCGCGGCGGGGCATCAGTGGTCCTCGTAGTGGCCGAACACGTCAGTCACCTCGGGCGTCGCACCCTTCGCGGAGTAGACCGTCAGGAGGTCGCCGGACCCGATAGTGGTGTTCCCGCGGGGCGTCACGGGGTCGTCGTCGCCCTCGCGCTCGACGGCGACGATGAGGGTGTCCCCGTCGAGGAGGTTCTCCTGTGCGGCCTCCTGAATCGTCATCCCCGTGATGGGCGCGCCCTCGTCGACGCGGATTTCGAACACCTCGGCGTGCTCGCCGATGCGCATGTAGTCGACGATGGAGGGGCGTTTGACCGCCCGGTAGAGGTACTCCGCGATGAGTCGCTGGGGGTTCTCCATCGTGTTGACGCCGATTTGACGGTAGAGGTTCATGTGCTCGGGGTTGTGGACGACCGAGACGATGTCGGGGATATCGAGCTCCTTCGCCAACAGACAGACCATGATGTTGGTCGCGTCCTTGTCGGTCGTCGTGATGATGGCGTCGGCGCGGTCCGCGCCGGCCTCGTCGAGCGTCTGTTTGACCGTGGCGTCGTCGTTGAGGACGAGGCAGTCGAACGTCGCGGCGGCCGCCTCGGCTTTCGCCCCGTCGCGCTCGACGACGACGACCTCGTTTCCGCCCTCGGTGGCGATTTCGATGAGCGGCGTGCCGATGTTTCCCGCGCCGACGACGATGATGTACATGACGTTCCGGCGTGCGCGTCGGGTCGTGGAAAAACTATCGGCATGGCGTTCCGTCGCCCGAAAACGGACCACAGCAGAGATAGCCTGCTGCTTCGGAACCAAGCGCCCGAGAACCCCCCGCGACCGACTCAGTTCTCGACCGCGGACGCGGCGCGGACGATGGTCTCCTCGCCGAACTTGGGGCCGATGAGTTGGAGGCCGACCGGGAGACCCTCGGTCTCGCCCGCCGGGACCGAGATGGCGGGGAGATTCGCGAGGTTCACCGGCACGGTGTTGGCGTCGGCGAGGTACATCTGCAGCGGGTCGTCGAGGCTCTCGCCGAGTTCGAACGGCGGGACGGGCATCGTCGGCGACGCGACCACATCGACGTCCTCGAACGCCTCGTCGAAGTCCTGTTTGACCCACGCGCGGGCGTCCTGCGCCTTCGCGTAGTACTTGTCGTGGTAGCCGGCGGAGAGGGCGTACGTGCCGAGGAGGATGCGGCGTTTGACCTCGGAGCCGAAGCCTTCCTCGCGGGCGCGGGCGAACGTCTCGTTCCAGTTCCCGTCGTAACCGCCGGATTTGCCGTAGCGAACGCCGTCGAAGCGAGCGAGGTTCGACGACGCCTCGGACATGGCGATGACGTAGTAGGCGGCGACGGCCTTCTCGACGGACGGCATGCTGATCTCGCGGTACTCCGCGCCCTGCGCTTCGAGTTCGTCGAGCGCGGCCCAGAACGCCGCCTCGACGCCGTCGTCCGCGCCCTCGACGAACTCGGTCGGGACGCCGATGGTGAGCCCTTCGACGTCGCCGTCGGCGGCCGCGGCGTAGTTCGAGTCCGCGCCGGCGTCGCGGGTCGTGCCGTCGCGGTCGTCGGGGCCGGCGATGACGTCGAGGAGCGCGGCGGCGTCCTCGACGGTCGGCGCGATTGGGCCGATCTGTTCGAGGGAGTTCGCGTAGGCGACGAGGCCGTACCGCGAGACGAGGCCGTAGGTCGGCTTGATGCCGACGACGCCGCAGAACGCGGCGGGACAGCGGATGGAGCCGCCGGTGTCGGTGCCGAGCGCGAGGTCGGCCTCGCCGGCGGCGACGGCCGCCGCGGAACCGCCGGAGGAGCCGCCGGGGACGCGGGACTCGTCGACGGGGTTCTTCGTCGGGCCGAACGCCGAGGTCTCGGTCGTCGTCCCCATGCCGAACTCGTCCATGTTGGCCTTGCCGGCGATGGTCGCGCCGGCGTCCTTCAGGAGTTCGACGACGGTCGCGTCGTACGGCGGGACGTAGTCTTCGAGCATCGCGGAGCCGCAGGTCGTCCGCAGCCCCTCCGTGGAGATGTTGTCCTTGACGGCGACCGTCTTGCCCGAAAGCGGGCCGTCGTCGGAGCCGTCGAGCGTCTCTTTCGTGATGAAGGCGTTCAGCGACATTACGACACCCGCGGGCCCTTGAAGAAGCCGTCTTCGGTCTCTGCGGCGTTCGACAGCGCCTCCTCCTGGGTGAGGCCGTCGCGGACCTCGTCGGGGCGCATCACGTTCACCAGTTCGTCCTCGCGGTCGACTTCGGGGACCTCGTCGAGGGCGTCGAAGTAGCCGAGGATGTCCGCGAACTGCGCCGCGAACTCCTCGACTTCGTCCTCGTCGAGGTCGACCCGCGCCAACTCGGCGACGTGTCGGACCTCGTCGGCGTCGACGGGCGTATCGCTCATGTATCGGAGGAGTGGGAGACCGGGAGTAAGAGTTTCGGTGTGGGTCGTTTCGTCCGGTCCCCGGGCGAGCCCGCCCGGCCGAGACCGCCGGCGAGACGGCCGGGACCGGCCGTGCGAACCCGCGTCATTCCGTCCTCCCGTCGCCGTCAGATATAAGTAACGAGGGTCAATACGAATAGACGGAGAACGACCGTTCCCAGTTGCTTCTCTCGCACACAAATGACAGAAAGTGTCCGACGTTTCACGACCGGTAACGCGCGCGTGCGCAAAGAGAATACTGAAGATACCGAGCAGACCGACACCGAGCGGGAGCAGACGCCCTCGTGTCCCGAGTGCGGCTCGGAGAGCCTCGTCTCCGACACCGAACACGGCGAGACGGTCTGCGACGACTGCGGCCTCGTCGTGGAGGAAAACGAGATCGACCACGGCCCCGAGTGGCGCGCGTTCAACTCCTCGGAGAAAGACCAGAAGTCCCGCGTCGGCGCGCCCACGACGAACATGATGCACGACAAGGGGCTGTCGACCAACATCGGCTGGCAGAACAAAGACGCCTACGGGCGCTCGCTGTCGTCCCGCCAGCGCGAGAAGATGCAGCGGCTTCGGACGTGGAACGAGCGGTTCCGCACCCGCGACTCGAAAGAGCGCAACCTCAAGCAGGCGCTCGGCGAAATCGACCGCATGGCCTCGGCGCTCGGCCTCCCGGACAACGTCCGCGAGACCGCCTCGGTCATCTATCGCCGCGCGCTCGACGACGACCTCCTTCCGGGTCGTTCTATCGAGGGCGTCGCCACCTCGGCGCTGTACGCCGCCGCCCGGATGGCCGGCACCCCACGCTCGCTCGACGAAATCACGAGCGTCTCGCGCGTCGAGAAGGACGAAATCGCCCGCACCTACCGCTACGTCGTCCGCGAGCTCTCGCTGGAGATTAAGCCCGCCGACCCCGAGCAGTACGTCCCGCGGTTCGCCAGCGAACTCGGTCTCTCCGACGAGTCCGAGCGGCGCGCCCGACAGCTCTTGAAGAACGCCAAAGAACAGGGCGTCCACTCCGGCAAGTCGCCGGTCGGCCTCGCCGCCGCCGCCGTCTACGCGGCCTCGCTTCTCACTAACGAGAAGGTGACCCAAAACGAGGTCTCCGAGGTCGCCAACATCTCCGAGGTCACCATCCGCAACCGCTACCACGAACTGCTCGAAGCCGAAGAGCAGGTCCAACTGCCCTAACTCGGCCGGTCCGTTCGTTTCGCGCCGTCGCGTCTCGACTCGTTTCATCTCGTTCCGTCCCGTTCTGTCCCGCACCGTCTCGTTCCGCAACAGCCATGGCGCTCGCTCCGGAGCCACAGCCATGGAGACGACGCGACATTTCACCGCGACGGTGTACATCGTCAACGACGGCGCCGTGGCGCTCCACCGACACGAGCGCCTCGGCATCCGCATTCCGCCGGGCGGCCACGTCGACCGCGACGAACTCCCCCACGAGGCCGGCCTGCGCGAGGTCCGCGAGGAGACGGGCCTCGACCCGGAACTCGTCGATGACACGGCATCCGTCCCCGCACCCGCCGGCCGGGCGCTCCCCCAGCCCCGCCGGCAGATGCTCTACGACATCAACATTCACGGCGACGGCTCGGTCGGCCACCAGCACATCGACCACGTCTTCTACGCCCGCGTGGACTCCCGCGACATCGACCCCGCGCCGGGCGAGGCGGGGACCGAAGCGTGGGACTGGTACGGCCCCGAAGACCTCCGCGAGAGCGACCTCGACCCTGACACGGTACAGTTCGCGCTGGAGGCCATCGCGGTCGTCGGCGACGACGAACGGGAAAACTAGCGAAACCCGACCGGAACCGACCTACTCAACGAGCGATTCGACGTACCGCTGAACGTGGTTCTCCATCCGACGTTTGAACCCCGCCTGTCGGGCGAGTCTGTCGAGTTCGCGCGAGGCGTAGGTCCCGTACTGGACCGCCTTCTTGTCCGCTTCCGCGACCGACTCGGGGAGCACCTCGCTCGCCGCTTCTCTGAGCGCAACCTTCCGCCGGTCGCCGTCCACGAGTAACGCGCCGGGAAGCGGGAGCGCCGCCGAGACCACGCGGTCGTGGAGGAGCGGCGCGACGGGTTCGACGCCGGCCGCGCGGAGCACGAGCAGGTCGCGTTCGAGCTGGTCGGGGAGCGTGAGAACCATCTCGCGGGCGGCCCCGCGGACCGTCTCGGCCTCGACGCGCGGGTCGTCGGCCGCTTTCTGGACTTTCGCGTAGCCGCCGAACAGTTCGTCCGCGCCCTGCCCGACCGCGAGGCGGTCGTAGCCGTCCGCGGCGACCCGCTCGGCGAGCAGGTAGAGGGGCAGGACGATTTGCACGTCCATCGGGTTCGTCCGGCCGAGCGCGGCGACGATTTCGGGGACGGCGCGTTCGAGCGCCTCGTGGGTGAGTTCGACCACGGTCAGGTCGCGGTCCATCGCGGCGGCGGCCTCGCGGGCGGCGGCGACGTCGTGGGAGCCCTCGAAGCCGGCGACGTAACAGGGGGCGTCGGGAACGCCGACCGCGACGACCGCGGAGTCGACGCCGCCCGAGAAGGCTACGGCGAGGCCGTCGTCGTCGACCGACCGGACCGACTCGAAGACCGCGTCGCGGACGCGGTCGAGCGCGGCGTCGCGGTCGGTCGCGGCCGGCGGGTCGGGAAGCGACCAGATCGGTTCGTCGTCGCCGGCGTCCCCGCCGGTCGTCTCGCGGGCGCGCCCCGCGGGGACGGCGACCGGATCGTCGAGGTCGCGGTGGTCGTACGACCACGTCTCGGGGTCCCCGCACTCGGAGAAAATCGGTTGGCGACCGAGCACGTCGCGGACGAGTCGGCCGTCGAGTTCGCCGGCGAAGCCCGCGGTTCCGGGGAGCGGGTCGCGGTCGGCGAGGGCGCGCCGGACGAGGTCGGGAGATGCGCCGCGCATCAAAACAGGTCCGTCAGGGCGTGTTTCAGGCGTCGGGTCGCGCCGCCGGCGGCCTGCCGGAACGAGATGCGCCACGGCGTCTTGCTGCCGACGACGCTGGTTCGCCCGTCGGCGACGGCCGAGAGGATGGCGTCGGCGCTTCGGGTGTCGGTGCCGACCTCGGTGACCGCCTGTCCGACCATCTCCGCGATGTGGGCGTCGCTGCCGGCGGTCATCGGGAGGTTCCGGCGCTTGGCGAACCGCTCGGCGCGCTGGTTGGCGATGCCGGTGAGGAGCCGCGAGTTGTAGATTTCGATGGCGTCGGCGCTGGCGAGTTGCGCGCTGGAGATGTGCGGCGCGACGCCGTGACGCGACTTCTGGAACGGGTGCGGGATGACGGCGATGCCGCCGGCGTCGTGGATGCGGTCGAGCGTCTCGTCGTACGACAGCCCCGCGGGAATCAGTTCCTCGACGCCCAAGGCGAGGACGTGGCCCGCGGCGCAGGTGACCTCCATCCCGGGGATGCCGACCAGCCCGTAGTCGCCCGCGCGCTCCGCGGCTTCGAGGCTGGCGTCTATCTCGTCGTGGTCGGTCACGGCGAGGGCGTCCAAGCCGACCGCGACCGCCTGTTCGAGGAGGTACTCGATTGGGTCCCGCCCGTCGTAGGACAGAGACGAATGCGAGTGCAACTCGACCGATAACACACCGTCTCCTAACGATGGAGGCTAAAAAAGCGCCCCGGTCCCGGTGTGATTGGCGTGTGGACCTCACACACGGTGGCCGGCGGCCCGGCGAATCGGAGCGCCTCGCCGCCGCCGTACACGCCCGCGTGAGTCGGATGGCGGCGGCGACCGCGACCGCGACCATATTTTGCGCACGTTCGTGCACATAGAAAGGGTTTACAATGTGCGTTCTGACCATACCAGTGAATGACGCTTTCCGACGCGGACCGCGACCTCGTCGTCGCCGAGCTCGGTCGAGACCCGACGCCGGCCGAGGAGATACTCTTCGAAAACCTCTGGAGCGAACACTGCGCCTACCGGTCGTCTCGCCCGCTGCTGTCGGCGTTCGACTCGGAGGGCGACCAGGTCGTCATCGGCCCCGGTGACGACGCGGCGGTCGTCGCTCTGGACGACGACACCTACATCACGCTCGGTATCGAGAGCCACAACCACCCCTCCTACGTCGACCCCTACGACGGCGCGGCCACGGGCGTCGGCGGCATCGTCCGCGACACCCTCTCGATGGGCGCGTACCCCATCGCGCTCGCCGACTGCCTCTACTTCGGCGACTTCGACCGCGAGCACTCGCGGTACCTCCTCGACGGCGTCGTCGAGGGCATCGCCGACTACGGCAACGCCATCGGCGTCCCCACCGTGACCGGCTCGACCTCGTTCCACGAGAACTACGAGGGCAACCCGCTCGTCAACGTCGCCTGCGTCGGCCTGCTTTCGGCCGACCGCCTCGTCACGGCCGAGGCGCAGGAGGCGGGCAACAAACTCGTCCTCGTCGGCAGTTCGACCGGCCGCGACGGCCTCGGCGGCGCGTCGTTCGCCAGCGAGGACCTCGCGGAGGACGCCGAGACCGAAGACCGGCCCGCGGTGCAGGTCGGCGACCCCTACACGGAGAAACTGCTCATCGAGTGCAACGAGGCGCTCATCGACGAGGACCTCGTCGAGTCCGCCCGCGACCTCGGGGCCGCCGGCCTCGGCGGCGCGTCCTCCGAACTCGTCGCCAAGGGCGGCTTCGGCGCGGAGATCGACCTCGAAAAGGTCCACCAGCGCGAGCCGAACATGAACGCCTTCGAGATTCTCCTCTCGGAGTCCCAAGAGCGCATGTGCTACGAGGTGACCCCCGGGAACGTCGAGCGCGTGCGGGAACTCGCCGCGCGCTTCGACCTCGGGAGCGCCGTCATCGGCGAGGTCGCCGAGGGCAACTACGTCTGCACCTTCGACGGCGAACCCGTCGTCGACGTACCCCCGGAGTTCCTCGCGGAGGGCGCGCCGATGAACGACCTCGACGCGGTCGAACCCGAGTCCGCGGAGCGCGACCTCCCCGCGTTCGACCTCGCCGAGGCGTTCGAGGCGGTCGTTTCCGACCCCAACACGGCGTCGAAGCGCTGGGTCTACCGCCAGTACGACCACGAGGTCGGCCTGCGGACCGCCCGCCGTCCCGGCGACGACGCGGCGCTCCTCGACGTGCCCGAGGCCGACACGAAACTCGCGTTCACCGGCGGCGCGGACCCCAACTGGACGACCGCCGCGCCCTACGACGGCGCGCGCGCGGTCGCCTTCGAGAACGCGACAAACCTCGCCGCGAAGGGCGCGTCGCCCCTCGCGACCGTCGACTGTCTCAACGGCGGCAACCCCGAGAAGCCCGACGTGTACGGCGGCTTCAAGGGCATCGTCGACGGCCTCGCCGACATGTGCCGGGCGCTTTCGGTCCCGGTCGTCGGCGGCAACGTCTCGCTGTACAACGACTCCGTCTCCGGCCCGATTCCGCCGACGCCGACGCTGGCGATGGTCGGCAAGGCCGACGGCTCCTCGCCCGGCCTCTCGCTTTCGGGCGAGGGCGACCTGTTCCTCGTCGGCTTCCCGGGCGGGGCGCTCGGCGGCTCGGCGGTCCTCGAACACGCCGGCGGCTCCGACGCCTTCCCGGCGCTCCCCGAGGACGCCGACGCCGCGACGGCGGTCGAGACGATTCGGACGGTCGCGGCCGACGAGTCCACGGTCGCGGTCCACGACGTGAGCCACGGCGGCCTCGCGGTCGCGCTGGCCGAGATGGTCACAGACGACGTCGGCGCGGACGTGTCCGTCGCCGACTTCGTCTCGCTGTTCGAGGAGACGCCCGGTCGCATCGTCGTCGAGACGACCGACGAGGCCGCACTGCGCGACCTCGCGGGCGACGTGCCCGTGGTCGAACTCGGGACGACCACCGACGACGCGACGCTCTCGCTCGCGGTGGACGGCGACGAGGTCGCCTACGGCTCGGGCGACATCGCCGACCTGCGCGACGTGCTCGCCCGCGAACTCGACTGAACGAACCGAACTGCAAAAACGCGTCCGCGTCGCACCGCGTCCGCTACGGTTCGAGGACGACTTTCCCGCTGCTCTTTCTGGCTTCGATGTACTCGTGGGCCGCCGCGGCGTCTTCGAGGTCGAACGTCTCGCCGACGACCACGTCGAGTTCGCCCGCGGCGAGCAGTTCGGACAGCTCCGGCACCGATCCGAGAATCGACTCTGGGCGCTGCTGCATGGCGCTTCCGAGGTGGAAGCCGATGACGGACTTGTTCTCGAACAGCAGGCGCGTCGGGTCCGCCGCGGCCGCGTCGCCGGAGGCCGCGCCGTAGGTGACGAGTCGGCCGAAGTCGGCGAGGGCGTCCAGACTGCGCTCGAACGTCTCGCCGCCGACGCCGTCGAGGACGAGGTCGACGCCCGCGCCGTCGGTCTCGTCGGCGACGACCTCGCGGAAGTCCTCTTCTGTGTACTGGATGCCGTGGTCGAGTCCGAGGTCCGCCGCGAGGTCGAGTTTCTCCTCGGTGCTGGCCGTGCCGAACGTCTCGACGCCGGCGTGGGAGGCGAGCTGGACCGCCGCGGTGCCGACGCCGCCGGCGGCCGCCTGAATCAGCACGCGCTCGTCGTCGTCGAGGCCGCCCCACTCGTGGAGGCAGTTGTAGGCGGTGAGGAACTGGACGGGGAAGCCGGCCGCCTCGGCGAACGACATCGACTCGGGCACGTCGAACAGCGTCGGGGCCGGCGTGGTGACGTACTCGGCGTACGCCCCGCCGCCGGTCATGGCGACGACGCGCTCGCCGACCTCGCGGTCGACGCCCTCGCCGACCGCGTCGATGGTGCCGGCGGCCTCCATCCCCGGCGTGTACGGCGGTTCCGGGCCGTCTCGGTAGGTCCCGCGCCGCTGCATGATGTCGGCGAAGTTGATGCCGGCGGCCTCGACGGCGATGCGGACCTCGCCCGGGGCCGGTTCGGGCGTCTCGGTCTCTCGCAGTTCGAAGCTGTCGGTACTGCCGTACTCGGTGACGACTATCGATTTCACGACGGGTCGTAGCCGCGGCTGCCTGAAAAGCGGAGAGAACGCGGAAGTTCGTGCGGGTTGCCGGTTCCGAAGCCCCCGAGCGCGCTTACGCCAGCGCCAGCGGGATGCCGAACGTGACGGCGAGGCCGACGACGAAGACGAGGAGGCCGGTCGTGACCTGACTCATCGAGAACTCCTGCATCGGGGAGGTGACGCGGCCTTCCTGTTCGCCTTCGTGGTGGTCGTCGTGTCCGTGGTCGTGGTCGTCGCTCATACGCGGGGCGACGGGTTCGCGGTACAAAAACGCACCTAACCGTCGCCTGCGACCCCCCGCGACTGCATCGCCGGCGGCCGGTCTCGCGGGCGGGCGTCGCTCCGGACGGGTCAGGTCCAGTACAGATATAGCACGACCAGGAACACGAACGCGAGCGGCAGGAACGGAAGCGCGGCGTCGAGCGGGACCAAAAGCGCCACTACCGCGGCCATCACCACGAACTCGACGACCACGAGCAGACTGAGGAGTTCGGCTGAATCGGTCATCGTTCGAATCGGAACCCACGCCGGGGTTCTCGCCGACGAGTCATCAAACCACCCGCTGGACGAGGGGCCGAAATCGGCATCCTCGTCGCCGGGACTCGCCGAGGTGTTCGGATTTCGGCCAGCACCTGCCGTAGTCGAAACGGTGAAACGGCTCTTTCGCAAACGTTTCGGTAGCGAATGCTCACGAAGCGAATCATCCCCTGTATCGACGTCGACCTCGACGAGGACGGGAACCCGGCCGTCTACACCGGCGTCAACTTCGAGGACCTGAAGTACACGGGCGACCCGGTCGAGATGGCCAAACTGTACAACGAGGCGGGCGCGGACGAGTTCGTCTTCCTCGACATCACCGCCTCCGCCGAGGGCCGGGCGACGATGCTCGACACCGTCTCGAAGGTCGCAGACGAGGTGTTCATCCCGCTGACCGTCGGCGGCGGTATCCGCACCCGCGACGACATCAAAGAGACGCTCCGCGCCGGCGCGGACAAGGTCTCTATCAACACCGCGGCGCTCCAGAACCCCGACCTCATCGAGGAGGGCGCGCGCTCCTTCGGGAGCCAGTGCATCGTCATCTCGGTGGACGCCCGCCGGCGCTTCGACGAGGCGGGCGAGCACTACGCCGAGGTCGACGGCGAGTCCTGCTGGTTCGAGTGCACCGTCAAGGGCGGCCGCGAGGGAACCGGCGTCGACGTGGTCGAATGGGCCAACGAGGCCGAATCGCGCGGCGCGGGGGAGCTGTTTATCAACTCCATCGACGCCGACGGCACGAAAGACGGCTACGACATCCCGCTGACGAAGGCCGTCTGCGACAGCGTCTCGACGCCCGTCATCGCCTCCTCCGGCTGCGGCGGCCCCGAGGACATGTACGAAGTCTTCACCGAGGCCGGCGCGGACGCCGGCCTCGCCGCCTCCATCTTCCACTTCGACGAGTACACGATTCGAGACGTCAAGGAGTACCTCGACGAGCGCGGCGTGCCGGTTCGCCTGTAAGCACAGCGCCTTACGGCAGTTTTTCTCCGTCTCTCTCCGCCCCTCTTCGTCTCTCTCCGTCCCGCTTTTCGCCCCCAGCCACCGTCCCCGCCGACCGGTCGTGCGCTCCCCGCGCAGTCGGAACCAATCTTAACCCGCCGGCGCGTCGTATCTCGCTCCGAGATGACAGACGACGCGTGGCTCGACGCCCTCCGCACGCACCGAGAACAGAAGGACCGCTATCTCGCCGCCGACCGCAACTCGCCGATTCCGCCGGACCAACGGAGCTTTTTCGACGGTCTCGACTACTTCGCCCCCGACCCCGACCTCCGATACGAACTCGAACTCCGGGCGTACGACGACCCAGAGCACATCACCATCGGCACCTCGACCGACGGCGAGCGCGAGTACCTCGCGTGGGGTCGCTTCGAGTTCGAGGTCGACGGCGAGTCCTACGCGCTCGACGCCTACCGCGCCGACCCCGACGAGGACCGCCTGTGGGTGCCGTTCCGCGACGAGACGAACACCGAGGAGACGTACGGCGCGGGACGCTACCTCGACCTCGAAGCCGCGGACCGGACCGACGGCGGCCGCTGGGTCGTCGACTTCAACGACGCCTACAACCCGTTTTGCGCCTACTCGCCGCGGTACGAGTGCCCGCTGGTGCCGATGGAGAACTGGCTCGAAGTCCGCATCGAGGCCGGCGAGAAGGACTACGAGGGACCGGGCGGCGGCGACGAGTAACCGAAGCCGAGAACTGAGAGACGCGCCGCTCGCGGCCGGAAGAAACGAGAGAGAACCCGCAGATTACGCGTCGATGCCGACGCGGTAGGCGTCGGTGAACTCGTCGGCGGTGCGCTGGACGCCGCGGGCGGCCTCCGCGAGCGCGTCGAGGGGGTCGACGCCGGGTTCCGTCTTGATAGAGAGGACGGGGTCCGTCTGTCCGCCGGACTGCTCGGGGTTCACGTCGTAGGTCGCGGCCGTGATGGTGTCGGTCTGGAGGAGTTCGCCCTTCAGGACGTTCATGAAGGTGTGGTCCTCGCCGCCGATTTCGATGCGGAGTTCCTCGTCGGTCTTGTCGATGACCCGCAGTTCCATGGCTCTCCGTTCCCTCCAGCGGCGTTTTAACGTTTCGTCTCGGGGACCGCGACCAGTTCTTCGAAGTCCGGGTCCGCGTCGAGGAGTTCGTATCGCCCCTCGGCGTCCGGGGGCGCGACGACGCCCTCGGCGACGAGGTGGTCGAGGTGGGCGAACGCCTCGCCGGGGCCGTGGAGGATGTGGATGCCCGAGAGGTCGCCGAACAGGTGCGCGCTCACGGTCCACGCGTCCGTGGGTCCGTGTTCGTCGAGGACCGAGACGACGCGCTCGGTGCGCTCGCGGTGGTGCTCCGCGATGACGCGCGCCCGCCCGGCGGGGTCGGAGATGGGGTCGCGGTGGCCGGGCCACGCCCGCTCGAAGTCGAGGTCGGCGAGGCGAGCGAGGCTGTCGAGATAGGTTTCGAGCGGGCGGTCGACCCGGAGGTCCGCGCCGCCGACGTTCGGGGTGTACTTCGGGAGGATGACGTCGCCGACGTACGCCTCGCGGCCCGCCCCGCGCTCGCCGTCGAACGCGAGGGCGCTCAGTCCGGCGGCGTGGCCGGGGAGGTGGACGACGTCGAGTTCGCCGTCGCCGGCGGCGATGCGGTCGCCGTCCTCGACGGGCGTCACGTCGACGCGACCACCGCGGAGGTCGTCGTGGCCGTCGAGGTAGTCAGTCACTTCGGCGCGCGGTTCGTCAGGGATTCGCCACTCGTCGAAGCGGCGCTCGCGAATCGAGCGCTCGGCCGCGATTGCGTCGGGGTCGCCCGCGACGATGCCCGCGTCGCCGGCGTGGACGTAGACCGGCGCGCCGCTTTCGGCCTGTAGTTCGGCCGCGAGCCCGGCGTGGTCGGCGTGCCAGTGGGTGAGGACGATGGCTTCGAGGTCGGCGACCTCGTGGCCGGCCGCCGCGAGTCCCTCGCGGAGGTCCCGTCGGACCGAGTCGGTCGCCACGCCGGCGTCGACGAGCGTCGGCCGGTCGCCGGGGAGGAGATAGGCGTTGTTCCGCCCCTCGAAGACGGTGTTCCCGAGCCGTATTCGTTCCATGCGACCACCTGGCCGTCGAGGTGCATGATTATTCCGACTCCACTGGCGGCGGCGTCCCGCGGGGCGGCCGAGGGTCGTCCGACCATCGGCGAGTCGGCGGCCCGCACGCCGGCCTGACGCCCGACACATTCAAAAGCCGGCCGCGCATCGAATCGCACGTCGAATGCCGGTGGACTTCTACGAACTCCTCGGGGTCGAACGCGACGCCGAGACGGCGGAGATAAAACAGGCCTTTCGTCAGCGGGCGCGGGAGTACCATCCCGACGTCAACGACGACGAGCGAGCGACCGCGCAGTTCACCGTCGTCCGGAAGGCCTACGAAGTCCTCACAGACGACGCCGAGCGCGCCGACTACGACCGGATGGGTCACGGCCCGTACGTCGAGAAACGCCTCGACGGCCTGACGAAGTTCAAGTATCCCGGAAAAGCCGGCAAGAACGGCGGGCGCGGCGAGTCTGACACCGGCGGTCGGTCGGCCCCGGGGCGGTCGTCGGCCGGGCGGTCGGCTTCGTCGTCGTCCACAACGTCGTCTTCGTCGTCGTCCTCGTCTTCCCGGTCGTCCTCCCAGCGCGCGTCGTCGTCCTCTCGGCGGGCGTCGTCCGCGTCGAGTTCGTCGCGGTCGAGCCGGTCGCGAGCCTCCGGGTCGTCCTCGTCGTCGCGGGCCACGGGCGCATCGCAGTCGTCGGGCGCGGGCGGGTCGTCGCGCGGCCGCACCCGAACCTCGGAGTCCGGTCGCTCTGGTCGGACCGGAACGACCGGCCGGTTCGAACGCGGACGCGACGGTCCCGAGTCGTCGGCCACGACCGCGCCCACGTCGGGCGCGACGAACCCGCTTTGGTACGGCTGGAGCGTCTCGCTCGTCGCGCTGGTCGCGTATCTCGGCGGCTTCGCGTGGCACCTCGCGGGCGACGGCGCGGGGTTCGCGGCCGCGCTCGCGTCGCTGGACACCGCCGCGCCCGCCGCGGGACTCCTCGCGTCGTCGCCGCTGTCGCTCCCGTCTCTCGCGGCCCTGCAGGCCGCGGCGACGCCGGCGGCGCTCGCCCTCCCGGTCGCGGCGGCGCTCCTCGCCGTCTCGCTCGCGGGGGTCATCGCCCGGTTCGGCCACGCGTGGACCACGTGGGCCTACGCGCTCGCGGCGGGCGTCCCGCTGGCGCTCGTGGCGGCCGGCGCGCTCGGCGTCGGACGACCCGTCGCGGTCGACCTCCTCGGCTTCGTCGTCTGCCCGCTCCTCGGGGCGGGCGGTTTCGTCGTCGACGCCGGGTGGTATCTCTTCACCTCGCGGTAGCCGGCGCGACGCGCGCTTCGTCGTCGCCCACGATTTTTGTCGCCAGCGCCCGACGGACCGGTATGACCATTCCGACCGACTCGGTCCGACGGTTCCGACTCCGCGGCGTGAACGCGTACCTCGTCTCCGACGGCTCGGAGACGGCGCTCGTCGACGCCGGGACGCCGTGGGACCGCGACCGACTCCTCGGCGGTCTCGCCCGCGTGGACCTCGACCCCGGCGCAATCGACCGGGTGCTCGTGACGCATTTCGACCTCGACCACGTCGGGACGCTCGCCTCGCTCAGCCTCCGCGACGACGTGCCGATTCACCTCGCCGAGCCGGACGCCTCGCACCTGACCGGCGCGTCGAAGCCGTCGCTCCGCTCGCCGAAAGGCGTCGCACAGCGCGCGCTCGCGTCGTTCCTCGACCGGCCGACGAACCCCGTGGAGGTCGTCCGCGACGGCGACGAACTCGG
The DNA here is from genome assembly GCF_902410085.1 of Haloferax sp. KTX1. Lineage (NCBI taxonomy): Archaea > Methanobacteriati > Methanobacteriota > Halobacteria > Halobacteriales > Haloferacaceae > Haloferax > Haloferax sp. KTX1. The sequence goes on along the minus strand of NZ_CABPRH010000001.1, from coordinate 433,074 downwards.
CGGCTTCGTCGCGTACCGGACGCCGGGACACACCCCCGGACACACCGCGTTCGTCCACGAGGGCCGCGGCGTCGCGTTCGTCGGCGACCTGGTCCGCGAGTCGAACGGGCGGCTCGGTACGTTGCCGGCGTTCATGGCGACCGACGCCGCGGAGAACAGGCGGAGCGTCCGCGAGTTCGCGGCGCGCTGCCCGCCGGTCGACGTCGTCGCGGTGGGCCACGGCGAACCGGTCACGGAGTACGGATACGGCGCGCTCAAGCGACTCGCCGACAGGCTCTGAGCGGAAGCGACGCCGCTCTCTGTTCGGAGGGACGGGAGGCGAGACACCGAGCTATCGCTCGCGTCTGAGTTAAGAGCGGGGACCGCGGCCGAGCGCAGGTCCCCGGACTGACCAAGCCACTGTGAGGAGCACCAGTCTCACAGCTGCCTGACGCGCCCGGCGGAAGTGAATCGAACCACGCGCGTCAACACCACGTTGGACACTAGTTGTAAAAAGTCCTTTGTTATCGCCAATTAGGACCACGGCCTCCAGAACGATTGGATAAATATGCTCTTATGTGATCCATTTAGCCGCTTCAACTGTACATATAGTAACCATCATGGTTGTTACTGGACGAACGAACGGTAGAATCGTGAAGAATCTATCGAATCCGCGGACGACGGTCGAATACGGCCGAAAACGGGTTATCTGACCAGATACGGGTCCGCTCCGGGCATGAAGCGGCCGAGGTCTGACTCGCGGCGGAAGTCGGTCGACTGGAGCTCCAGCAGGCCCGCGACGAGTTCGTCGTGGTCGCCGTCGTCCCACTCGGCGGGGTCCTTGATGGGCAACACGAGGAAGCCGCTCCCGCGGAGCTCGTTCCCGTGGAGCGTCTCCATGTCCACGTCGGTCTTCCAGCCGACGGACGTGTAGTTGTTCAGGACGTGCTTCGTCGCCACCGCGCCGACCGGCAGGAGGACGTGGGCGGCGATTGCGCGGAGCTCCGCGTCGAAAAACCGCTCCATGTCGGTGTAGTCGGCCGCCGACGGCGTCCCGTCCGGCACGCACATGTGGAGATACGAGAGGAACGTGCTGTTGACGGTCGGTTCGTCGCCCGCCTCGGCCAGCAGTTCGCCGTCTTCGAGCGCCGGGAACAGCCTCGCGCCCGCCGCCCCCGAAAAGGGGATGCCGGTCTCGACGCCCCCGTGGACGCCGGGGTGGTCGCCGATGACGTGGAAGTCGGCGTTGGCGTCGCCGTAGCCGGGGACGTACCGGTCACACGACGGTCGCATGTCGAACGGGTTTCTCGTGCGGTCGGTTACGTTTCTCACGGTACACTCTGTGGGAGCGGTCGGTAAAGAAGACGTGGTTCCGCCCGATATCGTACACGAACGAGCGTGAGGAACGCGTCGAGAGAGTGAGAGAGCGTCGTCCGCGTCGTCGACCCGGCGAGCGCCCTCAGAGTTCGACGCCCGAGGGGATGAGACTCTGGCTCCGCAGGAGCGTCCCGTCGCCGTCGTAGACGAGGAACGTCGATTTCTCGAAGGTCTCGAAGTGGTCGCTCTCGATGGCCACGTCGACGCGGTAGCGCCCCTCGTCGTCGCCCGCGACGCGCCCGTACTCGCGGGCCGCGCGGATGAAGTCCAGTACGTCCTCCGCCCGAGCGTTGAGTTCGAGGACGTAGTCGCCGGTGAGTCGGTCCGTCACGCTCACGACGCCGCGGGCGTCGTCGTCGTCGACGGAGTCTTGCAACCGAAAGGAGACGTCCAGTTCCTCCGCGGCGACCACGTCGCCGCTGGTCGAGAGGAACCGAGACCGAAGCTCCTCGGCCGGGCCGTAGAAGTCGATAGATACTGTCGGTTGGCGGGGGTCGCCGTCGTCCTCGTACCAATCGACGTCGCGGACATCGAGTTCGAAGTAGTCACGCCGCATTCCGTACTGTTGGTTGTACTGCGCGGCCTATTAACGTGACGCCCCCGAATCGTGGTTCCGGGGTCGAAACCGGCCGAATGCGCCGGTTCGACACGGAAACGCCGCTCTCGTCGGTTCCGGCCGCCGCCGGAGTCGGGACGCGCCGAGCGAACGCCGGCCGCCCCGCGTCGGTCACAACGGTTATCGGCCGCCGCCGCGAGCGAACCGCGTATGGAACCCGTCAACCTCGACGAGATCTTCGCGTCGTTCGACGAGACGTGGGCCCCGAGAATCGCCGCGGAGCTGAACGACCACGCGGTGAAAGTCGCGAAGCTCGACGGCGAGTTCGTCTGGCACGCCCACGAGGGGACCGACGAGCTGTTTCTCGTCCGCGACGGGCGGCTCCGAATCGAGTTCCGCGACCGCGACGACGCGGACCTCGGCCCGGGTGACCTGCTCGTGGTCCCCCGCGGCGTCGAACACCGCCCCGTGGCACTCGAACCGAGCGAAGTGCTCCTCGTCGAGCCGACCGAGACGCTCAACACCGGCGACGCCGCGGCGAGCGACCTGACTCACGACCCCGAGCGGCTCGACTGAGGGCTCGTCCGCTCGGGCGTCGCGCCCGGCGACGCGGGCGGCCGACGCGCCCGGACTGTCGGTAGTTTTTACCTGTCAGACCGTGCGATTGTCCTATGGTCTGGGTCCGCTCCGAACACGCGGGTGCGCTGGCCGTCGTCTCGACGTGGCTCTGCGCGCTCCTCCCGTGGAACGTCGCGTACACGCCGAACGTCTCGGGCGCGAGCCTGCTTTTCGTCCGGTTCCCCTTCGCCGAGATTCAGTTCGCGTGGGGGCTCTCCAGCCGCGTCGCGGTCCGGACCCCGCTTTCCGCGCTGTCGCTCCAGTCGGGACAGACCGTCGCCGTCGCCTACCAGACGTGGGTCGTCGGCGCGGCCGTCCTCGCGCTCGCGGTGCTGTTCTCCATCGTCTACTACCTGCGCGACGAGCGGGTCGAGGCCGGCCCGGTCGACCCCGTTCGAGTCCTCGGCGGACTCCTCGGCGTCGTCGGCGTCGTCTTCGCCGCGGCGACGTATCTGCTCGCGACGCGCGGGCTCCCGGGGGTTCCGCTCCCGGTCGGCGTCGTCATCGCGCTCGTCCTCGCCGGCGTTCTCCTGACCGTCGACCGGACCTGAACGCGCGCCGCGGGCCGGTCGTTCACCCCGAGTGACAGTCTCCCGCGCGGACCTTTTAAGTTCTGACCCGCCATACCTCCCGACCAACTGACCGGGTGACGATGGCACGAGATACGACGAGCGAGACGACGGCGACGCGCGACCCGCGGGCCGACCGAGGGGTGCTGAGACTCCTCGCCGACGGGGAGTTCGACGCCGCGGCCGCCGAGGCCGAACGGCTCCTGCGCCGAACCGCGGAGATGCTGCGGGGGTCTGACCTCGACGTGCGCCCGCTTTCGCCCGGCGACACGCCGCTCGGGACGTACGAGGTCCCCGAGGGCCACGAGGAGGTCGAGCGCTACTGGGTGAACGCCCCCTTCGCCTACGTGGTCGTCACCTATGACAGTGACGCGACCGCCCACCGGTACCACACCGTCGAACCCGATCTCGACGCGTTCGAGGCGTCGCTGCTCGAACGCGTCCGCACCGACGTCCGCGACCCGCTTTTGTACCGCCGCGAGGCGGACCCGCGGACCGAGACGGCGCTCGTCGAGGAACTCCAGTCGATTCTCGAACAGTACGGGCTGGAACTCGACATGAACACCTTCTACACGCTTCTGTACTACCTCCGGCGCGACTTCCACGGCTACGGCCCGCTGGACCCGCTGATGAAGGACCCGCACATCGAGGACATCTCGTGTGACGGCTACGACCTCCCGCTTTTCGTCTACCACGACGAGTACACCGACATCGCCACGAACGTCTCGTTCGCGGCCGAGGAACTCGACAACTACGTCATCCGACTCGCCCAGCGCTCGGGCCAGCACATCAGCGTCGGCGACCCCGTCCTCGGGACGACGCTTCCGAACGGCGCGCGCGCCGAGTTGGCCCTCGGCGAGGAGGTCACCCCGCGCGGGTCGGCGTTCACCATCCGCCTGTACGCCGAAGAGCCGTTCACGCCCATCGACCTCGTGCGCTACGGCACGTTCTCCATCGAGCAGATGGCCTACCTGTGGCTCTGTATCGAACACAACAAGAGCCTCATCTTCGCGGGCGGCACCGCCTCGGGGAAGACCACCTCGATGAACGCGGTGTCGATGTTCGTCCCGCCGCGGTCGAAGGTGCTGTCCATCGAGGACACCCGCGAACTCGCGCTCTACCACGACAACTGGCTGTCGTCCGTCACCCGCGAGCGACTCCACGAGGGGACCGACATCTCGATGTACGACCTGCTTCGCTCCGCGCTCCGACACCGCCCCGAGTACATCATCGTCGGCGAGGTCCGCGGCGACGAGGCCGTGACGCTGTTTCAGGCGATGAACACCGGCCACACGACGTTCTCGACGATGCACGCCGACAGCATCGAGACGGTCATCAACCGCCTCGAAAACGAGCCCATCAACGTCCCCCGCGCGATGGTGCAGTCGCTGGACCTGCTGTGCGTCCAGACGCTCACCCGCCACGACGGCGAGCGCGTCCGCCGCTCGCAGACCATCGGCGAAATCGGCGACATCGACCAGCGGACCGGCGAGCTCGACTACTCGTCGGCGTTCGCGTGGGAGCCCGAGACCGACACGTTCAGCCGGAACGACAGCTCGCTTCTCACCGAAATTCAGCGCGAGAACGGCTGGTCGCGGACCGAACTCCGGCGCGAACTCCGGCGACGCGAGACGTTCCTCCGGTACCTCCTCGACAAGGGCGTCACCGACTACCGGCGCTTTACGGCGCTCATCAACGAGTACTACGCGGACTCCGAAGACGTGATGCGGCGCGTCGAGACCGACGAGAACATCGTCGACGCCGGCTCGGAGGCCTGAGATGCCCGCCGCGCAGTTCCTGTCGCTGCTCCCCCTCGTCCTCGCCGTCCTCCTCGTCCTCCCCGTCGTCCTGTCGCCGGTGAGCCGCGCCGCCGACCTCCTCGTCTCGCGGGTCGCGCTCTCCGTCTTCGGGTTCTACGTCGCCAACGAGAACCCCCGGCGCAGGGGACAGCGAAACCAACTGCGGGCGGCGCACGTGAGCGTCACCCACCGGGTGTACGCCTCGCGGACGCTCCTCATGGCGGGCGTCTTCGGCGTCGCCGGGAGCGTCTTCGGCGTCTACCTCGCCGCCGCGGCGCTCGACACCCTCGCCGTCCAGTCCGAGACGATTCGGGAGGTCCTCCCCGCCCCGCTCGGCTTCCTCGGCGGCCTCACGAGCATTCGGGCGCTCTCGCTCCACGACCTGTTTCTCGCGCTTCTGCTTTCGAGCGCGACGCTCGGGACGCTCCTCGCGCTCGGCGTCTACTGGGGCCGGTGGTACGTCCTCACCGAGCGGGCGCGGACCCGCTCGTCGGAAATCGAGGCGACGCTCCCGCGGACGGTCGCGTTCGTCTTCGCGCTGTCGCGGTCGGGGATGCCGTTCCCGAAGGTGCTGGAGACGCTGGCCCGAAACGAGGCCATCTACGGCGAGGCGGCGCGCGAGGTCTCCATCGTCGTCCGCGACATGGACGCCTTCGGCACCGACGTGCTCTCCGCGCTCCAGACGATGGCCACGCGGACGCCGAGTCCGAGCCTCGAAGAGTTCGCCGAGAACCTCGCCAGCGTCCTCGGGAGCGGGCGCAACCTCTCGTCGTTCCTCCAAGAGCAGTACGAGCGGTTTCAGGCGGAGGCGGAGGCCCAACAACAGCAGTACCTCGACCTGCTTTCGACGTTCGCGGAGGTGTACGTCACCGTCCTCGTCGCCGGCCCGCTGTTTTTCATCACCGTCCTCGTCGTCATCGGCCTCGTCCTCGCGGACACGCTGACGCTCATCCGCGTCGTCGGCTACGTCGGCATCCCGCTGGCGAGTTTCGGCTTCGTCGTCTACATCGACAGCATCACCGAGTCGCTCCGGGGCGCGACGGTCGCGGACGACGGCGCGGACACCGCGAGCGACTCGGGTCGCCGCATCGGCACATCCGCCGACGGCGGGGGGCCGCCCGCGACCGACGGCGGCGAGACCGACGTCCGAGGCGACCCGTGGGGCGCGAACCGCGAGCGACTCGCCGCCTTCGACCGCTTCCGCGCGGTTCGCGACTGGTTCGAGCGCCCGCTCGACACCCTCGGCCGCAAGCCGCTCGCCACGCTCGCGCTCACCGTCCCGCTGGGGCTGGTCTGGGTCGCGCTCCGGACCACGCTCCCCGCGGACCCGACGATACTCGGCGTCGCCGACGCGGCGGACCAACACGTCGTCGAGGCCGCAATCGGCGCGCTCGTCGTCGTCTCGGCGTTCCACGAGCTTCGGAAGCGTCGAATCCGCGCCATCGAGCGGAGCATGCCCGACTTCCTCGACCGCCTCGCCAGCGTCAACGAGGCCGGCCTGACGGTCGTCCAGAGTCTCCGCCGGGTGTCGGCGTCGGACCTCGGGCCGCTCGGCGACGAGGTCGAACGCGCCGTCCGCGACATCGACTGGGGGGCCGACGCCCAGACCGCGCTCCGGCGGATGGACCGCCGGACGGCGAGTCCGATGGTGTCGCGGTCGGTGACCCTCATCGCCAACGCGATGAGCGCCAGCGGCGACCTCGCGCCCGTGCTCCGCATCGCGGCCAACGAGGCCCAAGACAGCCGCCGCCTCGCCCGCGAGCGGAACCAGGAGATGGTCACCTACCTCCTCGTCATCTACATCTCGTTTCTCGTCTTCCTCGGTATCATCGCCGCGCTGACGGTGTCGTTCATCCCGGCGGTCGAGCAGGCCAGCGCCGGTGCCGTCGGCTCCGGCGAGGTCGCGGGCGTCAGTTCGGGCACGTTCTCCGGCCTGCGCGACGTGAACACGGCCTCGTACACGCTGTTGTTCTTCCACGTCACGGCGATTCAGGGGCTGTGTTCGGGACTCATCGCCGGACAGCTCGGTGAGGGACAGGTCGCCGACGGCGTCAAACACGCGGCCATTCTGCTCGTCGTCACCTACGTGACGTTCATGTTCATCTGAGCGTGCGCCCCGCTCGCCGACCGCCGGGTCGGAGCCGCCCGCGGATGCGGTCGCCCGCGACCCGTGCGGTCTTTGTCCCGCCGCCGCGACCGACCGGCATGGACGGAGACGAACCCCGAGACGGGGTCCGCGAGACGTACGACCGCATCGCGTCGCACTTCGCGTCGACCCGCGAGTACCCGTGGCCCGAAGTCGAGTCGTTCGTCGCCGACGCGACCGAGTCGGGACCGGCCGCCCGCGCGCTCGACCTCGGCTGTGGAAACGGTCGGCACGTCGAACTCCTCTCTGCACACGCCGACGAGGTCGTCGGCCTCGACGTGAGCCGCGGCCTGCTCGACGAGGCGGTCGCGCGGGCGGCGGAACGCGGCTTCGACGCCGGACTCGTGCAGGGCGACGCCTCGCGGCTCCCATTCGCCACCGACGCCTTCGACCTCGCGGTGTACGTGGCGACGATTCACCACCTCGCGCCGCGGGCGGCGCGCGTGGCCAGCCTGAACGAACTTGCGCGCGTGCTCGACGCCGACGGCCGCGCGGTCGTCAGCGCGTGGAGCACGGCCCACGACACGTTCGACCGCGAGGACGGCTTCGACACGACGGTCGACTGGACGCTCCCCGGCGGCGAGACGGTCCCCCGATTTTACCACATCTACGCGCCCGACGAGTTCGACGCCGACCTCGACGCGAGCGACCTCGCGGTCGTCGAATCGACGGTGTCCAGCGGGAACTGCTACGCCGTCGTCGCCGGGCGCTGAGCGTCGCGGTCGGCTTCGGGCGTCGCGCCCCCAGCGTGCCGGGCGTTAACACGTTTCGGGTGGATGCCGGCCGCGCACAGGTGATGTGGGCTTAAGAGCGCCGCGACGAATCCCCGTGTATGACCGACACCGACGAACCACGGGAGTACGAGGTTGTCGTCGTGGGCGGGGGCCCCGCCGGACTGCAGACCGCGCTCTACACGACGCGACTGGGCCACGACACCGCGCTCGTGGACCGCGGCGGCGGCCGCGCGGCCATGATGCTCGACACGCACAACGTCATCGGCGTCACCGAGGACGTCTCCGGCAACGAGTTCCTCGAAACCGCGCGCGGGCAACTCGAAGACTACGGGACCGACATCCACCGCGACTTCGTGACCGACGCGGAGCAGTTAGACGACGGTCGGTTCCGCCTCGTCGCCAACGAGGGCGAGTTCGTCGCCGACCGCGTCGTCCTCGGCGTCGGCTTCAACGACGAGCGCCCCGAGCCGCCGCTTCCCCGCACCGGGAAGGGCCTGCACTACTGCCTGCACTGCGACGCCTACATGTTCGTCGACGAGTCGGTGTACGTGATGGGCCACTCCGACTCGGCGGCCTACGTCGCCATGATTATGCTCAACTTCACCGACGAGGTGGACCTGCTGCTCCGGGGCGACGAGCCGACGTGGTCCGACGAGACGGACGAACTCGTCCGGGCGCACCCCGTCGATATCGTCGAAGAAGAGATTTCGGGCATGACGAAGCGCGACGACGGCTGGCTGGAGAGCTTCGAGTTCGAAGACGGGGCCGTCCGCGAGTACAAAGGCGGCTTCGCCATGTACGGCTCGAACTACAACACGGCGCTGTTCGAGGCGCTCGACGTGGACCTCGACGACGACGGGACGGTCCCCGTGGACGACCACGGTCGGACCAGCGTCGACGGCGTGTTCGCCGTCGGCGACATCACCCCCGGCCACAACCAGATTCCGGTGGCGATGGGGAAGGGCGCGAAGGCCGGTATCGCCATCCACATGGAACTCCGCGAGTTCCCCAAGAGCCTCGACGAGATTCGCGCCGAGGGCGCGGTGAGCGTCGACGACGTGCCCGGCATCTCGCCCGGCCTGCTCGACAAGGCAAAACGGTTCAACGAGTCGCACGCGGACGACTGAGGCGGTAATTCGGCGAAAATCGGTGAAAACCGAGGTCTACGAACACCCTTCTAAAGTTCCCGCGACCAGTACGGTCTCCCACGATGAAACGTACTGGACTTGCGACTGTCCTGCTCGCGCTCATGGTCGTACTGGCCGGCTGCGCGGGCGGGGCCGGCACGATGACCGAGACGCAGACTGACGGGAGCGCCGACGCGACGACGACCGCGTCGCCCGACGGCGGCGACGCGGCCCGGACCGGGACCGTGAACTTCTACGTGAGCGACGAGCAGAACGCCATCGCGGACTTCGAACACCTCAACGTCACCATCGAGCGCGTGACGCTCGTCCGCGCGGACGGTGACGCGGAAGCCGAAGCCGACGGCGGCGACGCGGAAACCGAGACTGAGACAGAAACCGAGACCGACGCCGACGCGGAGGCGAACGCGAGCGTCGAAGTGGAAATCGAAGCCGACGCGACGACGAACGCGACGAACACGTCCGCCTCGGCCAACGGGTCGGTCGACGCCGACGCCGACACTGACTCCGAGGCCGACGTCGAAATCGAAGAAGCGGACGACGCGAACGACACCGACGCGGCCGACGGCGAGTCGAGCGTCACCTACGAGGTCGACGACGCGACCGTCGACCTGACCGAACTGCAGGGCGAGAACGCGAGTCTCGTGGGCGAATACGACGTGCCGGAAGGCAACTACACGAAGGTCTTCGTGCACGTGAGCGACGTGAACGGGACGCTGAAGACCGGCGAACAGGTCAACGTGAAGCTCCCCAGTAACAAGCTTCAGCTCAACACGGACTTCGAGGTCGGCAACGGCGAGTCCGTGGACTTCGTCTTCGACATCACCGCGTTCGAGGCGGGCGGCAGCGGGAAGTACGTCCTCAAGCCCGTCGTGAGCGAGTCGGGGACGAACGTCCCGATTACGAAGGTCGGCGCGGAGGAGACGGCCGAGGCGGAGGCGGAGGCTGACGCGAACGCCGAGGTCGAAGCGGCCGAAAACGAGACCGACGACGGCGAGCGCGCCGAAACCGACGCCGAGGGCAACCTCACCGTGAACTTCGACGGGAACGCCTCCGCCGGCGAGAACGCGACGGTCGTCGTCACGCGGAACGGGACGCCCGTGGAGAACGCGACGGTGACGATAAACGACGAGACCGCCGGCACGACCGACGCCGACGGCGAGTTAGGCGTCGCCATCCCCGACGAGCGGGACGTGACGGTGGTCGTCGTCGACGGGGAGGCCGAGGCCGAGACGGAGTTCGAGTTCGAAGTCGTCGGGAGCGCCCCCGACAACCCCGCCGAGGGCGGCGAATCGACCTCCCTCGCCGCCTGACCGAAAAGGTAACATCCTTATTGGGGCGTCGAGAATGAAGGGATAGATGCCACACGCGGGCACCGGTGTCTTGGACGAGTGAAACGAGTCCAAGGCTCGGTGCACGAGTGAGGGACGAACGAGTGCACCGGTGTTGAGACGGACGGAGTCCGTCGATGCACGGTGCGAATGAAATGAGCACCGGTGGTCTAATGGTAAGACATTGGCCTTCCAAGCCAATTATCTGGGTTCGATTCCCAGCCGGTGCATCTTCTCCGGACCGCTACTCGCCGCGGAGAGCGCTCAGCGACTCTCGCCCTCGTCGGAATCGGCGGGTATCCTTAACTGTTATTCCGTCGATATTCGTGTGAGGTGTATTACAGATGAGTCTGCTCGACGGCCGCGTCGCGGTCGTCACCGGCGGGAGCTCGGGAATCGGACGGGGAATCGCGCTGGCCTACGCCGAGGAGGGCGCGGACGTGGTCGTCTGCGACATCCGCGAAGACCCGAAGGAGGGCGGCGCGCCCACCCACGAGCGAATCGAGGCCGACACCGATTCGTCGGCGACGTACGTCGACCTCGACGTGACCGACCCGGCCGCGTTCGAGGCGGCGATGGACGCCGCCGAGGCGTTCGGCGGCGTGGACGTGATGGTGAACAACGCCGGCATCTGGCGGCCCGAGGAGTTCCTCGACGTCACGGAAGACGAGTTCCAAGGGATGATGGACATCAACCTGAAGGGCGTGTACTTCGGGGCGCAGGCGGCCGCAAGGCGGATGGTCGAATCGGGCGGCGGGAGCATTATCAACGTCTCCAGCGTCAACGGCATCTTCGGCAACGGCAACTACCCGTCGTACAGCGCGTCGAAGGGAGCCGTCCGGACGCTCTCGTACTCGCTCGCCCACGGCCTCGGCGGAGACGGCGTCCGGGTGAACGCGATTCACCCCGGCGCTATCAAGACCAAAATCGGCCCGGAAGGGGCCGAGGAGACGAGCGAGGAACAGGTGGCGCAGTTGACCGCGATGATTCCGCTCGGTCGGCAGGGCGAACCGGACGACGTGGCCGGCGTTGCGGTGTTCCTCGCCAGCGACCTCTCGAAGTACGTCACCGGCGAGTCCATCGTCGTTGACGGCGGCTGGACCAGTTGGCGGTAACGCGGGATGAACCAGTTGGCGATGACGCGAGAGTAACGCGGGGGCGGCGCGAGGTGAGAGGTGATATCGGGCCGACGCGGGACCGATGCGTCGACCGCGGCGCTCGTACCGCACTGTGGCGCGTGACCGCCGATATATCGCCGAAACACGCGGACTGCGGCGAGTTCGGGTCGCCGACTCGGACCGTCTCTCTTATCTTCCTCCCGAACGTAACCGAACGTAATGCTGGATTCCATTCCGCTGTTCCCCGGACTGCCGGGCGGCCCAGAACTGCTCATCGTCCTGCTCATCATCGTCCTCCTGTTCGGCGCGAACAAACTCCCCCAACTGGCCCGGTCGTCGGGGCAGGCGATGGGCGAGTTCCGCCGCGGCCGCGAGGAAATCGAAGAGGAACTGAAGAAGGGCGCAGAGGGCGAGAGCGACGACGATGACGACGACGAGACCGAGACCGAGGCAGACGAGGCCGACGCGACCGAGACGGAACCCGAGAACAGACAGTAAGCGTCTCTCCGGGGACACAGCCCCCTTGTGCGGTATCTCAGGTTCGACGAGTGCCGACAGTCGGTGCTCGGCAGTCGTGCGGGGCGGAGAACGACCGGCGCGGGAGTCCCGAGACGCGGCGCGTGACTCGCGACCGAGAGACCGGCCGGTCGGCGAGTAACCGAATGAAGTATGAATGGGTGGACAGCGAGGTTGCCCGGCGTTCCGACGTGGGGAATCCCGGTTGCCTCCTCCACCCCGCGATCCCTCGAGCGACGCACGTCCGATGGTCCGCTGCTCGCTTCCGCGCCTGGCGGGGTACCACCGATGAACCGCGCGAACCCTTCCCTGCGGAAGGGGTACGCGGAACCGCTGTCCCCGAAGGACGAGGTTTCTACGTTGGCTTCCGGGGCCCGCGCCGGTCTGACCGGACGCGCCCGTGTTCGGTCCCCGCTGAAGACCTATTTCGCGGGTGGAGAGCAGGGCCTAACTGCCCGACCTAGTCCACTCCCTCATTGTCCACCGACTGTTAAGGGCCTTTCGACTCGGAGGCGGGAAAATCGGGGGACACCGTCGGGGTGGTTCGACGCGACGCGCCCGCGAGAAGTCGGCGTCCGTTCCGTGGGTCGGTTTACAACACGCCGCGTGCGTACCACGCGCCGCCGACGAAGGTGACGAACGCGGCGGCCACGACCGACCAACGGTGATAGGTGAGCCACGAGTACTGCCGGTCGAAGCTAAACAGGAGCGTCGGGTCGATGGAGAGCGACCACAGCGCGGCGACGCCGAGCATCGAAAGCGAGAGCACGAAGGCGAGTCCGGCGGCCGTCGCCGGGTCGGTCCGCCCCTGTCTGCCCGAGAGGAAGACGACGGTTTCGAGCAGTGCGAGCATCCCGACGAACGAGATGCCGACCGGGCCCGCGGCGTAGTAGGCGGCCACCTGTCCGTCCCCGGCCTCGACGGTGACGGCGGGAATCGCGATGGCGAGTGCGAGCAGCAGCGCGCCGACGATTCCGACCGTCGGCGCGAGGCGTTCGGCGTCCATGGCCGGTCGTTCGGGCGACCGACTGATAAACGGTTTGAGACGTGCCGGCGAGGGATTGCCCGGTTTTAAATCGCGCTGCGACGACGTGCGCGTATGGACCGCGTAGCGATTATCGGTGCATCGATGACCCAGTTCGGGCAGCGGGACGCGTGGATTCGCGAACTGCTCGCGGAGGCGGGGCAGGCCGCGCTCGCGGACGCCGACGTCTCGCCCGACGAAATCGAGCACCTCTACGTCTCGAACATGGCGAGCGGCGAGTTCGAGGGCCAGACGGGCGTGCCGAACGCCCTCGCCCACGACCTCGCGGCGATGCCCGCCTACACCGCCCGAATCGACCAGACCTCCTCGTCCGGCGGCGCGGGCGTCTACGCCGCGTGGCAGTCGGTCGCCTCCGGCGCGTCCGACATGACGATGCTCGTCGGCGGCGAGAAGATGACCCACCGCTCGACGGCCGAGGCGACCGACGTCATCGCCTCGCTGACGCACCCGGTGGAGTACAAACACGGCGTGACGCTCCCCTCCTTCGCGGGGCTGACCGCCCGGCTCTACCTCGACACCTACGACGCCCCGCGGGAGTCGCTCGGAAAGGTCGCCGTCAAGAACCACAAAAACGGCGTCGACAACCCCCACGCCCAGTTCCGCAAGGAGGTCGACCTCGACACCGTCCTCGACTCGCCGGTCGTCGCCGACCCGCTTCGCCTCTACGACTTCTGTCCCATCACCGACGGCTCGGCGGCGCTCGTCTTCTGTCCCGAGTCGGTCGCCCGCGAGTACACCGACGACTACGCCGTCATCTCCGGTATCGGCGGCGCGACCGACACCCACGTCGTCCACGAGCGCGCCGACCCGACCACGATGGGCGGCGTCGTCAACTCCTCGGAAATCGCCTACGAGATGGCCGACCTCGAACCCGACGACGTCGACGTGGCCGAACTCCACGACATGTTCACCATCCTCGAATTCCTCCAGTCGGAGGACCTCGGCTTCTTCGAGAAGGGCGAGGGCTGGAAGGCCGTCGACGAGGGCGTCACCGACCGCGACGGCGACCTCCCCATCAACACGTCCGGCGGCCTGAAGTCGAAGGGCCACCCCCTCGGCGCGTCGGGCGTCGCGCAGGTGTACGAGATTTACAAACAGCTCATCGGTGACGCAGGCAAGCGGCAGGTCGACGCCGACGTGGGCCTCGCGTGCAACGTCGGCGGCTTCGGTAACTGCGTGACCACGACCATCATGGAGTCCCGATAATGTCCGACGACGAACCCGCGATGGAGGCGTACCGCTACCCCGACGGGAGCATCACCTACCCCGGCCACCCGGTCGGCCCCGGCGGCGAGGAGCCGGTCGGCACGGTCGACCTCAGCGACTACACGGCGACGGTGCTGACGTGGACGAAATCGACGGCGACGCCGCCGGGCGTCCGACAGCCCAACACGCTCGCCATCGTCGAGTTCGACGTGGACAGCGAACCCGTCCGCGCAATCGGGCAGGTCACGGGCGAAGACGAGGTCGACATCGGCGACGAGGTCCGCCCGGTCTACTGCGAGGAACTCCGCGAACCCGGCGCCGGCATCCGCGAACCCGCGAGTCAGGAGTGGGACGGCTACCGCTTCGAACCGCTCTGAGCGGGCGAGTGTTGATGTAACTACACCTTCTCTCTCGGGTATGAACCGCACCAGCGGCGTCTCCTTCGCGCGCGACGCGGCGGTCGCCACGGCGGTGCTGGCCGGGGTGTACGGCCTCGGCTACGGCGTCCAGTTCCAACCGTTCCAACTGCCGACGTACCTGCTCATCGTCGGCTTCGACGCCCTCGAAGTCGCGTTCGGCTCCGCGGGCGCGGGCTACGACGTGCTGTTCGCCGCCTATCTCGTCGGGCTCGGCGTCGTCGGAGCCGCGATTGCGCGGACCGTCCGCGAGAACTCGAAGGCGACCGACCTCGCGTGGTGGCGACTCGGGGCGGCGTCGGCGCTGGCGCTCGTGGGCGTCATCTCTCTGTTGTTCGCGCTCTCGGTCCTCGCCAACGGCGTGCAGGTCACGCCCGTGCTCGTGGCCGGCGGCGCGGGGGTCGCGCTCCTCGCGCTTGCGGCGTGGGTCGGCGACGTGGTCCGCGTGGCCGTGCGACCGACGCGCTGAGTCGAACGCAGAACTCGGGGGGTGCCGCGCTTAGCGGTCGCTCGGTTCGTCGCCCGCGTCCGTGCCGGTCCCGTCGTCTTCGTCGTCGCCTTTCACTTCGCGCTTAATCGACGCCAGTTCGGCGTCGACGTCGACGGTCGGCTCGTCGCTCCCGCCGTCGTCGCCGTCCGGGTCGGCCTCCTCGGTCACGTCGATTCGGACCGGCCCCGTGCCGACCGGTTCGGGGTCGCGGGAGGGCGTTTCGTCGCGGGACCGCCGAGCGTCGTCGCGCCGTTGCCACTCGGATTCGAACGTGCGTTCCTCCTCGCGCCAGCGACGCTCGCGGGAGGTCCGCTCGCGTTCGGCCTCGGTGATTCGCGCGTCGAGTTCGTCGGCCAACGAGCGGGCGCGGTCCATCACGTCCCGAGCCTCGGGGTTCGAGGGCAGGTCTGCCTCCGAGAGCGCGTTTCTGAGTTCGTCGAGGGCGCGGTCGACGCCGGAGACGGCGCTCTTCGGGACGTTTCGCATCCGGGACTCCGTCTCGCCTCGGGCGTCTTCCATCGCGCGGCCGGGGTCGGAAAGCCGCATGAGGCGGCGGAGCAGTTCGAGAGAGGCGATAGTCGCTTCGAGGACGGCGATGACCGTCGGGATTGTGTACGACTCGGTGAACCGCAGGACCTCGCCGAACGTCGGCGGACGCGGGGGCCGAAACCGGTCGTCGCCGGTGACGCGTCGGTCGCGGCCGCGGCCCCGGTTGCGGTCGCGCTCCTCGCGGAGTTCCGCGCCGAGTTCGTCGAGCGTGTCCCCGAGTTCGTCGAGCAAGTCGAGGATGTCGTCGTCGCGTCGTCGGTCGCTCATGGGCCACGGTTGGGCCGCCGCGGGGATAAGCGTTCGAGGGGCGAAGCGTGGAGGGCGTTTCGAGAGTCGCTCGCTTACCGCCGCGGGACGGCGCGCTGGTACTGCGGCGGCCACTCCGCGTCTGCGTCGAGTTCGTCTGCGGCGTGGAGCCCGAAGTACGGGTCGTAGAGGTGCTCGCGGCCGACGATGGCGAGGTCGGCCCGGCCGTTTCGAACGACCTCGTCGGCGTGGCGCGCGGTTCGGATGCCGCCGACCGCGCCGACCATCGCGTCGGTCTCCTCGCGGATGACCTCCGCGAAGGGTATCTGATAGCCGGGGCCGGTGTTCGGAATCCGCTGGTCGGGGTGGATGCCGCCGGAACTCACGTCGACGAGGTCGACGCCGAGGTCGTCGAGGTCGGCCGCGAGGCGGGCCGACTGCTCGACGTCCCACGACTCGCGGTCGTCCAGCCAGTCGGTCGCGGAGATGCGGACGAACACGGGCTTGTCGTCGGGCCAGACCTCGCGGACCGCTTCCGTGACCTCGCGGACGAGTCGCGTCCGGTTCTCGAACGAGCCGCCGTACTCGTCGTCGCGGCGGTTCGTGACCGGCGAGAGGAACTCGTGGAGGAGGTAGCCGTGGGCCGCGTGGACCTCTGCGATTTCGAAGCCGGCGTCGAGGGCGCGCTCGGCCGCCGCGCGGAAGTCGTCGACGACGCCCGCGATACCGTCGGTCGAGAGCTTCCGGAGCGGCGGGGCCTCGCCCTCGTAGGGCCACGGCAGATCGCTGGGTGCGACGGTGGTCCACCCGCCGTCTTCGGGCGCGACCGGCTCGCTTCCCTCCCACGGTCGGGTCTTGCTCGCCTTCCGGCCCGCGTGGGCGAGTTGGATGGCCGGCGCGCTCCCCATCGACGAGACGAACGAGGTTATCTGCCGGAGCTTCTCGACGTGGTCGTCCGACCAGATGCCGAGGTCGTTCGGCGTGATGCGCCCCTCGGGGGAAACTGCCGTCGCCTCGGACATCACGATGCCCGCGCCGCCGACGGCGCGGCTGCCGAGGTGGACGAGATGCCAGTCGTCGGCGAACCCGTCGGTCGAGGAGTACTGGCACATCGGCGAGACCATGATTCGGTTTCGGACCTCCGTCTCGCGGAGCGAAAGCGGCGTAAAGAGCGTGTCCGTCATCGCCCTCGATTGGGCGGGGTCGGAAAAACCCCCCTCGGTTCCGGTGATGCAGTCCGGTTTCGGCTACTCGACCGAGCCGACGAACGCGCGCTGTTCGGCGAGCAGGTCGCGGTCGAGCGTCCAGACGAGGTCGCGCTCGCCGCGGTTCAGCGCCGCCGCGACGACGCCGTCGGGCCGAACGACGAGCGAGCGACCCGCGTACTCCGTGCCCGCGGTCCCCGAAATCGACCCGCTCCCCGTCCGGTTCGCGCCGACGAGCCACCGGACCCCGTCGAGGGCGCGGGCGCGACAGAGCAGTCGCCAGTTCGTCGAGTGGGCGGCGGGCCACGCGCCGACGACGAACAGGGCGTCGATTCGCTCGTCGGTCAGCGCGGCGCTGTCGCCGACGAAGTTCAGGTCGTAGCAGGTGAGGAGTCCCGTCCGGCCGGCGGGCGTGTCCGCGACGACGAGTTCGTCGCCCGGCGTGACGACCGCGGACTCGCCGCCCCAGAGGTGTCGCTTGCGGTAGACGGTCGCCGAGCCGTCGGGCCGGACGTAGGCGGCCGCGTTGTAGAGCGTCTCGCCGTCGCGTTCGAGGTAGCCCGCGAGCACGTCGAACTCGTTTTGCGCGGCGACGGAGGCGAGGAAGTCGGTCGCGCGCTCCCGCGAGATTGCACCGCTGAAGGCGCGGTTGTCGGCGACGAACCCCGTGAGCGCGTACTCGGAGAACAGCGCGATGTCGACCGACTCGGGGAGGTCGGCGGCGCGGGCGCGCACGTCTGTCTCGTTTCGCGCCGGGTCGAGGTCGAACGCGGCGCGCTGCGGGACGGCGATAGTGGGACCGGTCACGCTCGGAGGGACGGACGGGCCGCGAAAAAGTGACCCGGATGGAATCGACGGTCGGTCCCGGTCCGAGACGCGAAGCGAAGGGAAACGCTCTTTTCACAGTCGAACGGACTTCCGGCATATGAGTGACGGGGACGACGACACGACAGAACTCTCGCCCGAGAGCTTCGACGAGCGCCTGACCGAGGCCGAGGAGGCTCTGGAGGCGGCCGAGACCGAAGCCGACCTCGACGAGGTCGAGGCCACGCTCGACGACATCGAGGCCGACGTGGAGGCCGCGGACCTGCCCGAACCGGACGACGAAGACGAAGAGGACCCCGCCGAGGAACTCGAATCGCGCCTGTCGGACCTGCGCGACGACCTCGAATCCCAGCGCGGTCCCTACGCCGAAGACGCCGTCGAGACGCTCGACGAAGCCAAGTCCACCATCGCGGACACCCGGTGGACCGAGCAGGGCGAAGGCGAAATCGTCGCCGCGGTCGAGACGTTCGCCGACGAGTTCAACGGCGTGCTCGACGCGAGCGTCTCGGTCGACGGCGACGACGAGGACGCGCTCACCGCCGCCGTCGACGACGCTGTCTCGGCCATCGAAGCGGCCGACCTCGACGCCGACGAGGACGCGGAAACCATCGCGGATCTCATCGAGGTCACAGACGGCCTCGCTGACGGCCTCGACGACGCCCAAGAGTGGGACGACCTCGAAACGCGCGAGCAACTCCAGGTACAGGGCTTCTACGACGTGCTCGGCCACTACAAGGACTTCCCGCCGGAGCTGTCGGCGCTGAAGGAACACGAGAAGCGCGGCAACGTCGAGATGATCGCCCTCGCCTTCGAGAGCTTCCAGTCCGACTTCATGCAGGAGTACTGCATCGAGGCGTTCACGCGGATGAACGACGACCGCGCCTACGAGACCATCGAGGGGCAGGCCAAGCGCCGCGACAAGGGCGTCATCAAGGCCATCGGCAAGATGGCCGCCGAGGAGGGCGTCGAGATGCTCGTCGACTACGTCGACACCGACAGCGACCCCGCGCTCCAGAAGGTCGTGTTCAAGGCGCTCGGCGAAATCGGCTCCGAGGAGGCGACCCAGCCCATCGCGAACAAGCTCGTCACCGAGAACGACAACGTCCGCTCGGCCGCCGCGCGCGCGCTCGGCCTCATCGGCGACACCCGCGCCGTCGAACCGCTCTCGGACGTCGTCGCCGACGACGACGTCGACTCCGTCCGCGCCAGCGCCGCGTGGGCGCTCCGGCAGATCGGCACCGAAGACGCGCTCGAAGCGGCCGCCGGCTACGCAGACGACCGCTCGTTCCTCGTCCAGCGCGAGGCCGAACTCGCCACCGAGTTCCTCGGCGACGACGTCGAGGCCGAAGCGACCGTCTGAGGCCGCGCGACCGACGCGGCACCCCGGCGGTTCTGCGGTCTCCCTTAGTTCTATTTCTCCCGCAGTCACCCGCGCTGAGTCCCCGGTCGCGAACGTTTTTGTAGGCGAACGCGACCACCGCGGAGTGTGTCCCGCCGGCCACTCACCGCCGCGTTCGCCGCCTCGCTCGTCGTCCTGCTCGCGGCCGCGGCCGTCGTCCCCGCGCCGATAGCGGCCGCGCCGGGGTCGGAGAACGCGACCGAATCGGCCACCGCCACCACCGCGGCCACCGCGGCCACCACCCCCACCGCCGACCTATCGGCATCGGGCGATCCGCGAATCGTCGCCGCGCTCCCCGACCCGGCGACGCCCGACGACCGCGGCGAGTTCGTCACCGTCGCCGCGCCCGCGGGAACCGACCTCTCGCTGTCCGACGGCGAGGAGACCGTCTCGTTCGTCGCGCCCGGCGGGGCGGTCGCCGTCGCCGCCGACCCCGACGCGACGGCGAACCTGACCGACCGCCCCGTCGTCGCGCCCGGTCTCGACCTCGCGAACGGCGGCGAGACGGTCACGCTCCGCGTCGTCAGTAGCGACGGCAACGAGGGCGGAACCGGCGTCGTCGCCGACCGCCTCAGCTACGACCGGAGCCGCGAGGGCGCGCTCCTCGAACGACGAGACGGCGCGTGGTCGTGGTGGCCGCGGGCGCTTCCCCGACGGAACGTCACGACCCACGGCCCCGCGAACGCGACGCTGTTCGTGCTCCCCGACTCGCCGGACCGGCCGATTTCGGCGCTCAAATCGGCCGATGAACGGATTCTGCTCGCCGGCTACGTCGTCTCCTCCGAGCGCGTCGCGGACGAACTCGTCGCCGCCCGAGAGCGCGGCGTCGCCGTCTCGGTACTGGTCGAAGACAACCCGGTCGGCGGCTTCCCGCGGCGGTCCGCGCGCGTCCTCGACCGCCTCGTCGACGCCGGCGTGTCGGTCCGCGTCGTCGGCGACCCGCACTCGTTTCACCACCCGAAGTACGCCGTCGTCGACGACGCGGCGCTCGTGATGACCGAAAACTGGAAGCCCGCCGGAACAGGCGGGCGAAAGAGCCGCGGTTGGGGCGTCGTCGCGCGCTCGCCGGCCGTCGCGGCCGACCTCGCGGCCACGTTCGAAGACGACGCGAGTCTCCCCGAGACCGCTCCGTGGGAGACGTACCGCGTCGGCCGGTCGTTCGTCCGCACCGAATCGGCCAACGGCTCGTATCCGTCGCGCGTCGCGCCCGAGTCGGTTCGGGTCGACCGCGTCGCCGTCATCCGCGCGCCCGACAACGCCGAGTCCGCGGTCGTCTCTCGACTCGACGCCGCCGAGAGCCGAATCGACGTGCTACAGCCGACCGTCGAGGCCGACGGCCCGTTCGTCCGCGCGCTCAAGCGCGCCGCCGACCGCGGCGTCCGCGTCCGACTCCTCCTCGGGAGCGCGTGGTACGACGAGGAGGAAAACCGCGCGCTCGCCGACCGGCTGAACGAGTGGGCCGACGAGACTGGAAATCCGCTCTCGGTTCGGCTCTCGCGCCCCGGCGGTCGGTACGGCGCGGTTCACGCGAAGGGCGTCGTCGCCGACGACACCGCGCTCGTCGGCAGTCTCAACTGGAACCGGCACTCGGCCCGCGAGAACCGCGAAGTCGTGCTCGCGCTGTCTGACCCGGCCGCCGCGGCGTACTTCCGCGAGGCGTTCGCGGCGGACTGGCGGGCCAGCGGGCGCGGGGCGGAGCCGAAGACGGGCCTCGTCGCCGCGGCCGCCCTCGCGGTCGTCGTCGGACTCGCGGCGCTCAGGCGACTGGAGTTCGAAAAATAAGCGGTCGCAGTCCGTGCGTCGAACGCCGGCTTACGCCGTGGTCGACAGCTCTTCGTCGATGTCGGCTTCGGCCATCTTCTCGACGAGGCTGTCGATGACCTCCTCGCGCATGCCGCTGACGAACTTGATGGAGCCGACGACGAGGTGGCCGCCGCCGGAGACGCCGCCGCCGACGACCTCCTCGTTCAGTTCGGCGACCATCCGCGGGATGTCGAGGCGGACGCCGTCGGAGCGGAGGACGGCGAAGTCGGGACCGTAGCCGATGGTGATGACCGGCTCGCCCGTCTCCTGGACCTTGCGGTCGTGGAGCTTGCCCGTGGTCTTGCCCGGCGCGGGGTAGGTAAAGCGGTGGGCCCACTTGTCGAGGTCGATTCGGTAGAGGTTGGCCCCGCTGTCGAGGCGCTCGTGTTCGAGGTGCGGCTCGGCCGCTTCGAGCTGGCGGTCGACGTCGCGCTCGGCGCGCGTCGAGAGGAACTCGACGAGTTCGCGGTGTCGCTCCTCGTCGTCGCAGCCGACGTTGAGCACGTCGTTGACGATGGACGCGCCGTCGTTGTAGCGCAGCCAGTGGGCGGCGTAGTCGAGCGCCTCGCCCACGTCGAGGAGCTGTTCGCGGTCGTAGCCCTCGTCTTCGGCGAGCGCGATGTAGTTGTCCATGACCTCCGCCTTCGAGCGGTCAGACAGCCCGGCGACGGCGGGGACGTGACGCAGTTCGTCGGTCACGTCGGGGTGAATCATCCGCGCGAGTTCGACGCACATCATGCCGGTCGTGATGCGGTAGTCCTCGTCGTGGAGGTACGGGTTGACGTGCGCGTCGAGGAGGTGGTTGACCGCCTCGGGGTCGGGATGGTGGTGGTCGACGACCGCGATGGGCACGTCGTAGTGCGCGAGGTTCTCGTAGGCGGGCACGTCCTCCTCGGTCGACCCGTTGTCGAGCATGAGCAGGAAGGGGAGCCGCTGGCCGTGGCGGGCGCGCCCTTCGAGCGCGAAGTTCAGGTCGCGGGTCACGTCCTCCATCTCGTAGAACGGGGCCTTGCTCGGCAGGCGCTTGAACAGGTGTCGCGGCGCGTCGGGGTCGTCGTGGACCTCGGTGATGAGCCGTTCGAGGGCCAGTTGGACCGGGACGGACGCGCACATGCCGTCGCCGTCGGCGTGGTGGCGGACGCGAATCGGGCGGCCTTCGAGGACCGTCCGGCGGAGCAGGCGCGCCACGTCTTCGAGGTCGTCACGGAGCTTCTCGAACGCCGCCCACTCCACGAGCGGTTCGACCGGCTCCGGCTCGGCGCGGTCGTCGAGCGCGGCGTCGATGCGCTGGCGGGCGTCGGCCGCGGTCTCATCGTCGAGGATAGTGAGGCCGTCGACTTCGAGCTGTCGGGTCCCCTCGTGGTCTTCGACGGTGCCGGCCATGCGGACCACGTCGTCGAGGTCGACTTCGGGGAACGCGCGGACGCCGGCCTCCTCGAAGGCGGCGGCGGCGACGATGCCGGAGTCGTCGGCGATGCGGAAGACGGTCGGGCCGCCGGTCTGTTTGATCTGCGTGACGACGCCCTCGACGGTGACCGACTCGCCGACCGAGAGACTGGAGATAGGCGTGATGGTCGGCTCGTGGTCGACGGTCAGGGTGCGGTAGTCGTCCGGCGTGTCCTCGGCGAACGCGATGTCGCCGTTCTCGCGGACGGATTCGAGGCGGACGACCAGTCGGTCGCCGACCTCGTAGTCGGCCGAGAGGTTGGACTCGTGGATGAGTCCGGAGACGGAGTCGGAGACGTCGACGAAGATGCCGTACTCGACGACGCCGTTGACGACGGCGTGGTAGTAGGCGTCGGTCTCGACGTCGTCGGCGGTACAGTTCGGTGCGAGATCGTAGACGATAGGTCGCGCGTCCGAATTCGGACGCGAGTCGTCGCCGGAATCCCCGGCGTGCTCGTCGCTCATAGTCCCGCTAGGTCAGGGGGTAGTGTTAAGCTTTACAAAAGCATCTCGCGTGCGCGGCCGGTTCGCACGACCCGGGGCGACCCGAAAACTTCGTGGGTCGGGGCGTCAGTAGCCCAGTTCGTCAAGCGCGGCTTCGACCGACGGGACGTAGTCGACCCCGAAGACGCGGACGTGTTCGAGGAGCGGGAACAGCGCGTAGACGGGCGACCGCGCCTCGAAGAAGCCGTGGGCGATGGGTCGGCGCTCGTCGTAGGCGTCGAAGAAGGCGTCGCCCGCGGCGTCGAACCAGTCGATGTAGGCCAGTTCGACCTCGGGGTGGCCGTAGTAACACGCCGGGTCGAGGAAGGCGACGACGCGGTCGTCGCGGACGCGGAGGTTCGCGCCCCACACGTCGCCGTGGACGAGTCGCGGGGCCGCCGGCTCGACGAGGAGGCTGTCGAGGTCGGCCGCGACCGACTCGATTCGCTCGGCGGTCGCGGCCGGTAAGCCGGCGTCGCGCGCCGCGTCGGCCCACGGCAGGAGGCGCTGGTCGCGGAAGAACGCGACCCACGAGTCGGTCCACGGGTTCGGCTGTCGGTACGGGCCAGAGAGCGTGTCGTAGGCGAAGCCGAACGCCGGGGCGGTCGTCTCGTGGAGCGCGGCGAGGTGGGCGGCGAGGTCGCGCTCGGCGGCGGGGGTCAACTCGGACGCGCCGTCGACGTAGTCGAGGACGAGCAGGTCGGCGGCGGCGTGGTGGACCGCGGGGACCGGGAGACCGGCCGCCCCGAGCGAGTCGAGCATCGCGGCCTCCACGTCGAGCGGCGTGTCGCCCACCTTGGCGACGACGGGGTCGCGCCCGTCGAAGTCGAGGCGGTAGACGCGGCCGACGTGTCCGCCGTCGAGTTCGGTCGTCGCGGTCGGCGGCGCGTCGGCGGCGAGCGCGTCCGTCACGCGGGCCGCGAGGTCGGAATCGAGCGTCACACCCAAGTTCGGGCGACCGCCGACCTCAGTATGACGGTTCCGTTCCGGCGACCGACTCGGCGTTCCGGAACCCTTAGATGGAGCGCCCGCGGACGGTTCGGTATGCGACTCTTCCGGTCGCGGGAGGTCGTCGGCATCGCCGCTGACGCCCTCGACTTCGCGCTCGAAGCCTCTGCGGAGACGCATCCGAACGAGTACATGGGGCTCCTCCGCGGCGAGGAGGCCCGCCGGGTCGGCGTCGACCGCGACGGCTACGTCGTGACGGACGTGCTCATCATCCCGGGGACCGTGTCGGACCCGGTCAGCGCGACCGTCAGGACCGACCTCGTTCCGAACGACTTCCGCGCCGTCGGGTCGATTCACTCGCACCCCAACGGCGTCCTCCGCCCGAGCGACGCCGACCTCGACACCTTCGGGAGCGGTCGGGTCCACATCATCATCGGCAAGCCCTACGGCCCCGACGACTGGGAGGCGTTCGACCAGTCCGGCGAGGTCCGCGACCTCGACGTGCTCGACGTCGACCTCCCCGACCCCGAATCGTTCTTCGACTTCACGCAGGACGACATCGACGCGGAGTTGGACCGATGAGGCGGGTCATCGCGCAGGGCACCTTCGACATCCTCCACCCCGGCCACGTCCACTACCTCTCGGACGCCGCGTCGCTCGGCGACGAACTCCACGTCATCATCGCCCGCGGCGAGAACGTGACGCACAAGCCGAAACCGATTCTCGACGACCGCCAGCGCCGCGACATGGTCGCCGCGCTCGACGTGGTCGACGAGGCGCACCTCGGCCACCCCGAAGACATCTTCGTCCCCATCGAGAACATCGACCCCGACGTCATCGTCCTCGGCTACGACCAACACCACGACGAGGAGGGAATCGAAGCCGCGCTCGACGCCCGCGGCATCGACTGCGAGGTCACTCGCGCGACGCCGCGCGAGCAACGTCACGACGACGAACTGCTCTCGACGGGTCGCATCATCGACCGCATCGTCGAGCGGCGCTGCTGAGCGCTCGTCCCGGAAGACGACTCGGACCGCCGACTGGTTTGATTTTCCGACGGCCGACCGCGACGATCGCGAGCGTCGTCACTCGGCGGCGAGCGTCGAAAGAGAAGGGATGCGTTACTGCGTGGAGTTCGTCGCGGTGGAGTTCTCCGAAGTGCTGTTCGTCGCGGTGGAGTTCGAGGACGAAGACGACGACTCGCTGTTGGCCGACTGCTGTTCGTCGAGCCAGTTCTGGTACTCTTCCTGCGAGACGACTTCGACGGTGAAGTACATCTGGGAGTGCGCGACGCCGCAGTACTCGGTACAGTAGCCCTGGTAGGTGCCTTCCTCGTAGGCGACGGTCTTGATGGTGTTCGTCGACCCCGGCATCGCGTCCTGCTTGAGCGCGAGTTCGGGGACGTGGAATCCGTGTATCACGTCCGTTGAGGTGACCTGGAAGTAGACGGGGCGGTCCGCGGGGATGACGATCTCGTTGCCCGACGAGAAGTTACCTTCCTCGGGGTAGTACATGTTCCAGCCCCACTGGTAGGCCTCCGCCGTGACGACGACCGGGTCGTCGTCCATGGCGATATCGTTGCCCTGGTGCGTGACGTTCTCGTCGGCCAGCACGCCGTAGGAGGCGACGCCGACGAAAAGCAGGATAATCGCTGTCGCGATGGTCCACGTGATTTCGAGCCGGCGGTTCTCCTTGGTCGGCAGTGCGCGCTCGCTGTTGCGGAACTTGATGACGGTGTAGAGGAGGATGACCTCCACCAGCACGGTGATCGGGATAGCGACGTACAGCAGCTCCCCGTTCAGCTGGTTGATGAGTTCCGACGTGGCAGACGCCTGCGCGGCGGCGGGGGTGGCAACGAGCGCCATCACGGCCGTCGCGAGCAGGGACGCGAGCGCGAAACGCGTCTTTCTCATGCTGAGCGAGAGTTAGGAACAACCGCATAAATGCGTACCGACTCTCGGCCCGCCGTTTATCAACCCCTCCCCGCCATATCGCGGGGAGCGACGCTCGAACGCGGGGCCGAAAAGCGCGGGTCCTAAATACGGGACGGTCCAACACGTCCGTAGGTGAACTTCGTGGCCACGACGCGCGATTCGAACACGTTCCACGGCCTGCTCGCCGCGACCGCGATGGGCGTCTATCTCCTGCTCATCGTCGGCGCGACGACCGCGCTCACGGACGCGACCGCCGCGTGCAGCGCGTGGCCCGCGTGCGGCGACGGCCTTTCGCTCCCCGCGACGCTCGACGGCTGGGTCGCCCTCGGCCACCGCGTCGCGGCCGTGCTCGTCGGCCTCCTCACGGCCGCCACGCTCGTCTCGGCGTGGCGGACCGACACGTCTCGCCGGGTGCGAGCGACCGTCACCGCGTCGGCGGTGCTCTATCCCGCGCAGGCCGGTCTCGGCGCGGTCGTCGCCACCGTCGGCGTCGGAGCCGTGCTGTCGACGCTCCACTTGGTCCTCGGAATGGTCATCTTCGGCGGCCTCGTCGTCGCGCTCGCGTGGACGCTCGAAGCGGCCACCGGCGACCCCGACGACGCGCCGGTCGGCACCCCGTCGATGAGCCCCCCGGCCGACGACGGCGAACGACCGCCCGTCCCGACCGAGCCGGTCGCCCGCGCGAAGGCGACGGTCAACGCGTACTTCCGGCTCATGAAGCCGCGGCTGATGTGGCTCCTCTGTCTCGTCGCGTCGGCGGCGATGGCGCTCGCCGGCACCGTCTCGCCCGGCCTCACGCCCGAGGTCATCGCGGCGACCCTCGGCGGGGGCGTCCTCTCTATCGGCGCGTCCGGCACGTTCAACCACGTCCTCGAACGCGACGTGGACCGCCGGATGCAACGGACGAGCGACCGGCCGCTCGCGGTCGACCTCGTCCCCGTCCGCAACGCCGTCGCGTTCGGCCTGCTCCTGACGGTCGCGTCGGTGGCGCTGTTCGCGTCGGTCAACTGGCTCGCGGCCGTCCTCGGCGTCGTCGCCATCGCCTTCTACAGCGTGGTCTACACGCTTATTCTGAAGCCCAACACGGTCCAAAACACCGTTATCGGCGGCGCGGCCGGCGCGCTCCCGGCGCTCATCGGCTGGGTCGCCGTCACCGGCGACGTCGGCCTCGGCGGGGTCGTCCTCGCCGTAGTCATCTTCATGTGGACGCCCGCGCACTTCTACAACCTCGCGCTGGCCTACAAGGACGACTACGCCCGCGGCGGCTTCCCGATGATGCCCGTCGTCCGCGGCGAGACCGAGACGCGAAAGCACATCCTCTGGTGGCTCGGCGCGACGCTCGTCGCCGCCGCCGGCCTCGCGGTCATGGACGCCCTCGGGGTCGTCTACCTCGTGACGAGCATCCTCTTCGGCGGCGCGTTCCTCTACTTCGTCGTGCGCCTGCACTACGAGCGCGACGACACCGCCGCCTTCCGGGCGTTCCACGCCTCGAACGCCTACCTCGGGATGTTACTCCTCGCCATCGTCGTCGACACGCTCGCCATCTGAGAACCCGACTGCGACACCACCCAAACACATGGCAACCGCATCCGCACTTCCCCGCCCCTCGCGGGACAGTCTGCTCCGCGCCGCCTTCGCCGTGAACACGACGCTGATTCTGGCGTTCGTCTACCTGCTTTTCACCGAGGCGAGCGTCGGCGCGCCGCGCTACGCCGTCTACGGCGTCGCGTGGGTCGTCGTCGGCCTCTGGGTCATGTTCGACACCGACGTCGCGCCCGCCTCGCCCGCGACGAAGCGCAAGGCGGCCGCCGTCGCGGTCGGCTACTTCGCGCTCCTCGCGGTCGCCGGCGGGCTCGTCACCTCGCCCGTGCCGGGGGGCACGAGCGGCGTCCGCGTCGCCTTCCTCCCGCCGGGGTGGGGGCCGGCGCTCGTCTACGGCGGCGACCTGTTCAACCTCGTCCTCATGCCGGCGCGCGTGGTCGGCTACGCGGCGCTCGCGTTCCTCGTCTACGACACGGTCGTCGAGGCGGCGGGCGCGGCCGTCTCCGGCGTCGTCGGCCTCTTTTCCTGCGTCTCGTGTTCGTGGCCCGTCCTCGCGTCGGTCGCCACGACCGTCTTCGGCGGCGGAACCGCGGTCGCGGCGACCGTGACGACGCTCTCGTACGACCTCTCGACGCTGGTCTTTCTCGTCACCGTGGTGCTCCTCCGGTGGCGGCCCGGCTTCGGGAAGTAGCGGAGTTCCGCGCCCGCGACGCCCCCTCGCTTTTACCCGCTCGGCGTGAACGTCCGGCCATGACCGAGGTCGAAATCGAGTACTGCGTCCCCTGCGGCTTCCTCGACCGCGCCGAACAGCTCCAGCACGCGCTGCTCGAACAGTTCGGCGAGCGACTCGACCGCGTGGCGCTGGTCACGGGCGACCACGGCGTGCTCACCGTCACCGTCGACGGCGAGCGCGTCTGGGACAAGTCGGAAGACGAGTTCGACCCGGACCTCGTGCTCCGGCGGGTCCGCCCGCACGTCGGCTGACCGGGCGAGCCGTGAAGTCACTCGAACACGCCGTCGTCGGCGCGGTCGCCGGGACGGTCGCCGCGCTCGCCGTGGACCCGCCGGGGAGCCTGCCGCTTCTCGTCGCCGGTGCGGTCCTCGTGAGCGTCTTCGTCGACCTCGACCACTTCGTCATCGCCCGCGTCCAGCGCGGCGACTGGGCGAACCTGCGGCTCGCGGTGACGAACCCGCGGGTCGGCCTCCTCGACCAAGAGCGGGTGTTCGAGGAGTTCGACACCGAGTTCGACCGCAAGCGACTCCTGAGCCACCACCTCGTCGGCGGCGTCGCGGTCGGCGCGCTCGCGCTCTCGGGACTCGGGTCGCTCGCGGCGTTCCTCGCGGTCGTGCTCTACGTCCACGTCGTCTGCGACTTCCTGCGAGACCTCGGCATCGCGTGAAAAAAGCTGGAATCGTACGGTCGGCGGTTGCGAGCGTTGCTGACGGCCGTTCAGTGGCCCCAGCGCTTGCCGTCTTCGTCGTAGCGGGCGTTCGTGATGCGCTCCCACTGGTCGGTCGAGATGTCCACGTCGGCCGCGCCGACGTTCTCGTCGAGCTGGTCGGTCGTCCGCGCGCCGACGATGGGGACGACCGTCGCCTCGGGGTAGTCCATCAGCCAGCGGAGCGCGACCTGCGCGGGGCTGGCGTCGACCTCGTCGGCGACGGCGCGAATCTCGTCGAGCACCTTCCAGCCGCGCTCGGAGACGTAGAACCGGTCGAAGCGCTCGTCGAACGACCCGCGCGCGCCGTCGGGCGCGACGTACTCAGCCGGGTCGTCGGAGTCGGTCCGCTCGTACTTCCCGGTGAGGAAGCCGCCCGCGAGCGGCGAGTACGGACAGATCGCGATGTCCTGGTCGCCGCAGACGTCGAGGTAGTCTTTCACGTCCTCGTAGTAGCCGGCGTGGAACAGCGGCTGGGTCACGTCGAAGCGGGCGTAGTCGTTGACGTCGGACTTCCACAGCGCCTTCGTGAGCTGCCACGAGGCCATCGTGGACGCGCCGAGGTAGTTGACCTTCCCCTCCTCGACGAGGCCGTTGAGCGCCTGCAGCGTCTCCTCGATGGGCGTCTCCTCGTCCCAGCGGTGGATGTAGTAGAGGTCGAGGTAATCGGTGTCGAGGCGGTCGAGCGTCCCCTCGATCTGGTTGCGGATGTGGGTCCGCGAGAGCCCGCGGCCGTTGGGGTTGTCCTCGTCGAACGGGAAGTACACCTTCGAGGCGAGCACGTAGTCCTCGCGGTCGCGCTCGGCCAGCCAGTTGCCGATGTACTCCTCCGAGGTCCCGTTCGGATTCCCGTAGACGTTGGCGGTGTCGATGAAGTTCCCGCCGCGCTCCTCGAACGCGTCGAGGAGTTCGTGGGCCTCCTCCTCGTCGGTCTCCAGGACGCCGCTGCTCTTTCGACCGAATCGCCACGTGCCGAAGCACAGTTCCGAGACGCGGGTGCCGGTCGACCCGAGTCGTCGATAGTCGAGGCTCATGGTCGATGTCACGACGGCCGGCGACTAAAGGGTGCGAGTAGCGGCGAGGGATTCAGCTTTGTTCGTCGGCGTCGGGCGATTCGGCGGGGGCCGTGTCCGCCTCGAACAGGTCGCGCGCGACCGGCCCGCCGCCGAGCGCGAGTGCGAGGAGGAGCACCGCGAACCCAACAGTGACGAACCCCTGCGACGGATTCTCGGCGAGCGACGTGGCGTGGAGCGCCGCACCAACTAACGCGAGTACGACGGCGAACCGCTGGAGGACTGCGTCGTCCATGCCCGACTCACACGGGCCACCCCGTAATCGCTTGCGACTCGCCCGCACGCTTTTGCGGCTTCCGCGCGACTGATACGGCATGTTCAGAGTCGCAGGTATCGGCCTCGGAAGCCTCGGCGCGCTGGAGTGCCGCCTCCTCAACGAACTGGAGGGGGTCCGCGTCGTCGCCGGCGTCGACCCCGCAGACGAGGTTCGCGAGCGGTTCGGTGACGAGTTCGACGTGCCGACCTACGTGACGACCGAGGAACTGCTGGACGCCGAGTTCCTCGACGCGGTGACCATCGCCTCGCCGCACGCGAAGCACTTCGATCAGGCGCTCGCGGCGCTCGACGCCGACCTCCACGTCCACCTCGAAAAGCCGATGGTGACGGACCTCGGCGGCGCGCGGGCGCTCGTCGACCGCGCCGAGGACCGCGGCCTCACCCTCGCGGTCGGCTACCAGCGCCACTTCGACCCGCGGTTTCACGAACTGCGGCGCGTCGTCGACAGCGGCCGCATCGGCGACCCGCACATGGTGGTCTGCCACCTCGAACAGGAGTGGATTCGCTGGACGAAAGACGAGTGGCGCGGCGACCCCGCGCTGTCGGGCGGCGGCCAACTGTACGACTCGGGGTCGCACCTCCTCGACGCGATGCTCTGGGTGACGCGCTCGAAGCCGGTGACGGTCGCCGCGGCGGTCGACCACCGCGGTCACGACGTGGACGTGAACTCGGCGCTCGCGGTCGTCCTCGACCGCGACGGCGACCGCCTCACCGCGAGCGTCGGCGTCTCCGGCGACGGGCAGAGCGTCCCCGATCCCGGCGAGTCGCTCCGCGTCATCGGCACCGAGGGGATGGTCGCCTTCGACGGCGAGACCATCGAGGTGACGGAGGGCGGGACGACCTACACCGCGACGCCGCCGACGCCCGACTTCGAGGACCTGACCCGGAAGAAACTCCGGAACTTCGTGGACGCCGCCCGCGACGAGGCCGACCTCGCCATCCCGGCCGAGGACGCCCTCCGAGTGACCGCGCTGACCGAGGCGGCCTACGAGTCGGCGACGACGGGCAGGCGGGTCAACGTCGACGGCGACGCCTGAGCGCGGAGTGTGATTTCTCGACTCGGGTCGTTAAACGCCGGTGAGCCGGTTCAGCGTGCCCGACGAGCCGGTCACGACCCCCCGGTCGCTGGTGCAGACGTACAGTTCGCCGTCGGGGGCGCGGCCGAACGCGAGGACGTTCGTCCCGCCGTCGTCGCGGTCCGCCACGGGAATCTCCGCGATGTCCCACGGCCGCGACTCGCTCGGGCGGGCGGCGAACAGTCGACCGCCGGACTGCCAGTCGGCGAAGACGTACGCGCCCGACAGCGCCGGAATCGACTCGCCGCGGTAGACGTGGCCGCCGATGACGGCCACCCCGGACGGCCCGTCCCCGCTGTGAGGGTACTCCAGCACCGGGTCGATGAGCGGCGCGCCGTCGGGCGTCTCGGTCGGGCAGTCGTCCGCGCGGAAGCAGTGTGCGCCCTCGCGGACGTTCCAGCCGTAGTTGCCGCCGCGCTCCAAGCGGTTCACCTCCTCCCACGCGCCCTGTCCCACGTCGGCGACGTAGCAGTCCTCGCCGTCGAACGAGAGCCGCCACGGGTTTCTGAAGCCCCACGCGTACTGCTCGTCGCGGCCGTCGGAGCCGACGAGCGGGTTGTCCTCCGGAACGCCGTAGGGTCGGTCGTCGTCGCCGGAGACGCCGCCGGTCGAGTCCACGTCGATGCGGAGGACGCTCCCGAGGAGGTTCTCGGTCACGTCCTGCCCGTTGCCGCCCGAAACGGCGTCGTACCAGTCGTCGACGTGGCCGCGGCCCTCGTCGTTCGCGCCGCCCCCGTCGCCCGTGGCGACGTAGAGGTAGCCGTCCGGGCCGAACGCGACGGCCCCGGCGTTGTGGTTCGACTGGGGTTCGGGGAGTTCGAGCAACGTCCGCTCGGAGTCGGCCGAGACGGTCGTCGCCTCGGGGTCGACCGTCAGTTCGCTCAGGACGAACGTGTGGCTGTAGTTCGAGGGCGTCCCCGGCCGTCGCGGAGCGCTGTACCGGAGGTAGAGTCGCCCGTTGTCGGCGAACTCGGGGTGGAAGGCGACCCCGAGGAAGCCGCGTTCGTCGTAGCCGCCGACGTCGACGACGCGGTCGGTGATGTCGAGATAGGGTTCGCTTTGCAGTCCCGCGTCGTCGTGGAGCCACATCCGACCGGGCTGGTCGACGACGAACCGTCGGCTCCCGCCGAACGCCTCGGGGATGGCCACGTCGACCGGCGAGGCGAACCCGGTCGCCACCGTCTCGTAGGCGACTTCGAGGCCCGCGAGGGAGTCGTCTGACCCGCCGTCTCCGGTCGCGGTCGAGCCGTCGGTCTCGTCGGCCGTCGCGTCGCTATCAGTCGTTCCGCCAGCGTCGTCATCGGTCGGGGCGCTCGCACAGCCCGCGAGGCCGCCGAGGAGGGTCGCGCCGGTCGCGGCGAGGAAGTCGCGTCGGGAACCGTTCATGTCAACCAAGTGCGGCGCGACCGGAGTAAGGCTTGCTACGGTTGAGCGGGCTATGCGTTCTCGCGCTCCCGCCCGCGCCGCGACTCGAACCGAGCGGCGATTCCGAACCGCTTACCACTCGACAACGACGACGGGTACGACATGGACGCGGTACTCGCCGCCGACGGCCTCAGGAAGTCCTACGGCGACGTGGAGGCGCTCTCGGGCGTCTCCCTGTCGGTCGCCGAGGGGGAGGTCTTCGGCCTCATCGGTCCGAACGGCGCGGGGAAGACGACGCTGGTTCGCGCCCTCACGGGCACGACCGCGGTGGACTCGGGGTCGGCGGCCATCCTCGGGCGCGACCCGACCGAGGTGGACCGCCAGCGCCTCGGCGTCCTCCCGCAGGAGTTCCGGCCCGCGGGGCGGCTCTCCGCCCGCGAACTCGTGGCGTACTACGCGGGGCTGTACGACGACGCCCGCGACCCCGACGCGGTGCTCGACGAGGTCGGCCTCGCCGACGCCGCCGACACGTGGTACGAGAACCTCTCGGGCGGCCAACAGCGCCGGGCCTGCATCGCGCTGACGCTCGTCAACGACCCCGACGTGCTGTTCCTGGACGAGCCGACCACCGGCATCGACCCCGCGGGCCGCCGGTCGCTGTGGGGGCTCGTCGAGGACCTCGCGGCCGGCGGGACGACGGTGTTTCTCACCAGCCACTCGATGGAAGAAATAGAGCGCCTCGCCGACCGCGTGGGACTGCTCAACGCGGGCGAACTCGTCACGGTCGGCCGGCCGGACGACCTCGTGTCCGAGTACGGCGGCGACAGTCGTCTCGTCGTCCGAACCGACGGCGACGCTGACGCCGACGCCGAAGCGACCCTCGGGTCGGTGTCGCTGCCGGCCGCGCTCGACGCGACGGTGACGGGTGACGGCATCACGGTCCACGGCGTCGGCCCGCGCGACATCGGCGACGTGGTCGCCGCCTTCGACGACGCGGGCGTCGTCTACGAGTCGCTCGTCTGGAAACAGCCCGGTCTCGAAGAGGTGTATCTCTCTCTGACCGGCGAACAGTTCGAGGCGGCCCGCCCCGCCGCGGCCGCCGCGGTCGGGGGTGACAGATGAGCCTCGCCGCCCGCGTCCGCTCGGAGTTCGTCGCCTCGTGGCACGCGTTCCTCCGGCGGCGGACGGCGGTGTTTTTCACGTTCTTCTTCCCCGCCATCATCGTCGTCATCTTCGGGGCGCTCGTGCAGACCCAGCCGACCGGCGGCGGCCTGTTCGCCGAGCCGAAGGAGTACTACATCGCCGGCTACCTCGCGGTCGTCGTGCTTTTCACCCCGCTGTCTCGCGTCGGGAGCACCATCGCGCGCCACCGCGAGGGAAGCCGCTTCGAGAAGCTGGCGACGACGCCGCTGTCGCGCGCCGAGTGGCTCCTCGCGCACTCGCTCGTCAACGTCGTCGTCATCGGCCTCGCGGCGCTGTTGCTCCTCGCGCTGTCGGCGCTCGTGACCGGCGCGTCGATTCCGCTGACGCCCGCGACGCTCGCCATCGTCCCCTTCGTCGCCCTCGGCGTGACGCTCTTCTGCGGCCTCGGGGCCGTCATCGGGAGCGTCGCCGACTCACAAGACGGCGTCATCGCCGCGAGCAACGCCATCGCGCTCCCGCTGCTGTTCCTCTCGGAGACGTTCGTGACGCCCGACCTGCTTCCCGCGTGGTTCGTGCCGGCGCTGAACCTCTCGCCGCTCACGTACTTCGCCCGGGGCGTCCGGGCGCTCACCTACGGCGGCGGCGACTGGCTCACGAACCTCGCGGTGCTCGCGGCCCTCGCGGTCGCCTTCTTCGCGGCGGGGACGGTGGCGATTCCGCGGACCGACTGAGGAACACCCGCCGCCCGCGTGCGGTGCCGGGGGGTTCGGCAGCCCCCGACGCGCCCGCAAACTCAAGCCTTAACCCGCGGCCGACCCCACGTGGTGGCATGGTCGAAACTGAGACGTACACCATCGAGGGACCGGACGGAGACACCGAAGCGCTCGAACTCCCCGCGGGCCTCGTCGACATCTTCTCGGAGCAGGGCGAAGACCCGACCGACGTCGTCGCCGACGTCGTCGTGCAGGCGTTCGCACAGCAGGCGCACGTCGTCGCGCACCACAGCGAAGGCGGCGCGCCGGCCGACATCGCCGAAATCAACGAGGCGATGGAGGAACTGTTCGAGGACCGCTTCGGCGTTCCGCTCTCGGACGCGCTCGGCCACTCGCACTAAGCGGCAGTCGCACTCGTATTTTCTCGGATTACGACAGGTAGCCGCGCCTGTCGAGGGAGAGCCCAGCCACGACGACGACGAGCACGATGCCCAGCGCCACGGGCATGAAGTACGGACTAGATATCGTCCCTCGCGTGAGTAGCCACGAGCAGAGAATCCCGAGAAATCCGCCGAGTGTGACGAGCGCCCAGAGGAACCCTCACTCGGAGAGAACCCGCGTCATCACGGCTGTTCTGACAACCTGCAGAACCATATGTGTTTCAGCGGGCGCGCTCAGATGAACGCCAGCGGGACCATGATGGCGAAGCCGGCGACGAGCCCGGCGAGCAGTTCGACCCGGCCGCCGCGCGGGAGGCGCTCGCCGAGTTCGAGCGCTTCGGGGATGAACTCCGTGAGGACGAGAAAGACCATCGCGCCCGCGGCGAAGCCGAAGCCGAAGGGCAGGAACTCCCGGGCGATGCGGACGAAGTAGAAGGCGATGACCGCGCCGATGGGCTGGGGCAGACTGGAGAAGATGGCCCACCAGACGAGCTTCCAGTTCGAGACCTCCATCGACCGGAGCGGGATGGAGATAGCCAGTCCCTCGGGGACGTTGTGAATCGAGATGGCGATCGTCATGAACACCGCCAGCAGCGGGACGACGAAGCCGAACAGTTGGAGACCGCCGTCGAGCCCGAGGTCGGCGAAAGAGACGCCGACGGCGACGCCCTCGGGGAAGCTGTGGACGGTGAGGATGCCGAGAATCAAAAGCAGTTTGCGGAAGTCGGCCTCCTCGTACTGCTTGGGGTTGACGTCCGCGCCCTCGATGATCCGGTGGGCGACGAGGACGAGCGCGACGCCCGCGAGCATTCCGATACCGAGTTGGAGCGGCGTCCCGTTGGCGAGGCCCTCGAAGACGAGTCCGAACAGCGACGCCGACACCATGATGCCCGAGGCGATGCCCCACAGCGCCACGTTCCAGCGGTCGCTCACGTCCGAGACGAAGAAGAACGGAATCGCGCCGAGGCCCGTCGCGATGGCCGTGACGAGGCCGGCGAGAAAGACGAACGTCAGCGCGGCGAACTGGTCCATACCGAGGGTAGTCACTCGGTGCCGATAAGTATTATCATATACCAGATAATTTTGGCAAGCCTAAAGCATTGGGAGGGAGATAGAGACAGTCTACCAGTTTAGACGAGCCGAAAAGTCGAACTGAAATATATACTATGAATTCTGATAGGTTCACTCGTGGGAGCGATCACTCGCCGATGATAGTCGGTGAGGAAAGGGACTCGGTTTCGCGGTGTGCGCACACCGGAACGGAGCGGTCTCAGTCGTCGGCCGCCGACGCGCCCTCGGGTGAGTCGCCGTCGCCGCCCATCGGGGAGACGGGGGTGGCCGCGACGGAGCGGGCCGACCCCATCCAGCGCTCGACGTTGGCCGAGACGTAGTCGCGCGCGCCGAAGGCGACCGCGCCGCCGACGCCGATGGCGAGGGCCGCGGCGATGCCCCACGCGAACGCCTGCGCGATGGTGAACAGGATGGCCACGTCGATGCCCATCGTGCTCAGGCCGATGACGACCGCGGTGAAGTAGAGGAACATCCGGGTGCCGACCGCGAAGACGCTCGTGTACGGCGTCTCGGTCGCCGCGCGGGTCCGGGTGATTGCGTCACCGATGAAGTCGGCGACGACGAACCCGAGGACGATGACGAGCAGCCCGGCCACGAACGACGGCGCGTACGACGCCGCGGTCGAGACCCATTCGGAGAACAGGTCGACCGCGAGCACGTCGGCGGCCGCCAGCACGGCGATGGCGTAGACGAACCACTTGCCGAGCGTCCCGAACGCGCCCGAGACGGCCCGTTCGGTCCCCCCGAGAATCTTCCCGACGGGCGTCGCCAACACCGCCTTGTCGACCTCGACGCGGTCGGCGAGTCGCGTGATGAGGCGAGCCGTGATACTCCCGATGAACCAGCCGACGATGAGAATCAACAGCGCGCCCGCGAGCCGCGGGACGAACGCGAGCACGGCGTTGGTCAACTCTGCGATGGACTCGGTCAACGTGACTTGTAACGGGTACATGTTCCGGGTGGAATATCGCGCCCTCGATAGTTAGTTAAGAATAGTAGAACCGTGAATAAAATCGTCTCGTAATCGGAACCCTCCGATTTCGCCGATACTCGGAGAAAACGGACGGAACGACGGCCCGCGGGGTGAGACGACCGGGCCGCGCGCGATTCGTCCGCGAGCGAGACGGTCTCCGGTTCGGGCGCGTCGGCCGCGATTTAATCCCGGCTTGATTCGTCGTCGCGGTCGCGAGAATCGGCGCGCTCGTCGGCGAGGCGGCCGAGCTGTGTCGCGATTTCCTCCGCGGCGACGACGAGTCTGGCGGCGTACCAGAGGACGACGGCGATGACGAGGAGGAACACCCACGCGAGGAGTTGCCGGGCGATGAGGAGTGCGTAGACGAGCGTCAGCGCGAGAAACACCGCGACGGCGACTTTCGCGCCCGCGGTCCGGTGGAGGGGCGTGCCGTCCGCTGATGGGGACATGACCCGTCGTTTTCGGGGGATGACATTATGTGTTTGGCCGCCGAAGGCCGGCGGCGATCTCATCCCAACTGACGAGCGAAATCCGCCCAATTCCGCGGTATAAATCGCGAACAATCCCGATTAATTGCGCTACTGTAGCGTGCCACCAAAGGCCGTGAGACGGCCCACACCACCGAGTTTATCAGGCAATGACCGGAATCAACAACCAATGGGAGAGCTATCCGAATTGTTCGCGCCGAACCGAATCGCGGTGGTCGGTGCGACCGAGCGCGAAGGAGCAGTCGGGCGGGCAATCATGGACAACCTCATCGACGAGTTCGACGGTGAGGTCGTTCCGGTCAACCCCAAGTACGACGAACTGTTCGGCCTGCGGTGCTACGGCGACGTCGGCGAGACGGACGCCGACCTCGCGGTCATCGTCGTCCCGCCGAAGGTCGTCCTGCCGGCGATGAAGTCCGCCGGGGAGGCGGGTATCCAGAACGTGGTCGTCATCACCGCCGGCTTCGGCGAGACGGGCAGCGAGGGGGCCGCCCGCGAGCAGGAACTCCGCGACATCGCCGAGGAGTACGACCTCAACGTCGTCGGCCCGAACAGTCTGGGCATCATGAACACGGACGTCGGCATGAACGCGACGTTCGGCCCCGACATGGCCCTCGACGGCAACATGTCCTTCATGAGCCAGTCGGGCGCGTTCATCACGGCCGTCATCGACTGGGCCAACGACGAGGACATCGGCTTCAAGGACATCGTCTCTCTGGGTAACAAGGCCGTCCTCGACGAGGCCGACTTCATCGAGACGTGGAACGACGACCCCGACACCGAGGTCATCATCGGCTACCTCGAAGGCATCTCGGCGGGCCGCGAGTTCATCGACTCCGCCCGCGAGGTGACGAAGGACACGCCCATCGTCCTCGTCAAGTCCGGCAAGACCGACGCCGGCGCGCAGGCCGCCTCCTCGCACACCGGCACCATCGCCGGCTCCGACGCCGCCTACGAGGCCGGCCTCGAACAGGCGGGCGTCATCCGCGCGGAGTCCGTCCAGCACCTGTTCGACACCGCCCGCGTGCTGGGCGACCAGCCGGTCCCCGAGAACAAGGACGTGGCCGTCATCACGAACGCCGGCGGCCCCGGCGTCATGACGACCGACGCCATCGGCGAGTCGGAGCTGAAGATGGCGGACTTCACCGACGAGACGCTCGAAACCTTCTCCGAGTCGCTGCCCGCCGAGGGGAACATCTACAACCCGGTCGACATCGTCGGCGACGCCGACAACGCCCGGTTCAAGGAGGCCCTCGACGTGGCGCTCGCCGACGACAACGTCGGCATGGCGCTCGTCCTGACCTGTCCGACGGCCGTCCTCGACTACAACCAGCTCGCCGCCGACACCGTCGAGCTTCAGGGGAAACACGACAAGCCCATCGCCGCCTGTTTCATGGGCGGCGAGCGCGTCGACGCCGCGTCCGACGTGATGAAAGACGCCGGCATCCCGAACTACTTCGACCCCTCGCGCGCCGTCGACGGCCTCGAAGCGCTCTCGAAGTACGCCGACATCCGCCAGCGCGAGTACGACGCGCCCACCGAGTTCGACGTGGACCGCGAGCGCGCCCGCGAAATCCTCGAAGCCGCCGAGGAGCGCGACGACACCCGCCTCGGCGTCGAGGCGATGGAACTGCTCGACGCCTACGGCATCGAGACGCCGACCGGCGACATCGTCGACGACCCCGCCGACGCGCTGGAAGTCGCCGAAAACATCGACGGCGACGTCGTGATGAAAATCGTCAGCCCGGACATCCTCCACAAGTCCGACATCGGCGGCGTCAAGGTCGGCGTCGCAAACGAGGACGTCTACGACGCCTACGAGGACCTCATCACCCGCGCGAAGAACTACCAGCCCGACGCCAACATCCTCGGCGTGCAGGTCCAGGAGATGGTGAACCTCGACGACGGCGTCGAGACCATCGTCGGCATGAACCGCGACCCGCAGTTCGGCCCGCTCATGATGTTCGGCCTCGGCGGCATCTTCGTGGAAATCCTCGAAGACACGACGTTCCGCGTCGCGCCCGTCTCCGAAACGGAGGCCGAGGACATGACGAAAGAGATCGACGCCGCGCCGATGCTCCGCGGTGCCCGCGGTAACGACCCGGTCGACATCGGCGGCATCACGGAGACCATCCAGCGGCTCTCCCAGCTCGTCACGGACTTCCCGGCCATCCTCGAACTCGACATCAATCCGCTCGTCGCCCTGCCGGACGGCGTGAAGGCCGTCGACGTTCGACTCACCGTCGACCCGGACGAACTTTAAACACTTCACCACCCTATCACTCAACAATGAACACGGTACTCGTCACCTCGACCGGAGAAAGCACCGGGAAGACCGCAATCACGCTCGCACTCGGCGTCCTCGCCAAGGAGCGCGGACTGGACGTGGGCTACATGAAGCCCAAGGGCACCCGCCTGCAGTCCAGCACCGGCAAGACCCTCGACGAGGACCCGATGCTCGCCCGCGAACTGCTCGACATCGACGCGGAGATGCACCAGCTCGAACCCGTCGTCTACTCCCCGACGTTCATCCAGGGCGCGGTCCGCGGCAAGGAGAACGCCGAGGAGCTCTCGGAGGTCATCTCCCACCACTTCGAGGACATCTCGGCCGGCAAGGACCTGATGCTCGTCGAGGGCGGCGGCTCCTACCGCACCGGCGGCATCGTCGACCTCACCGACGGCGACGTGGCGGACCTCCTCGACGCCGAGGTCGTCCTCGTCGCCGACTACCAGCACCCGAGCGACCTCGACGACGTGGTCGCGGCGGTCGAAGACATCGGCCCCGACCGCCTCGCGGGCGTCGTCTTCAACCGCGTGAGCGACGCCGCCTACGACGAACTCGAAACCGAGGTCGCGCCGTTCCTCGAAGCCCGCGGCGTCCCCGTCCTCGGCGTCGTCCCGACCGAAAAGGACCTCGCGGGCGTCACGGTCGAGGAACTCGCGAACGAACTCGGCGCGAACTTCGCCACCGACGCGCCGACCGACGCCTTCGTCGAGCGCTTCCTCGTCGGCGCGATGGGCGGCGACGCGGCGCTCCGCTACTTCCGCCGCACGAAGAACGCCGCGGTCATCACCGGCGGCGACCGCGCGAACATCCAGCGCGCCGCGCTCGAAGCCCCCGGCGTCAAATGTATCATCCTCACCGGCGGCCACCGACCCGTCGGAGCCGTCATCGGCAAGGCCGAAGAGAAGGGCGTCCCGGTGCTCCTCGTCAACGGCGACACGCTCTCTGTGACCGACCGCGCCGAGGACATCGTCAGCACGGGCCGCACCCGCGACGAGCGCACGGTCAACCGGATGCGCGACCTGCTGTACGAACACGCCGACATCGACGCGATCATCGGGAACATCGAACCGTCCGGTGACGACGCGGCCGACGGCGACGGCGACGACGAGTAACGACCGGCGCGCCGGCATCGACCGCTTTTTTCGGGATTCGGACTCAGGCCCCGTTGTGTCCACCCTCGCGGCCATCGAGGTAGTCGTTGAGGAGCGACGGCGCACCGACGCCGACCGCGAGGAGCGCGAAAAACGAGAGGACGAACTGTCCGGTGACTAGCTCCACGAGATAGGCGGTGGGGAGGGCGGCGAGAACGAACGCGGTGACGACGAGCGTCTGTCGGGAGACCATACGCCCGCTACGAACGTCAGTGGGTTAAACGGTTCCCGGTCAGCAGCGCCAGCCGCGGTCGGTGTCGTTCAGGAGTTCCGCGCCGTCGTCGGTGACGACGACGAGGTCCTCGATTCTGACGCCGAACTCGTCGGGGAGGTAGATGCCCGGTTCGACGCTGAAGACGTTCCCGACTTCGAGTTCGCGGTCGCTCCCGGCGACGATGTAGGGTTCCTCGTGCACGTCGAGGCCGACGCCGTGGCCGGTCCGGTGGATGAAGCGGTCGCCGTAGCCCGCCTCCTCGATGACCTCGCGGGCCGCGCGGTCGACGTCGCCGGCGGCGACGCCGGGTTCGACGGTCTCGACGGCGGCGGTCCGGGCGGCCTGTACGACGCCGTGGACCTCGGCGAACGCCGCGGGGGGCTCGCCGGCGAAGACGACGGTCCGGGTCTGGTCGCTCGGATAGTGGTCGACGACGGTGCCGAAGTCGAGGACGACCGGGTCGCCCGACTCGATGACGCGCTCGCCGTGGCCGTGGTGTGGCATCGCGCCGTTCGGGCCGGAGCCGACGAGCGGGCCGAAGGGAATCCCCTCGCCGCCCTCGTCGGCGAGGAGGCGCTCGATTTCCGCCGCGAGTTCGTTCTCGGTCATGCCGACGGCGTCAGCGCCCATGTCGCGGACGCGCTCGGCCGCCCGGTCGACGGCCGCCCCGGCGCGGCGGAGCGCGTCGAGTTCGGCGTCGTCCTTCCGCGCGCGGAGCGGGGCGACGACCTCGCTGGCGAGGCCGAAGTCGGCGTCGGGGAGCGCCGCCCGGAGGTCCTGCGAGAAGCGCGCCCACATCGTGTCGTCGACGAGGACGCGGCCGCCCGCGAGGCCGAGGTCCGAGACCACGTCGCCGAGGGCGTCCCGCGGGTCGTCGTCGTCGCTCCACGTGCGCACGTCGGCGACCCACGACTCGGCGCGGACCTGCGTCTCGTAGAGGTCGGGGACGAGAAACACCGGGTCGCCCTGGCGGGGGACGAAAAGCAGCAGATGGCGCTCGGCGGGTTCTTCGTCGAAGCCCGAGAGGTACAGCAGGTTTCGGCTGGGGAACAACGCGGTCGCGTCGGCGTCCGCGTCGGCCAGTCGCTCCTGACAGGCGCGGGTCCGTCGTTCGAAGGGCGTCATGCGAGTCGATACGGGCGGCGGGGGAAAAGCGTGGGCGGTCCGCGAGCGCGCGTCGGGGCGCCGACCACTGGTCGCTCCGCCCCGCAGGCGTCCTACGCCCCGAGGTCGAGCGGGTCGTACAGCTGGCCGGTGATGGACTCGAAGGCGTCGGAGGCGGTCACGAGGCCGACCACGGAGCCGCTTTCGGGGTCGCGGACCATCGCGAGCTCTTGATTCTCTTCTTGGAAGCGGTCGATGAGGTCGCTGACCGAGAGGTCCGCGGGGACCGAAAGCGGCGGCGCGGCGATGTCGTCGAGGCGGCGGTCGCCCGACTGGAGGCGGTCGATGTTCGAGAGGACCGTCGGCGCGTAGACGACGCCGCGCACGTCGTCGAGCGAGTCGCCGACGAGCGGGAACCGCGAGTGCTGGGGGTTCGACCGGACGCGTTCGAGGCTCTCGTCAGTGGTCGCGTCGGCCGAGAGCGCGACGACGTGGTCCGCGGGGACCATCACGTCGCGGACGGGTAGCTCGCCGATTCGGAGCGCGTTGAGCACCTCCTCGCGGCGGTCCTCGGGGAGCGACCCCTGTGCGATGACGTTCCCCATCTGGCTGCGGACCTCGCCGCGACTGAGTCGGGTGCCACCGCTCCCGGAGCCGTCGCCGTCCTCGTCGTCGAGTTCGGCCTCCTGCCACGACCGGGTTATCTCGACGCCGCCGAGCGACAGCAGGCGCTTCGCCAGCCAGTCGGCGACGACGATGACCGGGTACATCAGCTTCGTCCAGCCGTACAGGACGGGCGCGGTGTACTTCGCCACCGCGCGGGAGCGCTCGACGCCGAGATACGTCGGCACCTGCTCGCCGAGGACGACGTGCGAGAGGTTGATGACGACGAGCGCCAGCCCGACCGAAAGCGACGTGTGGGAACCCGCCGCCGCCGCCCCGCCGCCGAGGACCGCGTCGAAGGTGGCCGCGACGGCCGGTTCGGCGACGACGCCGAGGCCGACGCTGGCGATGGTAATCCCGACCTGACAGCCCGAGAGGTACACCTCCAGTCGCTCGGTCATCTCCCACGCGAGTTCGAGGCCGCGAGAGCCCTCGAAGGCGGACTCCTCGAACTGGGGGACGCGCGTCATCGCGAACTCCGAGACGACGAAGAAGGCGTTCGCGAGCAACAACACGAGGCCGCCGCCGAGACGAAGCGCGGTTTCGACACCTACCATGTGAGCCGAGCGTTCGAACCGGACTCCCCTGAGCGTGTCGGCTCCGGTACGACGTTGTGGTTTTTCGAAGTGTTATTTTAAGTTCCCAAATGTGCCGTAACAACTATGTCTCCGACGCCCGGGTCGTTTGGTATGCGTCAGCAACACAGGCGATCCTTCCTGAAGCTGAGCGGTTCCCTCCTCGGCGGCGTCGCCGCCGGGTCGACCGTCGTCGCCGCCGAGCGGACGGACCGATTCATCGTCGACCTCGGCGGGAAGGACGCGTCGGCGCGGGTGAACGCCGACATAGAGGTCATCTACGACCTCTCACCGGCCGGGGTGGCCGTCGTCGAGGGGAGCGAATCGACCGTCGCCGCGCTGGACGCGACCTACGCGCCCGACGTGGAGATTGCAATCGACGCGCCGGCGGTCAACGACGTCGCACCGACGAGCGCCGTCGACGAACCGGGATACGGCGCGCAGTGGGACAAACAGAGCCAGCGGATTCCCGCCGTCCACGACGTGACCCGCGGCGAGGGCGCGCGCGTCGCCGTCATCGACACCGGGGTCGCCGCCGACCACCCCGACCTCGAACACGCGGTCAACACGTCGCTGTCGCGGAATTTCACCGGCGACGGGTTCGGCGCGGGCGTCCCCGCCGGCGGCGACCACGGCACCCACGTCGCGGGCATCGTCGCCGCGAACGACAGAAACGAGACGGGCGTCGTCGGCTCCGCGCCGGGGGCCGAACTCGTCGACTGCCGCGTCTTCTCGCCGAACTCGCTCGCCTCGTTCGCCGACATCCTCGCGGCCGTCGTCTACAGCGCCCAAATCGACTGCGACGCCGCGAACCTCAGCCTCGGTGCCTACCCGGTCCCGCGGCAGGGCGAAGGAGGGTTCTACGGCGAGGTGCTGAACAGGACGCTGACCCACGCCAACCGCTCGGGGACCGTCGTCGTCGTCGCCGCCGGCAACGACAGCGCCGACCTCCAGCACGACGGTGGCATCATCAGCCTCCCCAACGAGGGGGCACAGGCGCTCAGCGTCAGCGCGACCGGACCGAAGGGCACCGCCTTCGACGCGGGCGACGAAGAGGAGGGTCCGAAGTCCCCGGCGTTCTACACGAACTACGGGACCAACGCCGTCGGCGTGGCCGCGCCCGGCGGCGACGCCCTCCTCTCCGCACGGGAGAGCCACCCTGACACGTGGTTCTACGACCTCGTCTACAACACCGTCTCGACGCCCTCGTACGACGACGACGGGAACTACGTCGGTTCGACCGACGGCTACGGCTGGAAAGCCGGGACGTCGATGGCCGCGCCGCAGGTCGCCGCCGCTGCGGCACTCGTCCGGTCGGTCGAACCGGGATTGACCGCAGATCAGGTCGCCTCGAAACTCGGCCGCACCGCGGCCGTCCCAGCGGAGGCGGACCGGGCGTACTACGGTTCGGGCTACCTCGACCCGCTGGGCGCCGTC
The DNA here is from genome assembly GCF_902410085.1 of Haloferax sp. KTX1. NCBI lineage: Archaea > Methanobacteriati > Methanobacteriota > Halobacteria > Halobacteriales > Haloferacaceae > Haloferax > Haloferax sp. KTX1. The sequence continues at coordinate 388,161 of NZ_CABPRH010000001.1, read as the reverse complement.
ACCGAGTAACGGCTCTCGCGGGGTGCTGCGACGCGTCCGAGGAGCCCGCGGAGCGGGGAGACACCTTAGCTCTCGAACAGCTTTATCTCGCGAGGCGTCGCATTGTCACTCATGAGTTGGAAAGCAATCGACGCCCTCGACGACGCCCGTGACGCCACGGCGTCGCTCCTCCTCCCGTTCGACGCGGGTCGATGGGCGCGCCTCGCACTCATCGCCCTCTTCGTCGGCGGCCTCGGCGGTGGCGGTGGCACCGGTGGCAACGCCGGAACAACCGCGCCCGGCAGCGGCGGGTCGACCGACATCCCGGTCGACTCGCTCCCCGGGTTCGTGACGCCCGAGAACGTCTTCGCCGCGGTCATCGCGCTCTTAGCGGTCGGCATCGTCCTCTGGATTCTCTGGTCGTTCGTCGGCTCCGTGATGCAGTTCGTCCTCGTTGACGCCGTCGTCACGAAAGACGTACGCATCCGCAAACCGTTCCGCGAGCGCTTCTGGCTCGGCGTCAGACTGTTCGCGTTCCAAATCGGCCTGCTCATCGCCATCATCACGGTCATCGGACTCCCGGTCGCGGCCGTATACTTCGGCTACATCGCGTTCACACCCGGGATTGCCCTCCTCGCCATCCCGCTGGTGTTTCTCGCCATCGGGCTACTGTTCGTGAGCGCCATCATCGTGCAGTTGACGACCGACTTCGTCGTCCCGACGATGATAGCCGAGGACCGCGCCCTCCTGTCGTCGTGGGGGCGGGTCGTTCCGGTGTTCCGCGCCGAACTCTCCGAGTTCGGGCTGTACGTCATCGTCCGGTTCATCCTCGGCATCCTCGCGAGCATCGGTATCGGCATCGCGGCGCTCCTCGCCCTGCTCGTCGTCGCCATCCCCTTCGCCATCGTCGGCGGCGCGGCGTTCCTCGCGCTCAACGCCGCGAACGTCGCGCTGTTCTCGACGGCCGGGCTGGTCGTCTTCGGCGCGCTCGGGGTCCTGTTCGTCCTCGCGGCCATCGCGGTCGGCGCGGTCGTCCAGATGCCCGTCGTGACGTACTTCCGGTACTACTCGCTGTTCTTGCTCGGGAGCGCCGACGACTCGCTCGACCTCGTCTCGCAGTTCCGGTCCGACGACGACTCGTCGGCTCCGGAAGGCCCGACGCCCGCGTGAGGACGGCGACTCGCTCGCCCCGACTCGCGCTCCAGTCTCGGAGCGCGCTCGCCGCCGTCGCGCTCCGGTACATCCGTCACGCTCTAGAACACCCGTCACACCCCGAAACGCCCCGGTGTACGCGGTTTTTCGCGCCGTCGCCGACGCGACCGTCTCGGGTGGTAAGCGGTGATTAATTAATACGTTGACAATCCTACGCTTCGGTATGTCCTTCGAATGGGTCTCGTACTTCACGTGCGAGGAGTGCGGGCTAGAGCGCCCGTCGCCGGAGGTCCCCTACGACCACCTCGGGTACGCGGTCTGTCCGAACTGCGGCGCGGAGACGCGCCCGGCCGCCCCGGTGACGGCCGACGCCTCGACGCTGGCGGATGGGTAGACACTTCGGCCTCCGCCGTCATTGCCCGGTATGAGTTGGACGGAGGTCCGCCGGGACGACCGCATCGCGGAGTGGGAGCGAAGCGACGGCCACGCGACAATTCGGCTCCGACGCGGGCCGAACGCGTGGCACGTCAGGGTCGACCGACTCTACCAGTCCGCCGAGGGCCGCGGCTACGAGGGCGAGCGCTTCGAGTCGGAGGCCGAGGCTCGCGAGGCCGTCGACGCGTGGAAAGCCGAGTACGACGTGGAGAACTGAGACTGAGCTACTGGAGTCGGCGAGTCGTCTCGACCAGCGGGTGTCGGGCGTAGTCGACGATGTCGATGTCCGAGATGGACTTGAGACCCTCCTTTTCGGCGGTCCGCTGCATCCCGAGCTCGACCGGGTCGTCGACGACGATGACGTAGGCGTCCATCTCCTCGATGCCGATGCGGTCGGCCGCGAGAACGCGGTGGTGACCGTCCGCGAGGAGCAACGTCCCGTTGTTGTCGATGACGACGAGGGGTTCGGCGAGGCCGCGTTCGAGTTCGTAGCGGCGGCCGTCGAGTTCGTCGGCGTAGACGCGGGCCTGCGTCGGAATGAGGTTCGAAAGCGAGACGGTTCGTCGCTCCTGGTGGACCGTGATGCCGTGAATCTGTTCGAGCGTCCGCATGAGTTTGCCCACCTTCTCGGGCGTCGCGCGCTCGATTTGGCTTCGGATGACGTCGGTGTTCGAGATGATGCCGACGAGGTTGCCCGCGTCGTCGACGACCGGGAGCTTCTGGATGCCCGACCGGAGGATGACGCGGGCGGCGTCGTTCACGTCCATCTCGGGGTGGGCGACGACGAGGTCCGTCGCCATCACCGTCTCGATGGACTCGTCGTCGTTCGCGAGGAGGATGTCGCGGGCCGTGACGAACCCCTCCGCTTTGCGACCGTCGCAGACGGGAAACCCGTTGTGCCCGTCGCTCTCCGCGATGCGTCGGGCGACGTCCGCGACCGTGTCGGACGGAGAGACGGTCTGGACCTCGCGCGTCATGTACTCCTTGACGGTCGCTTTGGTACTCATCTCCCATCCCATAGGGCCACCGTCGGCAAAAACGTGTGGGCGCTCACTCATCGAGCGGGTACTCGAAGGCGACCTCGGTGTCCAGACTCGGCGTCGGCGTCGCGTGTTCGAGCGTCTCGAATAGCCGCCCGGCGACGATGTCCGTGACGATGGTCACCAGCGATTCCCGAGAGTCGTCGCCCACGTCGTCGAGGATGCCTAACGGAATCTGTGCGCCCGCCATGTCGGCGTGGCCGCCGGCGCTCCCGATGGAGCCGAGGGCGTCACGAAATGCCTCGCCGAGGTCGACCCGCGCTCCTCGGGCGCGGCCGGAGACGTAGACCGTCCCGTCCATCAGGCCGTAGACGACCGTCACCTCGACGCCCTCCATCCCGAGGAGGTGGTCGGCGGCCTGCGCGAGGGCGTCCCGCTCGCGGATATCGCCGACGTTCGACGCGAGGGCGTTCCCCCGGACGTCGCGGTTCGAGATGGCGCGCGCGAGCGTCTCCATCGTCTCGGAGGTGAGACTCGGCGTCTCGACCCGTTCGAGCAGGTCAACGTCGACGTGGGGGATGAGGAAGGCGGCGGCCTCGAAGTCGGCCGTCGAGACCTCCCGCGTGAAGTCGTTGGTGTCGACCTGAATCCCGAACAACAGCGCCGTCGCGACCGTCGTGTCGGGGACGATGCCGAGCCGTTCGAGGTACTCCGCGAGGAGCGTGCTCGTCGCGCCGACGCCGCGCCTGAGGTCCACGTACGCCGCCTCGACCGGCGCGCGCGGCGGGTGGTGGTCGATGACGATGTCGATCGTCGTCTCCGGCGGGAGGCGGTCGTTGACGCCCGGCCGAGAGTGGTCGACGAGCGCGAAACCGGCGTACTCGTCGTCCGCGGGTACCTCGTCGAGGACGCGGAGGTCCAGTTCGAGGAGGTTGACGAGCGCGCGGTTCTCCTGATGAGAGATGTCGCCGAAGTAACACGCTTCGGCGTCGATACCCGCCCGCTCGGCGATGGCTTGTAGCGCCAGCGCCGCGGCGATAGCGTCGGGATCCGGGTTGTCGTGCATCACGACCGCGAGCTTGCCGTCGACGTTTCGGAGGACCCGCATCAGGCGGTTCAGCCGCTCCGTGTGCGACGTGCCGACGGCGTCGAGGATGCGGTCTGTGACCACTCGCCGCGGGTCGATGACCTCGTCGGCGAGGTCGTACACCTCGTCGCGGACCGACGGGTCGGCGTCGTCACCGAGGTAGACGACCAGCGGCGCGTCCGGACAGTGTTCGCTGGCCGCGCGCGCCGCGTCGAGGTTCGACCGCGGAGACTGTCCGCCGACGACGACGAGGTCGACCCCGTCGGGGTAGGTCGACGGGTCGGCGGGGTCGCCCTCTCTCGCGTCGATGCCGTCCGAGCGGAGGTCCTCGGCGCGCCCCTTTCGGTCGGTGACGACCGTCACCGTCCCGCCGCGGCCGGCGAGCTGCTCGACGAGCCCTCCGCCGAGCGACCCGCAACCGAGAACCAGGCGACGTACCATACAGGGACGGTCGAACTCCGGCCGCAAAACCCTACCGTCCTCCCATCCGGCGATGATATTATGTCATGCCACGCCATGACACACATACGATGGAACTCGAGACGCAACTGCTCTCCGAATCGCGAGCCGAGTCGTTCGTCCGAACCTGTCGAACCGTCGTCGGCGACGACCTCAGGAGCGTGACGTACTTCACCCACGACCGCTGCGACCAGATTTACCTCCGGAGCGACCTCGAAGCCGACGCCGACCTCACCGGATTCGTCGAACACGAGACCGACGGGTTCCAGGCGCGGACCGCCTATCGCGGCTCCGAACTCGGCGACTACCGCTACACCGTCCGCGCGTTCGACCACGGCTACCTGACGCGGGTGACCGCCGACGACAAAGGCGTGTTCGTCACGACCGACGGCCTGACGCTCAGGCGATCCGAGGAGCTGGCATCGGCGCTCGGCGAGTTACTTCGCGAATAAAAGAAACCGAAACGGAACCGGGTCGAATCGCCGGAACGCTCAGAAGAGCGCCGCGGCGACGGTCTGGGCCGTCTCGATGACGGGTTGGAAGCCGGGCAGGAGCAGCAGCGTCCCGACCGCGGCGAAGATAATCGCCACGTAGAGACCGACCGGCTGACTGCCGATTTCGAGGGGCTCAGACGGCTCCTCGATCCACATCGCTTTCACGACGCGACTGTAGTAGAACAGCGACAGCGCGCTGTTGACCGCGCCGACCGCGGCGAGCCACCAGAAGCCGGAGCCGATGGCCGACTCGAACAGGGCGTACTTCGAGAAGAAGCCGCCGAACGGCGGGAGCCCCGCGAGCGAGAACATGAAGACGGTCATCGCCGTCGCGGCGACGGGCGCCTTCGACGCGATGCCGTTGTAGTCCTCGAACGTGCGGCCGAGACCCCACTTTTCGACCATGGCGATGAACAGGAACGCGCCCGTGTTCATGAAGCCGTAGACGAGCAGGTGGGCCATGCTCGCGCCGAGGACGTCGCCGTTCGCGGCACCGCCGTCGACGGTGATGGCCGCGAGCCCGATGAGCGCGTAGCCGGCGTGCCCGATGGAGGAGTACGCCAGCATGCGCTTTACGTTCTCTTGGGTCGCCGCCGCGAAGTTGCCGAGCGTCATCGTGACGACGGCGAGCAGCGCGAACAGCAGCGACCAGTCGACGCTCCCGCCGCCGATTGCGGTGACGGTTTCGAGGGGGAACGCGACGGTGAACACGCGGAAGGCGACGGCGAAGCCGGCCGCCTTCGACGCCGACGAGAGGAACGCGCTCACGGGAGCGGGCGCGCCCTCGTAGGCCTCCGGCGCCCAGAAGTGGAACGGGACGGAGGCGGTCTTGAACGCGAAACCGCCGGCGATCATCAGCACGCCGAGGCCGAGGACCCCGACGAGTTCGGTGCCCTCGGCGAGCGTCGCGGCGATTTCCGGGAGCACCAGCGAGCCGGTGACGGCGAACACGAGGCTGATACCGAACGCGAACACCGCCGACGACAGCGCGCCGATGAGGAAGTACTTCAGGCCGGCTTCGATGCTGCCGCGGTCCTTCTTGAGGAACGCGACGAGCGCGTACGACGGCAGGGACGCGAGTTCGAGGCTGACGAAGACGGTCGCCAGCGAGTTCGACATCCCCATGAGCGTCATGCCGGTCGCGGCGAACAGCACGAGGGCGTAGAACTCGCCTTGGTACTGCTGGTCCGCGAGGTAGTCGTACGAGGCGACAGAAACCATCGCGGCGACGCTGGTGAAGATGAGCGTGAAGAACAGGCTCATCCCGTCGACGACGAGCGCGTCGCCGTACAGCGAGATCGCGCCGCCGGTGGACTCCATGCCGGTTCCGCCGATGAGGAACCAGCCGGCGATGCCGCCGGCGGCGAGCGCACCGAGCGTCGCCGTGCCGGCCAAGAGGCCGTTGTTCGTGGAGTCAGGGTCGATGGTGTCGATGAGCAGCAGTGCGAGCCCCGTGAGCGCGAGCACGATGGCGGGAGCCGTCGCCGCCCACTCGGGGAGCGTCTGGAGGGGCGTCATCTAGAACGCACCTCCCAGTTCGAGAATCGGAGTAACCGCGTCCTGAATCATCGTGAAGAAGATGTCCGGAGAGACACCGAGCACGATGGTGAGAAGCAGCAGCACCGCGAGCGGTGCCACGTCGTGGAACGGTGCCTCGGTGATCTCGTAGTCGCCGTCGAACCGGAACGGTCCGAACAGGGTCCGCTGCATCGCGAACAGCAGGTAGCCGGCGACGATGACGATACCGAACATAGCCGCGCCGGTAAACAGCGGCATCGCCTCCATCACCGTGGACTCGAACGCGCCCTTGAAGATGAAGAACTCTGCCGCGAACCCGGCCATGAGCGGGAGGCCCATGTAGCCGAACGCGCCGGCGACGAAGATGCCGGCGGTGACGGGCATCCGGTCGGCCAGTCCGGAGAAGTCAGTCACCATACGCGTGTGGGTCGTGTTGTAGATGACGCCGACGGCCATGAACATCAGGCCGGAGATGAGACCGTGGGCGACCATCTGGAAGGTCGCACCGCCGACGCCGTAGGTGGTGTAGGCGATGAGACCGAGGATGACGTACCCCATCGACGAGACGGAGGAGTACGCGACGATGCGCTTGAGGTCCTGCTGTGCCAGCGCGAGGAGCGCGCCGTAGATGACGCTCGCGACGGCGAGCAGGGCGATGGGCAGCGCGAAGGCGCGCGCCGTCTCCGGCAGCATCGTGAAGTTGAACCGGAGCAGGGCGTACGTACCCATCTTCAGGAGGACCCCGGCCAGCATGACCGACACCGGCGTGGGGGCCTCGACGTGGGCGTCCGGCAGCCACGTGTGAAGCGGGGCGACCGGAACCTTGACCGCGAACCCGAGGAACATCGCGACGAACGCGACCGACGCGAGCGCGCCGGGCGACAGCCCCGCGAAGCTCCCGAGCTGTCCGGCCTGCAACGCCTGCGCGATTTCGGGCAGGCGGAACGACGAGATCGAGTCGCCGAGACCGAACACGAGCGAGATGAACCCGATGAACATCACGAGCGACGCGATGTTCGTGTAGACGAAGAACTTGATCGCCGCGTACTTGCGGCGGGGACCGCCCCAGACGCCGATGAGGAAGTACATCGGCAGGAGCACGGCCTCCCAGAAGATGAACCAGACGAAGAAGTCGAGCGCCGTGAAGACGCCCAGCAGGTTCGCCTCCATCAGGAGCATCAGACCGAAGAACTGGGACTGACGCTCCGAGATGGGCGTCCACGCGCTGACGATAGCGAGCGTCGTGAGAATGGTCGTGAGGACGACGAGCGGCATGCTGATGCCGTCGACGCCGACCATCCAGTGGATGTCGTACTGGCCGAGTTGCAGCCAGGCGACGTCTGTCTCGAACGCGATGTTCCCGCCGAGAAGGGCGTTCCCGCTCGCGTCGTACTGTTGCCACATGTAGAGGCTCCCGACGACGGGAGCCAGACTCAGCGCGAAGGCCGCCTTGCCGGCGTACCGGTCCGGCAGGACGAAGGTGACCAGCGCGGCGAGGAACGTGACTGCGATGAGCGCTTCGATTATCATGCGAACCAACCTCCGAGCAGACCGAGACCGAGAAGGAGCGCGGTCAGACCGAGCGTGAGGAGTGCCGCGTAGTTGCTCACAACGCCGGTCTGAATGCGCTTGACGCGACCGCCGGCGAACAGGCTCACGCTGGAGACGCCGTTGACGACGCCGTCGACGATACCCTGATCGAACTTATCGAGGGCGCGCGAGACGGGCTGGACGACGCCGGTCGCGATCCAGACCTGGTACTCGTCTTGGTAGTAGTTGTTGTACAGGACGGTCTTGATGCTCCCGAGCTTGTCCGTGTGTTCGACGGGCTCGGGGACGTTGTACAGGCGGTAGGCGAGCCCAGCGCCCGCGAGGGCGAGGGCGAGCGAAACCAACCCGGGCGCGATGGAGCCGATGCCGGCCGGGTGGAGTCCCGCGCCGACGCCGCTTTCGAGCACTTCGAGGTAGTGGTGCGAGGTCAGCGAGGTGATGCCGCCGTCGAGCCAGTCGTGGAGGAACGTGAGGTGAATCCCCGTGAGGTCCTCCACCGGGGCCATGTTGACGAGGCCGGTGACGGCCGCGAGCACGCCGAGGACGGCCAGCGGGAACTTGACGTTCCAGCCGAAGCCGTGCGGGTCGCGCGCGGTCTCGCTTCGCGGTTCGCCGTGGAAGGTGAGGAACACCATCCGGAAGGTGTAGAAGCCGGTGAAGAACACGGCGATAAGTCCCATCGCGTACGCGATGAGGAAGATGGTCCCGAGGCCGCCCTCGGTTCCGAGGCCGTGGTTGAGCGCCTCGTAGAGAATCTCGTCTTTCGACCAGAAGCCGGCGAACGGGACGATGCCGGCGAGGGCGAGCGAGCCCGAGAGGAACGCGTAGTACGTCACGGGCATCTTGTCTTTGAGGCCGCCCATGTCCCACATGTTCTCGTTGTGGTGCATCGCGATGATGACCGCACCGGCACCGAGGAACAAGAGCGCCTTGAAGAAGGCGTGGGTGAGCAGGTGGAACGTCGCGGCGACGTAGCCGCCGACGCCGAGCCCGAGCATCATGTAGCCGTACTGGCTGATGGTCGAGTACGCGAGCACCTGCTTGATTTCCTTCTTGACGACGCCCATCGTCGCGGCGAAGAGGGCCGTGAAGCCGCCCACGAGCGCGATGATGGCGAGCGTCGTCGGGGTCAGCGCGTAGAAGCCGTACATCCGGGCGACGAGGTAGACGCCGGCCGCGACCATCGTCGCCGCGTGAATGAGCGCGGAGACGGGGGTCGGACCTTCCATCGCGTCCGGAAGCCACGTGTGCAGGGGGAACTGCGCGGACTTACCGATGACGCCTCCGAGAACGAGGAGGCCGACGACGGTGAACCACGCCTGTTCGCCCATGCCGAGGAACGTGTTGACCGCGTGCTCGCCGTGGAGCGCCTCCTCGGCGAGGACCGGGAACGCCTCGGGGCCGGCGAACGACGCCGAGCCGAACGTCGCGAACACCGCGACGACGCCGATGAGGAAGAAGTAGTCACCGAAGCGGGTGACGAGGAACGCCTTCTTCGCGGCGCTCGGCGGACCCTCCTGGCGGAACCAGAAGCCGATGAGCAGGTAGGAACACAGCCCCACCAGCTCGAAGAACATGAACGCCATGAGGAGGTTGCTGGACACGACGAACGCCAGCATCGACGCGGTGAACAGGCCGAGCCCGGCGTAGTAGCGCGGGAGGCCCGTCTCGCCCTCGTCGTTCATGTAGCCGAGGCTGAAGACGTGGACGAGGAACGCGACGAGCGTCACGATGACGAGCATCATCGACGAAAGCGGGTCGATGAGCAGGCCGAAGTCGAGCGAGACCGCGTCGCCGGCGCCGGTCGCCCACGTGTAGATGTGTTGGTTGTAGGTCTGTCCGCCGCTGACGGCGAAGAACGTCGCGATGGACAGGACGAACGAGCCCGCCGTCGCGCCGATTCCCGCCAGCGCCCCTCCCTTCGGCATGTACCGTCCCGCCCCGAGCGCGATCAGGAACGAGAGGAACGGGAGGAGGACGATGGCCGGAGCGAAGTCTAAGATACCTGCCATAATGTTACCACCTCATCGTGGTCGCGTTGGTCACGTCCACGCCGTCGAAGTTGCGGTACAGTACGAGGATGATGCCGATACCGACCGCCACCTCGGCGGCGGCGAGCGCCATCGTGAACAGCCCGAACGTCTGGCCCGTCACGTTGCCCCAGTAGTAGGAAAAGGCGACGAGGTTGATGTTCGCGGCGTTCAGCATCAGTTCGACCGACATCAGGAACAACAGCGCGTTCCGACGGGTCAAGAGGCCGAAGATGCCGATGCAGAACACGGCGGCCGACAGGACGAGGTAATACTGCGCGGGGACCATCAGTTGTCACCCTCCTCGTCGTCGAACAGCGTCTGCTTGAGTTCCCGACCGCCGTCGGTCAGGATGGTCCGCATCTGCCCCGCGGTGTCCTCGCGGCGAGCGAGGAGCACCGCGCCGGCAAGCGCGGCGACGAGCACGAGGTCGATGATTTCGAACGCGACCAGCATGCTCTCGCCGTCGACGCTTCCGAACCCGAGGTTGAACATCGAATAGCCGATGCTCGCGGTGATGTTTGCTCCCTCTGCGAACCCCTGTGGGTCCGGGAACGACGCGCCGAGGAACACGACCGCCATCACGACGAACAGCGCGACGGCAGCGAGTCCGGGCACGAGGTGCGAACCGAGTTTCAGCTGCGGTTTGGTTGTCATGTACTACTCACCTCCGGATTGATACGCGTCAGCATCACGGCGAACGTGATGAGAATCAGGACCCCGCCGACGTAGACGAGGACCTGCATGGCGGCGAGGAACTCCGCCTGCAACATCACGTAATGCACCGCGACGCTCAAGAGCGCGCCCCCGAGCAGGAGTGCGGAATGCCAGATGTCCCGCACGAGGACGACGCCCAGGCTGCAGCCCACGGTGACGAGGGCGAACAGCGCGAACGCGATGGTTTCATAAACCATTGTGTGTGTCTCCTTGAGATATCCCTTTGAACATTTCGAGAACGTCCTCAGCGTCCGGTAGCGGACGCGGGCTGACGGGACTCGAACGATTCACTCGCGGTCATGTTACTGGTAGTCGACCTCTCCTTCGCCCTCGCCGACCCACGCGTTGCGGTCGGGGTTGCGGGAGTTGAGCGGGTCGATGTCCTTGTACCACGGGACGTTCTTGAGCTGTTCTTTGTTGTAGACGAAGTCGTTTTTCGTGTCCGCCGTGAACTCGAAGTTCTGCGTGAGCAGGATGGCGTCGACGGGGCAGACCTCCTCGCACAGCCGGCAGTAGATACACTGGCCGATGTGGAGGTTGTACTGCTCGCCGTTGCGCTGGTCGTCCTGAACGATCTGAATCGTGTCGTTCGGACAGACGTTCTCACACTGGCGACACCAGATACACCGCTCTTGGCTGAACTTGTGGACGCCGCGGAAACGCGGGCTCACTTCGGGCGCGGTCTCGGGGTACTCGACCGTGAACGTCTGCCCGTCGAGCGCGTGCTTCAGCGTCACTGCCATGCCTTTCAGGATTCCGATCATGCAATCACCCCCACGATGATGGCCGTGAGAACCAGGTTGGCGAAGGAGAGCACGAGCATCCCCTTCCAACCGATTTCGAGGAACTGATCGACGCGAAGGCGCGGCACCGCGGAGCGCGCCCACTGGGTGAACAGGAAGAACGCCCAGATTTTGATGGTGAACCAGACGAATCCGGGAAGCACAGGGCCCGCCGGACCGCCGAGGAACAGGGTCGCCGCGATAGCGCCGCCGAGGAAGATGTGGATGAACTCGCCGAGGTAGATGAGCACGAAGTAGACCGAGGAGTACTCGGTCTGGTACCCGGCGACGATTTCGGTCGGCGCTTCGGGGATGTCGAACGGGTTGCGGCCGACCTCCGCGAGGTTCGCGATGACGAACAGCGCGAACGCGAAGGGGTTGACGAACGCGAACCACGTCGGAATCGTCACGCCGGCGACCGAAAGCAGCGGTTCGGCCTGCACGGCGACGATTTCGCTCATGCGGAGCGAGCCGGCGAAGATGACGACCGAGGCCGCCGTGACGACCAGCGGAATCTCGTAGGCGATGTTCGCCGCGACGGCGCGGAGCGCGCCGATGAGCGAGAACTTGTTGTTCGATGCGTAGCCGGTCATGACGATGCCCAGCGAGGCGATGGACGCCGCGGCGAAGGCGAACGCGAGACCGGTCTCGGGGTCAGCGAGCTGGATGCCGTTGCCCATCGGGATGACGGCGAATCCGAGCAGCGCAGAGAAGGGGATAACCATCGGGGCGAGGTCCCACGCGGGACGGTCGACGCCCTCGGGAACGATGAGTTCCTTCGACAGCAGTCGGACGGCGTCCGTGACGATGGTCAGAAGCCCGAACGGACCGATTCGGTTGACCGCGATGCGGTCGCCGAAGGCGGCCGTGATCTTCCGTTTGGCCCACGGCCCGGCGAACGCCGTCATGATGAGCATGATGTTGGCGACGAGGAACGCGCCGACGAGTCCGCCGACGACGTCACCGAGGACGCCTTCGAGGCCGAGGAGGCCGCTGACCGTGTCCGGAAGGACTGCCTGCAGACTCATTACCGGTCCACCTCTCCGAGAACGATGTCGAGACTGCCGAGCGAGGCAATCATGTCGGGGATGTACTCACCCTCGGACATCTCGGGGAGCGTCTGCAGGTTCGAGAAACACGGGCTGCGAATCTTGAAGCGGGCCGGCTTGTCGGTGCCGTCGGCGCGGATGTAGATGCCGAGTTCGCCCTTCGCACCCTCGACGGCGCGGTAGATCTCCGTGTCCTCTTCGGGTTTGAGCGTGCGCGGAACGTTGGCCTGGATGTTCCGCTCGTCTTCGGGCCAGTCTTCGAGCAGGTCGACGCACTGCTGGATGATCTTGGCCGACTCCTCGACTTCGCGCATGCGCACGAGCAGGCGAGAGAAGTTGTCGCAGCCGTCCTCGACGACGACGTCCCAGTCGAGTTCGTCGTAGTAGCCGTAGGAGTCGTCGCGGCGGAGGTCGTAGTCGATGCCGGAGCCGCGGGCGACCGGGCCGGTCGCGCCGTAGCTCTTTGCGACTTCCGGCGGCAGGACGCCCGTGCCGACCGTACGGGCCTGCAAAATCTCGTTCGAGGTGATCATGTCGTGGTACTCCTCAAGCGCCTGCGGAAGCCCGTCGAGGAAGTCGCGAACCTTCTCGAAGAACTCCTCGCGGGGTTCGGGGAGGTCCCAGACGACGCCGCCGAGCCGGAAGTAGTTGAACATCATGCGCTGACCGGTGAGGTCTTCGAGGATGTTCTGGACGATTTCGCGGTCCCGCATGGCGTACATGAAGATGGCCGTGAAGTCGCCGTACACGTCCAGCGCGAACGTGCCGAGCGCGATCATGTGCGACGCGATTCGGCACAGTTCCGCGCCCATCGTGCGGATGATCTGGGCGTACTCGGGAACCTCGATGTCCGCGAGGTCCTCCGCGGTGCGGGCGTAGGCCCACTCGTTCAGCAGTCCCGCCGAGATGTAGTCCCAGCGGTCGGGGTACGGCATAATCTGGTGCCGGTAGGTCCCCTGCTGGCACATCTGCTCCTCGCAGCGGTGGAGGTAGCCGATGTCGGCGTCGAGGTCGACGACCTGCTCGCCGTCGACGACCGTCTCGACGTGTAGCACGCCGTGGGTCGCCGGGTGGTGGGGACCGATGTTGATGTACATCGTGTTGTTGTCCCCCGCGGCGCGGTGGTCTTCCTCCAGCGGGTTCGCGTGCTCGCGGAGCGTCGCGATCTGCGGGCGGTCCTGGTCGTAGTCCAGCCCGAGCGGGTGGCCCTGCCACGTCTCCGGCAGGAGGATGCGGCGCAGGTCCGGGTGGTCTTCGTACTGGATGCCGACGAGGTCGTACGCCTCCCGTTCGTGCCAGTCGGCCGTCCGGTAGACCGGTTCGGCGGACTGACTGACCGGGTTGTCCTTCGACGTGGGCACGACGACAGAGACCTCGTCGGTCCGGTCGTCGAACTTCGTCAGGTGGTAGACGGACTCGTAGCGGTCCTCGTACTCCTGTGCGGTCACACACGAGAGGTGGTCGAAACCGGCCTCGTCGCGGAGCTTGAACAGCGCGTCTTGGACCTCGTCGGGTCGGATGACGAGGCCGGGCGCGTTCATGTGCTCTTCGCGGCCGACGACGAGGTCGCCGAGCAGGTCGGCGAGTTCGTCGCCGCGACTGACGCCCGATTCGAGTTCCGCGGGCTCGTCGGACTGCTGCTCTTCGAGACTCATGGCGAATCAGCCCAGTTGTACCGCATGACGAGGTCGTCTTCGTCGATCTGCGCGGCGAGTTTGTCGACGATTTCGTCGCGTTCGAGGTCGCCGAACTGCTCCAGTTCGTACGGCTTGACCGTCACCGGGCTGGACTCGCCGTTCGCGATGCGCTCTTGGAGCTTCGCGATCCCGTAGATGAGCGCCTCCGGGCGCGGCGGGCAGCCGGGGATGTGGATGTCCACCGGGATGACCTCCTCTGCGCCCTTGATGACGTTGTAGCCCTCCTGGAACGGGCCGCCGGAAATCGTACACGACCCCATGCCGACGACGAACTTCGGTTCGGGCATCTGGTCGTAGACGCGCTTCATGCGCGGGGCGAACTTCGAGACGATCGTCCCCGGCACGATAATCACGTCGGCCTGTCGCGGCGACGCGCGCGGCACGCCCGCCGCGAACCGGTCCAGGTCGTGTTTGATCGCGTAGGTGTGCATCATCTCGATGCTGCAGCAGGCGATACCGAACTGCAGCATGAACATCGAGGACCCGCGGACCCAGTTCATGAAGTTGTCGAACTTCGTGAGGATGAACGGTGACGAGCCGAAGGCCTCCCGAAGCTTCGAGTTGAACCGGTCGTCCGCCCCCGCCATGCGGGCGTCGCGAGTCTCGGTCTGTACCTGTGTATCGTCCGTGACGAATGGCTTCTGTTCGCTACTCATGCATCTTGCCTCTCTGTCTTACGACGGCTGGCCTGCGGGCTTTTGACCCACTTGACAGCGCCGTTGCGCCACGCCCAGACGAGGCCGACGACGAGGACACCGATGAAAACGAGCATCGGCGTCAGAATCGCCGCCAGCGACGCGCCCTGTTCGAGGGCCGAGCGGTAAATGACCGTCCACGGGAAAATCAGGACGGTCTCGATGTCGAACACGAGGAACAGCAGCGCGACCATGTAGTACTGAATGTTAAACTGGACGCGCGCCGTGCCTGTCGGCACCTCACCACTCTCGTACGTGGCACTCTTTCCTTGTTCCGGTACGCTTGGGCGAAGCAGCGCCGACACCGCCATCATCGCGAGCGGTATGCCGACACCGACCAAGCCCATCGCACCGATTGCAATCCAATCACTCATGCCGTGTCTCCCTGACGTGCGGCGGTTAGAAGCGCTCCCCTATAAACATTGATTTGTGTGTTTCGGGCGCGAGAGAGCTTCTATTTGGAAAATACGCGAGAGACGCCCGGAACCCCGCACGGGCGGGGTTTCGACGCCGATAGCGACCCCACAGGCGCGGAAACGGCCGGGTGGCGACCGGCAGCGAAACGCGGCCCGCTACCGCGACTCGCGGAAGCCGGCGACCCCGAGGTCGTGGAGCGCGGCCGAGGTCTCGGCCACGTCGGAAACGAGCTCCTCGTGGTACTCGACGAGCCGGTCTTCGAGTTCGGGGTGTCCCCGAGAGAGCGCCTGTACCGCCGACAGCGCCGCGTTGAACGACTTGCCGGCGTCGACCGCGACGATGGGCGCGCCCGTCGGCATCCCGATGACCGAGTCGACCGACTTCTCCTGGACGGGGACGCCGACGACCGGAATCGGGTACGCGATGGAGGCGGTCATGTTCGGGAGGTCCGCGGACTTGCCGCCCGCGCCGGCGATGATGACCTCGACGCCGCGGTCGCGCGCGGTGTCGCCGTAGGCGTACATCAGGTCCGGCGTCCGGTGTGCGGAGACGACGTACGTCTCGTAGGTGAACCGCTCCTCGGGCGGCGCGTCGAAGTCCGTCTGCTCGCCGAATCCGAGCGTGTCCAGCGCCTCGTGCGCGCCGGACATCACGTCGAGGTCGGAGTCAGACCCCATGATGATGCCCACGTCGGGCGTCGTCTCGGGGTCGCGGTCGGCGTCGGCCTGTGCGTGCAGTTCGTCGATGAGGTCCCGTTCTGTCGTCATGGTGAATCAGTCGAAGTGCAGTCCGTCGCGGAGCTCGCGTGCGCGTGCGAGAAGCGTTTCGAGGTCGGCGTCGTCGTCGCCGACGGCGGCGAGGTGGCCCATCTTTCGCAGGGGCCGAACCTCGTCTTTGCCGTACCAGTGCAGTGAGACGCCCGATTCGGCGAGAGCGTCGTCGAGGCCGCCGAGTCGCGCCGGCTGGCTCTCGTCGACCGTGCCGAGGACGTTCGCCATCACGGTGGGCGACCGGCGCGTCGTCGCGCCGAGGGGCCACCCGAGGACGGCGCGGACGTGCTGTTCGAACTGCGAGGAGAGCGCGCCCTCGATGGTCCAGTGGCCGGAGTTGTGCGGGCGCGGGGCGACCTCGTTGACGAGCACGTCGCCCGCGGCGGTCTCGAACAGTTCGATGCCGAAGACGCCGCGACCGGGCAGATGCGAGAGCACCTCGCGGGCGACGCGGTCGGCCTCTTCGCGCACCTCGTCTGTCGTCCGCGCCGGGACGATCGTCTCGCGGAGAATCTCCTCTTCGTGGACGTTCTCGCCCACGGGGAACGTCCGAATCTCGTCTTCGCCGCGGACGCCGATGACCGACAGTTCGCGCTCGAAGTCGACGAACGCCTCGGCCATCGCCGGGCCGCCGACCTCCTCGATTGCGGCCTCGGCGTCCTCGGGGTCGGTGACGGGGACGTTCCCGCGGCCGTCGTAGCCGCCGGTCCGGGCTTTCAGCATGACCGAGCCGAACTCGTCGAGCGCGTCGCGGAGGTCCCCCGCGTCGTCGACGCGGTGGAACGGCGGAATCGGGATGCCCGCCTCGCCGAAGGTGTCCTTCTGGACCAGTTTGTCCTCGATGGTCCGCAGCGCGTCGGGCGAGGGGTGGACCGCGATTCCCTCCTCGGCGGCCAACTCGTCGAGCAGGTCGGGGTCGGCGAGCTCGATTTCGAACGTCAGCGCGTCGGCCCGCGCGGCGAGTTCCGCCATCGCCTCGGGGTCGTCGAAGTCGCCGACGATCTGGTCGGCGACGGCCGACGCCGGGCAGTCGGGTGTCGGGTCGAGCACGACGATGTCGACGCCGAGCGGTGCGGCGGCCTCGCCGAGCATGCGCCCGAGCTGGCCCCCACCGACGACGCCGAGCGTGGGTCCGGGTACGGTGACGGTCACAGTCGCGGGTTCAGTACGTCGGTGCATAAACGTTGCCACATTCAGTGTTCAAATGATCACGTCCGTGGATACAATTGGGGAAGGAGACGCGGAACGAGCCGGACGCTCGAACGCGTCGAACGCGAGGGAAAATCGGGGCGGTCGAACGCCGCTGTCCGGCGTCAGCCCCGCGTCTCGTTCGCGGCGTCGAGGGCGTCCTCGTCGATGAACACGACCACGTCCTCGCTCCAGAGTTTGAAGGCGTGCTGGCGCGCGACGTAGCCGTCGAGTTCGGGTTCGAGTTCGGCGCGGTCCCACTCGTAGGCGACGACGACCGGCGGCGCGTCGGCGGTCACCTCGGAGACGTTCGCGTCCGGCGCGCTACTGGTGCGCTCGACGTCCGCGCCCTCGAAGTACCACGGGAGCGGGAGGCGGCTGTGCCACGACGGTCCGCCGAGGGGGTCCGACTCGTTTTCGACGTAGAAGTGGGTCTCGTCGTTGTCCGGCGGGTGCGTACCGTACAGGAGCACGTCCGTCCCGGAGTTGGCGGCCGAGACGCGCTCGACGTCGTCGAGCGTGGCCTGTAAGTCGTTCGCGGGTTGCGCCCACTGGAGCACCTCGCTGTCCTCGTCGGTCGAGGCGTTCCAGTAGTCGACGTTCGCGGCCGCGACGCCGCCGACCGAGGCGACGAGGACGAGCGCCGCGAGGCCGACGCCGACCGTGTCTTTGGCGTCGAGCGCCTGCACGCCGGAGCGGAAGACGAACGCCGCGCCGACCGCGGCGGGAATCGCGAGCGGGACGACCGCGTGGACGACGACCCACGGCGCTTGGATGTCGGTCGCCAGCGGGTAGCCGAAGATGCTCACGACGCCCCAGTAGGTCGCGAAGGCGACGAGCCACCGGATGCGGCCCGCGACGACGCCGTAGCGGTCCACGACGATGCCGACGAGGGCGAAGACGATGAGCACCGGCGCGCCGTAGACGAACGTTTCGAGGAAGTCCTTCAGATACGGGAGGTACTCGTGGGACTGGTGGCTCCCGCCGAGCCAACTGCCGACCATCTCGGAGGCCGCGCCGACGGTCCCGGCTTCGAGAACCGGGAGCATCGGAGCGGAACCGCCGAGCGCGCTCCAGAGGTCGGGCCGCGGCGCGTAGAAGAAGACGAAGACGACGAGGAACGCGAGCAGGCCGCCGAGGACGCCCGCGGCGTATCGAACCGCGCCGTAGCCGAGACTGCCGGCCCCGCGTGCGCGGAGTCGGTCGCGGAGACTCGCCGGTAGCTCCGAAAAGAGGATGTCGCGGGCTGACTCGCCGGCCGAGGTGCGGGCGAGCAGTCGGTGGTCGAAGACGAGGACCGCCGCCCCGAGGAAACACGCGAGGTAGACGACGTAGTTCTCCTTCGTCGCCGACCCGGTCGCAAAGGAGACGCCCGCGGGGACGAGGTACGCGAGGCGGCCGGTGTCGTACGCGCGGACGACGAAACCGAGCGCGACGAACGAGAAGGCGGCCACGAGCACGTCGT
This sequence comes from Haloferax sp. KTX1, assembly GCF_902410085.1. NCBI lineage: Archaea > Methanobacteriati > Methanobacteriota > Halobacteria > Halobacteriales > Haloferacaceae > Haloferax > Haloferax sp. KTX1. The sequence goes on along the minus strand of NZ_CABPRH010000001.1, from coordinate 369,696 downwards.
TGCGCATGAACCGCGAGTAGTAGATCAAAAGCGGGTTCGCCGCGAGGAAGACCGCGAGCGCGACCATCTCGTCGCGGCGGAGGTGCTCGCGGAACAGCCAGACCGAAAGCGGGAGCAGGCCGCCGACGACGGCCACGGGAAGCCGCGCCGTGAAGTCCGTCGCCGGGAGGACCGCAAAGAGGTAGTCGTTGACGACGGGGAGGAACGGGCCGTGGATGATGGGTCGGTAGGTGAACTCGCCGGTCTCGTGATAGCGCAGAATCCAGTAGCCGACGCGGCCTTCGTCCCAGTGGAAGATGCGGCCGCCGAGGTCGACGAGGCGGACGAGGAGGGCGAGGACCGCCACGCCGAAAACCGCCGGGAGGGCACGGGACCGAGCGACCGTCTCGGTCCCACTGTCAGTACTCATGCCCACCCATCGCCACGCCGTCAATACAACTTTTGTGCTTGGCCGTCGCCGGGGCCAAATTCGGTCGGTGTCGGTAGTTCTTTTATCCGAGACGGGAAGGGTCGGCCATGGTCTCTCTCGGACTCGTCGTGGCCCGATTCAACTCGTCGGTCACGGAGCAGATGGAGGAGGCGGCCCGCGACGCGGCCGCCGAGCGCGACGCGGAGGTCGTCGAAACGATTCAGGTCCCCGGCGCGTACGACTCGCCGCTCGCGGCCGACCGACTCGCCCGCCGCGACGACGTCGACGCCGTCGCGGTCATCGGCGCAATCGTCACCGGCGACACCGACCACGACCGCGTCATCGCCGACGCGACCGCGAAGTCGCTGACAGAGGTCTCGTTGGACCGCGACACGCCGGTCTGTTTCGGCGTCTCCGGCCCCGGAATGAGCGGGGCTGAGGCCCGCGAGCGCGTCAGCAAAGGTGCGGAAGCGGTTTACGCCGCGACCGATATGGTGGAGGCGTTGGCATGAACTTCGATTTCAGCGACCGAGTCGGCCGCGTCGAACCGAGCGCGACGCTCGCCATCTCGAACCTCGCGAGCGAACTGGAAGCGCAGGGCGAAGACGTGGTCGACCTTTCGGTCGGCGCGCCGGACTTCCCCACCCCGGACAACATCACGCAGGCGGCGAAGGACGCGCTCGACGCGGGACACACGAGCTACACCTCGTCGAACGGGATTCCGGAACTCAAGGAAGCCATCGCGGCGAAGCTCCGCGGGAACGGCGTCGACGCCGAGGCCGACGAGGTCATCGTCACGCCCGGCGGCAAGCAGGCGCTGTTCGAGACGTTCCAGACGCTCGTCGACGACGGCGACGAGGTCGTTCTCCTCGACCCCGCGTGGGTCTCCTACGAGGCGATGGTCAAGCTCGCCGGCGGCACGCTCAGCCGCGTCGACCTCGCGCAGCACGACTTCAAGCTCGAACCCGCGCTCGACGAACTCGGCGAGACCGTCTCCGACGAGACGAAGCTCCTCGTCGTCAACTCCCCGTCGAACCCGACCGGCGGCGTGTTCTCCGACGCGGCGCTCGAAGGCGTCCGCGACCTCGCGGTCGAACACGACTTCGCCGTCATCTCCGACGAGATTTACGAGCGCATCGTCTACGACGGCTTCGAGCACACCTCGCTCGGCTCCCTCGACGGGATGGAGGACCGCACCATCACCATCAACGGCTTCTCGAAGGCGTTCTCGATGACCGGCTGGCGGCTCGGCTACCTCCACGCCCCGTCGGACCTCATCGCGCAGGCCGGCAAACTCCACTCGCATTCGGTCTCCTGCGCCGTGAACTTCGTCCAGCACGCCGGCGTCGAGGCGCTCTCGGAGCGCACCGACGACGACGTCGAGGAGATGCGCCAGGCGTTCGAGGAGCGACGCGACATGCTCGTGGACCTCCTCGCCGAACACGACGTCGACGTGGCCGTCCCGAAGGGCGCGTTCTACATGATGCTCCCCGTCGACGACGACGACCAAGCGTGGTGCGAGGGCGCGATTCAGGACGCGAAGGTGGCGACCGTCCCCGGCAGCGCGTTCAACGCGCCGGGCTACGCCCGCATCTCCTACGCCGCGAGCGAAGAGCGACTCCGCGAGGCCATCGAGCGCCTCGCCGAACACGACTACATCTGAGTCGCCCGCGACGACTGATTTTTCGGGGCGACGCATCGAAGTCGCCTGCGTTTCATGATTCTTTACTGAACAGTGTGCTAGTGCTGAACGTGATTTTTGTTGTTGTTTACTATAGTAATCGTTAGAACTTTTTACTCAAAATATCTTGCAAGAGATAATGAACCATCTTGACGAGATTTCCGTCGAGGAATTGCAAGACGCTCTCGACAACGTGGACGGAAAGAAGCCGACACAACGGCTCTTAGCAGCTATCGCGTACAAGAACGGTGTCACGCAGACCGAGCTAGCCCAGTGGTACGATGTTCAACGCCGGACGATCTACAGCTGGCTCAAGCGACTCGACACCAACGAGTCGCTTGAGCAAGCCGTTTCTGATGATAAACGAACTGGAAGGAAGCGAAAACTTTCAGAAACACAGCAAAGCGAATTTCAAGAGACCGTCCACGAACCTCCTGAAGAAGTCGGGCTCGACGCGCCGGCGTGGACGCCGGCGCTTGCCCAAGAGTTTCTCGAGGAAACATACGGCGTCGAGTATTCAATCCCGAGTTGTCGGCGGTTGCTGAAAGAAGCGGGATTGAGTTATCAGAAACCACGCCGGAAAGCTGCCGAAGCTGCTGAAACCGAGCAAGAAGCGTTCTACGAAGAACTCAAAAAAAGCGGCGGGAGATGGACGCCACCGTAGTCTGTATTGACCAAACTAAGAAATCCGTACAAGTCGAGCCGCGTGCCGCGTGGTTTCCGCGCGGCACGCGGCCCTCGGTCGAACTCTCTGGCCAACGCGACTGGACGTGTCTGCTGGGTGCGATCACCGAGGACGGTGATCGCTTCTTCTCACGATTCGAAGAGTACGTTACCGCTGAACACGCGAAACATTTCATTTTAGCACTATGTAAAGAATTTGAAGATGACTTGCTCGTGGTGCTGGACGGAGCGCCGTATTTCCAAGCGTCGGCCGTCACGGACCTAGCGGCCCGTGACGACCTCGCATTCGTGACACTTCCATCGTACTCACCGGAGTTGAATCCGGTCGAAGAATGCTGGAGACAGCTGCAAAAGGCTCTTAGCAACCGCTTCTTTGACTCGCTCGATGAGCTAACAACAGCGATCGACACCGCTCTCGACAAACTCTCTGTTCCTAAAGTGAGCAACTACTTCTAGTGCCTACTATAGGTTAGATTTATGTTCCCGACGGCCAATGTAGCAACCATACATACCGCATTCCGGGTGGGATTTCCGCGGATAAACCGCGTATGTATACGACATACAAACCATGAAACTCAAACAACTATTCGCAGACGACGACGCGGTGTCGCCGGTCATCGGTGTGATTCTGATGGTCGCGATTACCGTCATCCTCGCGGCCGTCATCGGGACGTTCGTGTTGGGACTGGGCGAACAGACCGCGACCGCTCCGCAGGCGAGCTTCAGCTTCGACTACAACCAGAGTAGCGCAGATTACCTCAACATCACCCACGAGAGCGGTGGCGCAATCGACTCGGACCAGCTGAACATCACGACGGGTGTCGGCATCTACGCACCTGATGAAGCAACCGGGGATGCAGCGGAGAGTCGAACCTGGACCGCACTAAACGGTGATACGCAAACCGACGTGACGGCGGGGACCTCGGTCACCATCATACCCGAGGACGGCGAATCGCTCTCCGACCAGACCGTCCGCATCGTCTGGACCGACGAAGCGGGGTCGAGCTCTGCGACCCTCCAGCGGTGGTCCGGCCCCGACGCGTAACGAACCACGAGCCGATTCCGCGATAATCGGCCACCCCGCGGCCGACGACATCTCGATTTTTCATCACCGCATCGCCCCGAGAGTTCCGACTGTCGCACCGCCGCCACCGACAGCCACTGACCGTCTTCCACGCCGGGTCCTCGCCGCCCGAACGCCGGACCGACCGGTGGCCGATGAACTCCCGTCGGCGAAGATACTTATGTGAGTCCGCCACGAGAACTGTCACAGATGCGCGTGCGCGACCTCCCGCTGTCGGCGGCCCTCGTCTCCCACTACGAGTCGAACGGTATCGAGGAGCTGTATCCGCCGCAGGCCGCCGCCGTCGACGCCGGCGTCGCGGCGGGCGGCCGCGTCGTCGCCGCCATTCCGACCGCCAGCGGCAAGACGTTCATCGCGGAACTCGCCATGCTCACCGCCGACGGGCCGGCGCTGTACATCGTCCCGCTTCGCGCGCTCGCCCGCGAGAAGTACGAGACGTTCGACCAACTCCCCGGCGTGAGCGTCGGTATCTCCACCGGCGACTTCGACGCGGCCGAGGAGGAACTCGGCGACCACGACATCGTGGTCGCCACGAGCGAGAAAGTCGACTCCGCGATTCGAAACGGCGCGCCGTGGGTCGAACGGCTCGCCTGCGTCGTCGTCGACGAGGTCCACCTGCTCGGCGCGCCGGGTCGCGGGCCGACGCTCGAAGTGACGCTTTCGACACTCCAGCGCCGCGTCCCCGACCTCCAACTGGTCGCCCTCTCGGCGACCGTCGATAACCCCGAAGCCATCGCCGACTGGCTCGACGCGGACCTCGTCGAGAGCACGTGGCGACCCGTCTCGCTCCGCACCGGCGTCTACGCCGACGAGTCCGTCGAGTTCGACGACGGCACCGACCTCGACGTGGCCGTTCCCCCGACCGGGCCGAACGACGACGAGGCCACCGAAGCGACCGTCGCGCTCGTCGAGGACGCGGTCGAGGCGGGCGGGCAGTGTCTCGCGTTCGTCCGGTCGCGCCGCGAGGCCGAGGCGCTCGCCGACCGCCTCGCCGACGAGGACCTCTCGCCCGCGCCCGCCCTCGGCGACGAACTCGACGAACTCGGGGCCACCGCGACCGGCCGCCAGCTCTCGGAGTGCGCCCGCACCGGCGTCGGCTTCCACCACGCCGGCCTGCGGAGCGCCCACCGCGTCGCCGTCGAGAACGCGTTTCGGGACCGCCGGCTCGCGGTCATCTGCGCGACGCCGACGCTCGCCGCCGGGGTGAACGTCCCCGCTCGCCGGGTCGTCATCCGCGACCAGAAGCGCTACACCGGCGACGCGATGGAGTGGATTCCCGTCCTCGACGTGCACCAGATGTGCGGCCGCGCCGGTCGCCCGCACCTCGACCCGTTCGGCGAGGCCGTCCTCGTCGGCGACGCGGACACGAAGGCGGAACTGTTCGACCGCTACGTCACCGCCGACGCGGAGGCTGTCGACTCGCAGTTCGCCGACCCCGAGGCGCTCCGGACGCACGTCCTCTCGGTCGTCGCCTCCGGGTTCGCCGACAGCCTCGACGGCGTCGCCGACGTGTTCTCGGCGACCTACTACGCCCACCAGAACCCGAACGTCGACCTCGCGGAACTCGTTGCCGACGTGGTCTCGGACCTCGAAACGATGGAGCTCCTCGACGCGTCGGCAGGGTCGCTGTCGGCGACGACGCTGGGCGCACAGACCTCCAGACAGTACGTCTCGCCGACGACCGGGGCGCGCATCGTCTCGGGCATCCGCACCATCGAGGGGATGGCCGACGAGCACGTCACCGCCCGGACCGCCTTGGAAGTCGTCTGCGACACGCCCGACATGCACGACACCTACCTCGGCAACCAAGAGCGGGCGCAGATGTACCAGTACGCCCGGAGCTACGCCGCGGAGTTCACGACCGCGATGCACGACGCCGACCCCTTCGAGGAGTGGCTGACGGCGGTCAAGACCGCCCGCATCCTCCACGAGTGGACCGAGGGCTCGGACATCGAGGAACTCGTCGAGCGCTACCGAATCGGACCGGGCGACGTGGAGTCCCGCGTCGAGCGCGCCGAGTGGTTGCTGGGCGCGGCCGACGCGCTCTGTACCGCCCTCGACACCGACGTGCCCGAGTTCCGCGAGGTCCGGGCGCTGCTGTCGCCCTGACGCGGAGGGTCGAATCCTCGCCGCTCGCCGAACCGTTCCCCTTCGCGTCGAGGGGCCAAAGTCGCTTCGGGATGCCGTTTTAAGCTTCGCGGGAGCGTAGGCGAGGCTATGGGTATCACGTACGAAGACTTCCTCGACCTCGACTACGAACCGACCGACGAGGACCTCGTCTGCACCTTCCGCATCGACCCCGCGACGGGGATGTCGACGGAGGCGGCGGCGAGTCGCGTGGCCTCTGAGTCCTCCAACGGCACGTGGGCGGCCCTCCAGACCGGCACGGACTTCACCGACATGGGCGCGACGACGTTCGACATCGACGGCGATCTGATTCGGGTCGCCTACCCCGCCGGGCTGTTCGAACCCGGCAACATGCCGCAGGTGCTGTCGTGCATCGCCGGCAACATCATGGGCATGAAGGCGGTCGACACGATTCGCCTCCTCGACTGCGAGTGGCCCGAGTCGGTCGTCTCGGCGTACCCCGGCCCGCTGTACGGGTCGTCGGTCCGCGAGGAGATATTCGGCGTCACCGACCGCCCCATCACGGCGACGGTCCCCAAGCCGAAAGTCGGTCTCTCGACGGCCGCCCACGCGCAGGTCGGCTACGACGCGTGGGTCGGCGGCGTCGACCTCCTGAAGGACGACGAGAACCTGACCGACCAGGCGTTCAACCCCTTCTCCGACCGCCTGACCGAGTCGCTGTCGCTCCGCGACGACGCCGAAGACGAGACGGGCGAGACGAAGTCCTACCTCATCAACGTCACCGCCGACACCCGGACGATGCTCGACCGGGTCGACGAGGTGGCCGCGCAGGGCGGCGAGTACGTCATGGTGGACATCATCACCGCGGGGTGGGCGGGCCTCCAGACCGTCCGCGAGCGCACCGAGAAACACGGCATCGCAATCCACGCCCACCGCGCCATGCACGCCGCCTTCGACCGGCTGCCGGCCCACGGCGTCTCGATGCGGGTGCTCGCGCAGATAAGCCGCCTCTGCGGCGTCGACCAACTCCACACCGGAACCGCCGGCCTCGGCAAACTCGCGAACGAGGACACCGTCGGCATCAACGACTGGCTCGCGGGCGACCTCTACGGGACGACCGACGTGCTGCCGGTCGCCTCGGGCGGCCTCCACCCCGGCCTGCTCCCCGACCTGCTCGACGCCACGGGGACGAACGTCTGCGTCCAACTCGGCGGCGGCATCCACGGCCACCCCGACGGCACCCGCGCGGGCGCGGTGGCGCTTCGGTCGGCCATCGACGCCTACGTCGAGGGGCGCTCTATCGCCGAGGCCGCCGAGGAGACGCCCGAACTCGCGGTCGCCCTCGATAAGTGGGGGACCGAGACGCCGCGGTAGAGTCAGCGGTGGCGGCGCGGGGTTCCCCGTGTTCGCAACGTTTGCTATTTCGTGACAACTGTTCGAAATTTATTGAGCGATTACTGCAATACCGAGTGAGCATCGACCCGTTAGTCCGCGTCGTCCCGAATCGGTTCGGCGTTCGAATATCGGAGATAATAATTGGCGCGTGAGTTTTATACGGTCGTTCAGGCAGAGCTAGATTCAGAGCGATTCGGCTACTTCCGGGGTGTTTGGCGCGTATTGGGGGACACCGTGGACTGCCGACATCATCCAAATCATGAAGATACGAACGAAACTTATCGCGCTCTGTCTCGCCATCTCGTTGATTCCCGTGGCGGTCGTGGGGGTCGCAGGCGTACAGGGAATGAATAGCATTGGAAGTTATGCACAAGACCAAAGCGAGGCGACGCTCGAATCGCAGATCACCGGCGACCTGAACCACACCGTCGCCGCCCGGCAAGAGGAGATCCAGAACCTGCTCGACGCCCGCCGAATCGACGCCCTCGCGCTGGCGAACTCGGCGCCGGTGCAGAACTACGAGGCCGCCCGCGCCGGCGAGATGGAACTCGTCCAAGAACAGAGTCAAGCGCAGTTGGGGTACATGGCGCTCCAGATGCGGGCCACCGTCGAGACCACGAAACAGACGGTGCTCGCGAACCAGTACGGCGGACAGGACTGGGAGGACCTCACGCCGGCGCAGCAACGACAGGTGAAAGACCGAGTCGAGGCGCGCATCGCCGGCACGGCGGGAAGCGGCGTCCAACAGGGCGGGACGCTCTCCGACGCGTTCCGACCGGGCTACGTCGGGTCGACCGGCTACGCGTTCGTCCTGAACGGCGACCTCGACTTCGTCGTCCACCACAGCCTCGAAGACGGGGTCAACGCCGTCGACGACGCCGAGATAGCGGCGTTCAATCAGGTCCCATCCGAAATCGAGTCCAACCCCGCCGTCCGCGACGGCGAGGAGTGGGGCATCGTCGAGTACGAGTGGGAAGACACCACTCAGGAGGGCAACCCCGTCGAGGAGAAGTTCGTCGCGTACGCCTACCACGAGGACTTCGACTGGGTGCTCGCGCCGAGCGTCTACTACTACGAGCTGCAGACGGCCGCCGTCGCCGACGCCCGCGGCCAGATTAACGACTCGTTTCGGAGTTACCTCGAAACCCGCACCGTGACCATCGACGGCGAGGAACGCCCCGCCTACGACGAGGTGCTGTTCACCGACGAGAACGGGCAGGGAATCGTCCAAGCGACGCGCACGGACGACGGCATCGCCACCGAGTCGGTGGCCGACACCTCGTTCGCGGACGAGGCGTGGTTCGAGAGCGCGGCCAGGCTTCAGGAAGGCGAAATCCAAGTCAGTGAGGTGGTACCGACCGACGACGGGACCACGGTCTACGTCACCGCGCCGGTCTACCACGAGAACGAACTCACGGGGACCATCACGCTCCAGTTCAACTTCGACCTCCTCAACGTGCTCATCGACGACATCACGGTCGGCGAAACCGGCCACATGAGCGTCGTGAGCGAAGGGGGTGCGCTTCTGACTGACCCGAAGGAATCGCTCGGAACCGTCGAGGGCGAAGTCGCCGAGAACCTCTCTGCCGGTCTCGTCCAGCGCGGCCTCACCACCTACGAGACGGCCGGCGAAAGCGGTGACTCGGCCCGGTACTTCGTCGGGTACGCACCGCTCCACTTCGGCAACGGGCAGTACAAACTCGTCGCGACCGTCCCCGAGTCCGACGTGACGGGACCGGTCGAACAGCTCGGACAGGCGATGAACGACCGCGCAGACACCTCCCGGAACATCATCCTGCTGTTGATGGTCGGCATCGCCGTGGTCGTCGTCGGCGTCGGCTACGCCGCAGCGCGGTACTTCTCGGAGCCGATCGAGGCGCTTCGGGACCGCGCGCAGTCGCTCGCCCGCGGGCGGTTCGACGACGGCGAGGACATCGACGCCAACGACGACGAACTCGGCGAACTCGTCGAGGCGTTCGACGACATGCAGGAGAACCTCCAACGGCAGGTCTCGGCGCTCCGAACCGCGGGGACGGAACTCGGCGACGGCAACCTCGACCAGGACCTCCGGACCGACCTCCCCGGCGAGTTCGGGGCCATCATGTCCGACCTCGACACCGGGATTCAGAAGCTACAGGACGGCTTCGTCGAGGTGCAGTCCGTCGCCGACGAGTTCGCGGCGGTGAGCAACGAGACGGTGTCGAGCGCGAAGGAAATCGAGTCCGCGAGTCAGGAGACCGCGCGGTCGGTCGAGGAAATCGCCCACGGCGCGGAACAGCAGACCGAGCGGCTCCAGACGGTCGCCGACGAGATGAACGACCTCTCTGCGACCATCGAGGAGGTCGCCGCCTCCGCCGACGGCGTCGTCCAGTCCGCCAACGAGGCCGTGTCGCTCGCCGACGAGGGGCGCGAACACGCCGCGGAGGCGACAGACGAGATATCGACCATCGAGACCGAGGCCGACGAGGCGGTCGAGCGGGTCGAAGCCCTCGGCGAGCAGGTGGGCGAAATCAACGAAATCGTCCAGCTCATCAACGACATCGCGGAGCAGACGGACCTGCTCGCGCTCAACGCCTCCATCGAGGCCGCCCGCGCGGGCGAGGCCGGCGAGGGCTTCGCCGTCGTCGCCAACGAGATCAAGGCGCTCGCCAAGGAGGCCAGCCAGGCCACGGACGAGGTCGAGTCCCGAATCGACGAGGTGCGCGAGAGCGCCGACGGCACGGTCGACGACATGCAGTCCATGCAGGAGAGCGTCGAGAGCGGCTCGGAGACCATCGGCAGTGCAATCGAGATGTTCGACCACATCTCCGGGGCGATTCGAGAGGCCGAACACGGCGTCGAGGAGATATCGCAGGCGACCGAGAACCAGGCCGTCTCGACCGAGGAGGTCGTCTCGATGGTCGACGACGTGTCGAGCGTGAGCGAGGAGACCACCTCGGAGACGGCGACGGTCTCTGCGGCGACCGAAGAGCAGACCGCCGCGATAAACGAGGTCACGCGGAACATCCAGCAGGTGTCGGAGTCCGCCCAGTCGCTCAACGATCTCGTCGGCCGCTTCGACGTCGGAAACGGCGGCGGAAGCGAACGCGGCGGCGACGCTCCCGCGTCGGCCGGCACGACCCCCGACGGGTCGCCGCCGCCGGGCCCACAGGCCGTCGCCGACGGCTCGGGTGAGGGGACCGGTCCCTCGCCGTCGGACGACTGAGTCAGCGACCGCGACCCCGTCGCCGACTGCGACGCGACCCGTCGGCCCGACGACGACTACCGGTCTACTTCTCCCATTATCGTGTCGAGACTCCCGAGCGCCGCGATGAGGTCCGGGACGTACTCGCCTTCGGCCATCTCGGGGAGCGCCTGGAGGTTCGAAAACGAGGGGCCGCGAATCTTGAACCGCGCGGGGGTGTCGGTGCCGTCGGCGCGGATGTAGATTCCCAACTCCCCTTTCGCGGCCTCGACGGCGCGGTACACCTCGGTGTCGTCGTCCGGTTTGATGGTTCGCGGGACGTTCGACTGGATAGTCCGTTCGTCCTCGGGCCAGCCTTCGAGCAGGTCGACACACTGAGCGACGATGCTGGCCGACTCCTCGACCTCGCGGAGGCGGACGAGCAGGCGCGCGAAGTTGTCGCAGTCGTCCTCGACGGCGACCGCCCAGTCGAGTTCGTCGTAGTAGCCGTAGGGATCGTCGCGCCGGAGGTCGTAATCGATGCCGGAGCCGCGGGCGACCGGCCCCGTCACGCCGTAGTCCTTCGCCACCTCGGGCGGGAGGATACCGGTGTCGACCGTGCGGGCCTGCAGAATCTCGTTCGCCGTCAGGAGGTCGCGGTACTCGCGTAACTTCTCGGGGAGGCCGTCGACGAACGCCCGGACCTTCTCGAAGAACTCCTCGCGGGGCTCGGGGAGGTCCCAGACGACCCCGCCGAGCCGGAAGTAGTTGAACATCAGCCGCTGACCCGTGAGGTCTTCGAGGATGTTCTGGACGAGTTCGCGGTCCCGCATGGCGTACATGAACGTCGCCGTGAAGTCGCCGATGACGTCGAGGGCGTACGCGCCGACCGCGAGCATGTGCGAGAGGATGCGGCTCAGTTCGGCCGCCAGCGTCCGGAGCACCTGCGCGTACTCGGGCACGTCGATGTCCGCCAGCGCCTCGGCGGTGCGGGCGTAGGCCCACTCGTTCAGGAGGCCGCCGCCGCCCCAGTCCCAGCGGTCGGGGTACGGCATAATCTGGTGTCGGTAGGTTCCCCGCTGGCACATCTGCTCCTCGCAGCGGTGGATGTAGCCGATATCGGGCTCGACGTCGGCGACCTGCTCGCCGTCCAGCGCGACCTGCAGGTGCATCACGCCGTGGGTCGCCGGGTGGTGCGGCCCGATGTTGAGAAGCATCGTGTTCGTGTCCGCGCGGCCGTCCTCGGCCAGCGGGTTCGCGTTCTCGTCGTACCGGACGACTTGGGGGCGCGTCTGGTCGTAGTCCAGCCCGAGCGGGTGGCCCTGCCACGTCTCCGGCAGGAGGATGCGGCGCAGGTCCGGGTGGTCGTCGTACCGGATGCCGACGAGGTCGTACGCCTCCCGTTCGTGCCAGTCAGCCGTCCGAAACACCGGCGCGGCCGATTCGCTCACCGGGTCCGAGCGGGGCGTCGGGACGACGACGCTCGCCTCTCGGGTCGGGTCGTCGTAGGACTTCAGGTGATAGACGGACTCGTAGCGGTCCTCGTACTCCTGTGCGGTCACACACGAGAGATGGTCGAGGCCGAGACCGTCGCGGAGGGCCGAAAGCGACGACTGCACCGCGTCGGGGCGAATCTGCACCGCGGGCGCGTGGACGTGCTCCTCGGTGGCGAGGGCGGCGTCGCCCAACGCCCGCCGGAGCGCGTCGGCGTCGAGGGGACCGGAGGCGTCGTCGGCGGCGGGCGCGGCGGGGTCGTCGTCGGACTCGGGGGGCTGCTGCGGGCGTTCGAGTGACATGGCGGCTGACACCCGTTCGTTCGCCCGGGCGTCGGTTCGGCGTTCTGCCTCACCAGTGCGGCCAGTTTTTATGTCGCGGTCGAATCAACCCGCTGGCATGAAATCCGTCAGGCTTCGCTTCGCGCCCGACGACGAGCAGCTGCACCCGATGCACGAGTTCGTCGCCGACCACGAGGCGTTCGAGCGGACCGAACTCCACCACTGGAACCCGACGGTGACGGACAGGAACACCATCGTCTTCGAGGTGTTCGGCTCCGCCATCGAGGCCTACGAGGCGGCGCTCGCGGAGACAGAGCGCATCCGGTCGTACGAGGTCTCACAGCTCCCCGGCGACTCGTTTTTCATCGTGGTGAACGAGCGACTCGACCCGGCGGGCGCGAGGCAGACGGCGGCCGTCACGCGGGGCGACCTCATCGTCGTCCCGCCGGTCGTCTTCGACGGCGACGGCACGGTGTCGGTGACGCTCGTCGGCACCGACGACACCCTCCAGTCGGCGGTCGAGGAGATGCCCGAGGGCCGCGGTCTGGAAATCGTGCGGGTCCGGGAGTACACGGGGCCGGGGAGCGTTTCGGCCGGGTCGCTGTCGCCCCGCCAGCGCGAGGCCGTCGAGGCCGCCGTCGACTGCGGCTACTACCGCGAGCCGCGGACCGGGTCGGTCGCCGACGTGGCCGCCCGGCTCGACTGCTCGACGAGCACCGCGGCGGAGCACCTGCGAAAGGCGGAGATGAAAGTCATGGGCGACCTCGTCGGCGGGCCGTGACTGCGTGTCGGCCCGCGACGACGGGTCGGGGCCTGCCTATGGTTCGGCTCGCGCCTCCGGTTCCGCCCACGGCTCCGAGGTTCCCTCGCCGAACAGTTCCCGCATCAGGATGACGATGCTCTCGGGCGGGAACTGCCCGCGTTCTGTGACGATGGCGTCGACGTAGCGCGGCGGCGTCACGTCGAACGCGGGGTTCTTGACGGTCGGGTTGCCGAGCTCCGCGAGCGTCTCGTCGTCGACGACCTCCGCGGTGTCGCGCATCTCGATATCGACGGTGTGGCCGGTCATCGTCCCCGGGTGGAGCTTGAGCGTCTGGGCGGCGACCATGATGGGCGTCCCGCGGTCGCGGGCGTTGACCGCGAGCCCGCTCGTTCCGATTTTGTTGACGACGCTCCCGTCGGCCGCGACGGCGTCCGCGCCGACGAGCACGTGGTCCACGTCGTTGAGGTAGCGCCGCGCCGCCGAGTCGACGATGAGCGTGACGGGCACGCCCAGTTCGTCGAGTCGCTTCGCGGTGATGTGGCCCTGATTCCGGGGTCGCGTCTCCTTGACGACGGCCTCGATGTGTTTCCCCTGCTCGACCGCCGCCTCGACGCACGCCAGCGCGTCCGTCGAGTGGCAGTGGGTCATGATGGTGTCGCCGTCGCGGAGGCGGTTCGCGCCGACCTCGCCGAGGTCGGATTGGGCGCGTTCGAGGCGGTCGCAGAACTCGTCGGCCGAGTCGACGACGGTCTGTCGCAGTCCCTCGACGGTCGTGCTCGACGTGCCGCGGAGGACGTACCGGAGGGCGTTGGGGAGGCTCACCGCGGTCGGCCGCGTCTCGTAGAGCGCTCGCGCGGCCGAGCGGAGTTCGGCCCGGAACGCCTCGGCGTCGGCGGCGTCGCTCTCCGTGGCCTGCGTCCGGAGCGCCCGCGCGGCCGCGTCGGCGATGGTCGCCGCGCCGCGAGTCTCCATCGTGTCGATTTCCGTCGCGGTGCGCCGGACCTCGGGATGTACGCGGTCGTCCATGCGGGAACTACGGGCGTCGGACGCAAAAAGGTCGCCGCGGAACCGGCGTTCAGACCCGGTCGACCAGCGCCTCGTCGGGGTGTCGGACCCGGACGGTCTCGACGCGCTCGGTGAGCGCCTTCGCGTCGGCGAGCTTGTCCTCGGACTCGGCGTGGACCGTAAACAGCGTCTCGCCGCTGGCGGCCATCTCGCCGACGCGGCGGTGGAGTTCGAGGCCCGCCCCGGGGTCTCGCGGCGCGCCGGCCCGGCGGGCGACCTCGTTGACGAGGCGGTTGTTGATGTGCGTGACCACGCCGTCGCGGTCGGCTCTGACCGCGACGGTGTGCCGGCCCGGCGAGAGGTCGGCGGCCTCCACGTCGGGGTCGCCGTTCTGCGCGGCGAGTATCCCGCGGAAGGTTTCCTCGGCCTGCCCCGAGTCCAGAATCTCGGCGGCGTCGGCGTCGACGCCGACGGACTCGAACAGCAGGTCGGCGAGGCGGACCGCTTTCATCCGCAGGTCGTTCGGGCCGCCGCCGGCGAGCGTGGCGAGGACCTCGCGGGCTTCGAGCACGGGGCCGACGCCGCGGCCGACCGGGGCGGCCCCGTTCGTGATGGCGCACTCGACGGCCATCCCGAGGTGGTCGCCGACGCGGTTGAAATCCTCCGCGAGTTCGCGCGCCTCGGCGAGGCTCTCGACTTTCGCGCCCTCGCCGTAGGGGATGTCGACGACGACGTTGGTCGAGCCGGCGCTCTTCTTCTTCGAGAGGACGGAGGCGATGAGCTGGCCCTTCGGGTCGATGGAAAGCGGCGTCTCGGCGCGGATGATGCGGTCGTCGACCGGCGAGAGGTTCACCGCGCCGCCCCAGACGAGACAGCCGCCGGTCTCCCCGACGATGTCGCGTATCTCCGCGACGGAGAACTCCACGTCGCAGAGGACCTCCATCGTGTCGGCGGTGCCCGCCGCGGAGGTGACGGCCCGCGAGGAGGTCTTCGGAATCTTCAGCCCCGCCGCGGCGACGATGGAAACGAGAATCGGCGTGACGCGGTTGCCCGCGACGCCCCCGATGGAGTGTTTGTCGGCGATGACCGGCTCCTCCCACGCGATGGTCTCGCCCACGTCGGCCATCGACTCCGTGAGGTGCATCGTCTCTTCGAGGGACAGCCCGTTCGTGTAGGTCGCGGAGACGTACGCCCCGAGTTCCACGTCGGCGAGGCGCTCCTCGTAGATGTCGCGGACGATTCGCGAGAGTTCGTCGGCTTCGAGTTCGATGTCGTCGAGCTTCTTGCGGATGTAGTACACCGAGTCGGGTTGCGGCGCGACCGACACCTCGACCGCGCCTTCGAGGTGGTCGAGGCGGCGCGTCACGCCGAGGGTCCCCTCGGAGACGAGTTCGTCCGTCAGCTCGACGATGCCGATGGTCGTCCCCCCGCCCCGACGCAGTTGGACGCGTTCGAGCGCGTGGACCCCGAGTTCGGCCGCGTCGCTCTCGTTCAGGAGGACCGTCGGCGACCGGGTGCCGATGTCGATGTGCTCGGCGACGAGTTGCATACCCGAAGGTCGGACGAGAGCGTCAATAAATCGACCCCGAGTCCCGGGGACGGAGGACGCTTACGCGAGCTGCGCGTCGACGAGGCCCTTCAGGTCGTCGTAGCCGCGGACGCCGACGAGCTGTTCGACCGCCTCGCCGTCGGCGAAAAGCACCATCGTCGGGACGCCCCGGACCTGGTACTGGGCGGCGAGCTCCTGGTTCGCGTCCACGTCGACCTTGGCGACCGCGGCGTCGGTGTTCTGTGCGAGCTTCTTCACCGTGGGTTCGAGCATCTTGCACGGGCCGCACCAGTCCGCGTAGAAGTCGACGAGCACCACGTCGTTCGAGGCGACGGCGTCTTCCAGCTCTTCTGCGCCGTCGACGTGGATGGGCTCTGCCGGAGAAGCGGCGGCTTCTTTCGCCGCACTCCCGCCGTCTCCGCGGAGCTTGGATTCGAGTTGTTCGCGTTTCTGCTTCCGGATGTCGTTCAGTTCGTCGTCGGACATACCTACCGATACCGGCCGCTACCTAATAACGGTTTTGCACGGTTAGAGCAATAATACCTCGCCGCGAGACCGACGGTAGCACGTGGCTCGGTTCGGAGCGACGTGGCGACGCGCGACCGGACGAAGGAGAAACGGCGGAGAGCGCGACCGCGAGTCACGGGTTGATTCGAAGGCGGTTCGACGGGTTCGGAGGCGGTCTCCCGGACGAGGTCACTCGACGTACAGCGAGTAGGTGATGACCGCGAAGCCGAGGAGCGTCAGCACCGAGTCGAAGAGCAGTCCGGTGGCGAGGTCGACGTTGAGAATCACGTCGAGCGCGCCGCCGAGCATCGCGCCGAGCGTGACGACGCCGAATCCGAGCGCGAGCGCGCGGAGCGACGCCGCACCGGTGTTCCGGTACGCCTTGTAGCTGAAGTAGGTGATGAGCCCGCCGAGCACGAGGATGCCCGTCTTGACGACGATAATCATCGTCGCAATCGTCGGCGAGGCGCTGAGGTGCCCCATCAGGTCTCCCTCCGGACCCGCGACCAGATGTCCGCGAGGCGTTCGTCGGGCGTCTGCTCGGGGCGGCCGACCGCGACGTCGAAGTCGCGGTCCTCGTCGAGGGCGATTCGCACCTCGTCGAAGGCGACCTCGTAGGTCGTCGCGTGGTGACCGTCGGCACGAATCTGGGTCCCCTCGGCGAGGAGCGCCGCCTCGGTGAGCAGGTCCAGCTTCCTGTACGTCGTCGAAAGCGGGATGTCACACGTGTCTGAGATTTCGCTTGCCGTCATGGGTTCTTCGAGTCCTCTGATGATGGCTCGGGCGTCCGCGTCGTCGAGCGCGTCGAGCACCGCCGTCAGTTCGGCCGACTCCATCGCGGACCGGTCGCGCGCCATTACCCAGACTCACCGACGAGAGCCTTATTAACTCTCCGGGTCGGGTTCGTCTCTATCCGCCGCTTCGGGGCCTGTGTCGTACGCGCCCTCCATTCTGAGGGTTCCCGCGCGGGCCAACACCGCGGGCGTTCGACAGACGCCCGGCGCGCCCGTCGCCTGCGGCACCGCGCAGTTGTTGCAGTTCTCGCAGACGACCCGCGTGTCGGCCGAGACGTCGCGGCCGAGCAGTCGCGCCGGGAGTTCCGGTTCGGCGTAGAACGGTCGGGCCATCCCGACCGCGTCGCAGGCGTCGCCGAGCAGTCGGTCGATGTCGCCCCGCTCGCGGATGCCGCCCTCGCAGAGCACGGGCACCGAGACGGCGTCGCGGACGCGGCGACACAGGTCGGCGTTCCACGCCGGGTCGAAGTCGTACCACGCCGCCTCGATTCGGTTGCCGAGCTCGACGAGTCGCGCGCGAAGCGGGCCGCCGAAGGCCGCGGCGTAGCCGTCGCGGTAGCGGTCGTCGCGCCACGCGCGGGCCGGGAACGACCCGCGGACGATGCTCGCGTCCCAGAACACCGACCCCGAGACGGGGACGAGCGCGTCGTAGCCCTCCTCGTCGAGACGGCGACAGATTGCGACCGCGTCGTCCTCGGTCAAGCGTCTGCGGATGCCGGGCGGCGCGGCCGTCTCGGCCGGCACTTTCGTCATGAGCGGCACGTCGCCCGCCCGCGACCGAACCTCGTCGGCGACGACCTCCAGAAACCGGACGCCGTCGCCGAACTCGTCGTTCCGGCGGTTGTAGAACGGCGAGAGGAACTGGTGGACGACGCCCATGTTCGCGCCGGCGACGTGGACCGCGTCGTAGCCGGCGTCGACGGCCATCGCCGCGGAGCGGCCGAAGTCGGCGGCGAGGTCGTACACCTCGTCGGTCGTCATGACGTGCGCGTCGTAGTCGAGAAACCCGAGGGCGTCGAGGAGCCTGAGGAGCCGCGGCGGCCGGGAGACGGCGAGCTGTCGCAGGTCGGGGTGGTCGCGCCGGTACTCGGCGTGCCACGTCTCCATGCTCCGCAGGCCGCCGTACTCCAACTGGACCGCGACGGCCGCGCCGTGGTCGTGGAGTCGCTCCGTCACCGCCGACAGCGACGCCGCGAACTCCGGGTCGGCGATGCGGGTCATCCCCGGCGCGGCACAGCCGCCCGTCTCGCGGACGATGGTCGCGCCCTGACAGACGAGTCCCGCGCCGGCCCGCGCGGCGGGTTCGAGTTCGGCCGCGAGGCGCTCGGGCGCGTCGGGGCCGGTTCCCGCGCATTCGAGCACCGGCGCGCGGTAGAGCCGGTTTCGGAGCGTGAGCCCGCCGATGTCGAGCGGGTCGTCGAGCCGAGGAGTCGCCATGAGAGCAACGTGGCGCGCGAGCGACGTAAATCGAACCGACGCGGCGGTCGGTCGCCGGTCAACCTTCTTCCCCGTCGGTGCCGATGAACGTCCCATGGACCCCGAACCGTTCAGGTACGACTCGGAGGTGCCGCCGGGCGAGGTGCGACACCTCAGGTACGAAATCAGCGAGACGTACCTCGGCGACCCCGTCGAGATACCCGTCACCGTCATCAACGGCGAGCACGGCGGGCCCTCGGTCTTCATGACCGCGGCGCTCCACGGCGACGAACTCAACGGCGTGAAGGTGATGCAGGAGGTCGCGAGCCGGTACAACCCCGCCGATATCCACGGCACCATCGTCTGCATCCACGTGGCGAACGTCCCCGGCTACCTCGCCCAACAGCGTTACATCCCCATCTACGACCTCGACCTGAACCGGTCGTTCCCCGGCCGCGACGGCGCGAACACCGCAGAGCGCATGGCGAACCAGATCTACCGCCGGTTCGTCGAGCCCTGCGACCTCGGCATCGACTTCCACACCTCGACGCGCAACCGGACGACCATGTACCACGTCCGCGCCGACATGAACCGACCCGAGGTCGCCCGCCTCGCGCGGTCGTTCGGCGCGAACCTCATCCTCTCGGGCGAGGCCGAGGCGAGTTCGCTCCGCACCGTCGCCACCAACGACGGGATTCCGACCATCACCGTCGAGATGGGCCGCGCCCACCGCTTCCAGCCCGCGATGGTCGACCGCGCGCTCGACGGCGTCGAGAGCGTCCTCGCCGAGTACGGCGTCCTCCCGGACGAGGCGGTCAGCTGGCCGGGGTGGACCCGCGTCATCGACTCCGCGACCGACAAGACGTGGCTCCGCGCCGACGTGGGCGGCCTCGTCGAGATGCAGTACGGCGACGTGCCGCTGGTCCACGAGGGCGACACCATCTGCACCATCTCGGACCACTTCAAGACGAGAGAAAAGCGCGTCTCTGCGCCCTTTACCGGCCTCGTCGCCGGCGTCCTCCAGAACCCGGTCGCCGCGCCCGGCCACCCGCTTTGTCACCTCGTCAGCGTCGACGACGCGACGCTCCGCGAGATAGAGCGCGAAATCGAGGCCGGCGAGTTCACGGAACGCCCGTGGAGTTAGGCGAGGCGAGATGAGGCGAGGCGACTCGGACGCGGTCGCGTCGCACCCGCCCACTCGGTCAGTCGTCCGCGCCGACCTGCTCGTGGGTGTGGTGGAAAAACCGGACGTGCGGCCGCCCGTCGCGTTCGACCGGCTCGAAGCAGACCCGCCGGTAGCGCTCGTTGTCGAGGAGGTTGACGAGCAGACCGCGGTCGTGGAGCGAAACGGAGTCGTACTGCGTCGAGCAGACCGGACACAGCTCCGGGCCGGCGTCTCCGTTGGCGACTCCGTCGACGTCGATTTCCCCCGCCGACGGGTCCGGGTCGGTCGCGTCGCGCACGTCGCGCGCCACCACGGTTAGGCCTCCACGTCAGGCCAGCCGGTCCATGTCCTCGTCGTCGAGGTCGATGTGCGAGGCCGCCACGTTGTCGCGGAGGTGCGAGACGCTGGACGTGCCGGGGATGGGGAGCATCACGTCCGAGCGGTGCAGGAGCCACGCGAGGGCGATCTGCTGGGGCGTCGCGTCGTGTTTCGCCGCGACCGCGGCGACGGCGTCGGCCCGCTCGCCGAGGTCGCCCGCGCCGAGCGGGTACCACGGGATGAAGCCGATGCCGTACTCCTCGCAGGCGTCGAGGCTCGCCTCGAACTCGCGGTCGCCGACGTTGAAACGGTTCTGGACCGTGGCGATGTCGACGATGTCGCGCGCCTCGTCGAGCTGTTCGACCGAGACGTTCGAGAGGCCGACGTGCCGAATCAGGCCCTCGTCTTTCAGCTCGGCGAGCGCGTGGACCGAGTCCTCGAAGGGGACGTGCGGGTCGGGGCGGTGGAGCTGATAGAGGTCGATGGTGTCCACGCGGAGTCGGTCGAGGCTCCCGAGGACGGCGTTTCGCAGGTAGTCGGGGTCGCCGTTGGGCTTCCACTCGCCGTCGGTGTTGCGGAGCAGGCCGCCCTTCGTGGCGACCACGAGGTCATCGGGGTAGGGTGCGAGCGCGTCGCCGATGAGGCGCTCGGAGACGGCGGGGCCGTAGGAGTCCGCCGTGTCGATGAGGTCGACGCCGTGGACGAGCGACTCGTGGAGGACCTTCTTCGCGTTCTCCACGTCGTCCGGCTCGCCGATGATGTCGTCGCCGGTGATGCGCATCGCGCCGAAGCCGAGTCGGTGAACCGTGAGGTCGCCGCCGATATCGAACGTGCCGCTGGCGTTTTCGAGTCCCATGGATGACAGTTCGTCGCCAGACACGTGTGCGTTTCGCTGGGGGAAATCGACCGCGGCTTCCCGACCGCCGCGACCGCCGAAACCCACACCCCCCGTCGGACCGAACGGTCGCTATGGACCTCCTGTCGATGCGCTGGCGGCACACGCTGTTCGCCCACTGGTCGGTCGCCCCCGAACTCGTGGAGCCGCGACTCCCCGACCGACTCTCGGTGGCCACCCGCGACGGGCGGGCGTGGCTCGGCGTCGTCTCGTTCGACATGACGGACATCCGCCCGCGCGGGTCGCCCGTCGGGTTGGGGTTCCCCGAGGTGAACCTCCGGACCTACGTCGAACCCGCCGACGGCGGCCCCCGCGGCGTCTACTTCTTCACCCTCGACGCCGCGGACCGCCTCGGCGTGACGATGGCCCGACTGGGCTACCGACTCCCGTACCACTACGCGAGCATCTCGGTCGAGGAACGAGACGGCGCGGTCGACTACGAGAGCTACCGGCCGGCGACCGTCGAGACGCCGGAGGCGCGGTTCGAGGCGACCTACCGACCGACCGGCGAGGTCCGAACCCTCGACCCCGGGTCGCTCGACGCGTTCCTCGTCGAGAACTACCGCTTTTACACGGACGACTGGCCCGTCGTCATCGGCGATATCGACCACGACCCGTGGCCGATACAGGACGTCGAAGCCGAGATTCGCGCGAACACGATGTTCGAGGCCTGCGGCTTCGACCACCCCGGCGGCGACCCGATACTCCACTACGCGGCCGCCCTCGACGTGACGGCGAAGCCGCCCGCGGTGCTTCGGTGAGGTCGGTGGATTCGGCGAGGACACTCATTCGCCGCGTGCGCGCTGTCGGGCCGCCTGTCCCGACCGCCCGAAGGTGAAACCTTCAAGCATCGCTGAACTAACCCGACGGACATGGCACTCATCGACACCGTGATGGCAACGCTCCACCTCGTCGTCGGCGGTCTCTGGACGGGGAGCGTCCTCTTTTTCGCGCTCGCCGTGCTGCCGACCGCCCGCGCCGGGAACATCCGCGCCGCCGCGTTCGAATCGGTCGTCTCGCGGCTGACGATGTGGTCCCGCGGGGCCTCGCTCGTGATGTTCGCGACCGGCGGCCACCTCGCGGGCACGCGCTACACCGCCGAGAGCCTGTTCGGCTCCGGCCGCGGCCACCTCGTCCTCGGGATGCTCGCGCTCTGGTTCGTCCTGACCGGCCTCGTCGAAGTCGGCCGGGCCCGCGCGAAAGACGGCCTCGCGGAGAAGAAGGTCCGCACGCCGGCCGAGAAGGCCGCGCCGTTCTACCTCGGTGCCGCGCTCGTCGCCGTTCTCCTCCTCGTCGACGCCGGCCTGCTCCTCAACTGACTCCGGCCTCGACTCCCGAGGGCTCCGTAGAGTATCCATATCTACGTTCGAAAATATATATTCTGTACGACATGTTTATGGGCTCGGTCCGGGTGAGTCCACGTGTATGCACGGGGACGAGACGCGCGCCACCGAGTCGCCGCTTCGAATCGAGCTGTGTCCCGACACCGGGCGGATACGCGTCCGCCGGGAGACCGCGCTGGGGACGTTCACGCGGACCATCGACCGATGAGTCCGGATGCCTCGCCGACCATCGGGGAGACGCCGGTCGGGAGGTCGGCCGAGCGCGGTCCCGGTCCGGTGCTCGCGCGCCTCGCACGACCGGTCTCGGAGACGCCGACCCGACTCGCGGTGGTCGCCGACCCCCACGTCACGCCGACGGGTTCCGGCACGTGGAAAGTCTACCACCGGAGCGAGACGCGGCTTCGGACCGCCGTCTCGACCGTCGCCGACCTCGACGTCGACGCGACGGTCCTGCTCGGCGACCTGACCCGCGACGGCCGCCCCGAGGAGTACGATGCCGTCGACGAAATCCTCCGCGACCTGCCGGGGCCGCGGGTCGCGGTTCCCGGCAACCACGACGTTCCGAAGCGCTGGGACGACTACGACGGCCCGACGCCGGCCGAGTTCGCGGCGCGCTACGCCGACGACGCCCTCCCGTTCGTCCGCCGGGTCGGCGGCGTCGACGTCGTCGGTCTCGACTCCGCCGGCGGCGGTCCGGACCTCCCGCTCACCGACACCCACGAGGGGGCCGTTCCCGACTCCCAACTCCGCTGGCTCGACACGGTCCTCGCTGACGCGACGAACCCCGTCGTCGCCCTCCACCACAACGTCTTCCACCCCCGCCGCCACACCGGCCAGTTCCCCGACGGCGACTTCTACCAGCTCCGCAACGCCGACGAACTCGCCGCGGTGCTCGCGCGCCACGACGTGCCGCTCGTGCTCTCCGGGCACATCCACTGGCCCGCGACGGCCGTGAGAGCCGGCGTCCGCGAACTCATCGCCCCGGCGACCTGCTCGTTTCCGCAGTCGTTCGTCCTCGTCGACGTCGACCGCCGCGGAACGACCGTCCGACTCGTCCCGCTCGCGGGACCGAAGGGCATGGCCGAGGCGTACACGCTCGCCGCCGCCGGGGCCGCCCACGGGCAGGGCATCGCCGCGCACGCCGACCGCGGACAGCTGTCGGCGCTCCCGCTCGTCGACGAGCGGACGCCGCCGAGACGGGTCGTCGGCTCGGACGTTCCGGGGGCGGTTCGATGGCGGTGACCCTCGACCACCTCGACGACGCCCGAAGCGCCCTCCGCGCCGAGCGTCGCCGCTGCGTGGACGAACGCGAGGCGTTCCGGGCGTTCCGCCGTGAGGTCGCCGCGTCGCGGGCGACGGCGTCGACTCCGAATCGGGCCCCCGCGGCCGCGACGCTCGTGGGCCAGCGGGGCGGCCGGACCGGACCCGACGCCGCGCTCTCCGGTCTGCGCCGGAGCTACGAGCGGACCGTGATGTCCGTCCCGCACTACGACGAGGAGTACGGCGACTCCTTCGAGGAGAGCCTCGCGGCCGAGTTCGGCCCGGACGTGGCGACCGCGTTCCGGTCCGCCAGCGTCCTCTCACCGCCGCTCCGGCGCACGATTGCGGCGGCGGCCGCCTCGTCGCTGGACGAGCGCGAGCGGTTCGTCGAAGTCGTCGACGAGGAGGCCGAGTCGGTGGCGTCGATGCGCGACGATATCGAAGCCCTCCTCGGCCGGCTCGGCGACCTCGACCGGACGCCGCTGTCCGAACGCGGCTTCGACCCGCTGTTGGCGCTCTACGAGGAGCTTTCGGCGCTCCGCGAGCGACTCGAAGAACTCGTCGCGGCGCGACAGGAGACGATTTCACACCACCGACGGGCGCTCTCGGCGCTGGTGCCGGACGTGACGGAGTTCTTCTACGCCGACCTGTCGGTCCGGTACCCGGTGCTCGCGACGCTCGCGGCGGTCGGCGCGACGCTCGACACCGCGACCCGACGGGTCGAACGCCGGCTCGCCGCCACCCCGTAAGCCGATTCCGCCCCGGCCACAGTTATTTATCCGTTCGAGGAGACGCCGGAGTATACGATGTTCACGCGCTCGGAGGGATTCCCGTGAATCGCCTCCACCCCCGTATCCGTCTTCTCTGGGTCGCCCGAGCGGTCGTGTTCGCCCTCGTCGCCGGCGGCGTGGCGACCGCGGCGACGCTGTTCGCGCCCGTCTCGATACCCGCGTACGTCCCCGTCGCGGTCGGCGGCGTCGTCCTCGTCGTCGGCGTCGGCTTCGCGCTCCTCCGGTACCGGGCGTGGGGCTACGAGGTCCGCGACGACTCGCTGTACCTCCAGCGCGGCGTCCTCACCAAGGTCAACACCGTCGTCCCGTTCGTCCGGGTCCAGCACGTCGACTCGACCCGCGGCCCGCTCGAACGGCTCGTCGGGCTCGCGTCGACCGTCGTCTACACCGCCGGCTCCCGCGGGGCTGACGTGTCGATTCCGGGGCTGACCCCCGAGGGCGCGGAGGACCTTCAAGACCGACTGAAGCGCCTCGCAATCGCGTCCGAGGGCGACGACGCGGTATGACCCGGCTGTCGCCGCTCTCGGTGCCCTATCGGGCGGTCCAGCGCAGCGCCAGCATCGCCTTCGCGCTCGCGTTCTTCGCCTTTACCGGCGGGACCGCCTTCGGCGGCTTCCTCGGCGGCCTCGGCGCCGTCGCGCTCGTCGGCGTCGCCGTGCTGGGCATCGCCGGCTACGAACTCGCCTACTTCCGCCGGTTCGAGTACGAACTCACGCCGGACACGCTGGACATCCGCTCGGGCGTGTTCTCCCGGCGCAACCGCGAGATTCCCTACCGGCGCATCCAGAACGTCGACATCTCCCGCAACGTCGCCCAGCGGCTGGTCGGCATCGCCGCCGTGAACCTCGAAACCGCCGGCGGCGGCGAGACCGAAGGCAGTCTCCGCTTTGTCAGCTACGAGGAGGCCCGCCGCATCCAGTCGGAGGTCGCCCGCCTGAAGCGCGGGGGCGCCGACGGCGACGCGCCCGAACCCGAACAGGAACTGCTGTTCGAACTGACGCCGCGGGAGTTAGCCATCGTCGGCGCGCTGTCGTTCGACCTCCGGCTCCCCGGTCTCGTCTTCGTGTTCGGGTCGACCGCCTTCCCCATCGTCGCCTCCTACGTCGACGTGCCGGTCCCCGCCGGGAGCGCCGCGGCCGCGGGCGTCGGTATCGTCGCGCTGGTGCTCCTCGTCGCGCTCGTGTCGTGGGCCGCCGGCTTCGCCTCCGCGGTGGTGAACTACTACGGCTTCCGACTGACCCGAGTCGGCGACGAACTCCAGTACGAGCGCGGCCTCCTCCAGCGCTACAACGGGTCGCTTCCCCTCGACAAACTCCAGACGCTCACCGTCGAGGACAACCCCCTGAAGCGGCGGTTCGGCTACGCGACGCTCCTCGTGGAGACGGCGGGCTACGCCCCCGGCGCTGACGGCTCGAACGGGTCGGGACGCGCCGGCCGCGGCTCCGAGGCGGCGATTCCGCTCGCGACCCGCGACCGCGTGCTCGGCCTCGTCGCCGACCTCGAAGGCGTCGAGACGCCGGCGTTCGAGGGGCCGCCGACGCGCATCCGCCGGCGCTACGCCGTCCGGTACTCGCTGGTCCTCGGCGCGGCGACGCTCGCGCTCTACGGGGCGAACCGGTTTCTCCCGCAGGAGATTCCGTGGTTCGTGCCGCTGGCGCTCGTCCCGGTGGCCGTCGTCGCCGGCGCGCTCCAGTGGCGGCACCGCGGCTACGCGCTCACCGAGGACCACTTCGTCACCCGCAACGGCTTCTGGAAGCGCGAGACGCGGTTCGTCCCCTACTACCGCGTGCAGACGGTCATCGAGCGCCGGACGGTTTTCCAGCGCCGCTGGCGCGTCTCGACGGTCACGGCCGACACCGCCGGGAGCATCTCCCTCGTCGGCGGCGACGCGACCGCGGTCGACATCGAAGTCGCCGACGCGGCGGAGCTTCGGGAGACGCTGAACGACCGCCTCCGCGAGGCGCTCTCGGCGCGCCGCGAGGCGCGACGGCAGTCCCGACAGGCCGCGCTCGGTATCCGCGCCGCGGAACCGGACCGCGACGCCGACGCGTCGGATTCGGAGGCGGTCGCCGATGCCGAGGCCGACGTGAGCGAGACGCCCGAGTTCGTCGAGGAGGCCGAGCCGACGACCGGCGACGACGCTGGGGACGCTGACGACGACGAACATGAGGAGCCGGACGACCCCTTCATCTGGGGCGAGTCTGTCGAGGCGGGCGACGACGACACCGAGGCGAGCGACGAGTCGGCCGATGACAGTCGATAGCCGATGGGACCCACCGACGGCGGTGAACATCGCGACGAGCGGGGAGCTATATCGACGCGCGGGTGCAACGTAATCCAATGACGCGAACAGTGCTGGAGTCGCTCTTGGCCGGAAACGCGCGACACGTCGAGCGCCTCGCCGCCGACCACTTCGAGGGCGTCCGCGAGGCGCAGTCGCCGGCGGTCGTCTCGGTGAGCTGTTCGGACTCCCGCGTGCCCGCCGACGCGGTCTGGAGCGCCGACAGGGCCGGCGAGCTGTTCACGTCGGTCAACGTCGGCAACCAAGTGTGGACCGAGGTCGACGGGCGACTCGTCGTCAACGACGCCGTCGGCTACGCCGTCTCGGCGCTCAGGACGACCGACGTGGTCGTCCTCGGTCACACGGGCTGCGGCGCGGTGACGGCCGCCTACGAGACGGTCACCGACGGGAGCGTCGGGAACGTGCCCGCGGCGGTCGAAGCCGCCGTCTCGCGGCTCGTCCCGCTCGTCGAGGAGGCCCGCGAACTCGGCGTGTTCGACGCGGACACGCCGGGCGGCGAGGCGGTCAACCGACTCGTCGAGTACGCGGTCGTCCGGCAGGTGGAGTACCTCACCGAGAGCGACGAGGTGCCCGAATCGACCGACTGCTGGGGGTTCGTCTACGACTTTCAGCGCGTCTACGGCGACGCCGACGGCGCGGCCTACCTCGTCGCGGCCAGCGGCGAGTCGGACCCCGAGGCGCTCGCCGACCTGGTTCCCGAGGGGTTCGAAGAACGCGTGCGGTCGATTCGGTAACAGCGATTAGTGGGTGGTTCGAGTCGGAGAGACTGATTCTGTTGACAACCGTGAGTTCCGGGATGGATAGGGGGACGGCTCATACCGAGCGTATTTTCATAGATTTCACTAGCTACACTCTTATCGCTGGGAACAGTACGTTCACTCGACGATGTCGATAGACAGGGAGACCTTCGAGAACACGAGCGAAGAGGAACTCACGGACCTGTCTGTCCCGGACCAAGTCCTCGGATTCCTCGTCGCCCACGACGACCGGGCGTTCCAGGCCCGCGAAATTGCGACACAGACAGACCTCGACGAGGGGGCGGTAAGCACCGCGTTGACCCGGTTGAAACAACGTGGACTCGTCGAGCACAAGGCGACCTACTGGGCAGTCACGACTGACGAGGACCGGCTGCACTCGTACAGTGGATACGAACGAGCGACGGCGCTGTTCAACGAACAGTTGGGGACCGAGAACAAAGACGAGTGGCAGGAACACGCACCCGAAGAAGCCCATCCGAGTCAGAGGGACGAGGTGTGACGGACGAAGAGAACACCCGACGTACGAACCCGGGGATGTCGTCTTCGGTGACGACCCGTTCAAGGGTAACGAAGACGCGCGGCCGTGGCTCGTCATCTCGAATCACGAGGGACAACCGTTTCACGGCGACCAGTACATCGCGTTGACGTTAACGACAAAGACGTGGCACGAGGATTTCCTCGAAATACCCGAGGCAAGTTGGTCACGTGGAGGCACCCCTGACGATAGTCGCATCGTCCCTTGGGGCGTCCAGTCACTCGGAAGCGGGGATATCGACTACTGGCAAGGAACGCTACGGGATGCAGTCGTCGAGGACGCAGTTCAGTCGTTGATCGGCTACCTCGAATAGCCACTCGTCTGATAACAGCGACGAGATGTGCTGAATCGCGGGCGCGGGTCGGTCATTGGCCAGTCGTCATCTGGACGGGGACCGAGAGTGAGAGATATGGGGATTATTATAAATCCCACAAGGGCTATCACGCTATAAATGGCATATTACTAACACATGAAGTTCATTTACATCGCTATCGCCGGAGCGATTCTTGCACTAATATCGCTCCCACTCGGTCTCATGCTAATTATTGTCGGATTGTCATTGCATTTCTTTCAAAAGTACCACTCTCGCCGTCTCGATGAAGCGGGTGAACGCTAGAAAACCACGAGGATTACTATGCACACCGACCTAACGGCTGTTTCTGGTCGCGTTAAACGAACATCGAAGTCTTGCTGAACTCTCCCGCTATAGTAGCGTTTGCAACTGGTTACACATCTAATCGCACGACAGCGCGCGATTGAGTGTGCATTGACTTGCAAACGCTACTATAGTCTTGCACCTCACTTGTGACAGAAACTGGGGACGAAAACCAGTCGGAGAATACATCAGCGGCCGCTGTTCAGTACGACTCCAAACCTCAGCACCAATTGAGAACGTCAAAAAGCCGGCCAGTTCAGCCTGCCTCTCGATTCGGGCGACCCAGCCCCGCCTATCTCAGTCGTCCCGAGCGTCGTCGATGACGGTCGAGAACTCGCGGGCCGTCTCGGTGATGACCTCGAAGTCGCCGTTTTCGATTGCCTCGTCGTCCATGAGCGCGCCGCCCGCGCCGACGACGACGGCACCGGCGTCGATGTAGTCCGCGGCGTTGTCGAGGCCGACGCCGCCGGTCGGCATCATCGGAATCTGCGGGAGCGGCCCCTTCATGCTCTTGAGGTGGCCGGGACCGAGCGAGGAGGCGGGGAAGACCTTCACGAGGTCCGCGCCCGCGGCGTACGCGTCGGTCGCCTCGGTCGGGGTCATGATGCCCGGCGCGACGAGCGTCCCGTAGCGGTTGCAGGTCTCGACGACGCCCTCGTCGAAGTTCGGCCCGACGACGAACTCCGCGCCGGCCTGGATGGCCGCGTTCGCGGTCGGCGCGTCGAGAACGGTCCCGGCTCCGACGATGGCCTCACGGTCCGAGAAGGACGCCGACACCTCGCGGATGAGGTCCATCGCGTCGGGGTTGTCGGCCGTGATTTCGTAGGCGGTGACGCCGCCCTCGTGGAGCGCGTCGGCCACGTCGATGATGGTGTCCGCGTCCGCGCCGCGCATCACCGCGACGACGCCGCTGTCGGCGAGTCGTTGCATGTCCTCGTGTACGTCGAGTGCGACCATTGCTGTCTCGACGTTTACTACAGATAGTATTAAATTGGGGGCCTCGCGGCATCGCTTCGGTCGCGGGCCGTGGCCGCCGCACCCGACCGGATTGCCGCGGGCGACAGTCGTGTCCGTTGTCACCACGCGACACGCTCAACTCCGTCGGGCGCTAACCCGAGGTGAGCGACGCCCCGGCGGTATGTGCCGCCCCGTCGCACCACCATGCCAACGCACCCCGATTTCGAAGCGCTGTACCGCGACGTCATCCCCTCGGTCGTCTCCGTCTACGTCGGCGGCCGCCGCCGACCCGGCGGGGCGGGAAGCGCCTTCGTCTACGACGACCGGCATCTCGTCACCAACGAGCACGTCTCGCGGTTCGCCGACGCCGGCCGGGTCGAACTCCGATTCGCCGACGGGTCGTGGCGCGTCGGCGAGGTCGTGGGCGCGGACGCCTACACCGACCTCGCCGTCGTCGCCGTCGACGACCTGCCCGACGACGCCGCGGCGCTCCCGCTGGCGGCCGACAACCCCGCGCCGGGGCGGTCGGTCGCCGCGCTCGGCAACCCGCTGGGCCTCGACGGCTCCATCTCCGCGGGCATCGTCTCCGGGGCGAACCGGTCGCTTCCCACCTCGAACGGCTTCGCCATCCCGGACGTGGTCCAGACGGACGCCCCCATCAACCCC
This sequence comes from Haloferax sp. KTX1, assembly GCF_902410085.1. Taxonomy (NCBI): domain Archaea; kingdom Methanobacteriati; phylum Methanobacteriota; class Halobacteria; order Halobacteriales; family Haloferacaceae; genus Haloferax; species Haloferax sp. KTX1. The sequence goes on along the minus strand of NZ_CABPRH010000001.1, from coordinate 339,738 downwards.
GGCAACTCGGGCGGGCCGCTCGTGGGGTTCGCCGGTGAGGGTGGTTCCGAGGCCCACGGCGAGGACGACGCCCCCGCCTACGAGGTCGTCGGCGTCAACCGCGCCAAGCAGGGCGACAACATCGGCTTCGCCGTCTCGCCGGTCATCGCCAATCGCATCCTCCCGGCGCTCGTCGCCGACGGACACTACCGCCACTCGTACCTCCGGGCGCGCACCCTCGACGTGACGCCGACGGTTGCCGAGGCGAACGACCTCGACGCGCCGCACGGCGTCCTCGTCGTCGACGCCGCGGGTTCCGACGGGGACGAAGGCTTCCTCCACGGCTGCCGCGGGACGGCCGACTACCGCGGCACGGAAATCCCCGTCGGCGGCGACGTGCTCGTCGCCATCGAGGGCAACCCGGTCCGCACCCACGAGGAGCTGATGCGCTATCTCATCACCGAGACGCGCCCCGGCGAACCCGTCGCCGTCGGCATCGTCCGCGAGGGCGACCCGCTGACGCTCGTCGTCGAACTCGACGAGCGCCCCGCCGTCGACCGCGACGACCGGAGCGACCGCGGCGGCGGCAGTCGTATCCCCGTGGAGTGAGCGGATCGCGGTCGCACGAGAGAATAGAATTTTGACAGTTCCGGACGAACGTGCGACTGTGCCACCGACATCTACGACACCGGCCGACGGCGGTTCGAACGTCGTTCCGCCGGATAAGTCGCTGTTCGCCGAAATCGCGCCGCTGCGGCTCGCCGTCGGCGTCGTCTTCTGCGCGTTCGCCGTCGGCGCGGTCGCCTTCGGTTGGCTCCCGGCGATGAGCGCCGACGTGGTCGGCATCGCGCTCCTCTGTGTGGTCTTCCTCGCCGGCGGCTTCGTCCCGTTCAACGAGACCCTCGCGTTCTACGTCGCGCAGGCCGCGGCGTTCCTCGTCTGGGGCGCGCTCCGACTGGCGGTCGACGGCTTCGACGTGATTCCCCTCCTGTTGGGCGCGGCCGGAGCCGTCGGCCTCACGGTCTACGGCCGACGGGCGCTCCGTGACGGACTCAGGGCGCTGGTCTGAGTCTGGTCGAGCGACTCCGGCTCCGAGCGAGCGAGTCTGCGCTCACTCTCTGACGGTCAACACCGGCACCTCGGCGAGCCTGACGACCCGTTCGGTCGTGCTCCCCAGAATCGCGTGTTCGAGGCCGGTCCGCCCGTGAGTCGCCATCACCACGAGGTCCGCGTCGGCCTCGGCGACCGCGTCGAGAATCTCCCGGTACGGCACGCCGATGCGGACTTCGGTCTCGCAGTCGACGCCCGCGTCACCGGCGAGCGACGCGACCTCCTCGACGGCCATCTCGGCGGCGTCCCGGAGGCTCGCGCGCACTCGCTCGACCGGCACGTCCGCCGCGGTCCACAGTCCGAGGTCGCCGGCGTCGACGACCGCGAGGACGTGAATCGCCGCGCCGTAGGCGCTCGCGAGGTCGATGGCCCGGCGGGCCGCCGCGCGGGAGCGGGCGCTGCCGTCGGTGGGAACGAGGACGGTGTGGTACATGTCATTCTATTGGTGTTCGAGCGATATCGTCTTTTTCGTCGAATAGACGGCTCTCGGGGCGACGCCGTCGCTCTACGGGTCGAAAACCGGAGAACGGAAGTCAGCGGAGCCGTGGTCGGTCGGTGACGACGCCCTCAGACGCGGGTGCGCGGCTTGGGCGCGACCCGGCGGACGCTCGCGGCGGCCGCGACGAGCAGGCCGCCGAAGAGGACGGACACGAGGAGTTCCGGGGCGACGGTCAGGCCGTCGATGCCGCCGAGGGTCGTAAACAGCGCGTAGCCGGCGATAGCCGTGAGGGCGATGCCGATGACGACCGCGAGGCCGATGCCGGCCTTCATCAGGTCGAGGTTGCTCATGGTCGCTTGGACGTAGGCGGGACGACCGAATATAAACGGAGACTGCTTCTCAACGACCGGGAAACTGGCCGGGTGTCTCCCCCGATATCGCGGGGAGTTTATGGCGATGCGTGGGGTCGGCGCGTGGCGGCGCTTGCGGCGATGACGCGAAAATCGGGTGTCGAAACTGCGAGTCGGGTCGCCGGCTACGCCGCCGACTCCGACCCCTCGCCGTAGAGCCCGTACAGCACGAACAGCAGGGCGAGAAAGAGGAACTCGATGACCGCCACGGCGATGAGCGGGAGCTCCACGTTGAAGAAGCCCGCCACCGTGCGGAGTTCGATGGCGATGGGGACGCTGAACGCGATGAGGATGAGCGCCCGCGCCTTCGTGAGCCTCACGCGACCACCCCCCAGAGGGTGTTGAACGCGCTCGTGACCGTCGTGGTCACGAGGTCGAAGCCGGCCGAGACGGTCGCCGGGACGGGGAGGCCCCCGCCGAACAGCCCGCCGCCGTTCTGGATGATGCCGGCCAGCGGGAGCGTGTACGCGAGCACGACGAGCACCGCCGCGATACCGGTCCACATCGCGAGGTTGTCGAGGACGCGCGGGCTTCCCTCGGGCCCCGAAAGCGGCTCGGGCAGGTGGGAGTCGACCGGCCGGTCGGACTCCTCGCCGAGCGAGGTCAGGAGGATGTTGAACAGGAACAGCACCACGGACAGGAACAGGAGCGTCCCGCCGAGGGCGATCTGCACCCGAAGCTCGAAGATGCTCCCGATGGGCGTCACGAAGTCGAAGTTCTGGTACTGCGGTTCGGCGGTGCGCCGCGGGATGCCGGCGAGGCCGGCGCGGTGCATCGCGTTCGACATGAACACCATGCCGACGAACCACATGATGACCTGCAGGAGCCCGATGGGCCGGCTGTAGAGCTTCGTGCCCGTGACCTGCGGGACGAGCCAGTACGACCCGGCCATCATCGTCAGCGCGACGGCCGTGCCGACGGTGAGGTGGAAGTGCCCCGGCACCCACAGCGTGTTGTGGATGAGGTAGTTGATGTTCATCCCGGCGTTTATCATGCCGGAGAAGCCGCCGGCGGCGAACATCGCGCCCGCGAGCGCCATCCCGGTGAACGCGGGGTCGCGCCACGGGAGCGCGCCGAGCCAGCGGAGGTAGCCCTCACCGCCGCGCTGGCGCGCGCCGTGTTCGATGCTCGCGACGACCGTGAAGGCCGTGAGGAGCGACGGGAGCAGCAGGAACATCGTGTTCGTCATGGCGATGAACTTGAAGCCCTCCGCGATGCCCGGGTCGAGGTACTGGTGGTGAATCCCGACCGGCGTCGAAAGCAGGAGGAACAACACGAACACCACGCGCGCGAGGGGGTCGCTGAACAGCCGCCCGCCCGCGAGCTTGGGGAGCACGGTGTACCAAAGCAGGTACGCCGGCATCAGCCAGAAGTAGACGATGGGGTGGCCGAAGTACCAAAAGAGCGTCCGCGTCAGAAGCGGGTTGACGCTCTCGATGAGGCCGAGCGACCACGGGATGAGGAAGAACACCACCGAGACGGCGACGCCGAGGGTGGAGACGTACCACATGATCATGGTCGTGAGGACCATGAACGTCTGTAGCGGGATGCGCTCGTCCTCGTGGTCCCGCCGCCACGCGCGGTACGAGAGGAACCAGTCAGCGCCGGCGAGCCACGTGCCGACGATGAACATCGCGAGGCCGATGTAGAATATCGGGTGCGCCTGCAGCGGCGCGTAGAACGTGAACAGCACGTCCGCGCTCATGCCGAGGTTCGGGACGAGGCCGCCGAGGATGGCGACCGTGGCCAGAACCGTGCCGGTCGTCATCAGGCCGACCCACGCCCACGAAAACAGCGCGCTTTCGGCGGGTCGGTCGAGGCTCCTGGCGACCGCCCAGTGGAACACCCCACAGAGGAAGAAGATGGTGAAGACGATGGCGAGAAGCACGCCGTGGCCCGTCAGCACCGTGTAGTAGTCCGCCGAGTCGATGACGCGGAGGACGTTCGTGCGGTGAAGCGCCTGAATGAGGCCGAAGAACGCGCCGATGCCGAGCGAGACGAACGCGATGAGGAAACTCGCCTTGACGATGGCCGCCTCGTCTGGGAACTTATCGACGAACTCGCCGCCGCCGGATGCGGCCGCCATCAGTTCTCAGCCTCCCCGTCCGCCTGTTGCTGTTCGTACCAGCTGTCGAATTCCTCTTGTTCCATAACCACAATCTGCCCTTCCATCACGTGGTGGCCGGAGCCGCAGTACTCGTTGCACAGTAACCCGTACTCGCCGGGCTCGCCGAACTCGACGGTGAACTCCGAGACCTGCCCGGGAATCGCCATCGTGTTCGCGTTCGTGCCGACGACTTCGAAGCCGTGGATGACGTCGGCGGCGGTCACGTGGAACGTGACCGTGCTCCCGGCGGGGACGCGGAGCGGCTGCGTCGTGCCGGGTTCGAAGACGAACTGGCGGGCGACGACGTACACGTCGTAGCTGTTCTCGCCGGTCCGCTCGATGCCGGGGTCGCCGAACTTCGGATGCTGGTCGAGCGTCGCCGGGTCGACCGTGCCGCCCTTGTCGTCTATCATGTCGATGCCCGCGCCGGCGGCCCCGTACGTAATCGTCCCGATGAACCCGACGATGAGGACGAGCGCCAGCGCCAACCAGAGTTTCTCGTAGGCGTGAATCTCCATCTATCCCACCACCGTGAGGCCCCGTCCGAGGAACTCGACGAAGTACATGAACACCCACATGCCGATGAGAATCGCCATGTAGATGAGCACGAGCACGAGCGTCCCGACCGGGTCGAAGTCGTCGTGTCCGAGTTCGCGAACGATGCCGTCGTCGGCCGTCCCGACGATAGAATCCACCGGGGGCTCGGCCTGCCCGGAGTCACCTTGGGAATCCGCGTTTGCTGGCACGCCTCCGTCGGTGGAAGTGCGCGCGGCAGAGGACGCGGCTCCCTCTGCTGTCGAATCAACGGCCATACCCGGTCATGAGGAATAACGGGACTTTAACGCAACACCCCATTCCAACGCGGTGGGAATAGGCGAAATCAGAAACATCGTGGTCGCGAATGGACCGATATGGAACTCACGCCACGGCGCGCCGGAACCGTCGCACTGCTCGCGCTCCTGCCAGCGGTCATCTTCGGCGTGACGAAAAACCCCCTCGCGGGCGTCGTCACGGCCGTCAACGTGCTTCTCATCTCCACGGTCATCTTCCTCCTCATGAGTCCGACCGAGGGCGGACACGGCCACGACGGCGACGCCGACCACGAGACCGACGCCGAACACGCCGCCTGAGATGGACGGCGGCATCTCGCTCGGACTGCCCGCCGCGACGCCCGAAGCCGTCGCGTTCCTCCTCGTCGGCCTCTTCGGCGGCGCGCACTGCCTCGGGATGTGCGGCCCGCTCGTCAGCGTCTACGCCGACCGCCTCGCCGACCGCGAGGGCGTGGACAGTCAGTCACTCACGCTCCGGCAGGTCCGCCAACACGCCCTGTTCAACGTCGGCCGGGCGCTGAGCTACGCGGCCATCGGGGCCGTCTTCGCCCTCGTCGGCGGCCTGTTTTTCGACGCGTTCGACTCGGTGGTCGCCGTCGGCAGCGGCGTCCGCGGGGCGACCGGTCTGCTCGTCGGGGCCGCCATCATCCTCACCGGCGTCGGCTACCTCGTCGGGCGGTCGACCGCCATCGACCGGTTCACGCCGGCCGCGGTCACCCGCCTGTTCGGCCGCGTCAGCGGGTGGGCGACCGCCCGCGTCGACAGCCTCGTCGGCGGCCCGCGAATCCTCGGCCTCGGGGCGATTCACGGCCTGCTCCCGTGTCCCATCATCTACCCGGCGTACCTCTACGCCTTCTCGACCGGCGAGCCGCTCCGGGCCGCCGCCCTGCTCGGCCTGCTCGGCCTCGGGACGATACCGACGCTGTTCCTCTACGGGACGCTTCTGGGCCGCGTCTCGGCGCGCCGGCGGGCGACGCTCCACCGGGCGCTCGGGGCGGCGTTCCTCGTCCTCGGCTACATCCCGCTGTCCCACGGCCTGATGCTTCTGGGCGTGTCGGTCCCGCACCTTCACGTTCCCTTCTACCAACCGTTGTGACGATGTCGACCACGACGCGGTCCCGCGGGTCGGCCGGCGGCGACAGCGACGGCGACGGCGCCGGGGGCTGTGACCTCTGCGGGCTCCCGACGCCGACGCCGCCCGTTACCGGCGACGACGTCGACGGCGAGTTCTGCTGTCGCGGCTGTCTCGAAATCACCCGCGCGCTCGGCGACGCCGCGAGCGCCGACCCCGAGACGGTCGAGCGCGAACTCGCGGGCGAGGCCGACGAGGTGCCCGGCGACGCCGAGCGGACCTACATGGCCGTCGACGGGATGCACTGCGCCACCTGCGAGGCGTTCGTCTCGGGCACCGCGCGGACCTGCGAGGGCGTCTACGCCGCGGAAGCCAGCTACGCCAACGACATGGTCCGGGTCACCTACGACCCCGAAACGGCCGATTTAGATGGATTATCGGGGACGCTCGCGCGCTACGGCTACGGCACGCGCGACCCCGAGGAGCGCGAGGCGGCCGAGCGCTCCGACAACCAGGTCGCCCGGTTCGTCATCGGCGGCGGCGTCTTCGGCATGATGGTGATGCTGTGGTACGTCCTGTTTCTGTACCCGACCTACGTCGGCTTTCAGCCGGTGGTCGAACTCGGCGTCTTCGACGGTATCTACATCCTCGGCAACATCTGGGTGATGACCTCCATCGTCCTGTTCTACACCGGCTTTCCCATCCTCCGGGGGGCGCTCGTCAGCCTCCGCGCCGGCCAGCCGAACATGGACCTGCTCGTCTCGCTGGCCGCGACGAGCGCCTACGTCTACTCGACGGCGGCCGTCCTCGTCGGCGAGACCCACGTCTACTTCGACGTGACCGTCGCCATCATCCTCGTCGTCACGCTCGGCAACTACTACGAGGACCGCATCAAGCGGAAGGCCGCCGGGATGCTCTCGGACCTCGCGGCCTCCCGCGTCTCGGAGGCCCGCCGCAGAGTCGCCGGCGACGCCGACGGCTCCGGCGACACCGCCGTCGAGACGGTCGCGCTCGACGCGCTCGAATCGGACGACCTCGTGGAGGTTCGGCCGGGCGAGCGCGTGCCGGTCGACGGGACCGTCCGCGAGGGGACCGCCGCGGTCGACGAGGCGCTCGTCACCGGCGAGTCGATGCCGCGGACGAAGCGCCCCGGCGACGACGTGCTCGGCGGGACCGTCGTCACCGACCGCCCGCTCGTCGTCGCGGTCGGCGAGGACGCGGCGAGCACGCTCGACCGACTGGTCGAACTGCTCTGGGACATCCAGAGCGCCCGCTCGGGCGTCCAGCGCCTCGCCGACAAACTGGCGACCATCTTCGTCCCGACGGTGCTCGTCCTCGCCGCCGTCGCCTTCGGCTGGACGCTCGTCCGCGGCGGCACGCCGACCGAGGCGCTCCTCGTCGGCCTCACTGTCCTCATCGTCTCGTGTCCCTGCGCGCTCGGCCTCGCCACGCCGCTGGCGGTCGCCTCGGGCATCAAGGAGGCCGCGAGCCGGGGCATCGTCGTCGCCTCCGAGGCCGTCTTCGAGGCCGTTCCCGACGTGGACGTGGTCGTCTTCGACAAGACCGGAACGCTCACCGACGGCGACATGGCGGTCCTCCGGGTCGTCGGCGACGGCGAGAACAGTGGAGGCGACGACGGGAGCGAGGCCGGCGACGACGGGAGCGACGCGCTCGCCGCGGCCGCCGCACTCGAACGCTTCTCGGCGCACCCGCTCGCGACCGCCGTCGTCGAGGCGGCCGAAGACCGAATCGAGGCGGGGGACGCGAACGCGGCGATTCCCGACGTCTCGGCCGGCGACGCGACCGTCCACGACCGCGGCGTCTCCGGCGACGTCGACGGCGAGCGCGGGCGCGTCGTCGTCGGCCACCCCTCGCTCCTCCGCGACGAGGGCGTGACGCTCGCGTCGGCCCACGAGGCCGCCGTCGAGGCCGCCCGCGACGAGGGCGCGGTGCCGGTCGTCGTCGGCTGGGGCGGGCGCTCTCGGGCGGTGCTCGTCGTCGGCGACGAACCGCGCGAGGCGTGGGACGACGTGGTCGCCGCCGTCGCCGCGGGGGGCCGCCGCGAGGTCGTGGTCCTCACGGGCGACTCCGAGCGCGCCGCCCGCCGGTTCCGCGACCACCCGGACGTGACAGACGTGTTCGCGGGCGTCCCCCCGGAGGCGAAGGCCGAGACGGTCGAGCGTCTGCGCGCTCGGGGGACCGTGGCGATGGTCGGCGACGGGAGCAACGACGCGCCCGCGCTCGCCGCCGCCGACATCGGCATCGCGCTCGGCACGGGGACGGACATCGCGGGCGACGCCGCCGACGCGGTGCTGGTCGGCCGCGACATCGACGCGATTCCCGAGGTGTTCTCGCTTTCGACCGGGGTGAACCGCCGCATCCGCGGCAACCTCGCGTGGGCGTTCGGCTACAACGCGGTCGCCATCCCGTTGGCCGCCCTCGGCGTGCTCAACCCGCTTTTCGCCGCCGTCGCCATGGGCACGTCGAGCCTGCTCGTCGTCGCCAACTCGGCGCGGTCGCTCGACTGAGTCGCCTTTCCGAGACGGTCGCCGAAAGCGGACCAATCAAGTCGCTCCGTCCCGTCGGGAACGATGATGACAGACGACCCCTTCTCGCTCGCCGTTCCGGAGGGGTGGACCGTCGAGACCGACGTGGACACCGACGAGGCGAGCGCCAAGACCGTCTACGAGTCGCCCGACTCGGACCGGCGGGTCACCATCACCGAGTTCGCGCGGGGGCTGACGCTCTACTGGTGGGTCGACATCTTCGCGTTCGCCGACGGCGAGTGGCACCGCCGCGAGGTGGGCCTCGGCGACTCCTACCGCGACGCCGACGCCGTGAGCGACGCCGCACAGGAGGCGCTCGACCGACTCGCGTCGTCCGGCGAGCGAATCGAGTCGGTGGCCGACGACTGATTTATCACGGTCGCAGAACGACCGGAACGCATGTACCTCGTCGCCTACGACGGCTCTCGACTGGCGAACGCGGCGCTCGACAGAGCCGCGCAGTTCGCGTCGGCCACCGGCCACGACGTGCTCGCGGTCGCCGTCGTCCCCGACGATTCGGCGTACGCCGTCGAGGCGGGGTGGGTCCCGTCGCGGGAGGTGTTCGACCGGCAGACGGTCGTCGGAGAATTCCACAAGACCGCGGTCGACATCGCGCCGTCGGCGTCGTTTCGGGCCGTTTCGGTCGGTCGAGACCCCGCACCGGGGAACATTGTCTCGAAGCTCAGAGCGGTCGCGTCCGAGACGGACGCGGCCGTTGTCTTCGTCGGCAGCGAGAACGCGGGTCGCGTCGTCGTCCCGCTGGTCAGCGTCGGCGGCAACGTCGCCAGCGACGACTCCCACGACGTGCACATCGTCCGCCACGCGCCCCCGGAGATTCACAGGCGGTTCCCGAAGTCGCAGTTCTATCTGCCCTGAGTCGGCGACCCGCGGCCCGCGGTCCGCGGTCCCGCGAACTCGCCTCGTCGCCCCTCGCCGCACCTCGTCGCACCACCGTTTCATGTGACGAGAGCGCGAACGACACGTATGCGAGATATCAGATACGTTTACACCGTCGGGACCGACCCCGAAACGGTCGCCGAACGCCTCGCGGACGCCTCCTCGGGCGTGCTGTCGCTTGCCGACGGCGGCCGCTCCTACGCGATTCCCGCGCACGTCTTCTACGACGCCGAGGAGGGCCGACTCCTGTTCCGCCTGACCGACGACGGCGGAAGCGAGAAGCTCGCGTTCATCGAGGAGACCGAGGAGGCGACGTTCGTCTGCTACGAGGACGCGGGCGAGGACTCGTGGAGCGTCATGGCCCGCGGGGCGATTCGGGTCCTCCCGGACGACGAGCGCCCCGACGCGGCGACCATCAACGAACTGTTCGGCGGCGTCCGCGTGTTCGACGAGGAGGTCGACGATCTCGACTTCCACCTCGTGGAGCTCGAACTCGACGAGCTGACGGGGCGCGAGACCGCCAGATAGTCGCCTCGCGGGCGTCGGCCCCGCGGGGTGTCAGTAGAACCCGACGACCGGCTCGTCGGCGGCGAGCGACGTCGCCACCACGCGCTCCACGCGGGGATGCTCGCAGAGCCACCCGGCGATTTCGTCGGCCGTCTCGGCCAGTCGCTCGTCGTCCACCATGTCGAGGACCGGGACGACCCGCGCCGTCTCTGGCACGTCTTTCATCCCGCCGCGGTCGTTCGCCAGCACGGCGGCCACGTCCCACTCGGATATCGCGTCGCCGACGGCCGTCCCCGACACGTCGGAGACGAGTTCCGGCCGGTGGACGCGCTCGTCGGTGAGCGGTTCGCCCACCACCCGGACGCTGGCGACCGGGCAGACGAGGTCGGCCGTGTCCGGGAGTTGCGGCTCGTCCTCGCCGGGCGCTTTCAGCCAGCGCGAGCGCGCCCCGTCTGCCTTGACGAGCACCTCGTCGTCGGTGGCGCGGGCGATTCGGTCGACCGTCGCCGGGTCGTAACCGCGGTAGCGGTCGGGGCGCTCGCGCTCCCGGACGACGCCCAGCGGCCGGGTCGGCGTCTCGGCAACGGCGGTCTCGGGGGCATCGGTGACGACCACCTCGGCCACCTCGTCGTCGAAGACGGAGATGCGGACGGTGCTCGTGAGCACGCCGTCGAGGTCGCGGGCGAGGTGGGAGAGAAGCGACTGTTTGCCGCCCGCGCCGACGGCGCCGACAGCGCAGACGAGGTCGTCCGGGCCGATGCCGAGGGCGTCGGCGAGCGTCGGGAGCGACGCGGGGGGCGCAGACGGGTCCTCGGTCATCGGCCGCCCTCCACCGACGCGACCGTCACGCGGACGGCGCTGTGTTTGTACTCGGGAATCTTCGCCACCGGGTCGAGCGCGTCGCCGGTCAGCCGGTTCACGAGCGGGTCGACGTAGTGGAACGTGGCGAAGACGGTCCCGCGGCGGACGGCGGGCGTCACCTCGGCCGCCACCGTGACCTCCCCGCGGTCGTTCTCGACGCGGACGGTCGCCCCGTCTTCGATGCCGCGAGCGGCGGCGTCGTCGGGGTGTATCTGCAGGCTGTCCTCGCTGCGCATCCGCATCAGCACGCCCGAGCGTCGGGTGAGCGCGCCGCTGTTGAAGTGCTGGAGGACCCGCCCCGTCACGAGGACGAGCTCGCTGTCGCCGACGGGGTCCGCCGGGTCCACGTGTTCGACAATCCGGAACGGAGCGGTCTTCGACCCCGACTCGAACGCGTCGGCGTGGAGGACGGCGGTCCCCTCGGTCGCGCCCTCGGGGAACGGCCAGCGCTGGCTTCCCGCGCCGATGCCGTCGTACGACATTCCGGCGTAGATGGGCGTCACCCGCCGGAGTTCCTCGAAGACGCCCTCGGGTGTCGCGGGCGCGTCGACCCCGGCCACGCGGGCGGCGAACTCCCGGAGGATATCGAGGTCGGCGCGGGCGTCGCCCGGCGGCGCGACGTTCCGGTTCATCCTGATGACCTGTCGGTCGGTGTTCGTCACCGTCCCCGACTTCTCGGCCCAGACGCTTCCCGGGAGCACCACGTCCGCGAATTCGACCGTCTCGGTCGAGAACACGTCGTGGACGACGCAGAAGTCGAGGGATTCGAACGCCTCGCGGACGCGGTTCGCGTTCGGTTCGGTCACGGCGGGGTTCTCGCCGAAGACGTAGGCCGCCCGCACCTCGTCGCCGAAGCGGTGGGTCGCTTCGACCTCCGTGAGTCCCGGCAGGGCGGGCGGTTCGAACCCCCACGCGTCGGCGACGGCGGCGCGGGCGTCGTCGTCGGTGACGGGCCGGTAGCCCGGCAGGACGTTCGGAAGCGCGCCCACGTCGCCCGCGCCCTGCACGTTGTTCTGCCCGCGGAGCGGGTTGACGCCGGTCCCCGCCTTGCCGACGTTGCCGGTCAGGAGCGGGAGGTTGATGAGCGCCTGCACGTTGTCGGTGCCGCAGTGGTGCTGGCTCATCCCCATCCCGGTGAAGACGGCCGCGCGGCCGGCCTCGCCGTAGGCTCTCGCGGCCGCGCGGAGGTCGTCGGGGTCGACGCCGGCGCGCTCGGCTTCCGCGTCGATATCGAGCCCCGAGAGGTGCTCGCGGAGCGCCTCGAACCCCGTGGTGCGCTCGGCGACGAACGCCTCGTCGACCAGTCCCTCCTCGACGATGACGGCGGCCATCGCGTTGAGAAGCGGGATGTCGAACCCCGGCTTCACCGGGAGGTGGACGTCCGCCGCCTTCGTCGTCTGGTTCTCGCGGGGGTCGACGTGAATCATCGTCGTCCCCGACTTGAGCGCCGGCAACAGGTACGACCGGAAGATGACCGGGTGCTGTTCGGCGGGGTTCGCGCCGGTCACGAGGAACACGTCGGCCTCGCCGAGGTCCGAAAGCGAGTTCGTCATCGCCCCCGCGCCGAAGCGGTCGCCCATCGCCGCGACCGTCGAGGCGTGACAGAGCCGCGCGCAGTTGTCGACGTTGTTCGTCCCGAGCGCCCGCGCCGCCTTCTGGAGCAGGTAGTTCTCCTCGTTCGTGCAGTTCGACGACGAGAAGAAGAAAAGCGAGTCGGGACCGTGGTCCGCGACGACGCGCGAGAACTCGCGTTCGATGCGGTCGAACGCCTCGTCCCACGTCGCCTCGACGAGCCGGCCGTTCACTCGCACCAGCGGGGTGGTCAGCCGCTCGTCGTGTTCGACCACGTCCCACGCCGAAGCCCCCTTCGGACAGAGTTCTCCCCGCGTGTTGACGGGGCCGTTCCATCCCGCGGCGCTCCCGCGGTCGGCGTCGTAGCGGATGCCGCAGCCGACGCCGCAGTACGGACAGACGCTCTCGCTCGATGCCGCCACCCGATTAGACACGCTGACACACCACACACATGGTCGAACGTGCGGCCCGAACGGTATTCATCGTACCGCCGACTGCGGCGGGGTGAAAATCGCCGGTGGACATACGTCGGCTCGTGTCGTTCGGACGAACCGTGTACGAGCAGGCAACCGCGCGTCGGGAGGCCGAGGAAGCGAGCGGACGCGAGGGCGTCCCGTGGCACGCGCTCGAAGGCGGGGCGGCGCTGGAGCGACTCGGGTCGAGCCGCGACGGCCTCGACGCCGACGACGCGGCCCGCCGACTCGACGAACACGGTCCGAACGAACTCGCCGACGAGGAGGGCGTCTCGCCGCTTTCGCTCCTCGTCTCGCAGTTCACCGGGCCGCTCATCCTCCTGCTTTTCGTCGCCGCCGGGCTCTCGCTGGCCGTCGGCCTCCTGCCGGGTCGCGACCCGGGCTACACCGACGCGGCGCTCATCCTGCTCATCCTCCTCGGAAACGGCCTGTTCGGCTTCGTGCAGGACTACCGCGCCGAGCAGGCGCTCGCGTCGCTCCGGGAGATGGCGACGCCGGAGGCGACGGTCCGCCGCGGCGGGTCGATTCGGGCGGTCCCCGCGACCGACGTCGTGCCGGGCGACGTGGTCGTCCTCGAAGCGGGCGACGCCGTCCCCGCCGACGCCCGCATCCTCACCGCGGCCGACTGCCGCGCTGACGAGTCGACGCTGACCGGCGAGAGCGTCCCGGTGGACAAGGCGGCCGAACCGGTCGCGGCCGACGCGGCGCTGGCCGACCGGGGGAGCGTCCTCCACGCCGGGACCACCGTGGTCAGGGGCCGCGCGGAGGCCGTCGTCGTCGCCACCGCGATGGACACCGAACTCGGGGGCATCGCCGACCAACTCGGGCAGGCCCGCCAGCGCGAGACGCCGTTCGAAATCGAGGTGGACCGCCTCGGCCGCCGCATCGGCGTCGGCATCGTCGCGCTCATCCTGCTCATCGCGGCGGTCCAGCTGTTTCTCACCGCGACCGACCCGGTGGTCGTCCTCCTCGTCGCCGTCACGCTCGCCGTCGCGGCCGTCCCCGAGGGCCTCCCGGCTGTCGTCACGCTCACCCTCGCGCTCGGGTCGCGGACGCTCATGGAACGCAACGCGCTCGTCCGCAACCTCGCGGTCGTCGAGAGCCTCGGCGCGGTCGACTACATCGTCACCGACAAGACCGGCACGCTGACCGAAAACCGCATGACCGTCACCCGCGCGTGGCTCCCCGACGACCGGACGGTCGAACTGGACGGTGGCTCGGGGTCGGCCGGGGCCAACTCTGAGGAGGGCGATAGCTCGACCGGACTCGACTCGACAGCCGCGGTCCTGCGGGACCCGGACCCGGCGCTCGCGGCGCTTCTGTCCTGCGGGGCCCGCTGTAACGACACCAAAGAGCTCGACGGCGGCGACCACCGCGGCGACCCCACCGAAGTCGCGCTCGTGACCGCCGCCGCCGACGCGGGCCTCGACGGCTCGCGCGACCCCGACGACAGGCTCCGCGAGGTCCCCTTCACCTCCGAGCGAAAGCGCATGTCGGTCGTCGTCGATGCGTTCGACGCGCCCGGCGGCGGCCCCGTCGCGCTCGTGAAGGGCGCGCCCGAGGAGATTGTCGCGCGGTGCGACCGCGTCCTCGTCGACGGCGGAATCGAGCCGCTCACCGACGAGCGCCGCGAGCGCGTCGAAGCGACCGTGACCGCCTTCGCCGACGACGCGCTCCGCGTGCTCGGGTTCGCCTACGCGCCCGGCGTCGACCCCGACGCCGACGACGAGACGCTCGAATCGGGGCTCGTCTTCCTCGGGCTCCAGGGCATGACCGACCCGGCTCGCGAGCGCGTCGCCGAGGCGGTCGCCGACTGCCGCGACGCCGGGATTCGGGTGACGATGGCGACCGGCGACACCCCGCGGACGGCCCGCGCCATCGCCCGCGAGGTCGGCATCGACGGCGACTCGGTCGTCACCGGGACCGAGGTGGCCGCGATGGACGATGAGGAACTCGGCCGGGTCGTCGAGGAGACGAACGTGTTCGCCCGCGTCGCGCCGGAGCACAAGGTCCGCATCCTCCGGGCGCTCCAGGACGCGGGCTACACGGTGGCGATGACCGGCGACGGCGTCAACGACGCGCCGGCGCTCGGCAACGCCGACGTGGGTATCGCCATGGGCGACCGCGGGACGCAGGTCGCACAGGGCGCGTCGGACGTGGTGCTCCGCGACGACAACTTCGTCACCATCCGCGACGCCATCGCGGAGGGCCGCGGCATCTTCGACAACATCCGCAAGTTCGTCAACTACCTGCTGTCGGCGAACGCCGGCGAGGTGCTCGTCGTCTTCCTCGGGACGCTCCTCGGGGCCGCGCTGTTCCCCGAGGTGTTCGCGTCCGAGTCGGCGCTCGTCATCACGCCCGTCGCGCTCCTGTGGCTCAACCTCGTCACCGACGGCTTCCCCGCGCTCGCGCTCGGCGCGGACCCCAAGTCGAACGACGTGATGCGCAGACCGCCGCGCCCGCGTGACGAAGGCGTCCTCGACCGCCGGACCGTCGCCTCGATTCTCGGTATCGGTGCCGCGCTCACCGCGACCGGACTGGGCGTGTTCTTCTACGCGCTGTCTCGCTCCGGCGACCTCGTCGTCGCCCAGACGGTGCTGTTCACGTTCCTCGTCACCGCCGAGCTGGTCCGCACGCAGTCGGTGCGGCTCCGCTACCGGCTGTCGCCGCTCTCGAACCCGTGGCTCCTCGGCGCGGTCGGCCTGTCGCTCGCGCTCCACCTCGCACTGCTTTACACGCCGGTCGCCGACCTCTTCGGCGTCGTCCCGCTCGGCCTGACCGAGTGGGGCTGGGTCGCGGGCGCGTTCGTCCCGTTCCTCGCCGCGAACCTGTGTCTGGTGTGGCTCAACGACCGGCTGTTCGCTCCGTGAGCGACCCGAGCGCGCCCATGAGTCGGTCGCGGTAGAGGTAGCCGAGGACCGACGCCGCGAGCAGCGCGCCGACGAACACCGCGGTGAGTTCGGCGTTGCCGTCGGCGGCGGCCGCGCCCGCGAGGTTCACGAGCAGGAAACCGGGGAGCCGACCCACGGCCGCGACGAGGACGACCCTCCGAACCGGGATGTCGGTGAGACCGGCTGCGAAGCAGACGGCGTCGTCCGGGAGGCCGGGAACGAGGAAGACCAAAAAGAGGACGGCGAGCCCGTGGGTCTCCATCGCGTCGTCGAACACCGAGAGCGCGTCGGGCGTGATGACGCGCTCGACGTACGGACGGCCGAGCCCGCGCGCGAGAGCGACCGCGAGCGCCGTCCCGAGGACGATGCCGACCATGCTGTAGACTGTCCCCCAGAGCGCGCCGAACAGGTAGCCACTGGCGAACCCGAGGGCCTGTCCGGGGATGGGCGCGACGATGACCTGCGCGATCTGCACGCCGACGAACGCGAGGGGGGCGAGCGCCCCGAATCCGAGGAGCCACGTCCGCAACGCCGCCGGGTCGGCGAGAAACGGGAAGCGGTCGACGAGCGTCGTTCCGACGAGCGCGACGACGGCCACGACGACGGCGGCGAGCGCGAGCGTCCGCCACCGGTCCCGCCGCGATTCGAACAGTTCGGGGACGGATAACACGGGTGAGTACTCGCGCGCCGCGGGGAAAAGCCCGGCGCGCCCCGCGACCCCGCCGAGCCGCCCCCGGAACCGGCGACGCCGCCCCGCCGCTCCCGCGAGTGCTTTTGTGCCAAGAAAGCGTAGTAATATTCGTTATGGAAACGATTCTCGTCGCCGTCGACGGCTCCCCGCTGTCGAAGCGCGCGTTCGAACAGGCCCTCGCGCACGCCGACTCGACGGTCCTCGCCCTGCACGTCATCAACCCGGCCGACCCGGGCTACAGCGCCCCGTTCGACGCGGACATCAGCACGGAACCGCTCCACGGCTCCGAGGAGTGGTACGAGCGGGCGCAGGAGCTCGCGGACGGAATCTTCGAGGAGCTCGCGGCGCTGGCCGACGGGAGCGGGGTCGAACTCGGGACCGAGACGCTCCGCGGCGACCCCGCGCGGACCATCGTCGATTACGCGCGCCGGAAGGGCGTCGACGCGGTCTACCTCGGCGGCCACGGCCGCGCCGGCGAGACGGACCTGCTTTTCGGGAGCGTCGCCGAGTTGGTCGCCGGGCGCGCGCCCATGAGCGTGATGGTCGTTCGCTGACGGCCGCGCTCGCGGCCCCGTGGGTCGTTCCGCGGTCGACCGTCGTTCCTGCCGAATCACTCGTCGTCCGTCACCGGCGGCACGCACAGCACCGGGACGTCCGAGAGCCTGACGACCCGCTCGGCGACGCTCCCGAGCAGGTATCGCTCCAGCCCGCTCGTCCCGTGGGTGCCCATCACCACGAGGTCGATGTCGCGCTCCTCGCCGTAGTCGATGATGGTCTCGTGCGGCAGGCCGACGCGAATCTCCGTCTCGACGGGCACGTCGCGGTCGGCGGCGCGGGCGGCGACGTCGCCGACCGCCGTCTCCCCGCGCGTCCGCGAATCGTCGTCGTCGACGGGGGCGTCCGCGTGGCCGGTTCGAACGTCGACGACGTAGAGGACGTGCAGGGCGGCCCCGTAAGTCGCCGCGAGGTCGACGGCGTACTCGGCCGCGCGGGTCGCGTGGGCGCTCCCGTCGGTGGGGACGAGGATGTGGTCGAACATGTCGTCACAGACGCGCTCCGGGCGAATAAAACCGAACTCGCCCCGGCCACCCACATCGCACTCCGCACCGACCACTCACCCGCCGCGACGCGCTCGCTCGCGTTCCCGATTCCCGGCGGGTGGGAAGAATGAGTTCGGCTTATTCTCGGTCCGACCGTACCCTCTAGCGGGTGGTGAGGAGCATGCAGACCGACGGCGAACGGAGGGTGGAACTGTGGATACGGCCGATTCGGGACGGCCTCGGCGAGGAACACCAAGCGCTGATCGTCCGACTCGAACGTCTCGCCGACGGGGGGGTCGTCGACGACGTGTGCGTCCGCACGTGGGGTCGGAACGTGGACGTGGAGTCCGACCTCGCACCGACGAAGCGAGACGCCGTCGTGCGCGAGCGACTCGCCGAGTGTCGGCACTGGGCGCGAACGGAAGGGGTCGCGCTCCCGACGCTCGACGATAAGGCGACGGTCGGCTCGGGGCGGATGGGCCCCGAACACGACGCGGTCGTCCTCCCGCGGACGCTGGGCATCGTCTTCCGGGGCGACGACATCGAGGCCGTCTACCCCCACGAGCGAGACGAGGGGGCTCGAACGTTCGCCGACTGGGTCGAGACCGCGGAATCGTTCCTCGGCATCGACCACGAACACGTCGAGGTGTGACTCGGGGGCGGGTCGCCACCCGGAACACACGGTGAACCGGGGGGCGAACAGGGAGCGAACCGAGGAACCCGAATTTTTCGAACGCCGAACGCCGAACGCCGAGCACCGCGAGCGGCGCGCCCGCCGGAAGGTGGTCCTCGCGGCGTCCGCGGAGGCCTGCGGCGAAGCGTCACCCTTACTCGGGACCGCGCAGTGGTGGAGATATGAACGTCCCCTGCGTCCGCGTGCCCCGCGAGTCGGGCGAGGCGGCGCGCCGACGCCTCGCCGACGCCGGCCTGCTCGACCACGACCACGAGATTACCGTCTCCGAGGGGACGCTCTACATCCCCGTCGTCGACGCCGACGCCGTCCCCGACGACTTGGCGGTCGTCGACTACGAACCCCCCGCCCGCGAGACCCAGACCACGCCCGCCGACCTGCTCGGCTTCGAACCCTCCTACGAGCGCCTCGGCGACGTCGTCATCCTCGACGAGGACGACCCCGACCGCGCCCGCGACATCGCCGACGCCATCGTCGCCTCCGACCTCAAGGCCGAGACGGTCGTCAACCGCGCCTCGAAGGTCAAAGGCGAACTCCGCGTCCGCGACTGGGACGTGCTCGTCGGCGACTCGACCGAGACGGTCCACCGCGAGTACGGCCACGAGTTCCGCCTCGACATCGACACCGTCTACTTCTCGCCTCGGCTGGCGACCGAGCGCCACCGCGTCGTCGAGGCGGTCCGCGAGGGCGAGCGCGTCTTCGACATGTTCGCCGGCGTCGGCCCGTTCGCCGTCCCGGCCGCCGCCGCGGGCGCGGAGGTCGTCGCCTGCGACCTCAACGAGGCGGCCGTCGCGTACCTCCGCGAGAACGCCGACCGCAACGACGTGGCCGACCGACTCACCGCGATTCACGGCGACGTGCGCGAGGTCGCCGCCGACTACGAGGGCTGGGCCGACCGGCTCATCATGAACCTCCCGCACAGCGCCGACGACTTCCTCGACACCGCCGTCCGCCTCGCGGGCGACGACTGCGTGATTCACCTCTACGACATCCAACACGAGGACGACCCGTTCGGCCCGGGACTCGCCGCCGTCCGCGCCGCCGCCGAACCGACCTACGAGGTCGAGGTCGTGACCGAGCACGTCGTCCGGTCGTACGCCCCCCACGAGTACAACGTCTGTCTCGACGTTCGCCTGACGAAGCGGGCGTGAGCGGGCTGGTGCCGAACGGCAGACACCGGGCTGATTCGCAAGTCTTAATTACGTAACCGGGGTACGGAAGAATGCGTTCGAAAGCCCACCGCGCCGGTGTAGCTCAGCTGGCAGAGCGATTCCTTCGTAAGGAATAGGCCGAGGGTTCAAATCCCTCCACCGGCTCTTTCTGTCGAACGAAGTGAGACGAAGAGCCCTGCGTGGAGGCATTTGAAGCAGGGAGCAAATCGAAGATTTGCGACCGAGGTTCACAATATCCTCCACCGGCTTTTTCAGCGAACTAACTCGTCGAGCACCTCGTGTACCTCGCGCTACGTCCGTTTGGTTCGGATTACAAACTGGAGTCACTTCGACTCGGGCGCTCCGACGCCGTCGCTCGGGAATACAAGGAGTACCCTCGGGAGTTCCCCGATGAGCAACAGTCTGTTTGACCCCACCGAGATAGTGGTTACGGCGACGGCGGCGACTGCCTGCACCGAAGCACCGAGAGCGTGAAGAAGGCGTCCGAGACAGTCGGCGACTACGACGGCCTCAGACCCGCCGAGGAGGTTTCAATCCTGTACGGGTTCCCAAAACCACATATAAACCTCCATTAGGAATAGCATCATTCTCATCCTGTTCACTCGCCTCGTTCTAGTCGATGTCAGCAGAATCAACGGCCAACCTTCTGGACGGGAAGACGGCAGTCGTCACGGGTGCGAGCAAGGGAATCGGGAAGGCTATCGCCGAACTCTTCGCCGAGGAAGGCGCGTCGGTCGTCCTCACCGCCCGCAGCGAGGACACGCTGAACGAGACGGTGAGCGGAATCACGGCCGAGGGACACGAAGCGATTGGCGTCGTCGCCGACGCCGCCGATCCCGAGTCGCCCGAGCGGGTGTTCGACGAGGCGATCGACGCGTTCGGCCAGGTGGATATCATGGTCAACAACGCCGGCTTCGGCGAGATGGTCAGCATCGAGAACACGACCGACGAGCACTTCGAAGACGTCCTCGGGGTCAATCTCTTCGGCGTCTTCCGCCACGCCCGCGAGGCGGTCCAGCACTTCATCCCGCGGGACGAGGGCGTCATCATCAACGTGTCGTCGGTGAACGGCAACACGCCCGTCAACGGCGTCTCCTACACCACGAGCAAGGGTGCAGTGAACACGATGACGAAGCACCTGGCCATGCGGTTCGCCGGCACCGGCATCCGCTGTAACGCCATCGCGCCCGGCGTGACCGACACCGAGGCCGCGAGAGCGTGGAAGAGCGGCGAGCAAGAGGGCGACGACACGATGATGGACGTCACGGAGAAGTACGTCAATCTGGACGTTCCGGAGACGGAACCGCTCGACCAGGCGAACGCCGCGCTCTACCTGGCGAGCGACATGGGCAAGGCGGTCTCCGGGCAGGTCCTACAGGTCGACAACGCCGGCTGGCTCTAGTCGGACTCGCGTGAACAATCAATAACGCAGTCGCAGAACAGTCAGACATGGAGATACGGATAACCGTCGGCGACACGGTGCTCAAGGCCACCTTACTCGACAATGCGACGAGTCGGGACTTCCGCACTCTTTTGCCGCTCACCGCGACACTCCGCGACTACGAGGCCACGGAGAAAGTGTGCGACCTCCCGCGTCGGCTGTCCACCGAGGACGCCCCCGACGGCGTCGACCCCGAGGTCGGGGACATCACCTACTACGCGCCGTGGGGGAACCTCGCGATATTCTATCGGGAGTTCGGCTACGCGTCCGGACTCGTCAAACTCGGCCACATCGAGTCGGGAACCGAGCGACTCGAAAACGTGGACGGCGAGGCCACCGTCACCATCGAACTCGCGGATGAGCCGCCGTCCTGACGCCGATCTCTCCGACCGAACCCGACGCCGCGGCCTCGCCGGCCCAAACGCCGTGGCGTGGTTAGAACGTCAGCCGTTCGAGCAGTCGCTGCGCGAATCCCGGTCGGCGCGAGCCGTGCGGGTAGACGGTTATCGTCGTACACCGCGGGCTCGGAGCGGTCGGTCGGTCGGCGAAGCGGACGTTCCGAAGCCCGCGGTCGGGGGCGCGACGGACCACCACGTCGGGGCGAGTCGGTCGCCCGCCGTCCGCTCTGAGCGACGCGGAGCGAACCGGGACCGAAAGCAGGTTCGAGAGGTCGGCCTGATACTCGTCGACCGTCCGTTCGTGCTGTTCGGTCATCTCCGGGTTCGGCGGGTGCTGGAGCAACAGTTCACTCGCGTTGGCGGCGGCGACGGCCGCCGCGACGCTGACCGCCCGCGGCGGGTACGGCCCGCCGTCTCCGGAGAGCACGACCCGTTCCGGACTGTCGTAGCCGAGGTTATCGACCAAGAGCACGTCGCAGGGAGCGTGGCGGACGACCCAGTCGATTGGGTCGCCGAACAGCCGCGAGCGGAGCCGAAGCGGCTCGTGTTCGGCCACGACGGCGTCGACCCCGCGGCCGCCCGCGAAGTTGACCACCGCGTGTTTCGTGTCGTGGCTCACGATTTCGTCCGCCTCGATGTCGACGTCCAGTTCCGCCGCGAGCGCCTCGATTCGCGCCTCGTACGAGCGGTCCGCGGGCGACTGCGCCGCGGCGTCTTCGGTGAGCGGGACCTGGTCGGGGACCTCCTCGAATCGGACGACGACGACGCGGCCGTCGTCGGGGCGCACGAGGTCGGCGGCGACGCCGACGAGCGACCGCTCGCGCCTGTCGTCGAGGTCCTTCGTGAGCGCGACGAGGACTTCACGAGGCGTCTCGTCCATCGCCGACTCCGTTCGGCTGAGCGCGCTCTGTCCGACTTGCCGGCGAACGGCGTCCGTGACGACGCCCTCGCGGCGCACCCGCGGCCGGGCGTAGAGCACGTACCAGACGACGCTCCCGAGCGTGATGACGACGGCCCCGAGCAGGGCGGTCGAGCCCATCTGCGTCAACAGGAGCGCCGCGGTGACGACGCCGAACGCCTGCACCCACGGGTAGAGCGGCGAGGTGAACTCGGGGTCGTACTCCGCGTTCCCCTCGCGGAAGGCGACGACGGCCACGTTGATGAGGCCGAACACCAGAATCTGGAAGGCGCTGGCGAGCTTGGCGATGTCGAGAATCGGGACGAACGCGATGAGCACCAACAGCACCGCGCCGGTGAGCGTAATCGAGGCGACGGGCGTCCCGAACCGGTCGCTCACCGCCGAGAACGACGGCGGCGCGAGCTTGTCCCGACTCATGGCGAAGGGGTACCGCGACGAGGAGAGCACGCCCGCGTTGGCCGTCGAGACGAGCGCGAGGATGGCCGCGAGGATGACCACGACCACGCCGGCTTGGCCGAGCGTCGACTCGGCGGCGACCGCCATCGGCGTGAGCGACCCGGCGACGCTCCCGGGGTCCGTCACGCCGACCAAGACCGCCACGATAGCGACGTACAGCACCGTGGTGAACGCGAGCGACCCGAGGATGCCGAGCGGGATGTTCCGGCCGGGGTTCTCGACCTCCTCGGCGATGCTCGCGACCTTCGTCACGCCCGCGTAGGAGACGAACACCAGGCCGGTCGCGGCGAGGAGACCGCCGAGACCCGCGTCGAAGAAGCCGGCGTAGTTGGCCTGCTGGACGCTGGGGGCGCTCCCCGCGGCGAACCAGCCGAGGGCGGCCAGCATGACGACGACGATGGCGACCTGCAGGCGACCCGTCTGCTTCGCGCCGACGACGTTGACGAGTATCAACACGGCCGCGAGTCCCAACGCGACGGGCTGGAGCGGGAGGTCGAACAGGAGAAGCAGGTACGGGACGCCGCCGACGAGCGCGAGCGCGCCCTTGAACGACAGGGAGAACCACGTGCCGACGCCGGCGACGGTCCCGAGCAACGGACCCATCCCCCGTTCGATGTAGATGTACGTCCCGCCGGCTTTCGGCATGGCGGTCGCCATCTCGGACTTCGACAGGGCGGCCGGCACGACGAGCAGGCCCGCGAGGGCGTACGCGACTATCACCGCCGGTCCCGCGACTTCGAGCGCCAGCGCGGGCAGGATGAAGATACCGCTGCCGATCATCGCACCGATGCTTATCGCGAAGACCGACGGCAGTCCGAGGTCGCGTTCCAACTCCTTCATACGGCCCCCGCGAGCGTGCCGGACAGGACGGACGTCGCACAGACCGGCTGGTGGCCGGCGTCGGCGAACATCTCGAAACGGTCCGGCGTGTTGACCAACACGACGACGTGCTCGACGTCGAAGCGGGCGCGAACGAGCTGTGCGATAAGCAGGTTCCGGCTGTCCGACGCCGTGGCCACGACGACCGTCGACGCGGCCGCGACGTCGGCTTCCGTCAGAGTTCGGACGTCCGCCGGGTCGCCGCGAACCCCGTCGGTGTCCGACCGATCGTGAAGCTCGTCGACCACGCGGACGGCGCGGCCGTCCGCTCGCAGGTGCCGGGCGACGGCGGTGCCGAGGTGTCCGCCGCCCAAGACGTAGTACGTACGCTGTTCACAGTCCGTGAGTCGCTCGTCTGCGACGGAGTGATTCGACGTCATGTGTGCTGAGTGTGGTGGACCGGAGTTGGCTCCGGCCGTGTGTACACTCCCTTCCGTGACGGAAGTGCTTAAACTAGCGTATTATTTTGACGGGTCGTCAAATAAATCTCCTACAGAAATCAATACGTCATTATATTCTGGGCGACCAGTCAGCGCGTCGGGGACCGCTGCCGGACACGGACACGACGCATGGAACAGACTCATAGTCGCACCGCGTCCAGCATAGGCCACGCATGAAAGACGGCGAGTTAGACTCGGTAGACAGGCGCATCCTCTACTATCTCCAGCAGGACGCCCGAGGAACGTCGTCCAGCGACATCGCGGAGAAGCTCGGTCTCTCGTCGAGCACCGTCAGAACGCGGCTCAACAGGCTCGAAGACACCGGCATCGTTCGCGGCTACCACGTCGACATCGACTACGACCTCGCGGGCTACCCGCTGTACACGAAGATAATCTGTACCGCGCCCGTCCCGGAGCGCTCCGCGTTGGCGAACCGGGCGCGCGACGTCCACGGCGTGACCGCGGTTCGAGAGATAATGACCGGCGAGCGGAACGTGTACGTCAACGCCATCGGGAGGGACCACGACGACCTCAATCGCATCAGCGAAGAGCTCGACGAAGTCGGACTCGACATCGTCGACGAACAGCTCATCCGCGACGAGTTCGTCTGCCCGTATCACGGGTTCCTCGACGAGGACGGCGCTGACCAGTAGGCGACCAGTACACCGCCGTTGGCGACGGCGCGGAGACGCCGGGCCGTCGCGGAATCGGCTCAGAACCCGATGTGCGACGTCGAACTCGGGATGTCGTCGTCGTCTTCCTCGTCGTCTTCGTCCTCTCGCGCCGCGCCCGCGGAGAGATAGGTGTAGTCGTCGTCGGTCAGGAAGACGCCGCCGTCGACGACCGCGATATCCACGTCGGGGAGGCTGGTTCCCGCCGCCTCGCCGTTGTCGCACGCGCCGGAACAGGCGTCGAACATCGACCCGTGTTTCGGACAGATAATCTCGCCGTCGCGCATCGCCGCGCCGGTCCCGCGGTCGAACCGCTGGTTCTCGTGGGTGCAGGTGTTCGGCCACGCTTCGATGCCCGGCTCGTCGTCGCACCGAACGAGAATGAGCTCCTTCGTCCGCGAGTACGCGTCCGCCGCGGTGAACAGATACGACCCGTTTTCGGGGACCTCGTCCACGGCCGCGACTCGTGTTCCGTCGACCATCGGGCGGAGCTATCGAGCGAGCGAAAAAGTAGCTACCGGGTCTATCGCGGCATCCGCTGGGAGAGCGACCGAATCGAGTCCGCCGATTACACCGACGTGAACCGATTCCACACTGCGCGACAGTCGCTACAGAGGAGTCCCGTGAACTCGTCTATCGCGTGCCTTCGGACCGTCGTGTCTCGTCCGCAGCGTTCACACCACATACCCTCTCGTTCGGGGGAATGTCGTATTGTTATGACGCTCATATCCGCCGACTCGACCCCTGAGGCGGCTCGACGGTCAGCACACGCTCAGCGGTCTCCATCGACGTTCACGCCGCAGACGCCCGCCTCGTCGCCCATCCGCTCCACACCGGGCGGGAACCGACCCAACTCCCAGTCGGGGTCGTGTCCCGTCTCCGCGCGGTGCGCCTCGATTCGGAGGCGCGCGTCGGCGAGCTTCGAAAAGCGCTCTTCGAGTCCGCACGTCGGGCAAGAAACCGTCGCACGAGGAGTCGACATCAGTCGAACGGAACACGGGAGGCGAGATAGTTCCGTCGGGTCCGTCCGCGGAGGACGGTGAAAAAGCGGTCGCCGGTGCGGGGAATCAGCCCATGACGAGGCTCATCCACCGGTTGCGCCGCACGAACTCCATGTTCTCCAGGTAGGCGTCGACGCCGAGGATGCGGCCCGCGCCGAACGCGCCGAGGCCGAACAGCAGCACCGCGTAGACGATGTGGTCGTCGACGACCCAGCCGTGGGCCAGCGGCAGGCCGGCGAGAATGCCGCCTTCGAGCGCCGCCGCCCAGTAGAACAGCATCATAATCGCGCCCCAAAAGGCGCTGAAGCGGACGAACGCGCCGAGGATAATCGCCAGCCCGGCCAGCGTCAACCCCCACATGTTCAGCATGTCGATGAGGGGGCTGCCGGCCATCGAACCCCACAGGCCCATCAGGGGGTTCCCCTCGGGGATTCCGTTGGCGAGAAAGCCCGCCGCGGTCCAGTTGTTCGAGGGGTCCGCATCCAGGTAGGTCACGAGCTTCGTGACGCCGCCTTGGAACAGCGTCCACCCCATCACAACTCTGAGCAGGAACAGCGAGTAGCCGACCCAGCGCTCCGAGTAGTCGAACCGCACCGGCCGCCCGAACAGCTCCGTCTCTAGTGTACGACTATCCGTTGACATACGGAGGTAATATTTTCCGGCAAACTACAATAGTGTGTTGGGTAATCTCACGCAATGGGTATCGGCCGACGCGCCGGAGGTCACGCCGCTTATCACCGGCGGCGACAGAACACGGGCATGCTCACGTTCATCGGACTCGGCCTGTACGACGAGCGCTCCGTCACCGTCGAGGGGCGCGAGGCGCTCGCGGACGCCGACCGCGCGTTCGCGGAGTTCTACACGAGTCACCTCGTCGGCGCGACCGTCGAGGAACTCGAAGCGTACCACGGCATCGACATCGAGGTCCGGGACCGCGCCGGCGTCGAACAGGACCCC
The DNA here is from genome assembly GCF_902410085.1 of Haloferax sp. KTX1. Classification (NCBI taxonomy): domain Archaea; kingdom Methanobacteriati; phylum Methanobacteriota; class Halobacteria; order Halobacteriales; family Haloferacaceae; genus Haloferax; species Haloferax sp. KTX1. The sequence continues at coordinate 313,288 of NZ_CABPRH010000001.1, read as the reverse complement.
GGGGCGATACTCGACGCCGCGGAAGACGAACACGTCGCGTTCCTCACCGCCGGGGACACGATGATTTCGACCACGCACGTCGACCTCCGACTCCGCGCGGAAGACCGCGGCATCGAGACGCATCTCATTCACGGCGTAACCGCCCAATCGGCCGCCAGCGGCCTGACGGGGCTTCAGAACTACCGCTTCGGGAAGGCCGTCACGCTCCCGTTTCCGTACGTCCACGGCGGCGACCCGGTGCCGAAAAGCGTCGTCGACTCCCTCGAAGCGAACCGCGACCTCGGCTTACACACGCTCGTCTACCTCGACATCAAGGTCGACTGGGAGGGTCGCCGCGGCGTCGAGGTCGACGGCGACCAGTACATGACCGCCGACTACGCGGCCGAGTTGTTCGCCGAACACTGGGACGGCGACGCCCTCGGCGTGGCGGTCTGCCGGGCCGGGAGCCCGGAGCCCGTCGTCGCCGCCGACCGCCTCTCGGCGCTCGCGGAGCGCGAGTTCGGCGACCCGCTCCACATGCTCGTCATCCCCGGCGAGGTCCACCACGTCGAAGCCGACGCGCTCTCGGCGCTCGGCGGTGCGCCCGAGGAACTGTTCGACGAGAGCTGAGCGGGAGAGGGGTTCGACGACGACTGACCGGGAGACGACGGGAGAAAAGCGAGCCGGTTACGCCCGCCCGTCGAGCCCTAACTCGCTTTTGAGGTCGTACTCCTCGCCGGTCACCATGTAGAGCACGTCCTCGATGACGGTGAGCAGTTCCGGCACTTCGTGGACGACGAGGTAGGTGATGCCGACGAGCGCGACGACCGCGAGCGCCTGGCTGATGATGCGGTCGGAGATGAAAAACGACACCATGTACGGGTCCGACGAGCCGAAGAGAAACAGGATTTCGTCGACGAACAGCTGGAAGTACTGGTTGCCGACCGAGATGGAGATGAACGTCGTCCGAAGCAGATTCAGCGCGTAGATGATGGGGACGGCGATGGCGAGGCCGCGAAGCTTCCGTCGCATCGGGGCCTCGACGGCGGCGATGAGGCCGACGAAGATGGCGATGCTCCCGAGTCCGGTGCAGGCGAGGACGACGGAGATTTCGATTCGGTGAGAGCCCTGCATCCACAGGAACGTGTTCAGATACCCCTGATCACCGAGAATCAGCTGCGGCGAATAGCCGAGCAACTCGGTGAGGAAGCGCGTCTGTGCCGCGACGGTCTCCATGAGGACGCCGCGAGGCGCGGGGACGGTCGCCCCGAGGAGCGTAAACGCGGGAATCGTCTCGAACGGGAGGTAGACCACGCCCATGGCGGCGACGGCGCGCGAGAGGACGAACAGCGAGTCGCGGCCGTTGTAGAGGAGCCAGCCGGCGTACAGCGACGCCGGGACGGCCGCGATGGTCAATAAGCCCTCGATGTAGCTCTTGTGGACGAGCGTGAAATGCGGGATGAGCTGGAGCCAGAAGAGCGCGAACAGCACCCACGCGGCAGTCATCACCCGTCGCCCGAGTTCGCGGTCCCGCCCGTTTGCGACCGCGCCGGCGACGAAGGTTCCGATGGCCACCCACGCGAGGACGTCGGAGAGGAGACCGGGCATACGTATTGGATGCGGTGGACCGATTAAATCCCTTGTCGTTCCGTGCGCCGACTTCCGGTGCAGCCCGGCGGCCCGAACTCACGGCACCGCCGCTGTGCGGACAGTCGGCAGCGATGAAAAATCGGGACGCCGGGGTGTCAGGACCGAGGCGGATTATTCCGGCGACTCGAAGTCGGCCGGGATGACTTCGATCTCGTGGCCGTCGGGGTCCTTCGTGAACGCGAACATGTCGTCGCACGATTCGGGGTCGCGGTAGTCGTCGGCCTCGCGCTCCATGAGCGTCTCCCAGTACTCGTGGAGGTCGTCGGCGCTGACCGCGAGGTGGCCCCACGCGTCGCCCATCTCGTAGCTCCGGCCGTCGTAGTTGTAGGTGAGTTCGACGGCCATCGCCTCTTCGGCCGCGCCCTCGGGCTTCATGAAGTAGTTCGCGAAGGTGTCGGACTCCCAGCGGCCGGTGTGCTCGTAGCCGAACTTGCGGGTCCAGAAGCCGAGCGCCTCGTCGGCGTCCTCGACGCGAATCATGGTGTGGTCGAGGCTCCACTTCGCGCCGTGGTCGCGCTTGACGATTTCGACCTCGTGGCCGTCGGGGTCCTTGACGAACGCGTAGCGACCGCCGCAGGACTCGGGGTCGCGGTAGTCCTCGACGCCCTCGTCCATGAGCTGCTGGTAGGAGGATTCGAGTTCGTCCTCGGGGACGCGGACCGCGATGTGACCCCACGCGTCGCCCATCTCGTAGGTGTTGTCGCCGTGGTTGTAGGTGAGTTCGAGGACCGCGCCCTCCTCGTGGAGGTCCTCGGGGCCGAGGTAGACGTTGGTGAACGTGTCGGCCTCCCAGCGACCCTTCTCCTCGTAGCCGAGGTGGGTCGTGTACCAGTCGAGCGACTCCTCGAGGTCTTCGACGCGAATCATCACGTGGTCGAGGGTTCCGGACATATCCGACAGATGTGTCGCGCCGGCGAAAAACGTACCGAACGCGGAACCGACCGTCGATGGTTGTCACACGCCGTCTACCGGAACTTTCGGTCCGTTGCGTGGTGCATAAGTACTCCCCGAAGGTACGGTTCAGCAGTGTTTCCGGTCCCCAACCCCGTTCGCCTCCTCATCCTCGGCATCGGGCTGGCGCTCGCCCGGGTCGGTCTCCTCGACCGCGAGCGCGCCGTCCGCATCGCCGACCTCTCGTGGCCGCGCATCGTCACCGGCATCGCCCGGATGTCGAAGAACGCCGTCGACGTGGCGATGGTCGGTATCGCGTCCGGGACCGTCGCCATCACCGGCGTCGGGTTCGCCGGGCCGTACTGGGGACTGGCCTTCGCGCTCGGCGGCGGCATCGCGGGCGGGACCATCGCGCTCGTCTCCCAGCGCTTCGGCGCGGACGCGATGGACGAATTGGGGCTCGCGGTCCGGTCGAGCGCGCTGTTGACCGTCGTCGCCACGCTCCCCGTCACGGCCGTCTTCTGGCTGTTCCCCACCGAGCTCATCTCCGTCCTGAGCAGCGACCAAGGAGCCATCGAACTCGGGGCGGCCTACCTCCGAATCGTCGGTCTCGGCGTCCCCTTCGCCGGCTTGAACCTCATCGGGAGCCGCGTCCTCGTCGGCACCGACGACGCGTACACCGCGATGATTCTCCGCGCGAGCGGGGCGGTCATCAACATCGCACTCAACGCGGTGCTCATCTTCGGCCTCGACCTCGGCGTCGAGGGCGCGGCGCTCGGGACCGTCCTCTCGAACGTCGTCGTCACCGGCGCGTTCGCGGTCGGCCTCTCGCGGGGGTCGCTCCCCGGCGTCGGCGCGTTCCCCGTCGTCGTCGACCCGTTCGGCCCCTTCCTCGACACCGAGACGATACGCGACCTCGTCAAAATCGGCGTCCCGGTCATGGGTCGAAGCCTCGTCTGGACCGCCGCCGAGTTCCCGATGCTCGCCATCCTCGACAGCTTCGGCCCGGACGTGGTCGCCGCGTTCGTCATCGTCCGCCGCATCTGGGGGCTCATGAACACCCCCGGCTGGGGCTTCGGGCTGGCGTCGTCGAGCCTCGTCGGGCAGGCGTTGGGCAAGGACGACGAACGGACCGCCGAGGCCTACGGCAACGAGGTCATCCGATACGCCGTCGCCACGTACCTCATCTCCGCGGCGCTCGTGGCGGTGTTCGCCCGGCCCATCGTCCTCGGGTTCGTGGACGACCCGGCCGCCCCGGCGGTCCCCATCGCTATCGACCTCGTCTACGTCGCCTGCCTCGCCGTCATCTTACAGGGCGTCTCCGGCGGCTCCGCGGGCCCGCTCGACGCCAGCGGCGACACGCGCTGGACGTTCGGCAGCCAGTTCGTCGGGATGTTCCTCGGGTCGATTCCGCTCACCTACATCGGCTCTGTCACCTCGCTCGGGCTCACCGGGCTCTATCTGGCGTTCCTCGCCGAGACGACGATTCCGGCGGTGCTGAACTACTACCGGTTCAAAACCGGGACGTGGAAGGCGGTGAGTCGGAGCTACCGACCGAAGACGGCGGCTGACGACTGAGCGAGGCCACGGGCGTCGTTCGGTGTTGTGCTGTCGGTCAGCGCGAGGAGCCGCCGGCATCGCGCTCGCCCGCGCGTGACCGATACAGGAACCCCGCCACGGCCCACAAGAGGACGGTGCCGACCGGCCACGCGGTTCGACCCGGCTGGACCGAAAAGCCGCGGGCGACCGCCAACTGGGTCACGCCGGCGAGGAGGAGTCCGGCCGCGGTGAGTCGAACGTCCTCGCGGCCGAACAGGACGCCCGAGAGCGCGCTCGCCAGCGCGACGAGGTAACAGGCGACGCCGACCGGCCATACGAGGATGTAGTCCGGAAGTCCCATCGTAAAGCGCAGGAAGAAGTCGGTGATGGTCGTCACGCTCCCGGTCGCGGGACCGACGAGACCCCACGGGAACAGGAGCGTGGCGCTCCCGGCGGTGAACGTCTGGACGGACCACGGAACGAGACCGAGGACGAAGACGAGGAGTAGCTGGCGGGGGCGGCGCGCGGGCGACGTCGACGCCGACCGGGCCGCCGGGTCGGTCGTCACCGCTGGGCGATGATGCGGAGCACGTCCTCGTCGGCGAGGACGTGGTCGCGGCCGACCTGCTGGTCGTCGTGTTTCGCGCTCGGCCCGGAGACGCGGGCGAACCGGAACCGCTCGTCGAGCTTGGCACCGAGTTCGTGGATGGCGTCGTCGATGGTGTCGCCCTCGCGGAGGACGAGCGGCTCGTCGTAGTCGACGCCGCGGCCGGGTTTGTCCATGTAGATGCGGATGAGCCCGAGGGCGTCCCAGATCTCCTCTTTGAGCGCGTCGAGGCCCTTCTCGGCCTCGGCGCTGATGAACGTCACCTCGTCGGGGTCGAGGCCGACCTCGCGGAGGTTCTCCTCGACCGTCGGGAGGTAGTCCTTGTCGATGAGGTCGGCCTTGTTGACGGCGACGATAGAGGGCAGGTACACCCGGTTTTTCATGATGCCGTCGACGAGTTCGTCGATGGTCGTCTCGCCGCGGAGCGTCACCTCGGCGTTGACGAAGCCGTGCTCGCGGAGGATGCCCTTGATGGTCTCCTCTTCGAGGTCGACGCTGTCGCTTTTGGTCACGTTGATGCCGCCTTTGCCCTTCTTGTTGATAGAGAGGCTCGGCGGCGACGTGTCGAGTCGAATCTTGTTGTTGTAGAGTTCCTGTTGCAGTCGCTCGTAGCGCTCTATCTCGAACACCGAGAGCAGGAACACGACGAGGTCGGCGGTGCGGACGACAGAAAGGACCTCCTTGCCGCCGCCGCGACCGCCCGCGGCCCCTTCGATGAGGCCGGGCACGTCGAGTATCTGGATGTTCGCGCCCCTGTACTTCAGCATCCCCGGGTTCACGTTGAGCGTGGTGAACTCGTACTCGCCGGTCTCGCTGTCGGCGTTGGTGAGCGCGTTGATGAGCGTCGATTTGCCGACGCTGGGGAAGCCGACGAGCGCGACCGTGGCGTCGCCGGTCTTCTCGACGGCGTACCCTTGGCCGCCGCCTGCCGAACTCTGGTTTTCGAGTTTCTCTTTCAGTTCCGCGAGTTTCGCCTTCAGCCGACCGATGTGCGCCTCGGTCGACTTGTTGTACGGCGTGTTAGATATCTCCTCGCGGATATCTTCGATCTCCTCCTCCAGTCCCATCGTCAACAGTTCCGCCGCGTCCGTCGAAAAACCCTTTCCTTCCGCGCGGCGGGTTCGCCGCGTCGACGCGTCGGGTATCGAGGTAGTCTCGCGTGTGCGAAGAGACGAGTTTCGGCACGGTTATACACGACCCCTTCGACCGCCCGATGAACACCGATGCCCGACCCCCGAACGCTCCGCGACAGCACGCAGATCGTGCTCCCCTGCGACCTCTTGGAGAGCGTGCGCGACGACCTCGAATCGGAGTTCGTCGTCTCCGTCCACCGAGCGAGCGGCGAGACCTGCCGGATTATCGGCAGTCCGGTCGAGATTCGCGCGGTCAGCGACTTCCTCGCTCGACAGGGCATCTCCCTCCGCTAGTCTCGGTTCCGAAGGGCTTGTTACCACACAGTCCAACGGACGGGTATGGACGAAGCGCCGGGACTCTCCGACCAGTACCGCACGGCCAGTCCGTGGCCCGTGTTCATCGCGCTCGGGATTCCCATCTCCGAGCTGGGCCTGTTGTTCAACCTGTTTCCACTCGCCGTCGGCGGGCTGCTCCTGTTCGGCGGGAGCGTCGTCGGCATCCTCAAGGAGTCCGGCTACGTCACCTCGACGATTCGCGCGGTCACCGCGCTTGCGGTCATCTTTCTCGCGTTCGGCGCGGGACTCGCGTTCACCGACATCGCACTCGTTACCCGCGGCTACGCGGTCATCGCGGCCGCGATTCTGCTCGTGGTCGGCGGCGTCGTCTTCGAACTGTTCGTCCGCGAACAGCGACAGACCTTCTGACCGCCGCGGACGACCCCGCGGCCGCTCCGACTCGCCTCGACCGGACGCGAAACCAACAATCTATTTGAACGGCGTCCCCGAGTGTCTCGATATGGCAACCAAGACGTTCGACAAGGAGACCATCCTCGACCTCACGGTCAACATGGTTCCGCTGGCCATCATCCTGTTTTTCGTGGTGGCGTTCACCTTCGTCAATCCGTTTGGGTTCGAATCGCTCACGTCGGGGCTGCAGTACGCGCTCCTCATCGCGCCGTTCGTACTGCTCGCCGCGCTCACCTACCTCTCTGGGAAGGCCATCGCGGGCTCCGAGAAGGAAGGCACCGTCTACGCGCCGGGGCAGGCGACGGTTCCGGGCGCGAAGCCGCTTCACGAACAAGAGAGCGAGGAGGCGGCCGAACTCGAAGAATCGCCGGATGACGACGCCGTCGAAGCCGCGGACGAGACGGCTTAAAGCACCTCGAATCGCAGGGCGGTCCCGAATCTTTCATTACCCTGCACTACTCAGGCACTTCCATGGAGGTTAACGGACAGTTAGCACTGACGGTGCTCATGGGGGTCTTCCTCATCGCCGTCGCCGCGTGGCTCGCGCGGGTCGAAGACTGGCGGTCGTACACCCCGCTCGCGGGCGGAGGCACGGTCGGCGGTACCGCAGAGCAGTACGTCTCGGAGGAGAAACCATCCGGGGTCATCCGTTGGTTGACGACGGTCGACCACAAGGACATCGGGATGCTCTACGGCGCGTACGCGCTCGTCGCGTTCGCCGTGGGGGGTCTCATGGTCGTCCTGATGCGGATTGAACTGGCGGACCCGTCGATGACGCTTATCTCGAACACGTTCTACAACTCGTTGCTCACAAGCCACGGGATTACGATGCTGTTCCTGTTCGGGACGCCCATCATCGCCGCGTTCTCGAACTACTTTATCCCGCTTCTCATCGGCGCGGACGACATGGCGTTCCCGCGTATCAACGCCATCGCCTTCTGGCTCCTACCGCCGGCGGCGCTGCTCATCTGGGCCGGGTTCTTCCCCATCCCGGACGTCATTCCGGCGCAGACGGCCTGGACGATGTACACGCCGCTTTCGGCCGGTGTCGGCTCCGGCAACCAGGTGAACGCCGGCGTCGACCTGATGCTCCTCGGCCTGCACCTCTCGGGTGTCTCGGCCACGATGGGTGCGATCAACTTCATCGCGACCATCTTCACGGAGCGCAACGAGAAGGTCTCGTGGGCGAACCTCGACATCTTCTCGTGGACGATTCTGACCCAGTCCGGTCTCATCCTCTTCGCGTTCCCGCTTCTCGGGAGCGCGATTATGATGCTGCTTTTCGACCGGAACTTCGGCACGATGTTCTTCGATGTCGACGGCGGGGCGATTCTGTGGCAACACCTGTTTTGGTTCTTCGGCCACCCCGAAGTGTACATCCTCGTGTTGCCCCCGATGGGCATCGTGAGCCTCGTGCTCCCGCGCTTCGCGGGCCGTCGGCTCTTCGGGTTCAAGTTCGTCGTCTACTCCACGCTCGCCATCGGCGTCCTCTCGTTCGGCGTCTGGGCGCACCACATGTTCGCGACGGGCATCGACCCCCGACTCCGCGCCTCGTTCATGGCCGTCTCGCTGGCCATCGCGATACCGAGCGCGGTCAAGACGTTCAACTGGATCACGACGATGTGGAACGGGAAGATTCGCCTCACGACGCCGATGCTGTTCTGTATCGGCTTCGTCTCGAACTTCATCATCGGCGGCGTGACGGGCGTCTTCCTCGCGTCGATTCCGGTGGACCTCGTGCTCCACGACACCTACTACGTCGTCGGGCACTTCCACTACATCGTCATGGGAGCCATCGCCTTCGCCGGCTTCGCCGGGCTCTACTACTGGTACCCCATCTACACCGGCCGGATGTATCAGGTCACGCTCGGTAAGTGGCACTTCTGGCTGTCGATGGTCGGGACGAACCTGACGTTCTTCGCGATGATTCTGCTCGGCTACGGCGGCATGCCGCGTCGCTACGCGACCTACCTGCCGCAGTTCGCGACGCTCCATCAGGCCGCCACGGTCGGCGCGCTCATCCTGCTCGCCGGCCAGATCATCTTCGTCTGGAACTTCGTCCAGTCGTGGCTCGAAGGCCGCGAAATCGAAGACGGCGACCCGTGGGACCTCGCCGACGACGACCTCGTCACCGCCGAGTGGACCTGGTTCGAACGCAAACTGGAGACGGCCGTCACCGACGGCGGCGAAGACGAGACCGACCTCGCCACCGACGGCGGGCAGACGGTCGACGACGCGGAGGCGGACTCCGCGGACGACGCGTAACCGACGCCGCTCGACGGCGATTCGGTCGCGGTTCATTTTTCAGACGCTGGGTTCGAGAGCGAACGCGCCCGACGACGCCGACTGTCCGTGCTCGCCGCCGGTGTCGGTCGCTCGCGTGCGTCACGGAGTCCGTCCCGTCAAAGCCGCCGCTCGCGAGGACGGCGACCGCGGCGGAGAGAAGCGACCGCTCTCGGTGGCGGCGACGCGAAAACCGGAGAGAACTCAGACGACGAGGAGGATGCCCGTCGCGAACATCAGTACCGCGATGGCCCCGAGCACGAGTCCGAGGATATCCGTATCCGACATACCTCACTGTTTGCGCGTGCGGCCAAAGGTGCATCGGTACGCGGACGCCGACCCCCGCCGCGACGAGGCGAACGGAAACCCCTAACAGCGTCCGCCCCCGAACGTGAGCCGTGAGTTCGAACGTCGGCGGTCACCGCTTCGTCCTCGGATTGTACGCCGCCCTCGTCGCCGTCGCCGGGGGCGCGGGCTACCTCACCGGAACGTTCGTCTCGGGACTCAGCGCGCCGCGGTTCCTCTTTCTGGTGCCGTTTCCCCCAACGCCCGTCGGCTTCGCGGCCTACGGCGCGCTGACCATCGCGCTCGTCCTCGGTGTCCCGCTCGCGCTCGTGGTCTACGTCTCGGCCGGACTCGACGACGCCTGATTCAGCATTATCGTTCAACACAAATACTAATATCCACTACCGGGACGTGGTAGTATGTACCACGTTGTAATCGGTATCGACGACGACGCGGACCACGCGCTCGCGTGCGTCGAAGAGGTCGCGAAACTCCCCGGCGACCCCGGCGAGAAGGAGGTCACACTCATCCACAGTTTCACCGACAACCCGAGCGGGGCGTCGGCGACGCAGATTCACTCGGTCAGAACGGCGGGCGAGTTCCTCGAAGACCGCGGTATCGAGTACGACGTCAACGAGTCGTCGGGCGACCCCGCAGAGGTCATCATCGAGTTCGCCGACGAGGAGGACGCGGACCTCATCGTCACCGCCGGGCGGAAGCGCTCGCCCGCGGGGAAGGCGCTTTTCGGGAGCGTCACCCAGACGGTGATTCTGAACTCCGACCGGCCCGTCATGGTGACGGGCTCGACGAAGCGGAAAAGCTAGTAGACCCGGTCGAGGACGGCCGCGACCTCGTCGGGGGTCCGACGGCCGGACGCTCGTTCTCGCAGTTCGCCGTCCCGAACACACAGGAGCGTCGGTGCTGACTCGACATCGAAGGACCGACAGAACTCGTCGGCCGCTTCGCCGTCGACGCCGGCAGTCGCGACCCCGTCGGGGACGCGGTCGAGAATCGCGTCGAGGTCCTCCTTCATCGCGTCGCAAGGGTCACAGAAGCGCCGCCACACGAGGACGACCGCGTCCGGACGCGCTTCGAGGTACGATTCGAAGGACTCGTCGTCGAGTTCGTCGAGCGCGCTCGGCACCGGCGACGACGGGGCCATCTCGACGAGCAGCCCCGCCATGACGAAAAGCAGGTCCCGCTCGACGGGCGCGTCGAGAAACGACTTCGCCGCGAGGTAGGCGACCACGTCGGCTCTGGTGACGCCGAACTCGTCGAGTCGCGCCTCGACGTTCTCGGGGGCGACGCCGAAGAGGTCCGAGACGGTCTGGTGGAACTCCTCGGTCGAGACCGCGCCGTAGATGTCGTGGTAGACGGCGAGCGTCTTTTCGAACGCTTCGGTGGTCGAGAGCGTCCCGTCCGGCGCTTCGTCGACCGCGCCGGCCTCGATGAGCGTTTCGAGCGCCGTCTCCGGGTCGACGTCGGCGTCGGTCGCGGCCATCGTCAGACCCCCAGATACCGCTCGCGCGTCTCGTCGTCCTCGCGGAGCTCCTCGGCGCTCCCGTCGAAGACGATGCCGCCCTGATCGATGACGTACGCGCGGTCGGCGAGTTTGATGGCCGCCGCGGCGTTCTGCTCGACGAGGAGGATGGTCGTGCCCGCGTCGCTGATGCGCTCGACCGCGTCCTCCACGTCCTCGATGATCTTCGGCGCGAGCCCCTCGTAGGGCTCGTCGAGGAGCAACAGGTCCGTGTTCTGCTTCAGGGCGCGCGCGATGGCGAGCATCTGCTGTTCGCCGCCGGAGAGCGTCCCCGCGCGCTGGTCTTTCCGCTCGTCTAACCGCGGGAACTGGTCGTAGACCTCCTCGGTCGACATCCCCTTGTGGCCGAACGACAGCGACCGACCCCACGTGTTCGACTTGTTGTTGACGACCTCCGCGAGGTGGAGGTTCTCGGCGACCGAGAGGTTCGGGAAGATGCGCCGCTCCTCGGGCACCAGCGAGATGCCCCGGACGGAGACGTCCTCGGCGGGGACGCCCGTGATGTCGTCGCCCTTGAACCGGATGTGGCCCTCCCGCACGTCGGGCGGCGTCGCCCCGGCGATACACCGGAGCGTGGTGGTCTTGCCCGCGCCGTTGCGGCCGAGGAGCGCGCATATCTCGCCCTCCTCGACGCTCATCGAGAGGTCGCGGATGATGTGGCTCTCGCCGTAGTAGGCGTCGATGGCGTCGATTTCGAGGAGGCTCACAGCTCGACACCTCCGAGGTACGCCTCTTGAACGGCTTCGTTGCCCCGAATCTCGTCGGGGGTGCCCTCGGCGATGATGCCGCCGCGGCTGAGGACGACGATGCGGTCGGAGATGCTGAAGACGATTTCCATGTCGTGTTCGACGAGGACGAACGTGAGCCCGAGGTCGCGTTTGACCTGCTCGATGAGGTCGACCGTCGACTTCGTCTCCTCGGGAGACATGCCGGCGGTCGGTTCGTCCATGAGGAGCAGGTCGGGGTCGCTCGCGAGCGCGATGCCGATTTCGAGGCGACGCTTGTCGCCGTACGGCAGGTCGGTCGCGACGGTGTCCGCGCGGTCCAACAGGCCGACCGAGTCCAGCGTGTCGCGGGCGACGTCGTGGACGTCGCTGAGGCTGTCGCGGTGTTTCAGGAACTCGAACCCGAACGCGCCGCGCTCGGACGCCAGCGCCGCGATTTCCGCGTTCTCCCGGACGGTCAGGTCGGGGAAGATGGAGGCGGTCTGGAACGACTTGGAGACGCCGCGTTGGACCACCTGATGCGGTTCGAGGCCGACGATAGACTCGCCTTTGAACCGGATGTCGCCGCTGGTCGGGTCGAGCCGTCGCGTGATGAGGTTGATGAGCGTCGACTTCCCCGCGCCGTTCGGCCCGATGATGGAGACGCGCTCGTCCTCCTCGACGGTGAGGTTCACGTCGTCGGTGGCGACGAGGCCGCCGAACTCCTTGACGAGGTTCTGGGTTTCGAGGAGCGTCATCGACCGTCACCTCCGTTTCCGAAGCGCGAGCGGACGCGGTTCGCCGCCTTCGAACCGAGGTCGACCGCGAGTTCGCGGAGCCAGTTCAGGATGCCCCACAGGCCGTCGGGGACGACCCAGACGACCACGACGAAGACGAGTCCCAAAAGCAGGTGCCAGTAGAACCCGAAGTCCCGAATCAGCACGATGTCCGTGAAGGGAATCGTCAGCGCTTGGATGGTCTGGACGATGTTCTCGATGTAGAGGTACAGTCCGACGCCGAGGACCGGCCCGAACATCGAGCCCGCGCCGCCGAGAACGGTCATGACGACGATGTCGCCGGACTCCGTCCAGAACAGCGACTGGAGCGGGACGTACGCCCCGTGGATGGTAAAGAGGCTCCCGGCGACGCCCGCGAACGCGCCCGAGATGATGAACGCCATCAGCTTGTAGCGCCAGACGTTGAGACCGACGAACTCGGCGCGCTGTTCGTTCTCGCGGATGGCGCGGAACACCATCCCGTACGGCGAGTTGAGGATGCGGTAGGCGACCGCGACCGCGCCGACGAAGAAGACGCCGACGAAGGCGTAGAACCACGTCCCGAGGAGCATCCCGCCGACGGACGGAACGTCCGCTTCGAGGTGGATGACGCCGAGGAAACTGCCGACCTCGACGCCGGTGAGGCCGTTTTCGCCGTTGGTCAGAAACGCCAGCGGCGACGCGGCCATGTAGTAGAACATCTGGGCGAACGCCAGCGTGAGGATGGAGAAGTAGATGCCGCCCCGGCGGAGCGACAGAAAGCCCAGCACCCACGCGAGCAGCACCGCGAACAGCGTCCCCGAGACGACCATCACGATGGGGTCACCGCTGACGTTCTTGGCGACGATGCCCGCGGCGTACGCCGCGCCGCCCCAGAAGGCCGCGTGGCCGAACGAGAGCAGGCCGGTGTAGCCGAGAAGCAGGTCGAAGCCGATGGCGAAGATGCCCCAGATGAGGATGAGCGTCGCCAGGCTCTGGTAGCCCTGCAGGAACCCCGAGACGACGGGCGCGCGGGCGAAGAGGTACGGGAACACCGCGACGAGGACGGCCGTGATGCCGACGACCGTCCCCTCGCGGCCGCGGAGTTTCTCCCAGCGGCCGAACAGGCTGCCGCCGACCAGCGCGTCCTTCGCGCTCGGATTGGCGTCCTTCTCGCTCATGGCGTCACCTCCTCGTCGCCGAGCAGGCCCTGCGGCCGCGTCAGGAGGACGATGGCCGCGATGGCGTAGAGGCCGACCTGCGACCACGCGGGCGCGAAGGCGACGAGCGCGGCGGTCGTGAGGCCGAAGACGATACCGCCGACGACCGCGCCGGCGATGCTTCCGACCCCGCCGATGACGACGGTCAGGAACGCCGGGACGAGGATGTTCGTCCCGATGGTCGGGTTGACGACGTTCAGCGGGCCGCCGACGACGCCCGCCACCCCGGCGAGCGCCGCGCCGATGCCGAAGACCACGATGTACGGCCGGGTGATTTTGATGCCGAGGAGTCGGACCATCTCCGCGTCGCGGGTCCCGGCGCGAACGACGAGCCCGAAGTCGGTGTACTCGACGAGCAGGTACACGAGCGCCACGAGGACGGCCGTGATGCCGATGACCCAGAGCCGCCACTGCGGGAAGTTACCGACGATTGGCAGCGCGATCGGGCCGGAGACGGGGATGCCGGCGAACGAGCCGACAGAGAGGATTCGCTCGGGCTGTTCGAACGGGAGGCTGTTGCTGCCGAACAGGACGCGAAACAGCTCTTGGACGACGATTGCGAGGCCGAACGTGACGAGAATCTGGTCGGTGTCGGGGCGGTCGTAGAACGCCCGCGCGAGGTACCGCTCCATCAACAGGCCGACCGCGAAGACGAAAAGCGGGACGAAAAGCAGGGCGGCCAAAAAGCCGATGTCGAGCCCGAAGCTCGAAAAGCCCCACTCGGCCAGTTTTCCGTTCGACAGCGGGACGTTCAGCGCGACGAACAGCCCCGTGTAGGTGCCGACGAGGTACAGCGCGCCGTGCGCGAAGTTGACGAACTTGAGCGTGCCGAGGATGATCGAGAGACCGACCGCCAAGAGGACGTAGATAGCCCCCTGCTGCAGTCCGTTGAGCAGGATGACGAGCACGTCCGACAGAAGGCTCATCGACCGCCACCCCCGCGCCAACGGTTCGAGGCGTGTACTACCATGGGTATGCTAATCTTACTCATTTACGTGTGCGTGGTTGTCTGCGATTAACTTTCATTAAGATAACGGTGGGGCGAGTGTCTACTCGTAGGACCCGAGTTCACACTCGGCCGCCGGCCCCGCGTCGCACGCGTAGCCGAGGTCGTCGCGGCTGGTGATGTTGACGATGTTGAAGTACGATCCCTCGCCCTGCTCGGACGCCGGAAGCCCCTGCACGACCGGCACGTCGCGTTGCGCTTGGTGGTCGCACCCGCGCATCGTCTCCGCGCCCATACCGACGTTGTCGTACTCGTAGTCTTCGAGCTGCTTGATGACTTCCGGCGGGTAGAACGTCCCCGCGCGCTCGACGGCGGCGGCGTACTGGAGCGTCTGGGCGTACGCCAACTGGGCGGGACCGGACGGCGTCCGGTCGTACTCGTCTCGGAACGCCTGCGTGAACTCCTGTGACGGCGTGTTGTCTATCTGGGAGTCCCACGCGACGGTGCCGTAGATGCCCTCGATCGCGCCGCCCGCCGCCTCCGCCATCGGGCGGTTGTACAGCGGAACGATGATTTCCATGTCCTCGTCGATGCCGGCGTCGACGGCCTGCTGGACGGAGTTCGCGCCGTCGAGGCCGTAGTGGTTCAAGATGAGCACGTCCGCGCCCGAACTCTGTGCCCCCGAGAGGTACGTCGAATAGTCGGTGGTTCCGAGCGGGGTCGCGACGGAGTCCACCTGCTCCCAGCCGGCGACGTCGGTCATGAACTGCTCCATCGACGCCTGCTGGGTCTGTCCCCAACTGTAGTCGGCGTAGAGCTGGTAGAACGTCAGGTCCTCGCCGTATGCGTCGCGGACGACGGGGGCGAGCGCCTGACCGGTCATGTACGCGTTGAACATCTCCCGGAAGGAGTAGCGGACGCAGTCCTTTCCGGTGGTGTCGTTCGAGTGCGTCAGACAGCACATGAACATGACCTTCTCGTTTTGACACAGCCCCTGGACCGCGATGGCGACCGCCGAAGACGACCCGCCCGAGATCATGATTGCGCCGTCGCGCTGGATCATCCCCGAGGCGGACTGCCGCGCCTGGTCCGCGTCCGTGGCCGTGTCGCCGTCCACGTGGTCGATGGTGTAGCCGAGGACGCCGTCGCCGGAGAGGTCGTCGAACTGCGAGTCGACCCAGCCGCCGCCCTCGTTGAGGTGCTTCACCGCGAGCTGATACGCCCGGAGCTCGTCTTCGCCCTCCGAGGCGTACGGCCCCGACTGCGGGACGTTGAATCCGAACGTGGCCGTGTCGCCCTCGATTGGGAAGTTGCCCAGCGCCGGGTACTCCTCCCCGCCGTCGCCACCATCTCCACCGTCGCCGCCGCCACCGCCGTCGCCACCGTCGCCGTTGCCAGTGTCAGTGTCAGTGTCACCACCCCCGTCGCCTCCGCCAGTACATCCCGCCAGCCCTGCCAAGCCGGCGGTTCCGACAGCACCAGTCGCCTTCAACACGTCTCGTCGATTGAGCGGCTTGCTATCCCGTGCCATAACCACATCGGCGGATACATCCTTAATAATAGTTATGTATGAATTCCCTATTACATGTGGAATCAATCATTATAGACTGGTGCAATCTACGGTAGCATATAAGGTGCTCACGGGGCGACGACCGCCGCCCGGGTCTCGAAGTGAGCTCTCCGCGGCCCGGAACGTGCCACAGACGCAAAATACACGCCGGTGTCGGACTGGCCCGCTGCGTTGGTCCGACCCGCTCGGGCGTCGACGCCGACGAGTCGGCCGCGCGGGCCGTCTCCTCGCGGAACGCGTCGCTCCGATTTCCTCGCGCTGGCGACCGCGCGAGCGGGTCGAACCGCGGGTGACCAACTATCAGAATACTAGATATATATCCCCGAATAGCACCGTTTCAACGCGCTTTCTGTGCGTACACAGACCAGTTAATCTCGTGCCGTCGTGAATGTCCGATTTATAACTAACCCAGCAAAGCGCGAATAACGCGGCAGCCACGCCCGTGGCACCACTATGACAAACGACTCGAACGACGGATTCAGACCGACTCGGCGCTCCGTGCTCCGACTCGGCGCGATGTCGGCGCTCGGCATCGGTATCGGTATCCCCGCGGTCTCCGGCTCCGCGGCGGCGACCATGTGTCCCAAGACGCCCGGCTACTGGGCGAACAACCCGGACTACAGCAGTCCCACCGACAACTGGGCGGTCCTCGGCCCGAGTGCCGACTCGGACTACACCCTCCGCGGCGAAACGAAGACCCACGACGAGTGGCGCGAGTTCCTCGTCGCGCCCACGAAGGGCGATAAGGCGAACATCATGGCGAAACACTACCTCGCCATCGTCCTCAACCTCCGGAACAGACCGGGCGACGACCCGGGATGCACGAGCGACGGCGCGACCATCCAGTACGGCGACTACGCGGGCTACACCATCGAGGAAGTCAAGGCCATGGCCGGTTCGTGGCTCACAAACTCCGCGTGGTCGAACGGCGGCAAACAGACGAGCTGGTACGTCAGCGTCGGCGGCGACATGGTCGACGGCGAGACGCTCAAAGACACCCTCGACGCGTTCAACAACAACCCCGGGTCGCTCGGCCTCGACTGCCCCTGCGACGACCGCTGAACCGCGTTCGCTTCCGAAACGAGACCCCTCGGCCGCGGTTAAGGTCCCGCTACACCCCGAAACGCGGGCTTAACGCGGTCGTTCCTATCCCTCACCCACCATCCGTCCCTCGTCTTCCCACTCGCGCTCGCGCAGTTCGTACTTCTGAATCTTCCCGGTCGCGGTCTTCGGGAGTTCGGCGACGAACTCGATTTCCTTCGGCACCTTGTACGTCGCGATGCGCTCCCGACAGAACTCGATGAGCGCCTCGGCGGTGACGCCCGGCGCGTCGGGGTCGCCGCTCGTCGGCACGACGAACGCCTTCGGCGACTCGCCCCACTCGTCGGACGGGACGGGGATGACCGCCACGTCGGCGACCGCGTCGTGGTCGAACAGCGTGTCCTCCAGTTCGATGCTGGAGATGTTCTCGCCGCCGGAGATGATGATGTCCTTCTTGCGGTCCTGGATGCTGATGAAGCCGTTCTCGTCGACGACCGCGAGGTCGCCCATGTGGTAGTAGCCCTCCAGCCGCGCCGAGAAGGCCGCTTCGGTCTCTTCGGGTTTGTTCCAGTACTTCTCCATCACCTGATTCCCCGCGACGACGATTTCGCCGATGGACTGGTCGTCTCTCGGCACGTCGTTTCCGTCCTCGTCGACGACGCGAACGTCGGTGCCGAGGTAGCCGATGCCCTGTTTCTTCTTCACGCCGAAGCGGTCGTCGCCGTCCCCCAGGTAGCGACCCGCCTCCGAGGTCGTGATGAGCGGGCCGGTCTCGGTGGCCCCGTAGACGTGCATGAGCCGCCAGCCGAACTCGTCTTCGACGGTTCGAATCGTCGCCTCCGGCGGGGCCGCGCCCGCGGTCGCCGCGCGAACGGGGCTCGCGCCGGTCGTCTCGACGCCGCCTTCCTCTCGGTAGCGTTTCATCAGGATGTTCAGCACCGTCGGCGCGGCGCAGAGATACGACACGTCCTCGTCGCGGATGGCGTCCAACACGGCCTCCGCCTCCACCCCGCGGGTGCAGACGTGTTTCGCGCCGTGGCCGGTAATCGCGTAGATGTGGCCCCAGCCGTTGACGTGGAACATCGGGAGCGTCCAGAGGTAGACGTCGCCGTCCGCGATGTCCTGATGCATCGAGATGAGATAGGCGTGAATCGTCTCGGCGCGGTGGGTGCGGCAGACGCCCTTCGGGTCGCCGGTCGTCCCCGAGGTGTAGTTGATGGTGATTATCTCGTCTTCGTCCATCTCGGGGCGCTCGTAGTCGGTCGACTCCGCGACCAACTCGTCGAAATCGAGCCACTCGCCGTCGGTCGACTCCGCGGCCTTCTCGGGGTCGTTCGTGACGAATATCTCGGTCGGAATCTCGTCGCGGACCTCGTCTATCTTCTCGGCGAAGGCGTAGTCGGCGTAGACCGCTGTCACGTCCGCGTCGTTCAGCATGTACTCGAAGTCGGCCGGGACGAGCCGGTAGTTCAGCGGCATGTGGACGGCTCCGAGCTGCATCGACCCGTAGGCGGCTTCGAGGTGGTAGTGCGTGTTGGGGTCGAGCACCGCGACCCGGTCGCCCTTCTCGACGCCGCGGGACTGGAGCGCCGCCGAGAAGCCGTCGGCCCGCTCGCCGAGTTCGTCGTAGGTAAAGCGCTCGCCCGTCGTGGCCACGACCGCCTCCTCGTCCCCGTAGTACCGCCGCGCGCGGTCGAGGAACTCCGTCACCAGGAGTGGTTTCTTCATACGGAGTATCCTTCACTAACGTTCAAAATAAATATGCGGGCTGGTGTCGGACAGAACCTGAATGAGAATGATTGGCACACCGGGTCGCAATATAGCACGTCTCGCGCCGCGGGCGACTATATTACTATACGAACTATACAGGAAAATATCTTGTTCGGAGAGCCCGTAGCGCGCGTATGGCGCTTTCGGACTACACCGGACGCTCGCCGACGGGCCGGGACGAGACGATCGTCCGCGTCGTTCCCCATCGGCTGTGGCGACCGGGCGACGAGCGTGTCGAACCGTGTACCTACAGCGGCGAGGAGATTCGGCTCTCCGAGAAGCACCTCCTCGCCGTGGTGGAACGCGACGGCGTCCGCGAGCGACGCTACTTCCGCGACGAGCAGTCGCTTTCGGCGTGGATGGACGAACCGGAAAATTCGCGGTAGGGCCGACGGCGGCGGCGCCGAGAGTTACTCGGACTCGACCTGCCGCTGAATCGACTCGACGATTTCTGGGTTCCGCAGCGTCGTCGTGTCGCCGAGTTCCTCGCCGTTCGCTATCTCTTCGAGGAGGCGGCGCATAATCTTGCCAGACCGCGTCTTCGGCAGTTCGGGCGTGAACACGACCATCTCGGGGCGAGCGATTGGGCCGATTGCGTCCTCGACGCCCTCGATGATGCGCTGTCGCATCTGGTCGTCTTCCTCCTGTCCCTCCTCGGTGATGACGTAGGCGTAGACGGCCTCGCCTTTCACCTCGTGATTCCCGCCGACGACGGCGGCTTCGGCGACGCCCTCGACGCCCACGATGGCCGACTCTATCTCCATCGTCCCGAGGCGGTGGCCCGAGACGTTGATGACGTCGTCCACGCGCCCGAGGATGGTGATGTAGTCGTCGGCATCGATTTTCGCGCCGTCCTCGGGGAAGTAGACCCAGTCGTCGGGGTCGTTGCTGTCCACGTCGGAGTACTCCTGCCAGTACTCCTGAATGAACCGCTCGTCGTTGTTGTAGAGCGTCCGGAGCATCCCGGGCCACGGCCGATTCACCGTGAGATAGCCCGCGCGCCCGGCGTCGACCCGCTCCCCGCTCGTGTCGACGATTTGGGCGTCGATACCCGGCAGCGGCGGCCCGGCGGAGCCGGGTTTCATCTTCTTGATGCCCGGCAGGGTCGTTATCATCATCCCGCCGGTCTCGGTCTGCCACCACGTGTCCACGACCGGACACTCCTCGTTGCCGATGTGCTTGTAGTACCACTTCCACGCGCGCGGGTTGATGGGTTCGCCGACCGTCCCGAGCAGGCGGAGGCTCGACAGGTCGTGCTGTTCGGGGAACTTGCTGCCCCACTTCATGAACGCGCGAATCGCCGTCGGCGCGGTGTAGAAGATGTCGACCGCGTACTTCTCGATGATGTCCCACAGGCGGTCGCGGTCGGGGAAGTCGGGCGTCCCCTCGTACATCACCGTCGTCGTCCCGAGCGCCATCGGGCCGTAGACGATGTAGGAGTGGCCCGTAATCCAGCCGATGTCGGCCGAACACCAGTAGGTGTCTTCCTTCTCGATGTCGAGGACGGCGTGCGAAGTCCACGCGGCGTACGCGAGGTAGCCGCCGGTGGTGTGTTTGACGCCCTTCGGTTGCCCCGTCGTCCCCGACGTGTACATGAGGAACAGCATGTCCTCGGCGTCGCGCTCGACGGGGTCGACGCGCTCGCCGGCGTGCTCGTCGAGGAGGTCGTCCCAGTCGTGCTGGTTGCCCTTCAGGTCGTGACCGAAGCCGTCGTCGCCGAGGCGGTCGACGACGACCGTCGCGTCGACGCCGTGGTCGACGCCGTCGAGACCCTCGTTGGCCTTGTCGAGGTGGTCGAGCGGGTCGCCGCGGCGGTAGTAGCCGTCGCAGGTGACGAGGAATCGGGAGTCCGCGGAGTTCATCCGCGTCGCCAGCGCGTCGGCCGAGAAGCCGCCGAAGACGACCGAGTGCGGCGCGCCGATGCGGGCGCACGCGAGCATGGCGATTGGCAGCTCGGGAATCATCGGCATGTAGAGCGTGACCACGTCGTCTTCCTCGACGCCGAGGTCGCGCAGGGCCGCCGCGAACTCGTTCACCTCGCGATACAGGTCCTGATAGGTGTACGTCCGCGTCTCGCCGTGCTCGCCCTCCCACTTGATGGCGACGCGGTTCTTGTCGCCGTTTTCGACGTGGCGGTCCACGCAGTTGTACGAGACGTTGAGCTTGCCGCCCGTGAACCACTTGTAGAACGGCGGGTTCGAGTCGTCCAGCACCTCGTCGTACGCTTCGTCCCAGTCGAGCATCTCGGCCGCCCGCTCCCAACAGTCCGGCCAGTTCTCCTCGAACTCGTCGTAGACGGCCGGGTCGGAGACGTTCGCTTGCGCGACGAACTCCTCGGAGGGTTCGAACTCCTCTTGCTCGACCAGCCGTGCCTCCAGTTCGGTGTCTCCGTCTGCCATAGTACGTGTTACCTACACCAATCCTCCATGATAAATCTATGTAGTCCCGAAGTCCGGACGGGGGCGTCATCAGCGGGCGGTCGCCGGGCCGTCGGTCGGTTACGGTCCCCCGTCGACGCGCGGTTCCATCAACCAAAGGTCATGTCATCCCGGTCGGGGATGGCGGTACCGCGTCGGAGCCCTCACATCACGCCGATGGTCTCGCGGTAGGTGCCGTACTCCTCGGCGAACACGTCCATGATTTCGCCCATCGTGACGTACTCCTTGACGGCGTCGACGAGCACCGGCATGACGTTGTCGCCGTCGCGGACCGCCCCGCGGAGGTCGGAGAGCGCGGCGTCGACCGCCGCGTCGTCGCGCTCGTCCTTGACGGCTTCGAGGCGCGCGAGTTGTCTGTCCTGCACCTCGTCTTCGACGTGGAGCAGGTCGGGGCGGGTGTCCTCGTCTGAGGCGTACTTGTTGACGCCGACGACGACCTCCTCGCCGTCTTCGACCCGCGACTGGTACTCGTAGGACGCCTCGCTAATCTCGCGGTGGTAGTAGCCCTCGTCGATGCCGGCGAGGACGCCGTCGCGGACGGAGCCGTCGCCCATCTCCCGAATCTCCTCGATGTAGGCCATCGCCTCGGCCTCGATTTCGTCGGTCAGCGTCTCCACGAAGAAGCTCCCGCCGAGGGGGTCGATAACGTCGGCCGCGCCCGACTCCTCGGCGAGTATCTGCTGGGTTCGAAGCGCGACGGTGACGGCCTCCTCCGAGGGGAGCGCCAGCGCCTCGTCGAAGCTGTTCGTGTGGAGCGACTGCGTGCCGCCGAGGACGCCGGCGAGCGCCTGAATCGTCACGCGGACGACGTTGTTGAGCGGCTGTTGGGCCGTCAGCGACTGCCCCGCGGTCTGGGTGTGGAACTTCAGCTGCGTCGAGCGCTCGTCCTCGGCGTCGTACCACTCCGACATCACGTCGTGGTAGATGCGGCGGGCGGCGCGGAACTTCGCCACCTCCTCGAAGATGGAGTTGTGGGAGTTGAAGAAAAACGACAGCTGGGGGGCGAACTCGTCCACGTCGAGGTCGCGGTCCACCGCGTCTTCGACGTAGGCGAAGCCGTCGGCGAGGGTAAAGGCGAGCTCCTGCACCGCCGTCGACCCGGCCTCGCGGATGTGGTAGCCCGACACCGAGATGGGCCGGATGCGCGGGGTCTCCTCGGCGGCGAACTCGACCGTGTCGGTGACGAGTTTGAGCGACGGTTCGGGTGGAATCACCCACTCCTTCTGCGCGATGAACTCCTTGAGCATGTCGTTCTGGAAGGTGCCGCCGATTCGGTCGCGGGAGACGCCGCGGTTGTCCGCGAGCGCGACGTACATGGCGAAGACGACCGGCGCGGAGGGGTTGATGGTGAAGGAGGTCGTCACCTCGCCGATGTCGATGCCGTCGAACAGCACCTCCATGTCGCGGAGGGTGTCGACCGCGACGCCCTCCTTGCCGACCTCGCCGTCCGAAAGCGGGTCGTCGGAGTCCTTGCCCATGAGCGAGGGCATGTCGAACGCCGTCGAGAGGCCGGTCTGGCCGTTCTCGATGAGGTAGTGGAAGCGCTCGTTGGTCTCTTTGGCCGTGCCGAAGCCGGCGAACTGCCGCATCGTCCACGTCCGCCCGCGGTACATCGTGGGGTACACCCCGCGCGTGTACGGGGCCTCGCCGGGGAAGCCGAGGTCCGACTCGTAGTCGAGGTCGGCGACGTCGGCGGGCGTGTAGAGGTCCCGAACCTCGTGGTTGGAGACGGTGGCGAACCGGTCTTTTCGCTCGCCGCCCTTCTCCACGAACGGGTCGCGGGTCTCCGATTCCCACTCGTCGCGCGCCTCGCGGATAGACGCCAAATCGTCCTCGTCGTACATGTCCACCAATCCGTATGGACGATGATTAAGGATTCGGGTCGGAGTCAGTCCCTCGGTCGGTTCGTCCCGGCCCCGAGGCTTCGACGCACAGACCATCGCACATATCACCCCCGGACCGCCTAGCCCTCGCCATGCACGACCGCGCGACAGCCACAGCGCGCCTCGACGCGGCGACTCAGCCCGCCGCAGGCCCCGACCCCGCGGGAGCCGAGCGCTGACCGATGGCGCTCGTCACGCCCCAGACGACCCGCTGGGTCGCCGCCGCGACGGCGCTCGTCTTCGTCCTCGCCAGCGTCTCCTTCGTCGTCCCCGCCTCCGGGTCCGTCTCGCCGGTCGCCTTCGACGATACGGTCAAGACCGGCGGAACCTCTGTCGACGTTCGCACGGCGGAGGTCGAGGGATTCGAGGTCCCGCTCGCGCAGGTCCACTTCTCGCGGTACCGCTACGTCATCGGCTACTACGACGTTCGCACGGCCGCCGCCGACGTGTCCACGCCCGAGAGCGCCCGCCAGTTCGGCGACCCGCTCGCGGTGTTCGTCACCGACTACGCGACGGTCTCGCCCACGCTCGACGACGACGGCTACCTCCGAACCGAACACAACCGCAACCCCGGCTGGACGAGGGCGTCAGAGGCGTCGTTCGTCGTCGACTCCGGCGCGCGGGTCCCGTCCGGGGCAATCGCCGTCCCGTTTTCCGACGCCGACGCGGCGCGCTCGTTCGCGGACGCCCACGGCGGTGAGGTCGTCGACTGGGCGACGCTCCGCGAGCGCGCCGAGAACCCGCTTTCGTCCCGACTCGACGACTTCGAGTCGGCGGTCGCCGCCCACCGCGAGTGGGCGAACCAGACCACCGCTGCGAGTGATGCGCTGTTCGACCGCCCCGTCTCGACCGTCGTCGGCGAGGACGCGCCGACCGTCGAAGCCGCGGTCGCCTCGGCCCCCGCGAACACGACCGTCTACGTCCCCGAGGGGACCTACTCGGTCGATGCGGTCGAACTGAACCGCTCGGTGACGCTCCGCGGTGCCGGAAGCGAGACGCGACTCGTCGGCGACGGAAACGGGAGCGTCGTCCATCTCAGGGCCGACCGGAGCGCGGTCGGTGACCTCGCCATCTCCGGCGTCGGCGAGGTGGGGACGCGACGGGTCCGCGCCCAAAACGAGTCCGTCGACTGGGACACCCGCGTCGAACTCGCCTACGGCCGCGGCGACGCCGGCGTCGTCCTCGACGGCGCGAACGAGTCGACCGTCCGCGGCGTCGAAATCGACACGCCCGCGAGCGGCGTCATCGCCCGCGAGAGCGCCGACACCGTCGTCGACGGCGTGACCGTCCGCGGGGCCGACGAGCCGTCCGACGGCTTCATGGGCGTCGTCCTCATCGGCGAGCGGGCGGTCGTCCAGGACTCGACGTTCCGCGGCGGCCGCGACGGCGTCTACACCCACCGCGCCGACGGGAGCGTCGTCCGCGACAACCGCATGGAAGACGGCCGCTACGGCGTCCATCAGATGTACACCTCCGAGTCGCTCGTCGCCGACAACGTCGTCCGCGGGGACCGCATCGGCGTCGTCCTCATGACCCGGCCCGTCGGCAACCTCGTGGTCGGAAACGACGTGCGCGAGTCGGACTTCGGGTTCATGCCCGCCGGCAGCGACACCTACGTCGCAGACAACGTGTTCGCCGGCAACGAATACGGCATGGACGTGAGCGGCGACCGGCAGGTGTACGTCGGAAACGTCGTCGCCGGCAACGGGGTCGGCGTCCGCGGGAGTTCGACGTTCCCGACGAACGTCGTCGTCCGAAACGACATCGTCGGCAACGACGTGCGCGTCGAGTCGTCGCTCGGCCCGATGCGGACGTGGACCGCCGGCGGCGCGGGCAACTACTGGGGCGCTCTCCCGCTCGAAGACGCCGACGGCGACGGGGTCTACGACCGGGCGTACCAGCCTTCCGGGCCTGTGGACGCCGAACTCGGCCGCGAACCCGGCGCGCTCGCGCTCTCGGAGTCGCCCGCGGTGCGCGCGCTCCGCCGCGCCCGCGACGCGGTGGCCGGCCTCCGCGGATCCGGCGTGGTCGACGCCGCGCCGCGGACCGACCCGGTTCGACCGGAGACGCTCGCCGCCCTGAACGCGACGGAGGAGACCGATGACTGACGAACCCACGACGATGCCGAATCCAGAATCCGAGAGGACCGCCGAGACCGCTTCCGACGAACCGACGGGCGACAGCGCCGGTCTCGACGCCGACGGACCGGCTATCGCCGCGACCGACCTCGGACACGCCTTCGGCGACGTGCGCGTCCTCGACGGCGTCTCGCTGTCGGTCGCGCCCGGCGAAATCGTCGCGCTCGTCGGCCCCAACGGCTCGGGGAAGTCCACGCTCTTACGGTTTCTCGCGCGGGTCCGCGCGCCAGACGAGGGGACCGTCGCCGTCGGAGCCAGTAACGGACGCGCCCGCGTGGGCTACCTCCCGCAACAGCCCGGCTTCCGCGCCGGCTTCTCCGCGGCCGACACGCTCGAATTCTACGCGCAGTTCGTCGACGAGGACGTGGACGTGGCCGGGGTGCTGGAACGCGTCGGCCTCGCGGACGCCGCCGACCGCCGGGTGGGAGCGCTCTCCGGGGGGATGACGCGCCTGCTCGGCCTCGGGCGGGCGCTCGTCGGCGATCCGGCCGTGGTCGTCCTCGACGAGCCGGCGAGCGGCCTCGACCCCGGCATGGTCGAGCGGCTGTTCGACATCGTCGCGGCCCTCGCCGACGCGGGCGTGGCGGTCGTCCTCTCGTCGCACAACCTCGGTCCCGTCGAGCGGACCGCAGACCGCGTGGTCGTCCTCGACGGCGGGCGGTTCGTCGCCGACGGCGACCCGCGGGCGGTGGTCGAGTCGGTCGGCGCGGCGGACCTCCAGACCGCCTTCGGCGACCTCGTGGCGACCGAGGAGGTGACGGGCAGATGAGCGTCGGCGACCTCGACGGCCTCGGCGACCTGTTCGCCATCGCGGCGCGCGAGCTTCGGACGGTCGTCAGAACTCCGGCGGTCGTCGCGCTCTCCGTCGTCTTCGCGCTGACCGTCGTCGCGGTCGCGGCCGCCGGGTCGGGCGCGCGCGGCGGCTACGTCCCGCTGGTGCTCGATTTGCTCCCGTTCGTGGAGGCGCTCGTCCCGCTTCTCGCCGTCGCGCTCTGCTACCGCGCGGTGCTGTCGGACCGCGAGTCGGGCGAACTCGACGTGCTTCGCACGTTCGACGTGTCCCGGCCGGCCTACGTCGGCGGCGTCTACCTCGGCCGGGGACTCGCGCTCGCGTTCGTCGTCTTCGGGTCGCTCCTCGCCGCGGGCGCGACCGTTCCGGTTCTCTCGCCGCCCGACCCGACGTTCCTCGCGCTGAACGAGGCCGCCGACTCGCCGGTCGCGTTCCTCCGCTTTTCGGTCCTCGCGGTCCTGTTCGCCCTCGCGGTCGCGGCCGTCGCGCTCGCGGTCTCGGCCGCCGCGCGGACCGCCCGGCAGGCAATCGCGTTGGCCGTCGGCCTGCTCGTCGCCTTCGTCGTCGGCGTCGACGCCGCCGCGGTCGCCGGATTGGCCTCGGGGAACCTCGGCATCGACGCAGTGCCCCTCGCGCTCGCGGCGAGTCCGAACGGGGCGTTCCGGTCGCTCGTCCTCGGCGTCGCCGTCGAGACCGACGGGGCGGGCTCGCCGGCCGCGGCGCTCGCTGGCCTCGTCGGCTGGGTCGTCGTCGCGCTCGCGCTCGCGGTGCTGACGGCGTGGCGACCGGTAGAATAGTGTCGCGGGCGGCGCGCGCGAGCCGCTTACCCGAAGTTCTCGACCTTCGCGGCGTCGGCGTCGCCGCCGGCCGCCTCGACGGCGTCGGTCGCGTTCTCGACGAAGTCGGCGAAGCCGTAGACGAACACCTGCTCGCCCTCGTCGCCGGTGAGCGCGTCGGCGACGGCGTCGGCGAGGTCGGACCCGTCGCCGGTGACGACGACGCTCGCGCCGTCGTCGCGGAGCGCGGAGAGCCGTTCCTCGTGCGCGGGCGCGTCGTCGAGGTAGACCACGGCGGCCTCGTTGCCGTCGGCGACCGCGGCCTCGGCGATGCCGACCGCGGGGCCGACGCCGGGCCCGCCCGCGAGGACGACCACGCGCGACTCGCCGTCGTAGTAGCTCCGCCCGAACGGCCCGGAGACCTCGACGTCGTCGCCGGCGACGAGCGAGTCGAGGTGCCGGCTGAACGGCCC
Organism: Haloferax sp. KTX1; assembly: GCF_902410085.1. Taxonomy (NCBI): domain Archaea; kingdom Methanobacteriati; phylum Methanobacteriota; class Halobacteria; order Halobacteriales; family Haloferacaceae; genus Haloferax; species Haloferax sp. KTX1. The sequence continues at coordinate 286,130 of NZ_CABPRH010000001.1, read as the reverse complement.
GGCCTCCTCGGGGTCGATGCCGACGGTCACCTCGAAGGTGTCGCCGACGCCGGGCGACGACAGCGTGTAGAACCGCGCGTACGACTCGCCGTCGACCTCGGCGGAGAGCTTCACGAACTGGCCCGGTTCGGCCTCGAAGCCGTCGGGCGTCTCGAACTCGATGGCGACCGTGCCGGGGCCGACGTCGCTGACCGCGGCGACGGTGACGATTGCGTCCATGCGACCGGGTTGGTCGCAGGCTCACAAGGGCCTTGCCTTCCCGGACGCGCGCGCCGGGGGCGGGGCGAACCGCGTGAGCCGCCCGAACGGCGTGAACCGGAAATAATTGTCACGAGAGGGCGAAACACACCATGATTGGACATTCGTTCAGTAAACTGCCGCCCGCACACCGTTTGGATAGACAAATGGGCCTCAATAGCGATATATAAATTTGTTCGTGAGATTTCTATCGGTTATCAGTACCGACGTTTAACACCAATTTTCAGAAGGCTTTTGACCCGGCTATGGGTAGATTTCACCCAGCATGCCTGCGGACTTCAACTGGGCCATCGGCGGCGAGGCTGGCGATGGCATAGACTCCACGGGGAAGATTTTCGCTCAGGCACTCTCCCGGGCTGGACGCCACGTGTTCACCTCTAAGGACTTCGCTTCGCGAATCCGGGGCGGATACACGGCGTACAAGGTTCGGACTGCCATCGACCCCGTGCAGAGCGTCGTCGACAGACTCGACGTGCTCATCGCGCTCACACAACGAACAATCGACGAGAACCTCGACGAACTACACGAGGGCTCCGTCATCATCTACGACGGCGACCGCTCCACCATGGCGGACGTCGAAATCCCCGAGGGAATGGTCGGGCTGGACATCCCCCTCAAGGCGCTCGCCGAGGAGGCGGGCGGCGCAATCATGCGCAACGTCGTCGCGCTCGGCGCGGCGTGCGCCGTCGCGGACTTCCCCATCGAGAACCTCGACAGCGCGCTCCAGAAGCGCTTCGGCGGGAAGGGCGAGGCCATCGTCGAGAACAACAAGAAGGCGGCTCGCGCGGGACTCGAATACGTCCACGACGAGTACGACGTCGAGTTCGACTACGACCTCGAAACGACCGACGAGGACTACGTGCTCATCAACGGCGACCAGGCCATCGGCATGGGCGCCATCGCCGCCGGCTGCCGCTTCTACGCCGGCTACCCCATCACGCCGGCGACTGACGTGATGGAGTACCTCACCGGCCGCATCGAACGCTACGGCGGGCACGTCGTGCAGGCGGAAGACGAGCTCGCGGCCATCAACCTCGCGCTCGGTGCGGCGCGCGCCGGCGCGCGGTCGATGACCGCCACGTCCGGTCCGGGTATCGATCTGATGACCGAGACGTTCGGGCTCGTCGCCACCTCCGAGACGCCGCTCGTCATCGTCGACGTGATGCGCTCGGGTCCCTCGACGGGGATGCCGACCAAGCAGGAACAGGGCGACCTCAACATGATGCTCTACGGCGGCCACGGCGAGATTCCGCGGTTCGTCGTCGCGCCGACGAGCATCGACGAGTGCTTCTGGAAGACCGTCGAGGCGTTCAACTTCGCCGAGAAGTACCAGGTTCCGGTGTACGTCGCGGCCGACCTCGCGATGGCGGTCACGGAACAGACGTTCTCCCCCGAGACGTTCGACATGGACGAAGTCGAAATCGACCGCGGCAAGGTCGTCGACGACGACTCCATCGACGAGTGGCTCGACGAGGAAGGTCGCTTCCAGCCGCACGCGCTCACCGACGACGGCGTCAGCCCGCGCGCGTTCCCCGGCACGGAACAGGGCGCGCACATGTCGACGGGGCTCGAACACGACGAGCTCGGTCGGCGGACCGAAGACCGTTCGATGCGCGTCGAGCAGGTCGACAAGCGCGACCGGAAGGTCGAGACCGCAACGGAGACGGAAGACTTCTCGCCGCGCGAGTTCGGCGACGCCGACTCCGACACGCTCATCCTCTCGTGGGGCTCCAACGAGGGCGCGCTCATCGAGGCGCTCGACTTCCTCGAAGAAGACGGCATCGACGTTCGGTTCCTGTCGGTTCCGTACATGTTCCCGCGGCCGGACCTCACCGAGGAGATCGAGGCGGCAGACGAGGTCATCGTCGTCGAGTGTAACGCGACGGGGCAGTTCGCCAACGTCGTCGAGCACGACACATTGACCCGTGTCAAGCGCATTAACAAATACGACGGCGTCCGCTTCAAGGCGGACGAACTCGCAGACGAAATCAAAGCCACCCTCGACGCAGAGGAGGTCTCAGCATGAGCTCAAACGTCCGCTTCACCGACTTCAAGTCAGACAAACAACCGACCTGGTGTCCCGGCTGTGGGGACTTCGGGACGATGAACGGCATCATGAAAGCCCTCGCCAACTCCGGCACCGACCCCGACAACACGTTCATGGTCGCCGGTATCGGCTGTTCCGGGAAAATCGGGACGTACATGCACTCGTACGCCATCCACGGCGTCCACGGGCGCTCGCTCCCGGTCGCCGCCGGCGTCAAGCTGGCGAACCCCGACCTGACCGTCGTCGCCGCCGGCGGCGACGGTGACGGCTACTCCATCGGCGCGGGTCACTTCATCCACGCCGTCCGCCGCAACGTGGACATGGCCTACACCGTCATGGACAACCGCATCTACGGTCTCACCAAGGGACAGGCCTCGCCGACCTCGCGCGAGGACTTCGAGACCTCGACGACGCCCGAAGGGCCCCAGCAGCCCCCGGTCAACCCGCTCGCGCTGTCGCTGGCCGCCGGCGGCACGTTCATCGCGCAGTCGTTCGCGACCGACCACAAGCGCCACGCGGAAATCGTCCAAGAAGCCATCGAGCACGACGGCTTCGGCTTCGTGAACGTGTTCAGTCCCTGTGTCACGTTCAACGACGTGGACACTTACGACTACTTCCGCGACAACCTCGTCGACCTCGCGGACACCGACCACGACCCGACCGACTACGACGCGGCCAAAGAGAAGATTCTCGACTCGTCGAAGGAGTACGAGGGCATCATCTACAAGGACGAAAGCTCCGTCTCCTACGAGGAGAAGTTCGGCGTCGACCAGAACATGTCGGACATCCCGTCGGGCGCGCCCGACGACGCGATGGACCTCGTCCGCGAGTTCTACTAACGACGACCGCCGAACTCGCGGTCGACGCCGCGCCGCCCGCTCACCGAACTTCGACCGTTCTTTCGACCGTCCCCGGATGCTCGACAGCGCCCGCGAGCGCCGCGACCGCCCCGGTCTCGTCCACGTGGGGCCCGTGGACCGCGAGGACGACCACCACGTCGCCGTCGTGTTCGACGGTCGCGAGGTGGAGTCGCACCTCGGCCGTCCCGCCCTCGTAGGCGACCGTCTCGCCGTCGACGGCGGTCTCGCCGGGTTCGACCTCGACCGTCCCCGCGTAGGTGACGAGTTCCGTCTCCGACCCGAGCATCGTGACGTTCCGCGCGCCGACCTCGCGGACGCCGGTGACCTCGGGGGCGTTCCCGAGCGCCTGCGCGTCGGCCAGCAGGTCGAGGCCGCTCGCGACGAGTTCGCGGTTGCCGAGGTTCGAAAGCGGGTTGACCGACTGCCCGGCGACCTCGGCGTTCGGCGACGAGACGACTACGAGGGCCGCGATATCGTCGTCGTCGGTCGTCTTCGAGTATCCGGACACCCAGACCTCCGCGCCGACGGAGCGAGCGGCGGGTCCGACGCCCACGTCGTAGGAAAGCGGGACGGCGGTGCTGTTGCCGTGGACGTAGCCGTGTGCCTCGTAGGCCGACGCGGGAATCGTCGCGGGCTGGGCCGCGAGCGTGGTCGAACCGCCCACCCCGCCGAGGCAACCGGCGAGGGTGACGACGAGCGCGAGCGCGAGAGGGCTGTGCGTGGTTGAGGCATACCCTCTAGAGGCGCGCAGAGAGCATGACGGTCTCGCCGCTGGGAAAAAGAGCCGACCGACCGGGTCGGTCCGAGCGGGACCGAGGGGGTCCGGCCGACCGAGCTGACCGAACCGCCGCCGGGAGTCCCGCCGACCCGCTCGTCACTCCACCGTCTCGATGTTGAGTCGGTAGCGCGTCCCGCAATCGAGACACCGCGCGTCGTCGGACTCGATGAGTTCCGTCACCAGCACCTCGCCGAACTCGCAGTTCGGACACTCGTAGACGAGCGAGTCACCCGCGATGCGGTGTGCGAACGCGTTCGTGTTCTCTTCTGTCAACGGCTCTGATGCGGACGACATTCCAGACCACCGTACGGATATGCTACCACGCACCACATAAACCATCCGCCGCCGAGCGTCGGTCGGCGTCGAGTGACGAACGTCCGAGACCCCGTGTGACACACTCTCAGGCCGTGAAAGCCGGAAATTCGTCCGCCCTTTCGGAACGCCTTTTCAACTCGCGGCCCACCGCTCACCCATGACGGAGAACCCCACCTCAGTAGACGACACACCGCGAGCGAACGGGATGCCGATGCTCGGCCTCGGGACGTGGCAGAACACGGACGCCGACGAGTGTCGCAACGCGGTGCGGACGGCGCTGGAGATGGGCTACCGCCACATCGACACCGCCCAAGCGTACGGCAACGAGGCGGAGGTCGGCGCGGGCATCGCCGCCGCCGACGTCGACCGCGACGACGTGTTCCTCGCGACGAAAGTGTGGATTGACGAGCTCTCTTACGACGACGTCATAGAGAGCACCGAAGCGAGCCTCGAAAAGCTCGGCGTCGACTACGTCGACCTCCTGTACGTCCACTGGCCGTCCCGCGAGTACGACGCCGAAGAGACCCTCGCGGCGTTCGACGAACTCGTCGAACGGGGGCTGACGGAACGCGTCGGTATCTCCAACTTCGAACCCGAACAGCTCCGCGAGGCCGTCGAACTGTCCGAGTCCGGCGTCTTCGCCAACCAAATCGAGATGCATCCGCTCCTCCAACAGGAGGAACTCCGCGAGGTCTGCGCCGAGGCGGACATCGAACTCGTCGCGTACTCGCCGCTGGCCCGCGGGGCGGTGTTCGACGTCGACGTGCTGTCCGATATCGCCGAGAAGCACGACGCGAGCGAGGCCCAGGTGTCGCTGGCGTGGCTCCGCGAGAAGGGGGTCACCGCGATTCCGAAGGCGACGAGCGAGGGACACATCCGCGACAACTGGGAGTCGCTCGCGCTCGAACTCGACGACGAAGACGTCGCGGCCATCGACGCCATCGAGACCGAAGAGCGCCGCATCGACCCCGATTTCGCGCCCTGGTAAGCGACTGAAACCGCGTTTTTCCGGTTCGACGCTCGATTCGTCGTCCGAAGCCGCAACGGATTTGTCGAACGAGTCCCGACAGAATCTCATGGAGTTCGACCTCCCCAAGACAGTCGCGTTGCTCGTCGCGCTCGTCGTCGTCGGAACCGCGGCCCTCGTCGGGATGGACGCGATGGCAACGAGCACGGTCCTGATGATGGTGACGCCGTCGATGCTCGTCTTCGGGGCCGTCTGTCTCGCCCTCGGCGTCAAACACGGCGAGTACCGAGCGTCGACCTAACCACACGGAGGGAGAAAGCGGAACGAAAGGCCCTCAGCTCTCGTTTTCTCGCGGCGCGTCGACCACGTCGTCCAGCGTCTCGTCCGAGACGCTCGCCGAGATGCGGACGCCCACGACGCTCACGACGATACCGGCGACGATGAACATCGCCAGCCGCTGGACCGGCGTGAGCGCGAGTCGCCCGAGGAGTTCGAGGTTCGCCAACTCGCCCTGTCGTTCGAGGAGGAAGCCGGCGAAGCCGCGGACGACCAGCCCGATGGCGACGACGCCGAACGGGAGGTTCATGTACGACGTGGAGACGCGCTCGCTCCCGATGAGTTCGTCCAAGAGGCGACCCGCGCTCGCGGTCAGCGCGGCGAGCGCCAGCCACGGGACGCTGTGGTAGACGAACAGGAGCGACGGGACGAGCACTTCCTCGCTCCCGCCGACGCCGGGCGTCCGAATGGAGAGCGCGCCGAGGAACAGCCCGACGATGGCCAATCCCGCGGCGACCGCGTAGGTGACGACCGACACCTGCCCGGAGTAGAGCGCGTCGCGTATCTGGTCGGGGGCGTCCGAGAGGAACTCGTCGATGGCCAGCCCCTTGTAGAGGAGCACCGCGCCCATCAGGGCGGCGAGGCCGGCCAGCGCGACCTCAGGCGTGAACTGGACGAGAAGTAGCGGGACGAGAAGCAGGCCGACGCCGAGCGGGACGAGTATCGTCGAACGAAGCTCCTCGTCGCCGAGGAACTGCTTGAGCAGGTAGTACGTCGACTCGATGTCGTGGGCCTGCCGGACGACCACGCGGTCGACCGCGTCGACCCGGAGCCTGCTTTCGACGACGGGGACGAGTCGCTCGTCTTCCGCGCTGTCGATGACGATGACCGCGGACTCGACGTCGTACCGCTCGACGAGGTCGTCGAGCTGTCGCGCGACGGCGCGGTCGGCCCCGACGGCGCTGTCGTTCGTCCCCGAGACGACCGCGATTTCGGCGTCCTCGCGGTCGTCTCTGAGCTCGCGCGTCGTCCGCAGCGCCGCCAGCAGGCAGTTGACGCTCGAATCCTCGGGGTCCGCGAGCCCCACGTCCGTCACGAGCGACCTGACGGCTTCCCAGCCGACGACGGGCGTCGAGAGCCCGGACTTCCGGCCGATGTCGTTCGCCCGGTCGACACAGAGGACGAGCGTTGTCACGTGGCAGACGAACGCGGGCGCGGGCTAAAAAGCCTCCCAGTCGTCAGAACCGAAACGAGAAGCCGTCGTCCGCTTCGACCGACGAGGCGAGCCCCGCGCCGAAGGCGTACGCCGCCCCCTCGACGCCGCCGCGGAGGCGGTCCGCGAGGCCGACCTCGGGGGTGAACTCCTCGACCGACACCTCGTCGCGGCCGAGGAGTTCGGCGAGTCGGTCCTCCACGTCGTCGCGGGTACCCAGCGAGTCGACCAGCCCGAGTTCGCGGGCCTCCTCGCCGAGGTAGACGCGGGCCTCCGTGTCGCGGACGACCTGCGGGTCCATGTCGCGACCCTCGGCCACGCGCTCGACGAAGTCGTCGTAGTAGTCGTCGATGAGCCCCTGGAGGTACTCGCGTTCGTCGTCGGTCGGCTCCTTGAGCGCCATCCCGGCGTCCTTGTACTTCCCCGCGGCGAACCGCTCGTAGGAGAGGCCGAGTTTGTCGGCCAACTCCGAGGCGTTGACCGACGAGCCGATGACGCCGATTGAGCCGACGACGCTCACGTCGTGGGACCACAGTTCGTCGCAGCCGCTGGCGATCCAGTAGCCGCCCGAGGCGCAGGTGTCGGTGGCGTAGGCGACCGTCGGCCCGTCGAAGTCGGCGACGGCCCGACGGATGTCGTCGCTCGGCAGCACCTCGCCGCCGGGCGTGTTCAGTTTGACGAGGAGCGCGTCGACGTTTTCGTCGTCGGCCGCGGCGTCTATCTGCTCGACGATGTCGTCGGCGGGCGTGCCGCCGCCGCGACCCGGAACCGGCCCGCCGCCGCCGTCGCGGGAGATCGGCCCTTCGACGGCGACTTCGGCCACGTCGTAGTCGGGGAACGCCGAGGCGGCGAGCCTGCCGCCGACGCGGAGCGCGGCGACGACCGCCCCGATGACCAAGAGGAGCCCCGCGAGGTCGGCGAGCGTGTCGGGGACGCTGTAGAACAGGACCCAGCCGACCGCCGCCGCGACGACGGCGAACACGACCACGATGGTCAGCCGGTAGATGCGCGTGAAGCTATCGGTCACGGTGAATCACTCATGGCTGTCGCTGGGGCTTCGAACGGGATAAAAATGACACGTCGCAAGCGCGACGAAGAGAGAGAAAGTGACCGAAGTTTAGAGCAGACCGGACTTCTGGAGCTTCATCAGGTCCTCGGTTTCGAGGGTCTCGCCCTCTTTGAACTTCTGGTAGATCTCCTCGGCCTCGGCCTTGGCGGCCTCGCGCTCCTCGGCGCGGGAGTCCTTGCGCTGGCGCTCTTCTTTCTTGTCCAGCTCGCGGAGGCGCTTCTGGACGCGGACGAAGTCCTCGTGGTGACGGTCGGCCGCTTCCTGGGCCTCGACGAAGAGCTCGTGCATCTCGTCGGCCTTGTCGCGGATGTCGTCGGCCTCGCGGTAGGCCTCGATCATCTGGTTGTGGTGTTCCTGGGCGTCGTCGGCCAGCTCGGTCACCTTCTGGTGGTGCTGGGACGCCTCGGAGCGGACCTCTTCTGCCTCTTCGATGAGTTCTTCGAGGTCACCGCTCTCTTCGACCTTGTCCTTTTTCTGGCGAAGCTCTTCGCGCTTGTTCTCGATCTTCTCGATGAGCTCGCGCTCGTCTTCGGTCGAGAGGACTTCGGTCTGCTGGCGGAATTCGAGTTGCTCGATCTCCTCTTTGAGCTCGTCGATGTCCTTGCCGTCGTCGAGCTCGAGGTCGCTTTTCATCTCGTCGACCTCGTCGAACAGCTCGTTGGCCTTCGCGTTGAGCTCGTTGCGGCTCTGCTTGTGTTCCTGCACCTGCGAGTTCATCTCGTCGCGCTTCTCGCGGTGCTTCTGGGCTTCGTCGACCTTCTCGCGAGTCTTCGCGTTGAGGTCGTCGCGCTTGGACGCGCGCTCGGAAGCCATCTGGTTTAGTTCGTTGCGGCGGTCACGGAGTTGACCGGCGAGTTTGATGAGTTCGCCTTTCGAGCCGCTCTCGAGCTTTTCGTCTGGGAGATCGATGTTTCGTGCCTCGTCGAGTTCCTGCACGTCGAACTCGCTAAGTACTTCCTGCTTCGTTACCATGCGTAATCAATCCTCGATACCATCACCACTCCGTGCGTGGCGGCTGCTCGTGGGAGTGCGACCGACCGTGGATAAGAATTCCCGATCATTCTGCGTGCGATGCCGCCGGAACGCCGGAGGCGCTCAGGTACATACACATACAGGCGACCAGTTAATAAATACTTCGGTGGAAATTCGGGTGAAAACAGTTACCACACCGCTCGTATCGACCGTATTCACTATGTTAGTCTTTGCCATGGCCATATATAAAGGGGATGCGAACCGTGGGGGCTAAACCGAGTCGGGTCGGATGCCACGCCATGAGAGAGGTCATCCGCGCACGCGGCCACGAGCACGTGCGCGCCGAACACGCGAGCACCTTCGAAGTGACGACGGACGACTGGCTCACGCCCGCGGGCGACTGCATCATCGGCGTCGAGGCCGACCGCACGCCCGCCGACTTCGACTCGGCGTTCGTCGAGGCCTGCCGGTCCCGCGACGCGACTATTGACGTGCACGTCCGCGTGGGCGCGGGCGACGACGCCCACGAGCAGACCGTCAGCGCCCGCGGGCACCCGGACCTCACGTTCGAAGGCGACCGCAGTATCGTCTTCCGCACGAGCGACTACGTGGACGACCGGACGGGCGCGGTCGGCGCGGCCCACGCCGCGGCCGGCTTCGACCGCGACCTCGTCTCGGCGCTCGCCGACGGCGCGGAACTGACCGTCACCATCGACGTCGAGTAACCCCGCGCGAGCGCCAGCTCGGTCGGGGCGAGCCGACGGGACGTGTTTTTCACCGCGCGGTCGTAACCTCCGGACATGCCCGACGAACCCGCAGAGAACATCAGCGGCGGCGCGAACGGCGGCGGCCGAGAGACGGGGTTCGACCCCGCCGACCCCGAGACCGCGACGCGCGCCGAGGTCGTCGTCGACCGGCTCGGCGAGCGCTACTGGCGGAAGGCCTACGGCGGACAGGGCGGCTTCGAGTGTCTCGTCCGAACCATCCTGAGCCAGAACACGAGCGACAAGGCGAGCCAGCCGGCCCACGACGAACTCATGGCGGCGTACGGCGGCGGCGACCTCGCCGAGTCGCTGGCGGCGGCCGACCGCGAGGGCATCGTCGACGCCATCCGCTCCGGCGGGCTCTACAACCAGAAGTCGAAGCTCATCCAAGGCGTCGCAGAGGAGGTGCTGGCCGACTTCGGGAGCGAGGCCGACTTCGACCGCTACGTCCGCGAGGAAGCCCCCTCGACGGTCCGCGACCGCCTCTTGGAGATGAAGGGCGTCGGCCCCAAGACCGCCGACTGCGTCCTCCTCTTCGCTGGCGGCCGCGGCGGCGTCTTCCCCGTCGATACGCACGTCCACCGCATCGCTCGGCGAATCGGCCTCGCGCCCGCCGACGCCGACCACGAGGGTGTTCGGGCGGCGCTCGAACGCGATATCCCCGACGAGAAATGCGGCTTCGGCCACACCGCGATGATTCAGTTCGGCCGCGAGTTCTGCAAGGCACGGAAGCCCGCGTGTCTCGACGGCCCCGAGGCGTGCCCGATGGCCGACGTGTGCGAGATGGTCGGCGTCGACGCGGCGGCGCAGTCCGTCACCGACCCCGCGGCCGCGGACGACTGACTAACAGGACTTCGTTTCGAGCCCGCTCACCGGCGAGCCGTCGTCCTCGTAGCTCGATTCGACGCCCGAGTCGGCGAACATCGGGAGATTCATCGAGTAGTCGTAGACGACGCTGAACCGCGAGAAGGGGTTCGAGAGGAACGCCGCGGCGGGACCGACGCCGTCGAAGGCGACGCCCGCCCGGAGTTGGACGATGGAGTCGTTGCCGACGGAGCCGCTGGCTTCCATCCCGAAGCCGCCCTCGCCGCCGAGGTTCTCGAAGACGGAGAGGAAGACCACGAGGTCGATGCCCGCGCCCTCGCCGCCGATGTCGAACTGGTGGCCCTCGCCGGGGAAACACGGCGAAGTCGGACCGGTCGCGGCGGCCGCGGCGGCGACCGGGGCGGTCGCGACGACGAGAATCACGGCGAGTGTCAGGGGCGCGCGGGTCGCGGCGTTCATACCGTCGCCTCCGGCGCGCTGCTAATTAAGGATACGGCGCGATTCTCAGGGGTGATACCGAACGTCGACAGGAATTCCGAACGTCGATGGGAAACGAGACGGCGGACGCGCGGATCGCCACGCGGCGCGGGCGCGGCGGTTACTCCTCGCCGTCGAGTTGCCGGATAAGCTCGTCGAGGACGGCGTCCGCGCTGGCGAGGTTGGTCGCAAGCGGCGTCTGGTGAACGTCGCAGATGCGGAGCAGCGCGCTGATGTCCGGCTCGTGGGGCTGGGCGGTCAGCGGGTCGCGGAGGAAGATGACGCCGTCGCAGGTCTCGCTGGCTATCTCCGCGCCGATCTGCATGTCGCCGCCGAGCGGCCCGGACTGCTTGCGCTCGATGTCGAGCCCCGTGGCGTCGATGAGTCGCTGACCGGTCGTGCCCGTCGCCATGAGCTCGAAGCGTTCGAGGTCGGCCTGCCGCTCCTCGGCGAACGAGATGAGGTCCGGCTTCTTCTCGTCGTGCGCGATAAGTGCGAGACGCATGGCAACCACTCGTTCGAGAGTCCTGATTAATGTTCGCCAATCGAAGTTCGTTCGCGGGGGTGACTACGCGGTGAACCGACCGACGAGTTCGCGTCCGTCGCCGCCCACGTAGACGAGTTCGACGGTCTCGCCGCTCGCGACGTCGAACGAAATCGAATCGCCCTGTGCGACGGTCCCGTCTGCTCCCGACAGCGACGCCCACGACTGTTCGGTCTCACCGACGACCACAATCATCTCACCCGCCGAAAACGAGTCACCGCCGGCGTGTTCTATCGTCGCCGTGCCGTCGCTGACGCCGGAGTGAAACGACACGGACGGGGCGGGACCAACCCGCTCTCCCGTGCTGAGTACGAAAGTTCCCAACACCCCCGCGAGAACCAGTGCGCCAGCGGTGACGAGGGCAATTCCGACGAGGACGATAGCGATGATAACGGGGATGCTACTCCCGTCCGGTTTGCGGTTGAGAATACTCATCGAGATTCTATCGAGCCGGTGGTATCTATACTAGACAGACAGGAAAGCTGCCGAACGGGAAGCGAGGTCCGTTACTTGAAGCGGAACGTTTCGAGATTCTTCGGCGCGAACGTCCGCATGTTGTAGTCGTGGTAGAGCGCCGACGAGAGGTCCTGGACGGAGCGCTCGTCACCGTGGACGCACAGCACCTTCTCCGGGCGCGGGTTCATCGTCTTGACGAAGTTTTCGAGGCCCTGTCGGTCGGCGTGACCGGAGAAGCCGTCGACCGTCTCGACGTCCATCTTGAGCTTCAGCGTGTCCGACCGGCCCATGCCGTCGCGGCCGTTGACCGGAATCTCGTCCCAGCCGTTCTGGATGCGGCGACCGAGCGTTCCCTGCGCCTGGTAGCCGACGAAGACCAGTCGGGACTTCGGGTCGGGGCCGACGTGGCGGAGCCACGACATGATGGGGCCGCCGGTGACCATCCCGGAGGTCGAGAGGATAATGGCCTGCTCGCCGTCGGCGACGTCCTGGCGCTCCTCTTCGCCGCCGTCGATGTGGTTGAACTCCTCGGCGAGGAACGGGTTTTCGTCCTCGTGGAAGATGCGGTCGCGGAGGTCGTCGCGGAGGTACTCGGGGTAGGTCGTGTGGATGGCCGTCGCCTCCCAGATCATCCCGTCGAGGTGGACGGGCATCTCCGGAATCTTGCCCGAGCGCATCGCCTCTTCGAGGACGAGCATGATCTCCTGGGAGCGACCGACGGCGAACGCGGGAATGACGACCTTGCCGCCGCGGTCGTACGTCTCGTTTATGACCTCGATGAGGCGCTTTTCGGAGTCCTGCTGGTCGGTCTGGTAGTCGTTGCGGCCGCCGTAGGTCGATTCGAGGACGAGCGTCTCCACGCGCGGGAAGTCGTTGACCGCGCCGTTGAACAGGCGGGTGTCCTCGTAGTGGATGTCGCCGGAGAACGCGACGTTGTAGAGGCCGTCGCCGATGTGGAAGTGCGAGACGGCGGAGCCGAGGATGTGACCCGCGTTGTGGAAGGTGAGCTTCACGTCGGGCGCGATGTCGGTCACGTCGCCGTACTCCAGCGGGATGGTGTGCTTGATGGCCTCGCGGACCATCTCGGACTCGTACGGCGGGGTGCGGCCTTCCTTCGAGGCGACGTCGAGGTAGTCGAGCGTGAGCAGACCCATGAGGTCGCGGGTCGGCTCGGTCGTGTAGATGGGGCCGTCGTAGCCGTACTTGAACAGAAGCGGGATGAGCGCCGAGTGGTCGAGGTGAGCGTGGGTGAGGACGACCGCGTCGAGCGAGTTCGCACCCGACCCGAGCGCCTCGGGGACCTGCAGATACGGCACGTCGTCGGAGCCGGGCTTGTCGCCGCAGTCGACGAGGATGCGAGTCTCGGGCGTCGAGACGATAAAGGAGGCGCGGCCGACCTCGCGGCAGCAGCCGAGCGTCGTGATGCGGACCCACTCGTCGTCCGAGAGCTGTTCGCGGTGAATCTGCCGGCCGGTCCGTTCGAGGACGCGGCGGCGGTCCTCGCGTTCCTGCTTCAGGAAGTTGCGGACGTTCGAGACCGTCGAGGACTCGATGGGCGGCGTGCGGACGACTTCGGGCGTCCAGCCGACTTTCTGCGTGATTTCGCGGAGCGTCGAGCCGTGGCGACCGATGACCATCCCCGGCTTCTCGGCCTCGATGACGACTTCGCCGGTGTCGATGTGGAAGTCGAGGTCGGTGACGCCGGCCTCCTCGGGGATGACGCTCAGAATCTTGGGTTCGGCCTCGCGGGGGTCCGACAGCACGTCCGGGTCCGGGCGAACCGTGATCCGCTTTCGGAGCTTACTCGCGAGTTTCCGGATGAGGTCGCCGTTCTGAGCGAACTTCTTCGGGTCGCGCGTGTAGACGACGAGTTCGGGACCCTCGTACTTGACGTCGGAAACCGAGATGTCGCGGGGGAGTTCGTTCGTAATCTCTGCCTTCAGATTCTCGAGTTGTTTATCTACGGAGCTCATAGTTACGAGCGACCCGTCCGGTCCTGCGCCGGCAGGTCTCGGGAACCCCTACCTCAGGAGCGTCGACGCGAGCCGGTTCACGTGTACGAGTGCCAGTCTCGGCCGACTGCGGAGAGAGCATAGTGAACTGAATACGGTTGTATCTCGACTGCGGGAAGAGGTAGGGAAAACCCGCTTACCCGACAGTACCATGTCGCCAGTATAAAACCCTTCGCAAAGCCGAAGCGTCTCGGGGGCGTTCGACGACCATGAACCTCACACCGGCGGCCGTCTCGGCGGAGCACGACTGGGTCCGAGAGCGCGCCGACGTGGTCGTTCCGCTCATCAACGAGACGCGCCGGCGACTCGGCGAGCAGTTCGACACCCGCGTCGGCGAGGTCGACGACGCGGCCTACCGCGACGCGGTCGACGCGGTGTTCGCCGACGGCGAGGTCGGCGTCAACGTCGCGGCCTACGTCCGCATCCTCAAGCAGTTGGACGTGCAGGACGACTACCCGGGCTTCGTCGTCGACGAGGTGCTCGGCCGCGAACTCGCCGCGACCATCGCCGGCGGCGAGCCGCTCCGACTCCTCGCGCAGGCGACGTTCCACTTCGCGGACGTGGCAGTCCACACCGACGGCCCCGCCGGGCGCGACGACCTCGACGCCGCGCTCGCCGCGGGCTTTCAGACGCGCCTGCCGGGCTGGTCGTGGCGCGAGGGGGACTCGCCGTTCGACAGCCGGCGCTGACGGCGGCGCGGTATCGTCGGTGAAAAAACGGAGTTCGGGGCGCTCACCACTCGATTCGGACCGGCTCCGACGGCCGCTCGCGTTCGGCCGTCGGGTCGAGGTCGCGGAGCCGTCCGCGGAACGCGCCGACGCACTCCTCGCACGCGGTCACGTGCGCGAGCACGCCGTTTTCGTACTCCGCCATGACCGCCCGCGGGGTCCGCCGCATCGGTCGCTCCGGTCCCATGCGGCCGACGCCGCGCGACTCGGGGTCACCTAACCCGTCCAGTTTGTCGCCACGCATCGCCGCCCAGCGCGCGTACGACGCGAGCCGGTCGCGGGCGCGCCGCTCGCGCGGGCTCAACTCCCCACCGAGGTCCACGAACCGGTCCCACGTCTCGACCGTGTACTCCGAGACGAGGCCGCGCTCGACGGCGTCGTCCAGTCGCTCGATGACCGGAGTGAACTCCGCGCGCCGGCCGCTCGGAACCCACAGCTCGATTCGGACCGTCCCCTCCCGGGGAGTCGGCCGCTCATCGCTCACAATTGTGTCCATTGTTAGCACGCCAACCACCACGTGCTGGTAGGGCAGCCGGCGATATGTATCTATGCGTCCGCCGGAACCGCCGACCGTCGCCTGCGAGAGACGGTCCGCGCGGCGGAGCGGCGCGCCGGCACCTTCGGGGCGTTTAAGGGTTCGCTGCGGCTACCGATGGGCAATGAGCGACGAGCAGGAACTCGGTATCACCGAGTCGAAGCAGTACAACACCGGCGAGTGGTACGCCGAGGTCGTCCAGAAGGCGGGCCTCGCGAACTACGGCCCGGAGGGCATGAGCGGCTTCATCGTGACTCGCCCGCGCGGCTACGCGCTGTGGGAGTCCATCCAGAACTACCTCGACGGCGAGTTCAAGAAGACGGGCGTCCAGAACGCGTACTTCCCGCTGTTTATCCCCGAGAGCTACCTCGAACGCGAGAAGGACATCGTCGAGGGGTTCGACCCCGAGGTCGCGTGGGTCACCCACGGCGGCCACGAGGAACTCGAAGAGCGCCTCGCCGTCCGCCCGACGTCCGAGTCCATCATCGCGCCCTACATGGCCCGGTGGGTCCGTAGCCACCGGGACCTCCCCCTCCGCGTGAACCAGTGGGCCTCCGTCGTGCGCTGGGAGGCCACGGAGACGAAGCCGTTCTTCCGCACCAAGGAGTTCCTCTGGCAGGAGGGCCACACGGCCCACGAGACCCGCGACGGCGCGTGGGACGAGACGATGACCCGCCTCTCGCAGTACCAGTCGCTCTACGAGGACGTGCTCGCCATCCCCGTGCTCCGCGGCGCGAAGCCGGAACACGACAAGTTCCCCGGCGCGGACACGACGACGACCGTCGAGGCGCTCATGCCCGACGGCAAGTCCGTGCAGGCCGGCACCTCCCACTACCTCGGCACCTCCTTCGCCGAGGCGTTCGACCTCACCTACACGACCGAAGACGAGGACGAAGAACCCGCCCACACGACCTCGTGGGGGCTGTCGTGGCGCTCGCTCGGCGCGCTCATCATGACCCACTCCGACGACCAGGGCCTCGTCCTGCCGCCGACCATCGCGCCCGAGCAGGTCGTCATCGTCCCCATCTGGCAGGCCGACACGCAGGAGAAGGTCCTCGACTACGCCGAGGACATCGCCGACGAGCTCGAAGCCGCCGGCGTCCGCGTCGAACTCGACGCCCGCGACGAGCGCAACCCCGGCTTCAAGTTCAACGAGTGGGAGCTCAAGGGCGTCCCCGTCCGCTTCGAAATCGGCCCCAACGAGGTCGACGACGACGTCGTCACCGCCGTCCACCGCCCCGACGGCGAGTCGGTCGAACTCGACCGCGAGAACATCGCCGAGGCCGTCCAAGAGCAGTTCGACGAGGTGTACGCGAAGCTCTACGCCGCCGCCGAGGAGAACCTCGAAGCGAACGTCCGCGAGGCGTCCGCCCGCAACGAAATTCTCGGGACCATCGGCCAACACGGCGGCTACGTGAAAGCGCCGTGGTGCGGTGACGAGGACTGCGAGGACGAGATCAAGGACCAAATCGCCGCCGAAATCGTCATGGTGCCCCTGAACGACGAGGACGCGGAGATTCACGACGGCGAGGACTGTGCGGTCTGCGGCGACGACGCCGAGGAGACCGCGTACTTCGCGAAATCCTACTGAACCGGCTTCCGAATCGACCTACACGATTATTCATATTTTTCGTCGTCCGTCGAATCATCATTAGTCGACATACTATGTATGGATACATCCTTATATGACATTGTAACACCCTTATGGTTTCAGGAAAAGTTGCTTATGGGGGTAGCTGTACCATTGGCGTATGACCAAGCCACACATAGACGCACCCTTCGCTCAGGGCGGGTTAGCCGACCCGACCGACGAGCGGTCGAACTGCGGCGTTGGGGCCGTCGTAGACCTCGAAAACGGCGCCTCGCACCGCGTCGTCGCAGACAGCCTCGAACTCCTGGAGAACCTTGAGCACCGCGGCACCACGGGCGCTGAAGAGAACACCGGAGACGGGGCGGGCATCC
This sequence comes from Haloferax sp. KTX1, assembly GCF_902410085.1. Lineage (NCBI taxonomy): Archaea > Methanobacteriati > Methanobacteriota > Halobacteria > Halobacteriales > Haloferacaceae > Haloferax > Haloferax sp. KTX1. The sequence goes on along the minus strand of NZ_CABPRH010000001.1, from coordinate 269,072 downwards.
TGTTCCAGCGACCGGACGAGTTCTTCGAATCCGTCCTCGACGGGGAGCTTCCGGACCGCTACGCGGCCGGTTCGGTGTTCATGCCGACCGACGACGAGGTCCGCGAGCGCGTTTCGGCGGTTGTCGAGGAGTCGCTGGCCGACCACGGGCTGTCCGTGTTCGACTGGCGCGACGTGCCGACCGACAACGCAGAGCTCGGCGCGACCGCGCTCGAATCGGAACCGGACGTCTGGCAACTGTTCGTCGAGCCGACCGGCGAGCTGACCGAAGACGAGTTCGACCGAGCGCTGTACCTCGGGCGTCGAGCCGCCGAGAAAGCGGTCGACGACCTCGCCATCGAGGGCGCGGGACGATTCTACGTCTGCTCGCTCGACCGGAAGACCATCGTCTACAAGGGGCTGCTCACGGCCGAACAGCTCCCGAACTACTACCCCGACCTCGGCGACGAGCGGATGGTGACCGAACTCGCGCTCGTTCACGCGCGCTTTTCCACCAACACGCTGGGCGCGTGGCACCTCGCCCACCCGTACCGCCAGGTCATCCACAACGGCGAGATAAACACCATCCGCGGTAACGTCAACTGGATGCGCGCCCGCGAGACGGACCTCCAACACGAGGCGTTCGGCGACGACATCGAGACGCTCAGGCCCATCACGAAGGCCGACCAGTCCGACACCGCGAGCGTCGACAACGCGGTCGAACTGCTCCTCAAGGGCGGTCGCGAGCTCCCGCACGTCCTGCGGATGCTCATCCCCGAGGCGTACCGCAACGACGACGCGATGGACCAGGCGCGCCGCGACTGGTACGACTTCCACGCCTCGCTGGTCGAGCCGTGGGACGGCCCCGCGCTCGTCGCGGCGACTGACGGCGACCGCATCGCCGCCGTCCTCGACCGCAACGGCCTCCGGCCGTGCCGCTACGAGGTGACGACCGACGGCCGCCTCATCGTCGCCAGCGAGGTCGGCGCGCTCGACACCGACCCCGCGGAAATCGAGTCCCGCGGTCGCCTCCAGCCCGGCGAGATTTTCATGGCCGACCCCGAGGAGGGTCGCGTCATCCCCGACGCCGAGGTGTTCGACTCCCTCACCGACGAGAAGTACGGCGAGTGGGTCGACGAACAACAGCGCCACCTCGACGACGTCGCCGGCGAGGTGGATTCCACCTCGCGCGGACAGGTCGAGTCGCTCCGCGCGACGCAGGCCGCGTTCGGCTACACGCACGACCAGCTCAACCACATGATAGAGCCGATGGCCCGCGACGGCAAGGACCCCGTCGGCTCGATGGGCGACGACACGCCGCTTTCGGTGCTGTCGGACCTCAACCGCCCGCTGTTCACGTACTTCAAGCAGCTGTTCGCGCAGGTGTCGAACCCGCCTATCGACTACATCCGCGAGAAGCTCGTGACGAGCCTGGAGTCGCGGCTCGGCTTCCAGCGGAACCTGCTCGACGAGTCGGCCGACCACGCGCGTCAGCTCGTCCTCGACTCGCCGGTTCTCACGGACGCCGAGACGGCGGCCATCAAGGACCTCGACGACGACATGCGCAGCGCCGTCGTCGACACCACCTACGAGAAAGGCGGCGACATCCGGGAGGCCATCGAGGCCGTCCGCAACGAGGCCAAGGAAGTCATCGAAGACGGCGCGGACATCGTCGTCCTCTCCGACCGGAACGTCGGCCCCGACCGCGTCGCCATCCCGAGTCTGCTCGCGACGGGCGCGGTCCACCACAGCCTCGTCCGCAACGGCCTCCGGAACCACGCCGGCCTCGTCGTCGAGTCCGGCGACCCCCGCGAGGTCCACCACCTCGCCACGCTCGTCGGCTACGGCGCGGGCGCGGTGAACCCCTACCTCGCCTACCAGACCATCGAGGACATCGTCGCCGGCCCCGACGGGGCCGACGAGGGCGAGGCCATCGACGCGTACGTCCACGCGCTCGAAGACGGCCTGCTCAAGACGATGGCCAAGATGGGCATCTCGACGGTCGAGAGCTACCGCGGCGCGCAGATTTTCGAAGCCGTCGGCCTCGAATCCGACTTCGTCGCCGAGTACTTCGAGGGCACCGAAATCCGCACCGAGGGAATCGGCCTCGACGTCATCGAGGAGGACCTGCTGACCCGTCACGCCGCCGCCTTCGGCGCGGACCCGAAGCTCGAACGGCAGGGCGAGTACGAGAACCGCTCGGCCGGCATCCACCACGGCTGGAACCCCCAGACCGTCGGCACGCTCCAGCAGTCCGTCCGCACCGGCGACTACGAGAAGTACGAGGAGTTCGCCGAACTGGTCAACGACCAGTCGAAACAGTTGAAGGCGCTCCGCGGGCTGCTCGAATTCGACTCCGACCGCGAGCCCGTGGACATCGACGAGGTCGAACCCGTCGAGGACATCGTCAAGCGCTTCTCGACGGCCGCGATGTCGCTCGGCAGCCTCTCGCCGGAGGCCCACGAGAACAACTCCATCGCGATGAACCGCATCGGCGGCAAGTCCAACTCCGGCGAGGGCGGCGAGCCGCCGGAGCGCTTCGGCACGGAAAAGGAGTGTAACGTCAAGCAGGTCGCCTCCGGCCGCTTCGGCGTCACCTCGGAGTACCTCTCGTCGGCCGACGAGATTCAGATCAAGATGGCGCAGGGCTCGAAGCCCGGCGAGGGCGGCCACCTCCCCGGCAAGAAGGTAAACGAGATGATCGCCCACGTCCGCTACGCGACGCCGGGCGTCGGTCTCATCTCCCCGCCGCCGCTGCACGACATCTACTCCATCGAGGACCTCAAGCAGCTCATCTTCGACCTGAAGTCGGCCAACCCCGACGCCGACATCAACGTCAAGCTCGTCTCCGAGGCCGGCATCGGCACCATCGCCGCCGGCGTCTCGAAGGCGAAAGCCGACGTGGTCCACATCTCGGGCTACGACGGCGGCACCGGCGCGTCGCCGAAGACCTCCATCAAGAACGCGGGGCTCCCGTGGGAACTCGGCCTCGCCGAGGCCAACCAGATGCTCCGCGCGACCGGCCTGCGCTCCCGCATCCGCGTCTCCGTCGACGGCGGCATGAAGACCGGCCGCGACGTGGCCGTCGCCGCCCTCCTCGGCGGCGAGGAGTACGTCTTCGGGACCGCGTCGCTCGTCACCTCGGGCTGCGTGATGGCCCGCCAGTGCCACGAGAACACCTGCCCGGTCGGCGTCGCCACGCAGGACGAGAACCTGCGCCGCCGCTTCCCCGGCGAGCCCGACCACGTCATCAACTACATGACGTTCATCGCGCAGGAGCTCCGCGAGATCATGGCCGACCTCGGCTTCACCTCGCTCGACGAGATGATCGGCCGTCCCTCGCTCCTCCGGCAGGTCGAGACGGACCACGAGAAGGCGAAGCACCTCGACCTCTCGTCGGTGCTGGCCGAGCCCGAGACGGGCGCGCGCCGCAAGACCGAAGACCAGGCCCACGCGGACATCGAGACGCACGTCGACCACAAGCTCATCGACGAGGCCGCCGAGGCCATCGAGGACCGCGAGCCGGTCGTCATCCGCCGCGACCTCTCGAACGTCGACCGCGCGGTCGGCGCGATGCTCTCGAACCGCATCTCCAACGCCCACGGCGGCGAGGGGCTGCCGGACGACACCATCCGCTGTGAGTTCGACGGTATCGCCGGCCAGACGTTCGGCGGCTTCCTCGCCCGCGGCGTCACGATGCGGCTCACCGGGGCCGCGAACGACTACGTCGGCAAGGGGCTCTCCGGCGGCCGCGTCATCGTCGACACGCCCGCCGAGGCCAACTACGAGGCCGCCGAAAACATCCTCATCGGCAACGTCGCCCTCTACGGCGCGACGCAGGGCGAGTGCTACGTCAACGGCCTCGCCGGCGAGCGCTTCGGCGTCCGCAACTCCGGCGTGAAGGCGGTCGTCGAGGGCGTCGGCGACCACGGCTGCGAGTACATGACCGGCGGCGTCGTCGCCGTCCTCGGCGAGACGGGCCGCAACTTCGCCGCGGGGATGTCCGGCGGCGTGGCCTACGTCTACGACCCCGACGAGGAGTTCGCCGCGAAGGCCAACACCGAGATGGTGACGCTCGAAGACCACCTCGACGACAAGGACGAGGCGATGCTCACCCGACTCGTCGAGAACCACCTCGCGTACACCGACTCCGACCGCGCGGCCGAACTGCTCGACGACTGGCAGTCGGTCCTCGGCGACTTCGTGAAGGTGATGCCCGACGCGTACGCCGAGGTCATCGCCGAAGACGGCCGCGAGGACGTTCGCAACGAACTCCCCGCGAAGGCGGGCGCAATCGTCGACGCCGGTGCCGACAAGGTCGGCGCGGCGACGACGAGCGACGACTGAGGACCGACTCGACCGTCAGCGATTGACGTTCCGGTCGCCGTCCCGCGTTTTCCTGCTGTTCGACGTGTTTTTCCGGACTGTTTCGTATCACTTACCGAACAGATAATGATGTGCCGTCCGGGGCCATGTCGGCGTGGATATGTTCGGAGACCACTCGCGGCGGACGCTCCTCGCCACGCTCGGTGCCCTCGCGGCATCCGGCGTCGCCGGCACGTCGCTCGCGGACAGTCACTCGACGCCAGAATCGGACACGGTCACGACCGAGGATTGGTCGCAGTCTCGTGCCGAACCGGGGCGGACCGGCGCGGTCGCTCCCGAATCTGCACCCGACGACGAGTACGCCGACCTGTCGTGGCTCGACGGAACGTGGCATAAGACCAGCGCGAACGAGGTACTCGTCGACGACGGGGCCGTCTTCCAGACGTTCTACACCAACGACAGCACGTTCCGCGGGGGCGTCGTTGCCTACGAGGCCGACACGGGCGAAGAACGTTGGAAATACATTGCCCCGGAGTACGAGTCGGACGTTCCGGGCATCGGTCGGGTGACCGACACGCCAGCCGTGGCAGAAGGGACGCTCTTCGTGACGAGCGAGGCAGGGTACACCGATTCGGACGTCAAGTACGGTGGACTCCACGCGCTCGACCTGGATACCGGCGAGATTAATTGGCAGAAGACACCAGCGGACTACGCGAGTCCGGACGCCAAGTGGCTCGGGACGCCGCTCGTCGCCGACGGCTCCCTCTACGTCCAACACCTGACAAACGCCAGCGCAGACCCGGACCAGCAGGAGTCGGTCATCGCGGAACTCGACCCCGAGAGCGGTGAAGTCGTGTGGCGCTCCGACGCGTCGTACCGGGCCTACCCCTACATCGGCGACGACGAGACCCTCTACGGGATGGCGACGTACACCGACGAGAAGAACGAACTCGTCGCGTGGAACGCGAACGACGGGAGCAGACGGTGGACGGCGGTGGTGGAAGACGGTGTGAGCTTCGTCGACTCGGCCCACAAAAACGGTCGTATCTACCGTTCCTCCGGGAACCGGTTCCGAACGGACGAGATAAACCGCGTCGTCGCACACGGCGACGAGGACGGGAGCGTCGAGTGGGAGACGAGACTCACGCCCGAAGGCGAGGAATCGGCGCGGTTCATCAGCGCGCCGGCCGTCGCCGACGGCACCGTCTACGTCACCACGGCGCTCGACGTGGACTCGGTGGCCCAAGAGGGCGTCCTCTCGACGGTTTACGCGCTCGACGCCGACACCGGAGACGTGCTGTGGACGCACGACACCTCGACGGAACTCCACGGCGACCCGAGCGTCGCCGGCGACACCGTCTACCTCGGCGGGAGCGCCATCCCCAAGTCCATCGGTGACCTCGAACGCGAACGTCGACACCCCACGGTACACGCGCTCTCGACCGAAGACGGGTCCCAGCAGTGGGCCTATCTGATTCGACACGAGCAGGGCGCACCGTCTCGAAAAGCGTCGACGCCGGCGCTCGCGGGCGGCCGAGTCCTCACGGGCTATCTGGAAGAAGAGTCCACCGAGCAAGCCGGGGTGTTCGCCCTCGAAGGGAGTCCGGAGGCACCCGATTCGAGGAACCTCCCGCGCTCCTCGGACGCACCCGTTGCCCGCATCGTCACCGACCCCGAAGACGCCGAGACCGCGGACCTCGACTCCGGAACCACCGTCGGCCTCGACGGGACCGCCTCGACGGGCGAGGTCGAGACCTACGAGTGGCAGTTCGGCGAGGGCGCGTCGTTCCGAGAGCGCGGTTCGACGACCGAGATTACGCTCGACTTCTGTGGGACGCTCGACGTGACGCTCCGCGTCACCGGGTCGGACGGGAACCAGAGCACCGACACCGTCAGTCTCTCTACCGACGGATAGCGGACCCAGCCTTCGACCCCTCCCCGACGCCCCTTTTTTTCACCGACTGCCCGAACTCGACGGCATGCCCCGCGAGTACGACAAACTCGTCCGCGACGACGTCCCTCGAATCATCCGCGAGTCTGGTGAGACGCCCGTCACGCACGTCGCCGAGGGCGATGCGCTCGACCGACGGCTCCGAGCGAAACTGGTCGAAGAAGCCGCGGAGTTCGGCGAAGCCGGGACCGTCAAGAACTCGCAGACGTGTTCGCCGTCGTCGACGCGATACTCGCCCGACGCGACGAAGACCGGGAAACGGTCGAGACGGCGGCGCGAGAGAAAGCGGCCGACTGCGGCGGGTTCGAAGACGGCAGTATCCTCGAACGGGTGGCGTGAGGCCGCGTCGGCTACGCCGACACGCGACTAGACGCAGTCGTCGTCGGTTCCGCCGTCGGTACTTCCGTCGTCTGTCGAGTCGCTTCCGTCGTCCGTGTTCCCGCCGTCGGTCGAGTCGTCGCTGTCGGCGGGACCGACGGAGACGTTCATCTGCGCGTGCGCCTGCCGGCCGTAGATGTCTTCGACGTCCACTTCGACGAGTTCGTACTCGCTGTTGTCGTAGACGACCGTCTCGCTCCTGTCGTCCCCGTCGCCGTCGACGATAGTCGTCGGCCCCTGGAACTCCCAGTTGTACGAGTCGAACTTGCCCTCTCCGGTGACTTCGAAGGTTATCGGTTCCTCCGCCGTCGGGTCTTCGGTGAGGAGTTCGATGCTCGGGTCCAGTTCGCCCTCGCACTCGACGACTCTGAACGTCGTCGTCGCCTCCGCGGTCTGGTCGTACCCGTTGCGAACGACGAGGCTGGCGGTGTACTCACCGATTTCGTACTCGTGTTCCGCCCGGGCGAACCCACCGCCGGATTCCCGGAAGTCGATGGTTCCGTCGCCGTCGTAATCCCACTCGTAGATGAGATTCGCGCGTTCGTCATCGGTGAGGTCCTCGTCGAACTCGACCGCGAACGTCAGCGGGACACAGCTCCCGGGCGTCGTGTGTTCGGGTTCGATGCTCGGCGTCGGTGCCGCGGGCGGGTCGGGGTGCGTCTCGATTGCCTCCCCTTGCGTGAAGAGCATCTCACCGTCGTGGGCCATCGCGTATTCGCCGCCCACGCCGGGTATCCAGTTCCGCAACGCGCCGGACTGTGCGTCGAAGACGGCGATACCGCCAGCGACGTCCATATCGAGGTTGACGTAGAGGTTGTCGTCGGCAATCAGCGGCGGTGCGTTGAATGACACGTCGTATTCAGGGAGCGTTTTGCCGGGTTCGCTCCACCGTTTTTCGCCGGTCGCGGCGTCCAGTGAGACGAGAGTCCCTTCGGTCGTCGTCGCGGCGACCGTCCCCGCACCGACGGCGAGCGTCAGCGCGGGGTCGTAGCCGCCGACGTCCGGAATCTCGTATCGCCACACCGTCTCCCCGGTGCTCGAATCGATGGCGTAGACGGACGTCGTCTCGGCGGTTCCGACGACGAAGACGGTCCCATCGCGGACGCTCACCGACGAGACGCTCGTCGCGTCACTCGCGGACGACCACACCGTCGAGCCGTCAGACGGATTCCGCGCGATAACGCCGGACTCCGTGGGAACGTAGAGCGTCCCATCCGCCACCGCAGGCGACGTGGAACTCCGAATGTTGCTACCGATCCGGTCGTCTTCGAAGCGTCGGAACGTCACGTCACGACGCCACAGTTCCGTTCCATCGGCGACGTCGTAGGCGACGAGGCTATCGGGGTCCCCGTCGTCCGTGGTGTCTTCGCCGACGAAGGCGGTTCCGTCCGCGACGGTTGCGGCGGTGAAAACGGGGGTGTTCGTCCGCCACTGGACCTCGTAGGAACTCGCGTCCCACGCCACGAGCCCCTCGTCCGTCGGGACGAGGAGCGACCCCGCTGCGACCGCTGGCGTCAGTTTGTAGTTCCCGCCCGTACCGCTTCCAATCTCGACGAACGACCCGTCGGTGGTGAACGCGCTGAACTGCCCGTCGCCGAGACGTAACCCCGCGTAGACGACGCCGTCCGCGACGACGACACCCGTGGACGCACCCGGGGCGATTTCGTCGTGCTCGGTGTCTGCCCACGCGTCCCGCATCGCCGTCGCTCCGAGCGAGTCGGTCGCTCTCGATCCGGAGTGCGCCGCGTCGCCCTGTAACTGCGGCCACGCTCCGGAATCCGCTGCGGCGTCGGACCCGTCCGCCGCGAGTGCCTCGCCACCGACGATGGACCCGCCAGCGATGAGTGCCACCGAGGAGAGAGCTGTGCGTCGTGTCAGAGAGGTGCGGTCGTCCGTCACGCCTCTCGATTCAGTCGGGTGACGGTTCATTACACACCCGATAAGTCGGCTGCAACGGTCGGACGCGAATCGCGCGATTCGCCGGACGCGAGGCGTTTCGTCGCGCGTTCCCTCGAACCGGAACCCACCACCGATTCTCGCACGTTTTTCACCGCGCGCGCCCTCGACCGGGACATGGACAACGCACTCGTCATCGGCGGCACGCGGTTCATCGGCCGCCACCTCGTCTCGGAACTCCTCGATAACGGCTACGCGGTGACCATCTTCAACCGCGGGAACCACGACAACCCCTTCGAGGACGACCCGCGCGTCCAGCACGTCCAAGGCGACCGGACTGACGACGAGGCGCTCCGAACCGCGAAACTGACCGTCGACCCCGACGCGGTGTTCGACTGCGTGGCGTACAAGCCCGCCGAAGTCGCCTCCGCGGTCGACGTCTTCGCCGACGTGGACGCCTACGTCTACATCTCAAGCGGCGCGGCCTACGGGAACGAGGTCATCCCGAAGCGCGAAAACGAGACGCCGCTTTGCGGCTGCACCGACGAGCAGGCGGCCGACGACTCGGGCGCGAGCTACGGCCCGCGGAAGGCCGAGGGCGACCGCGTCGTCTTCGAGGCGGCCTCGCGGGGCATCAACGCGATGTCCGTCCGCCCGTGTATCGTCTACGGGCCCGAGGACTACACCGAGCGCCTCGACTACTGGATCGACCGCGTGCTGAACTACGACCGCGTCGTCGTCCCCGGCGACGGGACGAACGTCTGGCACCGCGCCTACGTCGAGGACGTGGCGAGCGCGATGCGAATCGTCGCCGAGGAGGGCGAGGCCGGCGAGGCCTACAACGTCGGCGACAGACGGCTCGTGACGCTCGAAGAGATGGTCGAGGTCATCGCCGACGCCGCGGGCACCGACGTCGAGGTGGTCCACGCGGGCGAGCGCGAACTCGCCGCGGCCGACCTCTCGACGGACGACTTCGTCCTCTACCGCGACTACCCGCACGTCCTCTCGACGGACAAACTCGCCCGCCTCGGCTGGGAGTCCACGCCCGTCGAGGAGGCGATGCGCCGGTCGGTCGCCGACCACCGCGAGAGCGACCGCGACGGCTCCGAACACGACCCCGGCCGCGACGCCGAACAGCGCGTGCTCTCGATTCTCGACACGCTCTGAGACGGGGAGACTCGCTGGAAAAACCGAGGCGACGAGGCGACGACCGCGACGAACTCAGCCGCTGAACTGTCCGTCGTGGTCCATCTCGGGGACCTCCTCTTCGAGCCACTCGCGGAACCACTTGACGCGCTTGAGCCGCTGGTGTGCGAAGCTCTGGGCCGTGTCGGTTTCGAGTCGCGCGGAGGCGTCGCGACCGCGTTCGAAGACGCGCTCGACCATCTCGGCGGCGTCCATGTGGGTCCGCGCCTCGTAGCCCATCCGCAGGAGCATCAGCGCGGTGCCGTTCGCGCCGATTTTGTCGAGGATATCGGCCTCGATGAGACAGCGCGTCTCCAGCGACACGTCCGTCAGCGACCCCTGATACGAGTGGTCGGAGACGACCTGACACACCTGGTCGACGAACGACTCGGGGTAGTCGCCGTGGCTGCTGAGGAACTCGCGGGCGACGCGAGCGCCCTCCTCGGCGTGGACGTCCTGGTCGGCTTCGAGTTTCGAGATGTCGTGAAAGAGGGCGGCCACGCGGACGACGTTCACGTCCGCGCCCTCGCGGTCGGCGATGCGCGTCGCGAGGTCGACGACGTTGAGGATGTGGTTGAACCGGTACTCCGCGGAGTGCCACGGGTACCAGCGCATCCGCCCGCCGTCGTCTTCGTTTTCGACGCTCGCAGAGAGATAGTCCGAGACGAAGCGCTTCATGTCCTCGAACTCGGCGTCGGAGACCGCCGACTCTTTGATTTCAACGCCCACGGCAGAACCTCCGTCGGTGTTGGCACGTGCGTATTCTCATTACACGGAATGAGGGCCGTTCCACTCTTAGGCGTTACGACACCCTGAGTCGCGGGAACCGTGCTCTCGGGCGAACAGACCGGGTCTCGTGGCCGGTGGTGTGAACTCATGCCACATCGGGGAGAGTTAACTCATCGGGCCGCATCGTCTCCGCCGTGACCGACGCACGATACCTCGACGACGCGGAAACACACGAGTTCGAGGCGACCGTCGAAACGGTCCGCGGGAGCGACCGCGTCGTCCTCGACCGGACCTACTTCTACCCGACCGGCGGCGGCCAACCGCACGACACGGGGACGCTCTCGGCGGGCGGGGGCGGTGACGGAGTGACTTGGGACGTGACTGACGTCCGGAAGCGCGACCGAATCGAACACGTCGTCGCGGGCGACGCGCCCGAACCGGGGACGACCGTCATCGGGAGCATCGACGCGGCGCGGCGGCGCGCCCACAGCCGATACCACACGGCCCAGCATCTCCTCTCTGCGGTCCTCCTCGACGAGTTCGACGCCGAGACGACCGGCAACCAACTGTACGCCGACCACGCGCACCTCGACTGCGCCTACGGCCGCTTCGACGACGCCGACCTGCGGACCATCGAGACGCGCCTGAACGACCTCGTCGCGTCCGATCTCCCCGTCCGGTGGTACAGCCTCGACCGCGAGGAGGCCGAGGCGACGCTCGACCCCGAGCGAACCCGCCTGCACCTGCTTCCGGACTCGATTCGCGAGGTCCGAATCGTCGAAATCGGCGACGCGGACGACCCCTTCGACCGAACCGCCTGCGCCGGGACCCACGCCGCGTCGACGGGCGACGTCGGCCCGGTCACCGTCACCGGCCGGACGACCCAAGGCGCGGCGCACGAGCGCGTGAACTTCGTCCTCGAATAACCGATTCGGCCCGACTCCCCACCGACTACCCCGACTGGGTCGCGTCTGTCCGCGCCCGCGGCTCGCAGACCCAGCCCTCGCGGACCGGGACCAGTTCGTAGCCCGCCTCGCGGAGCAGGGCCTTCGCCGCCGCCTCGTCGTGGCTCCCGCGGGCGTCGTGCAGTTCGAAATACACCGTCGGCCGGTGCTCGCGCAGGACCGACTCCGCCCCGCGGAGCACGTTCAACCCGAACCCCTCGACGTCGACTTTCAGGTGGTCCGGTGGCGGGACCGTCCCGGAATCGACGAGCGAGTCGAGCCGCCGCATCGACACCGACTCGGTGTCGACGACCCGCGCCGTCCACGCGCTCGCGTGGTCCCGCGAGAACGAGCCCAGTTCGTCGTAGCTCGACAGGTGGAACTCCCGCGACCCGTCGGCGTCACCGAGGCCGCAGTCGAGGAGGTCGACCCGGTCGCCGAAGTCATTGACCTCGACGTTCGCCCGCAACTGGTCGACGACCTCCGGATGCGGTTCGACGGCGACCACTCGCGCCGCCGACTCGCTGGCCGCGGCCGCGAGGCTGTAGGTCCCCGTGTTCGCGCCCACGTCGACCACGACGTCGCCGCCGTCGAGGTCGAGCAACAGCGCCTGCAAGAGCACGTCCTCGCCGTGGCGGTTGTACAGTTCGTAACTCCTGAAACTCGTCCGCCCGACGTGCTTTTTCGTGGCGACGAGCCGTCGCTCGTAGTTCGCCCGGACGAGCGCGTAGTGGAGGGTGTACGCGAGGTGGCGGACGGCCGACACCGGATGCAGCAGAGACACGTTAGTATACTGTCATTGTGTGGCGGTAAAAGTCGCTCGGCGGAGACGCGACTCTGCGTGTCGTCTGGCCGACGCTTCGAGAGTCGAATCGTGACTACGCGACGCGCTCTTCGCGGTAGGTCGTCGGAGAAGTGTCGAGTAGTCCCGGGCGGATTCGAACCGCCGTCAGCGGCTGTCTTCTCGGCACGCATTGAACCGTACCAATCCAAAGGCCGCTATGATTGGCCACTACACCACGGGACTTCGGTGACGTCGTCCACTCGTCGGTTGTCCGCTGGTAAATGAAAACGCTTCGGTTCCGGTCGGTCGTCGTCGGCGACTAATCGGCGGCTTCCGTCTCCGTCTCGGGTTCCGCACCGCACACGTCGAGATACTCGCAGGCGTCCGTCTCGGGGTCGAAGCAGTCGGGACACTCGGAGTTGCGGTCGATGATGGTGTCGAGTCGCTCCGCGATCATCCCGTCGATGACGGGTTCGAGCTCGCGGGCCTCCGCGCGGAACTCCTCGACGTCGAGGACGTTCGACAGGAAGCGCTCGATGATGCAGTAGGTCTGGAGCGCGTCGCGGGCGCGGACGATTCCCTCGTCGGTGAGGGTAACGCCCTTGTACTTCTCGTGTTCGGCGAGGCCGCGGGATTCGAGCTTGCCGATCATCTCGTTGGCGCTCGCCGGGCTCACCTCCATCATGTCCGCGAGCGCGCCCGTGGCTGCCGGGCCGTTCTCCATCTCCTGCAACAGGTAAATCGCCTTGACGTATTGGTCTGCCGTGTTCATCGTTTCACTCGCGGTCTTCCATGATTTGCGTCACTTCTTCTACGCCCTCGGCCTCCTCCTCGCGAATCGCCGACAGCGTCGCGACGAGTTCCTCGCGGTCGATAGAGAACTGTACCTCGCTCGCCTCGATGGCCTCGATGACGTCGTCGTAGAACTTGTAAGCGGTCTCCTCGTTACAGAGTTGGTCGTAGAGAACGCCGTCGAAGTCCTCGGGTTTCGTCTGGCCGTACTGGGCCTCGACCAGCGCCTCGATCTCCTCGAAGGGGACGCTGTCGACGTCTAAACGCTCGATGACCGCTTCGAGTCGGTTTCGGTGGTCGGCCGACTCCTCGGCGGCGTGCGACAGGAGGTCACGAATCTCTTCGTCGAGTTCCTCGTCGTCGAGCTCTTCGTAGTGGTGGTAGGCGCGCGCCTCCACGACTTCTTCGAGGACGATTCCGATTTGGAGCAACCGAGCGAGTTGGTGGTCCGACGTGACCTGATACCCGACGCTCATCGGCGGCGTCCTCCGTTTGCGTGCGATACCAGCTGAGTCATACTCAGAGGTGAGTCTGTTACGAACTTAAGCGGTTCCCCTTTCGGGTTCCGACTCGTCCGTCTCGGACTCCTCGGGAGTCGTCGGGCCTCTTCGGGCCCGTTCCACGTCCTCGGTCGGCGTCGTGCGGCGACCCATCCAGTGGTAGGTGCCAATTCTGCTGTATCCTTGTTCGTCGACGATTTGCTCGATGACCTTCCGGTCGTCGTCGTCGATAGAGACGACGTGCGCGATAATCTGCCCGGGGACGGTTATCGGGTTCGCGGCCATCCCGATGACGAGTCCCGTGAAGGGTGCTTCGACGACGTGTTCTTCGCGTTTGAAGTGGTCAGAGATGGTACAGACGGAGTTCCCCTCCTCGACGATCGGGTACGGCCCCCAGTCCATGTCTACCCACCCGCCCGCAGTCGACCGAATCCACTTCTTCTCTTTCGGCCCGACGATGCGTTGCCACGCCGGTTCGGTCTCGAACTCCTCGTCTATCAGGCCGAAGTAGGCGAAGAGGTTGTGCAAGTTTTCGAGCGCGAGGTCGACCATCGCCGGTTGGTACCGGTGGGCCTCGCCCATCTCGACGGTGATGGTCGGAATCCCGTCTTCCGACGCGACACGCCGCATCATCCCCTCGGCACCGGCCCCGTCGAGGACGATAGTCGAGCGGAAGGCGTTCGCAACCTCGGCCACTGCGGGGTCGCTCATGTCCGCGCGCGTGTGGAAGATGGTCACTTTGTTCCGCGTCGACGTGTGGAAATCCACACCGATGTCGCAGTTGGAGACGAATCGGTCGTAGATGACCTTGGCGATGCGTTTTCCTTCGTTTCCGTTCTCGGACCCGGGGAACGACCGGTTCAGGTCGCGGTCGTAGATGGGCAGGTACCGCAGGTGCGCGCGGTAGCCCGGCACGTTGAGGACGTGCAGACAGACGATCGTTCCGGACAGTTCCTGTGGGTCGTAGCGGTCTGCCACCTCCTGGACGACTTTTACGCCGTTGACTTCGTCACCGTGCATCGCCGCGCTCACGAACACCCTCGGTCCCTTGTTCGCACCGTTGATGATTGTGACCGGAATCTCTATCGGGTCACCGAGGAAGGACTCCCCCACCTCGTACATGATGTGTCGTTTCTCACCGGGGCGAACCTCGGCGTCGTATCGGAATGACTCTCCGTCGTTGTTGCTTGACATTGTATTCCCTCCGGTTGGACGATTGTACTCCACCCCGGACGGAAGAGAATACGTCGAGTGCGAGCAAAAACATTGGCAGATAGACACTTCCGTGACGGACCGTTATCCGGGAGTATCACGCCGAAACGACAGTTTACCGTCTATCTGTCGCTCCTGCTGGAGAGAATATATATTCAGAAAATAAAACAGCGGGCTATCGGGCGCGTCTCAGCGCAGTCGCGCGGCGATGAGCTCTTCGAGGTCGTCGCGGAACTCGTCGACTTCGATCTCTTCGAGGACGGGTACGAAGAAGCCCTCCACGAGCATGTTACGGGCCTGTTCTTCGGGGACGGACCGAGAGACCATATAGAAGAGGTCCTCGGCGTCGACCTGCCCGACGGAGGCGGCGTGGGACGCCTCGGTGTCGTGGTTGTTGATGATGAGCTTCGGCGATGCGTCGGCCTCGGACTGGTCCGAGAGCATCAGCGTGTTCTCGCGCTGGTAGGAGTTCGTGCTCCACGCGTCGCGGCCGACGTCCTGAACGCCCTCGTACACCGAGCGCGCCTCGTCGTCGAGGACGCCGCGGGTCACGAGGTCGGCCGTCGTGTTCTCGGCTTTGTGCCAGACGCGGGCGTTGACGTCGAGGTGCTGGTCGTCGTGACCGAAAAAGGCGCCGACGATTTTCGTCTCCGACGCCTCGCCGTTGAGTTCGGTCTCGACGTCGCTGCGGGTGAGCCGCGAGCCGAGGTTCCCCTCGATCCAGTTGACCGTCGAGTAGGTGTCGGCGTCGGCGCGCTTGAGCGAGTACGTGTACGTCTCCTCGTCGAGGTTCTGCAGGGAGCCGTACTGAACGTACGAGTTCTCGCCCGCGTCGATTTCGACGAGGTTCGAGAAGTACCGCGCGTCGTCGATGCTGTCGCCGGACTCGATGGCCTCCAGGATGGTGACCGACGAGGACTGCTCGGTGACGACGAGCGTGTGGCTGAACAGCGACCGAGAGTTCATCTCGGCGCGAATCTTCACGTCCTCGGCGTCGACGCCCTCGGGGACGTAGATGAACGTGCCCGTCGTGAACAGCGCCGCCGAGAGGGCGGTGAGGTAGTTCGTCTCGGGGTCGACGACCGAGCCGAAGCGCTCCTCGATGAGGTCGCCGTACTCGTCGAGCGCCTCCGTGAAGGGGAGGACGACGACGCCCTCGGGCGACTCGCGGGTCGTCTCGTCGGCCTGGTTCAGCGGGTCGACGAGCGACTCGAAATCGAGGGCTTCGAGGTTCGTCCAGCGGCGACCGGGCGTCTGGATGACGTCCGGCAGTTCGAGCTCGTCGAGCGCTTCGAGGGCTTGGAGTCGGGCCTCAAGGAGCCACTCCGGCTCGTCCCGTGCGTCCGAAATCTCTCGTACCGTCTCTGCGGACAGGTTCGCGGGAAGTTGCGCACTCATTGGTTATCCGAGGCTACCCTCCATTTCGAGTTCGACGAGTCGGTTGAGTTCGACCGCGTACTCGATGGGCAGTTCCTCCGTGATGGGTTCGATGAACCCGGAGACGATCATCTGCTTCGCGTCGTCGTCGTCGAGACCGCGCGACTGGAGGTAGAAGATGTCCTCGTCGCCGATCTTGCCGACGGTCGCCTCGTGGGCGACGTCGACCTGCGACTCGTTGATCTCCATGTACGGCATCGTGTCCGAGGTGGACTCGTTGTCGAACATGAGCGCGTCACACTCGACCGCGGTCGAGGAGTTCTTCGCGCCGTTGGCGATGTGGACGAGGCCGCGGTAGTTCGTGCGGCCGCCGTCCTTCGAGATGGACTTCGACTCGATGGTCGACTTCGTCTCGGGGGCGTTGTGGTACACCTTCGCGCCGGTGTCGATGTTCTGACCCTCGCCCGCGAAGGCGATGGTGATGTGGTTGTCGGAAGCGCCGCGGCCCTTCAGAATCGAAGCCGGGTAGAGCATGGTGGCCTTCGAGCCCATCGAGCCCGAAATCCACTCCATGCGGCCGCCCTTCTCGACGATGGCGCGCTTGGTGTTGAGGTTGTAGGTGTTCTTCGACCAGTTCTGGACGGTCGAGTACTGGACGTGGGCGTCCTCGCCGACGAACACTTCGACGCCGCCGGAGTGGAGGTTGAACGCGGAGTACTTGGGGGCCGAACAGCCCTCGATGTAGTGGACTTCGGAGCCCTTCTCCGCGACGATGAGCGTGTGCTCGAACTGGCCCATGCCCTCGGAGTTCATGCGGAAGTACGCCTGCACCGGCATCTCGACCGTCACGTCTTCGGGAACGTAGACGAACGAGCCGCCGGACCAGATCGCGCCGTGAAGCGCGGCGAACTTGTTGTCGCTCGGGGGGACGCACTTCGTCATGAAGTACTCCTTGACGATGTCTTCGTGCTCCTGGACCGCCTGGTCCATGTTCATGAAGACGACGCCTTTCTCCTCCCAGCGCTCCTGCATGTTCTGGTAGACGACTTCGGACTCGTACTGGGCGCCGACGCCCGAGAGGGCGTTCTTCTCGGCTTCCGGGATGCCCAGCTTGTCGAAGGTGTCCTTGATGTCGTCCGGCAGGTCGCGCCAGTCGTCGACGCCGCCGCGGACTTCCACGTCGGGTCGGATGTACGGGACGATCTCGTCCACGTCGACCTCGGAGAGGTCCGGCTGGCCGGGCCAGTCGGTCGGCATCGGCATCTTCTGGTACTGCTTGAGCGCGCGAAGGCGGCGCTCTAACATCCACTCGGGCTCGTCTTTGTCCTCCGAAATGACGCGGATGGTCTCTTCGTTGAGACCCTTCTCGGCCACGAACGCGGCCTTCTGCTCCTTCTTGAACTCGAAGCGAGCTTCCGTGTCTGTCTCTTTGAGGTGGTCTTGGTCGGAACTCATGATGTTGGGGGATTACGCGGCTTCGTACACTTCCTCACGGACCCAGTCGTAGCCCTTGTCTTCGAGTTCGGACGCGAGCGAGGCGTCGCCGCTCTTGACGACCTTGCCGTCCAGCATGATGTGGACGTGGTCCGGCTCGACGTATTCGAGGATACGCTGGTAGTGAGTGATCTGGAGGATACCCGTGCCCTGCTCGTCGCGCAGCGCGTTGATACCCTTCGAGACGTCCTGCAGGCGGTCGATGTCGAGACCGGAGTCGATCTCGTCGAGAACCGCAATCGACGGTTCGAGAATCGCGGCCTGAAGGACCTCGTTTTGTTTCTTCTCGCCGCCGGAGAAGCCGGCGTTGAGGTAGCGTTGCATGAACTTCTCGTCCATGTCGAGAAGCTCCATCTTCTCTTTGAGGAGCTTCTGGAACTCGGCGACGCCGACTTCGCCGTCGTCGACGTTACCCTCCATCGGGGAGGTGTCGTAGCCGGCTTCCTCTTCTTCTTCCTCGTCGTCGTCCTCGCCGAAGAGGAGCTCCTCGCGCTCGTCTATCTTCGCGTTGAGCGCGGTGCGGAGGAAGTTCGTCATGGTGACGCCCTCGATTTCCGCGGGGTACTGGAAGCCGAGGAAGATGCCGAGCGCGGCGCGCTCGTTCGGCTCCAGTTCCAGAAGGTTCCACGTGCGGGCGTCGTCCGGAATGTCGAGGTCGCCGAAGTCGCCGTCCTCCAGGTGGAGGAGGATTTCGCCGTCGGTTACCTCGTAGGCGGGGTGCCCGGCGATGATTTTAGAAGTCGTAGACTTGCCGGACCCGTTGGGACCCATCAGCGCGTGGATCTCGCCGGATTTGACTTCCAGGTCGACACCTCGCAGAATCTGCTCACCGTCTTCCTCCGCGACTCGTGCGTGGAGGTTCTTGATCTCGAGAGTTGCCATCGTTGGTTCGTTGCCTCGTACTCGAAGGGTGGGGAGTATCGCCCATAATGCTTGCGCATTCACCCCCGCCACCTTTTGTAGAACGAAAATTTGTTTTCAAATCCAAAAAGAATTGCGCCGGTTCGCGACGCGCGTCCGGGTTTCGGACAGCCGAACAACGTTACGGGCCAGCCACCTATGTAACCGAATATAGTTTCGTTAGTCGCCGATGCGACCGCTCACATGAAGCTGCCGAGGCCGGTCTGTTCCTGCCCGCTTTTCACCTCGTCCCACGACATGCCGAGCGCCTCGATGACGCGGGAGATGGGCCCTTCGAGCGTCTTGGTGAGCATCGTCTCCCAGTCGACTTCGAACGCCTCCGGAATCTGGTCTGCGTACTCGAAGCAGATGACGTCGGGGTCGCGCTTGAATTCGCGGTAGCGGTCGTCGACCTGCGGGTCGAACCCGCCGGACTCCATCTCGCGGAACCACGACGGGTGGACCTTCTTGAGGTAGACCCGCTTCGGCTTCGACCCGCGGCCGAAGTTCGTGCCGAGGAATGCGTTGGCGTACTGCGCCCCGCGGACGTGCGCGGTCGGCGTCTCGTACGCCGAGAGGCGCTTGCCGATGCCGCCGGGGATGCCGACCCGTTCGAGCGGCAGGTTCCCCGACTCGAAGTCGGTGATGATGTCGTGGAGGTAGTCCTTGATGACCTCGGTGTCCTCGCCGTGGACGATCATGTCGATGACGTTCTTCTGGACCTCCTTGGTTATCTGCGCGATGTCCGAGCGCTTGTACTCGAAGCCCGTGATATCGATGTCGTCGACGTCCTTGCCCTCCTTCCAGACGATGTGACCGGCGTAGCGCTTTTTCTTCCCCGCCTGGAAGAACCGCCGGTAGAGCTTCTCGAACTCGATTTGGAAGCGGTGTTCGTCCGCGCCCAACTCGTCGCGCGCGAAGTCGTCGTAGGCGGCGTTGATGTGCTCCTCGATGTCGAACGACTGCTCGATGGCTTCTTCTTTCGACACGTCGGGGCCGAGTTCGAGCATGACGCTGTCGGTGTTGTGAAGGACAATACCTCCAACACCGTCGACGAAGTTTTCGTTTTCTTCGACGCTCAGGTCGTACACGTAGCCGTCGTGGTCGACTTCGGTCAGTACGGGGTCTCGGCCTTTCCGGTAGGAGCCACACGTCCGAATAGTGTACGAGTCTCTGCTGTTGCGATACTTGAGCGAGTGTTTTTGCCCCCGTTGCGTGAGCAACATCGAGAGACCGGCAGCAAGTTCTCGGCTCGTCGTCTCGAAGTCGAAGTTCCGCTGTGCGTACGCTTCGGTGTATCGTGGGAATTCGCGGGACCCGTCGCCTCCGACGAGCAACGTCAGGAACAGGTCTTGCTTCTCCTCAGGAAGGTGGAAGACGAATGAAGGAATCCGTTTACCACGCGACGTCTGCCCTGCGAACTCGCGGAAGAACACAGCCGCGAGTTCGTTCATCATCTGCAGTTTCAGCGTGTCGTCATTGTACGTGACCGACGCGCCGCCTGTGTCCGTTTGATACTCGACGGTTCGCTCCGCTCGTCGGTCGCTCGTAATGATACCGGCGGTCGTGTTCTCGAACAGTCGAGAGTAATCTCGCTGGAGTTGGGCTAGCCACTCACGGTCGGATTCAACGATACTTGCCCCGAATCTCGACGTCGCCGTCTCGCCAGTGGATGCGCTTCCTTCAGGGACGTACGCACCGAGGAGCCGAATGAGTGCTGCACCATCTTCGCTGTCGATATCGACGAATCGTTTGACTTTGACGGTCGAGTCGACGTCTCGGTGGTGCTCGTGGCCGAACCAGACATACTCGTCGTCCGCGTGGATTTGTTTCCGCTTCGTTATCGAATTATCGCTCCCGACGCTCCGTCCGTCCTCGTACTCGCGTTCGTACCCACGAAGGACCTCGTAGACGTCGACCCGCTCGACAGGCTCGACGTCGGGCACCCCGGAGACGCGATACGGCTCCGCCACGTCGTCCGGAGAGACAGTTGTGAGGCCGTCTTCACCGGGGACGACGTACGAGTGGTCTCTCGTCGTCGTCGACTCACCGAACTTGTGTTGGAGGTTCACCACCGGTTTGTCCGTTTTATGGCGAATCGCCTGCGCAATCGGTTGCCACTCCGCCTCTCCATCTTCGTTCACAGAGAGGGCGTCCCACCCGTCGAGCGCTCGGCGAGTCTTCCCGGGAGTGGCACTTGCGACGACGTCCCCGTCGGCAGCGATGAGTACCTCAGATTCAGTCGTTCCGCGGGCAAACAAGTCCTCGATAGGAAGGATTCGAACAGTCCCACCGGGGTCTCTGGCGACGACCGGGCGATCTCCCGTCACGCTGTCGCCGTAGGCCACGTCGTAGCCGATTTGGTTGGCGGCCTGCTCCGTGAACTCGATGACCTTTCGGCCGGTCGCCGTCACCGCCGCGCCCATCTCCTTGTCGTAGAGGCGGAAGCGGTCCCAGCCCAGCACGCCGTACAGCGAGTTCATGATGACCTTCACCGCGGCCTGCTGGCGGTCGAACTGCTCGTACGCCGACGAGCCGGGGTCGTGGGAGTTCCGCAGCGACTTCTTGTCCTCCCGCTCGGTGAGGAGTTCGTCGACCATCTCCCGAATCATGCCGTCCGGTTCCTGCTGGAAGTGCGTCCCGTTGGGCGCGCGGAACGTCTCCCCGTCGTAGCGCTCGGGGTCGACCTTCGTCTCCGGCGACGCGTTGATGGTCACCATGCACATCGGGTACAGCGACTTCAGGTCGAGCACCGTGACGTTCTCCTTGACGCCGGTGATGGGGTCGAAGACGGCCCCGCCCTCGTAGTCCTCCGACTCCTGTTTCCCCTTCGAGGGGAGCGCGAACTCGCCGTGGACCTTGTGGAGCACGTAGATGTCGACGGTGTCGCCGGGCGTCGGCGCGTCTTCGAGCTTACAGCCGACGAACGTCCGCACCTCGTCCCAGAAGGCGATGATGTCCTGTTTCCGGTCGATTTCGACGCACAGCTCCACGTCGCGGAGGTTGTATTCGAGCAGGCGCTCGGGGTCCTCCTCCCAGAGGTCGCCGATGTCGCCCGAGTAGCGCTCCTTGCCCGCGTCGAGTTCGAGTTCGCCGACCGCGTCGAGGCGGTAGGATTCGAGTTCGGTGAACTGGGTGCGCTTGTAGGCGTACAGCAGGTCGAAGACCACGCGGCCCTTGATGTCCGGGCCGCCCCAGCCGCCGCGCCAGACCTCGCCGAGCCGCGACATGCGGTTGTAGTCGAGGTTCAGGTCGGTCGTCGGGTCGACCTCCTCCAACCGGTCGAGGAAGTACGGCGCGTCGAAGTCCTCGAAGTTCCACCCGGTGAGGATGTCGGGGTCGGTCTCCTCGATGTACGCGAGGAAGGCGTCGAGCATCTCGGCCTCCTCGTCGAACGTCCTGACCTCCACGTCCGCGTCCTCCCCGAGAAAGTCGTAGTTCGGCAGCGAGTCGGGGCGCTTGCCGAGGCCGTCTTCGGCGACGGCGTGCCAGACGACGTACTCGTCGCGGTAGGAGTCGTGGCTGGTCAGACAGATAATCGGCTCTTCGCCCTCCTCGGGGAAGCCGTTCCTGTCGTTGACCTCGATGTCGAAGGTGTTCACCCGGAGACTGGCGTCGACGTCCGCGGGCGCGACTTCCTGGTGGGGTATCTGAATCGTTCCGTTGTCGAGACGGCGCACGGGAACGCGGACGCCGCTTTTGATGTCCTTGTCGATGAGCAGGCGGTTCGGGAAGAGGATGTCCGCCTCGTAGTGGTCGAACTCGTCGCGAATCTGGCCGACGTCGCGGGGGGTGCGACCGAATATCTTCGTCAGTTCCTCGCCGCGAATACTCTCGAAACCGTCCTCGGTACCGGTGATTACGTCTTTGTCGAGGGCGTCGTCGTCGAGGCTGTCCGTGGGCGCGTAGAAGTACGGTCGGAACCCGAGCACGCGGACGTGTTCGGTCTCGTCGTCGGCCGTCCGGCCGAAGATGTGAATCACCGGGTACTCGTTGCGGCCCGCCCCTTCGATGGTGTAGTCGACCTGCGTGACGGCCAGTTCGACCGTCCCGTCCGGGTCGGGAAACCGCACCTCGTCCGTGTCGACGACGTCGGAGACGTGCTGGCCGGCGTCGCCGGCGACGATGGCGGCCTCCTCGTCAGGCCGCGCGTCGCCCGCGCCGTCGGCGTCGTTCCCCCCGAAGTCGGTCAGACCCGTCTGCGTCATGCCAGTCGCTTCGGCGGCGCGGCTAAAAACCCCGGCGTTTCCGCGAACCGCACCGCGAATCACGGAAAGACATTTACCCATGTATGACATTCCTTGTCACACGATATGACCGACCACGCAACTCCGGAGCGGTGGGATGGCACGATCGACGGCGACGGACCGACTGGTCCGACGGGAGCCGAGACGGTCGAATCCTACGATATCGACGGTGGCGTGGTGTTCTACGACGCGGAGAACCCACTCGCGTGGGTCGAGGCCACGCGCTCGATGCGCCTCGACGACTGCGCCTGACCCGGCCGAAACGGACACTTTTTCTCGGCACGGCGTCTCGACGCGAGCGTGACGGACGACGAGCGACGCGAGGGGACGCCCTCCACCGACGCGACCGACGGTGACGACGACGCGGAGCGTCCGTCGGAGGACACGGCCTCGACGTTCGACCCGAAAAAACGGCGGGGCGACCGCAGGGCCCACTGGGCCGACCCGGAATCTCGCTGGGGCGATCCGGAACGGGACCTCCCGACGATACCCCGCGTCCGCATTCCCGGCGAAGACGCCAGTACTGGTGACGGCTTCGACGACGCACCGGAGTTCTCGGCCGACGTGAACCCCACCGTCGCACGCCTGTTCTGGGCGAGCGTCGTGCTCGCGAACGTGGGCCTCGCGGGGGTCACTATCGGCCCGATGCTCGTCTACTTCCGCGGCGAAACGCTCCTCGGCGGCGGCATCTTTCTGTTCGGCGCGGTCGCGCTCGTCCGCGTCTACTCCATCTACCGGGAGTTCAAGCGGGGGACGTGGAAGGACGACGAGAGCGACGGGGACGAAAGCGACGACCCGAACGACGACGGAACGAACGACGACGGACCCGCCGAGAGAGAAGACGAGGCGCGCGAACCCGCCGGAGACGCCGCCGAGCGCAACCGCTAACAGTCGTCGCGCCCTTCGGCGACACATATGCGAACCGTCCGCGGACCTGACGGCCGGACGTACCTCCTCGTCAAGCAGTCGAGCGACGCCAGTCGCGTCCGCGACCCGGAGACCGGCGAGGAGCGGCACCTGCCGAACGACGACCTCGAAGCCGTGAGCGGCGAGTCCCCGCTCGAAACCGCCGCGCGCGCGGTCCCCGAATCGGTCCGGCGAATCCTCGTCGCGGTCCCGACCGAGCGCGGTCTCGGCCTGCTCGTCGACCTCGTCGACCGCGGGCCGCTCCCCGTGGTCGACCTCCTCGGGGCCTACGACCTCTGCGAGAGCGACCTTCACGGCCTCCTGACCGAGTTCCGGGTCGCCGGTCTCGTCGCCGAGACCACTGTCTACGGGGAGCGGGGCTACGAGGCGACCGACGCCGCGAGAGAGGGTGTCGAACTGCTGCGGGCGAGCGAATAGGGGACGGACCGGCGGAATCGAACGCCTCAGTCGTCCCCGAGCGCGCTCGCCGAGAGCGTCGGCGCGTCGGTCCGCTCGACCGTCGAGCGGTTCGTCGTCGGGTTCTTCTCCACCCGGACGAGGTCGTCGGCCGCGCCGACCAGTTCGTCGTCGTGGCTGACGATGAGAATCTGCTTGACGCCCCGGTTCTGCATGTCCTCGACGAGGTCGACCAATCGGGAGACGTGGCCGTCGTCGAGGAAGACCGTCGGCTCGTCGAGGATGAGCGGCGGAAGCGGGGCCGCGCCGTCGATTCCCTCGGCGAGGAGCCGGTAGATTGCACAGCGGAGGCTGAGGTTGAACAGGGCGCGCTCGCCGCCCGAGAGCTGTTCGGGTTCGAGCGCGGTGCCGTCTTTCTGGAACACCGTCAGCCCGTACTCGCCGTCGAGTCGGATGCGCGAGTAGGCGTCGTTGGCGTAGACGAGGTCGAACGTCTCGTTGAGCATCCGTTCGAGCACCTCGACGTTGCGCTGGCGAAGCTCCGCCCGGAGGTCGCCGTAGGTCGATTCGAGCGTCGAGACCTCCTCGTGGACCGATTCGAGGGCGTCCACGCGCTCGGCGAGGTGGTCGCGGCGCTCCCGGAGGGCGTCCAACTGTTCGAGTTCGGCCTCGACGCCGCCGACGCGGCTCTGGAGTTCGTCGCGCTTGTCTCGCAGTTCGGGAAGCACTTCGTCCTCGACCCGTTCGAGGTACTCCGCGGCGTTCTCCTTGCGCTGTTTCGCCCCCTCGACGGCCTCCTCGTCGACCGTCTCGCGGAGTTCGTCGCGGCGCTCGCGGCGCTCTCTGAGGTGTTCGCGGCGCTCGCGGTTCACCTCGGCGAGCGTCTCGCGCTTCTCGCGGAGTCGGTCCCGCGCGTCGATTTTCTCGGCCCGCGCGTCGACCAGCGATTCGACGCGGTCGAGGCGGTCGCGCCGCTCATCGAGCGCGTCGAGATCTGATTCGAGCGAGTCGACCGTCTCTGCGACCTCCTCGGCCCGCTCGGCCTGCGTCGTCGCCGCCTCGCGTTTCTCCTCGGCTTCGGCTTCGAGTTCCGCGGCGGCCTCGCGCTTTTCGGCGGCGGCCTCGCGGCGGCTCTCGACGGTCTCCTCGCGGTCGGCGATGCGTTCTTCGACGAGGTCGAGTTTGTCGCGCTGGGAACTCGCGCGGGTCTCGACTTCGACCAGCGCCTCGGCCGCTTCGACGGCCGCCGAGCGCGACTCGACCGCCGATTCGAGCGATTCGCGGTCGCCCTCCAGCGACTCGACCGCGGCCTCGCGCTCGCTGATGGCGTCGACGTGTGGCGACCCCTCGACCGGCTGGCCGCACTCGGGGCACTTGCCCGCGTCGCGGAGGCGCTCGGCCTCGGCCAGGCGCTCGCGCGCGTTCTTCAGTTCGGTCTCCGTCTCCGCGAGCGACTCGCGGGCCTCGGACCGCGCCTCCCGTCGTTCTTCGAGGAGGTCCGCGGCCTCGCCGAGGTCGACGGGGGCGTCTTCGAACCGCGCTTCGGCGTCGTCGAGCGCCGACCGAAGCTCGGCGCGCGTCTCGCGGAACGATTCGAGTTCCCGCTCGGCCTCGGCGGCGGTCTCCGCGTCGGCCTCGGCGGCCTCGCGTTTCTCCGTGGCGCGCGATTCGAGGTCGTCGGCGCGCTCCGCGAGCCGTTCGGCCTGCGTCTCGAACGCCTGCGCCCGCGTCCGCGCATCCGAGAGGTCGTCGCGAAGCTCGGATTCGCGCTCCGAAAGCGCCTCTCGCGCGTCGGCTATCGCCCCGTCGCTCGCGTCGGCGAGGTCGGCCCGGTCGACGGCGTCGTCGATATCCGATTCGAGCTCGTCGGCGGCGGCGTCGAGGTCGCGGATTCGCTCCGAGAGGTCGTCGCGCTTCGTCTCGTCCGCGGAGATTTTCGCGGTCAGGTCCTCGATTGCCGACTCGATTTCGTCGAGTCGCTCCCGCTTTTCGGCGTGTTCGTCGAGCGTCGCCTCGGCGGCGTCGAGCGCCGACTTCGCCTTGTCGCGCTGGGCCTCGTAGTTCGAAATCTCCTCGTCGAGGGAGTCGAGGTCGGATTCGAGCGCGTTGAGCGTCGCGTGGAGGTCCGCGTCCTCCTTGGCCTCGATTTGCGACTCGACGTCTTCGAGGACGCTCCGCTTTTTCGTCAGCACGTCCTCGACCCCGAGCCGGGCGTTGCCGGCGCGCTCGCGGTACGTTTCGAGCTTCCCGAGCTGGAGGAGGTCGTCTATCATGTCCTGGCGCTGGCTCGGCGTCGCGTTGATGAGCTTGTTGACCTCGCCCTGCTGGACGTACGCGCAGTTCACGAACGCCTCGGCGTCCATCCGCAGGAGCGACGCGACGTGCCGTCGAACGTCGCGCGCGCCTTCGACGGTCCCACCGGGGCCGTCGAGGACGCACTTGGCGGTGGTCGCGCGGTCGCCGGAGACGCGAATCCGGCGGTCGATGCGGTACTCGCCGCCGTCGTGGACGAATTCGAGCGCGATTTCGGCGTCGTCCGCGCCCGTCGTCACCACGTCTTCGAGCGTCCCCGCGAGCGCCTTCGAGCCGTAGAGCGCGAAGAAACACGCTTCGAGGAGCGACGACTTGCCGCTGCCGTTGACGCCGTGGATGACCGTGACGCCGTCCCGAAGGTCGAGTTCGGCGTCCTCGTAGGGCTTGAAGTTCCGGATGGCGATGTGGGTGAACCTCACGCGAAATCACCCAGCGAGCTGTCGCGGTTCGCCGCCGGTTCCGCGGCGGCCTCCGAATCGGGTTCGGCGGTCGTTTCCGAATCGGTGTCGGTCGTCGCGTCGGCGTCAGCCAGCTCCGAGTCGGTGTCGGTCGTCGTCTCCGGCTCGGGTTCGGTCTCAGCCGCGTCTTCGGCGGCTTCAACGTCTTCAGCGACCGCCGTATCCGCCGAGTCCCCGCTCTCGCCTTCGCCCTCGCTCTCGGCGGCGACGAAGGCGTCGGGGTCCTCCGAGAGGAGCGATTCGACGCGCTCGCGCACCTCGTCGCGGACGTTCGAGTCGGCGACCGTGCTCGCGCGGACCGTCTCGTCCACGTCGAGGGCGGCGCTCGACAGCCCCATCTCGCGGACCCGCTCGCGCACCGCGTCGTCGGGGTCGGCGAACGTCACGTCCGCCGCCAGTTCGGCGTCGTCGTCGATGTCGCGTTTGTCGTTGACGCGGGCGACGAGCGCGCCCTCCTCGACGGCGAACGATTCGACCGCCGCGGGCGTGACGGCGTCGCCCTCGCCCCGCAGTTCGACGATGACGACCGCGTCTTCGACGTCGAACTCGCGGACGCGCTGACGGACGCGCTCGATGCCCTCGTCGCCGGCGAGGTCGACCTCGACGAACGCGAACGGGCGCGTTTCGAGGGTCCGCCGGCGGATGTCGACCGCGTCGGGCGTGAACTCGACGAGGTTGTACCCGCGGGGGTCGCGCTCGCTCGCACTCGCGCGCTCGGTGGACCCGCAGTAGGTCACCCACGTCCCGCCGAGGTCGGCGGTGTCGGGGACGTGGTTGTCGCCGAGGAGGACCGCGTCGAAGTCGACGTTCGACTCGTCGAGGACGGTTTCCGTCTCCCAGTCGGCGTGCGCGAACGGCGTGAAGAGGCCGTGGGCGACGAGCACCGCGCGGCCGGCGTCGGCGGGTTCGAACCGGTAGTCGAGTTCGTCTCGGCGGGAGCGCGGCACGTGGTCGAGGCCGTAGAACGCAACGTCGCCGACGACGTGGGGGTCGCGCCCGAGCCTCGTCGCCAGTCTGAGGCGCTCGAAGAGGTCGAGCCACTGCCCCCCGCGGGTCGACTCGTGGTTGCCGACGATAGCGAGGAAGGGAATCCCGGCGTCGTCGAGGCGGCGGAGCGCGGCGAGCGTCCCGAGGAGGTCGGGGAGCTCGGGGCGGCGGTCGTGGTAGAGGTCGCCCGCGTGGACGACGGCGTCGACGTCCCCGTCGAGCGCGTCTCCGACGACCCGCTCGAAGGCGTCGAGGAAGTCCTGTCGGCGCTCCGGCGAGTGGTACTGCTGATACCCGATGTGGGTGTCGCCGGTGTGTATCACCCGTGTCATCTATCACTCGGTTCGACACCGCCGCTGAAAACGGTTGTGCGACCGGAGCGGAAGTGGTCGGGGTCCCGCGGTCGTCCCTCGGCGGCACGGGGGTCCCGATTCGACTCGTCGGCCGCATCGGCGAGCGCGGCGCGCAGTCGGTCGAGGTCCGCGAGGAGCGCCCGCCCGGAACGCGCGCAGTCGTGGTGCCCGCGTCGGGCGGCCTCGCCGACCGCTCGGCGGAGCGTCAGTTCGCCGCCGCCGGAGAGAAAGCGGGCGGCGGAAGAAAGCGATTGGAAGGCACCACGCGCGTCGGCGACGACCTCGGCGGGCGGGCGGGCGGCGGGCCGGTCGTCGATATCGGCGTCGGCGTCGGCGAGCGCGGAGAGCGCGCGGCCGACGTCGTCGGGAGCGGGCGAAGACATGCGACGACGTGGCCGCGCGTTCGGACTTAAATGTTGAGCGTGTAGAGTCGCTTGCGCGCGTCGGAGAAGGAAAACCGGGAGTCGACCGCGCCCTCGTCTTCCAGCCGCGAGAGCGCGTATCGGACGGTGCGCGGTGGCAGAAGCGATTCCTCGGCGATCTGACTCTGGGTGAGCGTGTCCTCGTAGTCGAGAATCTTCGCCACCAACTTCGCGCTCGGGGGCATGTCCCGAACCGACGCCCAGCGGTCGTCTGCGTCGGGTTCGGACTCGCGTTCGACTGCTTCCGTAGTGCTCATCGTACGAGACACCAAGAGATGCTATTAGATAATATTTGCTATCCAGATTTATTACTGATAGAAATTTATGTGACGTGTGTCAGACTCGTCATCCGGGCGGGAGACGCGCCCTAGGCGGCGAATCCCTCACACACCCGAAGCCTCTTATGAACCTGCACCCTATGCCGGATGATGACCGATACTGTGGACGACGTCGACCTCCCCTACGACAAGGACTCGGCGTCGCAGCAGGAGAAGATCACCGCCCTTCAAGAGCGGCTCGAAGTTCTCGAAACGCAGAACGAGGAGATGCGCGACAAGCTCCTCGACACGAACGCCGAGAACAACAAGTATCAACAGAAGCTTGAGCGGCTTACCCACGAGAACAAGAAGCTCAAGCAGTCGCCGCTCTTCGTTGCGACGGTTCAGGAAATCACCGACGAGGGGGTCATCATCAAGCAGCACGGTAACAACCAAGAGGCCCTCACCGAAGTGACAGACGAGATGCGCGAGGAGCTCGAACCCGACGCGCGCGTCGCCGTGAACAACTCTCTCTCCATCGTCAAGCGGCTCGACAAGGAGACGGACGTCCGGGCGCGCGTGATGCAGGTCGAACACAGCCCCGACGTGACCTACGAGGACATCGGCGGACTCGAAGAGCAGATGCAGGAGGTCCGCGAGACGGTCGAGATGCCGCTCGACCGCCCCGAGATGTTCGAGAAGGTGGGCATCGACCCGCCGTCCGGCGTGCTCCTGTACGGCCCGCCGGGCACCGGGAAGACGATGCTCGCCAAGGCCGTCGCCAACCAGACGAACGCCTCGTTCATCAAGATGGCCGGCTCCGAGTTGGTGCACAAGTTCATCGGCGAGGGCGCGAAGCTCGTCCGCGACCTGTTCGAGGTCGCCCGCGAGAACGAGCCCGCCGTCATCTTCATCGACGAGATCGACGCCATCGCCTCGAAGCGCACGGACTCGAAGACCTCCGGCGACGCCGAGGTCCAGCGCACGATGATGCAACTGCTCGCCGAGATGGACGGCTTCGACGAGCGCGGCAACATCCGCATCATCGCGGCGACCAACCGCTTCGACATGCTCGACCCCGCGATTCTCCGGCCCGGTCGGTTCGACCGCCTCATCGAGGTGCCCAAGCCGAACGAGGACGGCCGCGAGATCATCTTCCAGATCCACACCCGGAAGATGAACGTCTCCGACGACGTGGACTTCGTCGAACTCGCCGAGATGGCCGACAACGCCTCCGGTGCCGACATCAAGGCCGTCTGTACGGAGGCGGGGATGTTCGCCATCCGCGACGACCGCACGGAGATATTCATGCAGGACTTCCTCGACGCCTGGGAGAAGATTCAGCAGGAATCCTCGGACGAGGCGGAAGTCTCGCGCGCGTTCGCGTAACCGACGCGCGAGCCACGTTTTCGTTCCGCCCGAGTTCGCGTTTCGACTCCGTTCGAATTCACTTTTCGCGCGACGCCGACCGCGGAGTGGCTACGCGGCGAACGCGAAGTACGGCAGGACGAAAAGCGCGAGGAACATCGCGGCGAGGATGAGACCGTACCCGCCGAGCGTCGCGGCCGCGGTCAGCCACGATTCGCGTCGGCCGGGGAGTTCGAGCGCGGACATACCCGGTCGGTCGCGGTCGTGAATCATAAATCGTCGGTATTTCGGCTCCGGCGATCGGCCCAACCCGAACGACTGAAACCGACCGGGTCGAACCCACGGGCATGGGCACGCCACTCGAAAGCCGCGAGGCGCAGGCCGAGGAGGTCCTCGACCGACTGTACGAGGAGTACCCCGACACCACCATCTCGCTTTCCTACTCGAACCGCCTCGAACTGCTCATCGCCGTCATGCTCTCGGCGCAGTGTACCGACGAGCGCGTCAACAAGGTCACCGCGGAGCTGTTCGAGAAGTACGACGACGCCGCGGACTACGCCGCCGCCGACCAAGAAGAGCTGGCCGACGACATCAGCTCCATCACCTACTACAACAACAAGGCGAAGTACATCCGCTCCGCGTGCGCGGACATCATCGAAAAGCACGACGGCGAGGTTCCGGACACCATGTCCGCGCTGACCGACCTCGCCGGCGTCGGCCGGAAGACCGCGAACGTCGTCCTCCAGCACGGCCACGACATCGTCGAGGGCATCGTCGTCGACACTCACGTCCAGCGGCTCTCGCGCCGCCTCGGCCTCACGGAAGAAGAGTACCCCGAACGAATCGAGGAGGACCTGATGCCGGTCGTCCCCGAGCGCGACTGGCAGCAGTTCACCCACCTGTTCATCAGCCACGGCCGGGCCGTCTGCGACGCGCGCAACCCCGACTGCGACGCGTGCGTGCTCGAAGACGTCTGTCCCTCCTCGAAGCGCGACCACGACGTCGACCTCGCCAGCGGCGAGGCGTGGTGAGCGCTCAGCCCAACACGTAGCCGCTCAGGTAGCGATAGATGCCGAGCAGCCACGCGAGAATCCAGAAGACGACGTAGCCGAAGACGCCGACCCGCAGGCGGCCGCGCCACGCGCCCATGTTCTCGTGGAGGTCGTCGAGCGACACGTCCGGGTCCGGGTCGCGGTAGAGGTCGGCCTCCCACTTGGCCTGGAAGATGCGGACGATGCCCGTGAGCGCGAAGACGAGCATCGCGTACGCCTGCAGGCCGAGAATCGCGTGGAGGGCGCTGAGCCCGTTGAGCTGCTGAAAGAGCCGCGGGAGCATCCACGTGACGACCGGGACCGTGTTCAACACGAGCCCGGGGAAGATTATCTTGAGGTGGTAGACGAGCACGTCCCACGACACCGTCTCGGCGTCGATCATTATCCACGCGCCGTAGAGGTAAAACGGAAAGCTGGCCGTGACGGTGATCGCGGCGAGCGTGGCGAGGGTCGTCTCGTCTGCCATCGCACGGCGTTGGGACCCGGTCGGCCTAAAGGGACCGATGCGCGGCGCTCCGTTCGAGCGCTGGACCACTCGGCGGACTCCGAGCGCCGGGGTCGACGCCCCGGGTTCGAGCGCCGGACCAACTGGACGCCACGTTTCGGAGCGTCGCACGGCGAGCCACACGCGACGAGGCGCGGTTCGGGGTCGGAACACGTTTACCGGCGTGGACCCTACTCCGGGGCGATGTCAGACTCGTCTTCCGCCCCGGCCGACGACGACACGTCGCCGGACGCGGACGCCGACGCCGCGATGTCCGACGCGGAGCTCGCGGCCCTCCGCGAGGAGGTCGAAGCCAAGTACGACTTCGAGAACTTCGGCCCGGCCGACATGGCGAAGATGACCCCCGAGGAGTGGGACGCCGCGTTCGACCCCGACTCGTGGGTCGTCGGCGAGGAGCTACTCGACCGCGTCGAACAGGAGCTCCGCTACCGCGTCGCGATTCGCGAGGTGTTCGCCGTCCTCGAACGCGTGACCGAAGACGGCGAGCCCCGGATTCTCGCGTACTCCGACGAGGGCTACGCCGTCGTCTACCCCGACGGGAGCGTCGAGGGCGAAGGCACCGTGCTCCGCGACGTGAAACCGACCGTCGCGCTCTGCTCGATGGAGGACTTCGAGGTGAACAACGCGCCCGAGACTGTCAGGCTCCCCGAACCCGACGAGGTCGCACAGGGAACCGGCGACTTCGGGAATCGGATGCTCCAAATCGTCGCGTTCGGCCAGTTGCTCGGCGGCTTCGCGCTCATCGGCGCGTGGCTCGTCCTCCCCGACCTCGATTCGATTATCGCGCCGCTCGCCGGGCTGGGCTTCCTCGTCATCGGCATCTTCCTCTTCGTCGTCGTCGCGAACGCCCGCTTGTCCGACCGCTTCCGCGCCGAGGAGTACCGCGACCGTCTCCGCGTCATGGGGCTCGAAGGCGACTCGCGGCCCGAGTTCGTGCCCGCGTTCGACGGGGACGAAACCGCCGCGCCGTTAATCGAGCCCCCCGAGCGAGACGCCCACAGTTCTGAGGGCTGAGGCTGACGCGAACCCGCCTCGCAAACACCCTCCGTGACGGCATAGTCGGTGGGTTTAAGCGCATCCCATCCTGACGAACGACCGTATGAAAAGGCGGGAGTTTCTCCGAACGGCTGGCGGTGCGACAGCCGCCGCGACCGCTGCCGCCGGGACCGCTGCTGCGCAGGAAGGCGGCGGTGGAGCGCAGGTTCAACCCGACTTCGGTGGCCACCTCGACGGCGTCGACGGAGGCTACGAAGACCTCCGCGGCCAAAGCGAGGTCACAATCGAAGTCGGCGCGTCCGGCAACGGCGGGAACCTTGCGTTCGCACCGGCTGGCATCTGGATCGACACCGGTACGACCGTGACGTGGGAGTGGACCGGCGAAGGCGGCGGCCACAACGTCGTCGCGAGCGAGGGCGCGTCGCTCGACTCCGGCGCGGCCGTCTCCGAGGCCGGAAGCACCTACGAGTTCACCTTCGAGAACGGTGGTATCACGAAGTACCACTGCGTGCCTCACGAGGCGCTCGGCATGCTCGGGGCAGTCGCCGTCGGCGGCGACGTGGCGACGGTGAGCACCGGCGGTGGCGGCGAGAAGGAACTGGACGAACTCGGCGTCCCGATTCAGGCACACTGGGTCGGGTCGGCGACGATTCTGGGCATCCTCGTCACCGTCATCTACACGTTCTTCATCTTGAAGTACGGCGAGTCCCCAAATACGGGTAACACTGGAGGTGGCGAATAATGTCCTCGACCGGCAGTACGTACGGCGACATTCACCGATACGAACCGGCGCGAGAGAGCACCGCCGCG
Source organism: Haloferax sp. KTX1 (assembly GCF_902410085.1). Lineage (NCBI taxonomy): Archaea > Methanobacteriati > Methanobacteriota > Halobacteria > Halobacteriales > Haloferacaceae > Haloferax > Haloferax sp. KTX1. The sequence goes on along the minus strand of NZ_CABPRH010000001.1, from coordinate 235,535 downwards.
GCCATCGCAATCGTCCTCCTGACGATTATCGAGGTCGTGTTCGTGTTCCTCTTCACGTACGGCTTCGTCTCAGGCTGGGGACTGAGGGACACGGGGAACATGTTCCTCGGCGGCATCCTCGCCGTCGTCTTCGTGGACCTCGCGTTCATCCTCGCGCTGTACCGCAAGGAGTTCCTCCCCGACGTGATGATCGTCAAAAAGCGGCGTCGCAAGTGGGAAGACCTCTACGTCCGCGAGGAGGACGCCGACGGTGTCACCCTCAGCAGCGACGACGCGTGGGAACAGGTCAAGCGCGCGGTGTACCCCTACTACAAGCGATAAACAATGAGTCTCGAACGCAAAGACGACTACGACCACAAGGCCTGGATGAAAAAGAAGGACCTCACCCCGGTCGAGGCCACCTTCCTCACCACGCTCATCTGGCTGGATAAGCGACTCCGCATCGTCGATTATCTGGAACTTCTGGAGACGCTCTACTACCGAGTCAACCTCCAGATGCCGAAGAGCCACACCGAGCAGTACAACCTCGACAACAAGTTCTGGTACTGGTATCCGCTGTACACGCTCGGGTTGTTCTCGACGCTCGCGTACGTCGTCGCGGCGATTAGCGGGGCCCTTCTCGGGTTCTACTACTCGCCCGCGACGACCGGCGACCCGACCACGGCCTACAACAGTATCGAGTTCATCATGCGCGACCTGCAGTTCGGCTTCATGCTCCGCTCCGTCCACCGCTGGTCGGCGCAGGTCATGGTCGCGGCCGTGTTCCTACACATGCTCCGTGTCTACTTCACGGGGTCGTACAAGGAACCCCGCGAGCTGAACTGGCTCCTCGGCATCGTCCTGATCAGCCTGACGATGGTGTTCGGGTACACCGGATACCTCCTGCCGTGGGACCAGCTCGCGTTCTGGGCCGGTCAGATCGGCGTCGAGATGGCGCTGTCGGTTCCGCTCGCCGGCGAGTGGGTCGCACAGCTCCTGTTCGGCGGCTTCTCGCTGGGCCAGTCGACGCTACAGCGCATGTACATCATTCACGTGTTCCTGCTCCCGTTCGTCGTGACGACGCTCATCGCGATTCACATCGGTATCGTGTGGGTGCAGGGCATCGCGGAGCCGCACTGAGGTGACAACTATGAGCGACAACGAACCCGAAAACGAGGAGATTCGATCCGACGGCGCGGGCATCGTGGCCCCGGACGACGAGACGCCGACGTGGAGCGAGCGCAAGGCTCGCAAGACCGGCCTCTCTCGGCTTACCTACGAGTACTTCGAGCGCGCACGCCGCGAAGACCAGGACCTCCGCACGGAGTCCGACTACGTCGAACGCGACGTGCTCGCGTTCCCCACGTGGCCCCACGAGACCGTCCGCAACCTCTCTATCGCGTCGTTCTTCGTCGGGATGATCCTGTTCCTCTCGGCGACGATGCCGCCGCACATCGGGGCCCCGGCGAACCCGTCGACCACGCCGGCGGTCATCCTGCCCGACTGGTATCTCTACTGGTCGTTCGGCCTGCTCAAACTCGGCCCCCTCAACCCCGAGATCGCCATTCTGGGCGATCAGATGCTGATGGCCGACCGCACGTACGGCGTGCTGGCGAACGTCGTCGTCGTGGGCTTCATCGCCATCGTGCCCTTCCTGAACAAGGGCTCGGCCCGACGCCCCGTCGAGCAGCCGTTCTGGTCGGCGGTCGGCGTCTTCGGCGTGGTGTTCGCGCTGACCATCTCGCTTCTGGCCATCAAGAACCTCATGCCCATGAACGTCGACCTGCTGTTCGACCTGACGTTCCTGCTCCCGTTCGTCTTCGGGACCATCACCTACGCGGTGCTGAAGACGATGCGCGAGGGGTACATGTACAACCTCAACCGCCGCTACTACCGGCTTCGTCCGCCGAAATAGAGCGGAACCACTACCACCTGTCCCCTCTTAGCGCCACCAATGACAGACAGCGACGCGACCGACCGACTCCGCGAGAGCGACGAGACGCGGCGCGGCCGCCGCGACATCGTCGTTCCCATGCGGCTCTACAAGACGATCACCGTCTTTTCGACGCTCATCGCCGTCGTCAGCGTGGTCCTCGGATTCGTCTTCCTCGACGCCGCGACGCTCCAAGTGAGCGCCCTCCGCGCGGTCGTCGCCGCCGCGCTCGGCGCGCTCGGCATCGGCGTCGCCGACGGCCTCCTCAGCACGGCGCTCGCGGTCGTCGGGCTGAGCGTCATCGCGTTCGGCGCGGTCGTCTACACGCTCGGGACCCGATTCCGCGCCCGAGGAATGGGAAAGTCTCAAGAGGACTCCGGCGAAGACTCGAACAATGGCTGACGAATTCATCAAGGGACTGGGTATCCTGACCGGGTCCGGACTCGCGTGGCTGGTGCTCGCGTCGTGGTACCGGACGAGCAGTTTCGAGAGCAGCAAACAGCTCATCGAGCCGCTGTCGTCCGGCGCGACCGAGGGACTGTTCAACGTCATCGGCGTCACGCTGATGGACGTGTTCCTCTGGTTCGCGCTCCTCGGCGCGCTCACCTTCTGGGTGCTCATCCCCGCGGGCCACCAGATCATGTCCGCGCTCGAAGAGCGCCGCAACGCGCAGTAAGCCGGCCGAGGCGCGGTCAGTTCTCCTCTCATCTCGATTCGAGTCGCGGAAGAACCCCCTCACGATAGCGGTCGCGCTTCGGTCGACCTACCGCGTCGGATTGGAAAAACTCTAATGAGTCTCGCCCCGACGGTCCTGTATGCACCCACTACAGTTCCTCGTCCCGCTCGATCAGTTGACGGCGGTCGAACCGATCGTCCCGCACCTGGCGCTCGCGCTCGTGCTCGCTAACTTCGCGACGCGCTTTCTCGCCCATCGGTCGCACGTCCGGCAGGCCGAGGAGGGTGGCGAGGAGGCCGTCTCTCGGTACCTCCCGCACTCGATTACGTCGGGCGCGGTCGTGTTGGCCTCGTTCCTCTATCTGCTCGTCGAACCGCACGGCGGCATGGTGCTGACCGTGCTGGTCGTCGGGATGTTCGTCACCGACTTCTTCGAGTTCGAAGCGCGCAAAGTCGAGGCTCGGACGGACAAGCCGCTCGAACGCCCGAACGGGTCGCTCGTCGCCGCGACGCTCGTGCTGTTGTACGCCGCGTTCCAGAGCCTGTTTTTCGTCGTCTCGGACTACTGGAATCTCATCGTCTAAGCACGCGACGCAGTCTTCTCCGCGTCGCCGCGCTCGCATCGCTCACGAGGAACACGTATTTTCGCCGCGTCGAGCGTCGCCGCTCGGCGACGGCGTCGAACCGCCCCGCGCTCACTCGACGAGAATCGGGACGCTCCCGTCGCGGTCGATGACCACCGACTCGAACGGGCGTATCTCCCGGACGACCTCGTCGTCGGCGACGAGCGAGACGGGCGCGTCGTCGCGTTCGACCGACAGTCTAACCGGGGGTTGGAGGACCCACGAGTTCGTCTGGGTCGCGTAGGGCGAGACGGGAACGACGGCCAGCCCGGCGGCGGGGCCGACGACCGCACCGCCCGCGGCGCGCGCGTAGCCGGAGCTCCCGAGCGGGGTGGCGACGACGACGCCGTCGGCGCGGAACTCGTCGACCGGCGTCCAGCGCGCCGCCGCGCGCGACTCGTCGGTCGGGTCCGTCGAGAAGGGGACCGCCGTCTCCGCGTGGGCGACGCCGTACTCGGAGATGTGCGCCGGCTCGCTCGTGACGAGCATCGCGTCGAAGAGCGCGCGCGCCGACGAGCCCTCGCCGACCGAGAGCGTCGGGTGGTCGACGACGCGGCCGCCGCCGGCGACGAACGCGGACAGCCGCGACTCCAGTTCGTGCCGCTTTGGCGACCACGGCGCGGCGCAGTCGACGGGGACGACCGGACACGACCACTCGGCACCGAGCGCGACCGCCGAGAGCGCCGACTCGCCGACCGCGACGACGGCGTCCGCGTCGGCGGGCTCCGGCTCGACCGACGCACCGGCCGCTCTGACGGCGGTGGCGACCGAGTCGTCACCGACGATACCGAATCTCATCGTCGTCCACCCGCGGCGAGCCCCCGTAGCATCGTCCCGTGCTACGCCGCCGCGAATAAAAGCCCTCGTGGTTCGGTCCGGCGGTGGGAAAGAGAGATTCCGCGGACCGTCCGCGTCGCCGACGCCTCAGAACGGCCAGTCGCCGGTGACTTTCATGCCTTCCGCTTGGTCTTCGGCTTCGAGCGCCGCCGCGATGTCCGCGGGGTCGGCGTGGGGTATCTCGCGGTCGGCGTCGGCGAGCTCGACGGTCAGTTCCGTGAGGAGAATCGCCTGCTCGCGGAGCGTCCGCGACTCCAGTTTCTCGATGGTGTCGGCGTGGGTGTGGCCCCAGCCGCGGCCGCGGCCCTCCTTTTCGCTGCCGACCATGTACGCCGGGACGCCGCGGGCGACGAACGGCCAGTGGTCGCTGTGGGGGAGCTGTTCGGGGAGCGTCGAGACGTCGTGGTCGAACCGCTCGGCGACGGCGTCGGCGGCGGCTTCGAGCTCGTCGAAGCCGTGGGTGGTGAGCTTGAGCGTCCGCCCGGCGACGACGCCGTCGTTGTTGACGATGGCCTTCACGTCGCTCCGAGCGTCGCCGAGGCGGTCGGCCTCGTACCCGGAGCCGACGAGGCCGACTTCCTCCGCGCCGAAGCAGACGAAGCGGACGCGCGTGTCGAGTTCGTCCTCGCGGGCGGCGAGCGCGCGGGCGACTTCGACCACCATCGCGGTGCCCGCGCCGTTGTCCATCGCGCCCTCGGCGATGTCGTGAGCGTCGAGGTGGCTCGTGACGAGCACCTCATCGTCGGTGTCGGGGCCGAGTTCGGCGTGGACGTTCCCGCTTTCGGCCGCGGGCGTCTCGCAGGTCACGTCGACGGTCACCTCGTCGCCGTCGAACCGACGGCGGAGGCGCGCGCCGACCTCCTTGCTCACGCCGACGGCGGGGATGTCGCCGATGGGGGCCTCTGCGGTGCCGACGCTCCCCGTGGGCGGGAGTTGGCCGGGGACGTGGTTGGCGAAGACGAACGCGGCCGCGCCGGCCTCGACGGCGTAGTAGTACTTCTCGCGGCGGTGGATGAAGCGGTCGTAGTGGTCGGGGACCGTCGTGGAGACGACGACGACCTTCCCCGAGAGGTCGCGGTCGAAGTCCTCGGGCAGGCCGTAGCCGAGGTCGACCAGTTCGCCGCTCGCGGTGCCGGCGGGACTGCGCGGGAGCGCGATGCAGTCCTGCGTGGTGTCGGCGGCGTAGACGGCGCTGTCGCCGCGCTCCCAGCCCTGAATCTCGAAGGGGTTGATGCGGACGTTCCGCGCGCCGACGCGGTCGAGGGCGTCTCGGGTCGCCTCCATCGCCTCTCGCTCGCCGGGCGAGCCGGTCATCCGGTTGCCGATGTCGACGAGTCGCTCCAGGTGGTTCCAGCCGACCTCGCTGGTGAACGTGTCGCCTATCCAGTCACTCATAGTGGACCGTCTCGCGGGGCCGTGGTAACCGTTGCGATGGGTCGAAAACGAGCGTCAGTCGAGGGCGAAAACCGACCGACGTCGATGGGGACCGCGGCCCGCCGGGTCGCGGCCGCGAGCGCGGGAATGAGAGGGACGAGGCGCGGGGCGGACCGCGGGCGAGCGGCAGGTTCAAGGACCATCTATCACGTACGTTCATTCATGACCGACGTGCGAATCGCCGGGGTCGGACTGACGAAGTTCGGCAGTCACCCCGAGCGAACCGGCCGCGACCTGTTCGCGGAGGCCGCCCTCGCCGCCCGCGAGGACGCCGGCGTCTCCCGCGACGACTACGAGGAACTCTTCTACGGCAACTTCATGGGCGAACTCGCCGAGAAGCAGGGCCATCAGGGGCCGGTCATGGCCGAGGCCGCCGGCCTCGACTGCCCCGCGACCCGCTACGAGCAGGCCTGCGCCTCCGCGGGCGTCGCCTTCCGGCAGGCCGTCGCGACGATTCGGAGCGGCGCGGCCGACGTGGTCCTCGCCGGCGGCATGGAGCGCATGAACAACCTCGGCACCGCCGAGGTGACCCAGTCGCTCGCCATCGCCGCGGACGAGCTGTTCGAGGTCCGCGCGGGGGTCACGTTCCCCGGCGCGTACGCGCTCATGGCCCGCGCGTACTTCGACGCCTTCGGCGGCGACAGCGAGGACCTCGCGCATATCGCGGTGAAGAACCACGCCAACGCGATGCAGAACGACTACGCGCAGTTCCACCGCGAAATCACGGTCGACGACGCGCTCGAAAGCCCGGTCGTCGCCGACCCGCTTTCCCTCTACGACGCCTGTCCCATCACCGACGGCGCGAGCGCGGTCGTCCTCGTCAGCGACGACTACGCCGAGCGCCACGGCCTCGACGCGCCCGTCACCGTCACCGGGTCGGGACAGGGCGGCGACAAGGCCGCACTTCAGGACAGACCCCACCTCGCGCGGACGCCCGCCGCGACGAACGCCGCCGACGCCGCCTACGCCGACGCCGGCATCGGCCCCGAGGACGTTGACGTGGCCGAGGTCCACGACTGTTTCACCATCGCCGAGGTGCTCGCGCTCGAATCGCTCGGCCTCTACGACCGCGGCGAGGGCGTCGGCGCGGCCGCCCGCGGCGAGACGACCCGCGACGGCGACCTCCCGGTGAACCTCTCGGGCGGCCTCAAGGCGAAGGGCCACCCGGTCGGCGCGACGGGAACCGCCCAAATCGTCGAGATGACGAAGCTCCTGCGCGGCGACCACGGCAACAGCGACGCCGTCCCCGACGCTCGGGTCGGCGTCACCCACAACGCGGGCGGGACCGTCGCCAGCGCGGTCGTCCACGTCCTGGAGGTGGACCGATGACCGACACCGGCTACGACGAGTGGCTGGCCGCAGTCGCGGACGGCGAGGGCTACTACCTCGCGTGTCCCGACGGTCACGGGTCGCTCCCGCCGCGGCGCTCCTGCCCGCACTGCGGCGCAGCCGAGTTGACCGAGGAACCGCTCCCCGGGACGGGCGAGATACTCACCTTCACCGAGGTGCACGTCCCCGCGCCGGAGTTCGCCGACGAAGCGCCCTACGTGACGGCCATCGCGTCGTTCGGCCCGGTCAAACTCACGGGCGTCGTCCGCGACCTGCCCGCCGACGAGGTCGACCTCGGCAGGGCCGTCTCGGTCGGCACGGGCACGAACGCGACCACCGGCGAGCAGTTGCTCGTGTTCCGACCCGCGAGCGAGTAGCGCCGCACCGCTGCACGTTATTTCTCGCGCGCCTCGACGGCCTCCAGCGGCGAGCGCCAGCCGAAGACGTACGAGCCGAGGAGCCACGCCCAGAAGCCGGCCGCGAGGAGCGCGACGGCTCCGTACAGGAACAGCGAGAACAGCGACAGGGAGTCGAGCATCGGTTCAGTTCGGGTGGTTGGTTCGGGTTGGGGTCGGTTCGGCTCGTGGCCGCGGCCGCGGCTTCGGTCCCGCTCAGTCGAGGGCGTTGCGGACGGTGTCGACGAAGGCGTTCGGGAACTCGACGTGCGGGAGCAACATCGCGTCGTCGAAGACGACGAGCCTGCAGTCCGCGGCGTCCGCGAGGTCCCGACCCCGCTTCAGCGGCGTGATGTCGCTCTCGCGGCCCCAGACGAGCGTCGTCGGCGCGTCGAGGGACGACAGCGCCTCCGCGAGGTCGATGTCGGTGTTGAGGTAGCCGGAGATGAACGACGCCGGCGCGAAGCGCGCGCCCTCCTGGTGGGCGGTGCGCCACTCGTACTCCTGCCACTCCTCGCCCGCCTTCTCGGGGTCGTAGTAGCCGTGGTCGGCGTTGAAGTAGCGAATCGACGGCCGGGAGGCGACGACGTTGAAAAGCGCCTCGCCGACGACCGGGGCGCGGACGAGTTCGCGGAGCCACTCCTTGGGGTCGGGGCCGCCGCGCGACGTGGGACAGACGAGGACGAACCGCGAGACCGACACGTCGTCCCGGTCCGCGGCGGCGACGGCGTAGGCCGCGGTGAGCGACGAGGCGAGGACCGCGGGGTCGTCGTACTCGGCGAGGAAGTCGCCGACGAAGTCCTCGTAGAGCGCGGGCGAGTAGTACAGCGCCGGGCGGTCCGACAGGCCGAAGCCGGGGAGGTCCGGCGCGACGACGTGGTACTCCTCTGCGAGGTCGGAAAACACCTCGCGGAACTCGCCGGCCGACCCCGCGGCGTTGATACCGTGGAGGAGGACGAGCGTCGGGTCGTCCTCGTCTCCGGCTTCGACGTACGACACGTCCATGCCGCGCCAGCGGTACGTCCCGTGAGTCCCGGACAGCGGCGGTTCGAGGGGGCCAACGCGCTTCGAGAGGGCCGCGTTGGTCGCGGCGGTGAGACCGACGCCCGCGGCGGCCAGTCCGATGGCTCGTCGGAGTTTCATGTCACGTAGATGGCGCGCGGTGGCCTTAATTCGCCCGCCCGTGGCGGGGTTGCGGGCGAGGGGGCGTCCCGTCCGCGTCCGGGTCGCCTCAACGTCAGTCGTCCCGGTCGTCCAGACACTCCCGGAGCGGTTCGAGCACGTCTTCGGCGACCGCATACGGGTCGGTCTCCTTTTCGACGACGGCCTCGGCGAACTCCTCGACGCCGCCGCGACGGTCGAGTTCGGCTTCGAGGAGCCGGTTCACGTCGCTTCGGAGGAGCTGTCGAATCTCCTCGCCGGCGCGCTTGCGGGCCTTCTCCGCCAACTCGCCGGAGGCGTCGAGGTAGTCGCGGTGGTCGTCCAGCGTCTCGACCAACTCGTCGATTCCCTCGCCGGTCGTGGCGACGGTTTCGAGGACCCGCGGCGTCCAGACGAGCGGTTCGTCGTCGGTGGCGTCGGGGGCGTCAGCGCCGCCTTCCGACTCGGAGCCGCCCGTGTCGGCGTGCCCGCCGTGGTCGCCCCCGTGCCCGGCGTCGTCGAACGCCTCGGCCCCGTGGTGGCCCGTATCGAGGTTCGCCCGCGGGTCGTCGCGGAGGTGAATCATCTCCTGTAGCTCGGCGACGGTGCGCGACGCGCCCTCCATGTCGGCCTTGTTGACGACGAACAGGTCGCCGATTTCGAGGATGCCCGCCTTGAGCATCTGCACGTCGTCGCCGCTGCCGGGTTGGACGAGGACGACGACCGTGTCCGCGGTCTTCACCACGTCCACCTCGTTTTGCCCCGCGCCGACCGTCTCGATGATGATGCGGTCTTTCCCGAAGGCGTCGAGCGCCTTCACGGCGTCCGCGGTGGCGGTCGAGAGGCCGCCGAGCTGGCCGCGGGCGCTCATCGACCGGAAGAACACGTCCATGTCGCCGACGTTCGAGGCCATGCGGATGCGGTCGCCGAGGACGGCCCCGCCGGTGTACGGCGAGGAGGGGTCGACCGCGATGACGCCGACCGTCTCGCCCTGGTCGCGGTAGTGCTTCGCAAGCTTGTCCACGAGCGTGGACTTGCCCGCACCCGGACTGCCCGTGATGCCGACGACGGACGCGCCGCCCGTGTGCGCGTGGAGCTCCGAGACGATGTCCCGATAGCCGGGCGACTGCGACTCGATTTTCGTGATGGCCCGCGCGAGCGCCCGGTGCTCGCCGTCGAGGAGGCGCTCGACGAGGTCGGATTCGACCGCCCGGCTCATCGTCACGGTCGCTCGGGCGCGTGTTCCTTCACGAAGTCGATGGTCTCCTGCATCGGCGTGCCAGGGCCGAAGATGGCGTCGACGCCCTCTTCGAGGAGACCGGGTCGGTCCTCTTCGGGGATGATGCCGCCGACGATGACGAGCGTGTCGTCGAGCGCGCCGTACTCTTCGAGGCCCGCCATCACCTTCGGGACGAGCGTGTTGTGCGCGCCGGAGAGGATAGAGATGCCGAGCACGTCGACGTCCTCTTGGACCGTCGCCTGGATAATCTCGTCCGGGGCGCGGTGCAGCCCCGAGTAGATGACTTCGAATCCCGCGTCGCGGAAGGCGCGAGAGATGACGTGTGCACCGCGGTCGTGGCCGTCCAGTCCCACCTTGGCGATGAGACACCGGATCGTTCGCTGTTCGGAGTCCGCGCTCATAGACGGGGGTTCGGCGTCCCGCGCTTTGACTCTAACGGAAAATAAGGTAGGTCCGGCTCAGTCGTCCGCGGCGGGCGCGCTCCGGACGTACTCGTCGAGGAAATCGGCTATCTGAGAGTACGCCTCGATGCGGTTCTCCAGTTTGGTAAAGCCGTGGCCCTCGTCGTCGAAGATGAGTTCGCGGACGTGGGCGTGTTCCCTCGCCTCCTCGACGAGTTGGTGGGCCTCGCTGACCGGCACCCGCGGGTCGTTCTCGCCGTGGAGGACGAAAAGCGGCGCGCGAATCTTCTCGACGTTGTTGATAGGCGAGATGGATTCGAGGAACTCGCGGTCGTCGTCGAGCGACCCGTACTCCGCCTCGCGGAGTTCGCGCCGCCAGTCGCCCGTGTTTTCGAGGAACGTCACGAAGTTGGCGATGCCGACGATGTCGACGCCGGCGGCCCACAGGTCGGGGTACTCGGTCAGCGCCGCGAGCACCATGAACCCGCCGTACGAGCCGCCCATGGCGACGATTTTGTCCGGGTCGACCGCCGGGTGGTCGTGGAGCCACTCGACGGCGGCCTCGACGTCGGCGACGGAGTCCATCCGCTTTTCCGCGTCGTCGAGGTGGCCGTAGGCCTTCCCGTAGCCCGCGGAGCCGCGGACGTTCGGCTCGAAGTAGGCGTAGCCCCGCGAGAGGAAGTACTGCTTGACCGACGAGAACGACGGCCGGCGCTGGGACTCGGGGCCGCCGTGGATGTCCACGATGACGGGCGTCTCGCCCTCGGGCGACTCCTCGGGGAGCGTGAAGAACGCCGGAATGTCGCGGCCGTCGAACGTCGGATACCGGACGAGTTCGGGCGGGACGAACGTGTCCCGCGGGATACCGGCCGTCGCCGCGAGCGTCCACCGCTCGGCGTCGCCCGTGGCCAACTCGACCACGTAGACGTTGGCGGTGTCGGCGCTGGCGGTGACGGTGACCGCGGCGCGCTCGCCGTCCGGCGAGAACGAGACGCCGCCGGCGACGCCGTTCGGCAGGTCGGGCTGGGGGAGCGCGTCGATGCGGTCGGGCGCGGTGAGTTCGCCGAAGGTGAGTTCCGTGTAGCCCTCGACGTTCCGCGAGTAGACGAGCCGACGCGAGTCGTGGTCGATGCTGATGCCCTCCAGTTCGTGGTCGCCGCCGGTCTCGACGGTCGTGAACTCCCCGGAGGCGAGCTCGTAGCGGACGAGTTCGAGCGTGTCGCTCCCGCGGTCGGTCACCATGTAGACGTTCTCGCCGTCGGGGCCCCACTCGGGGCTCTGGAAGCGAACCGTCCCCTGATGCGGCGTGAGGTGGGTCAGCTCGCCGGTGGCGAGGTCGAGAACGGACACGTCCTGGTCGAAGTTCGAGTACGCCTCCTGGACGATGAGCTTCGAGTCGTCGGGCGAGAACCCGCCGACGGTGAGCCAGCCGTCGCCCTCGTGGACGAGTTCGGCGTCGGTGCCGGTCCCGTCCCGAGCCTGCACGTACACGTCGAAGACGGCGTTGTCGCGGCGGTTCGAGGTGAACGCGAACCGCTCGCCGTCGCGGCTCCAGCCGCCCCAGCGGTGCTTGGCGTCCGGGTGTTCTGTCAGGTTCTCGATGACGCCGGTGTCGGGTTCGAGCCGGAACAACTGCGCGCGCTCGTTGCCGCCGTTGTCCATGCCGAAGGCGACTTCGGGGCGCTCGGGCGACCACGAGGCGAAGGTGACGCGCTCCTCGTAGAACGTCCGCTGTTCGGGCCACGCGCCGGGCGAATCGACCGTCCAGACCTGCGGGACGCCCGTCGTGTCCATGAGGAACGACAGGCGCTCGCCGTCGGCAGAGAACGAGGCGCCGTAGGCGCTCCTGATGTTCAGGTAGCGCTCGATGTCGTACGTTCGCATACCTCGAATTGCCCCGGCGACGAGAAATCGGTTTGGGTGTCAGAAGTCCGAAAGCCGCGCGTCCTCGCGGTCGGTCCAGCCGCGCATCTTCGCGTACGCCTCGGGGTTCGTCGGCACGCCCTCGGTGTTGAGCAGGCGCTCGGGATACAGTTCGAAGGCGATGCCGATGAGCTGGTACTCCAGTTCTTCGAGGTACGGCCGCGTGTCGGGGTACGGCCCCTCGGTGCCGACCGCCCACGGTTCGACCCAGAAGTACACCGGCTCGCGGAGCCGCGGCGGGTCGGTCGAAGCGAACAGCGCGTCCAGCCAGCGGTCGTACTTGCCCGGGCCGTCGCCGCGGAAGGCGGCCGACGAGAGGTCGCCGAAGTGGTAGTAGTTCCCGTAGCCCCAGCGCGCGAGCTTGCCGTCGTTGGTGTCGACGTTCTTCAGGTTGCTGTTGAGGTCGGTGCCGGACGCGCCGAACTTCCCGCACTTGCCGAGGTACCGGGGGACGACCTCGTCGCCGTCGAGGGAGTACATCATGTAGACGAGGCCCCCGTAGCGACCCTCGCGGCGGTCGTAGTCGGCGACGACGCGGCCGCCGGCCTCGCGGAGCCGGCGCTCCATGCGTTCGCCGCGGCGGAGCGTCCGCCGGCCGGAGCGACCGTACGCGATGGTCTCGACGGTCCCGTCGGCGGTCGTCTCGAAAAGTGAAATCGGGTCCGCGGCGTCGACGAAGCGGTCGACGAAGCGGTCCCAGAGCGCGCGTTTGGTCTCGGTCACGCGACGGCCGAACTCAGATGACGCCTTCGGCCTTGAGGCCGGCGATGATGTCGTCGACGAGGCTCTCGGCGTCCTCGTACGGGAAGTCCTGATGCTTACCGAGCTTCGCGGCCAGCTCCATCGCCGTGACGGTCACCTCGTCCGTCTTGAACTTCGTGCCCGGACCGTTCGGGAGCGCGGGGACGAGCGACATCTGGTTCTTCACGGGGAAATCGGCGTTTTCGAACGCGTCCATGAACTGCTCGCGGAGCTGAGATTCGGTGTCGGACATACTGTGTACCTTCGGAGAGAAGTGGAAAAGGGTTCCGGAAAAACAAAGATCATATTTAGAGTTCTTCCGAGACGGCGCGGCGGGCGGTCGCGGTGTCGGCACGACCGCCCGGGACTGATGCACTTATCTACACCGGCAATTCATGCACTCGCATGGACTTCGATTTCGACCGCCTGAAACAGCTCACCGAGACCAGCGGCGTCCCGGGCTACGAGGACCGAATCCGCGCGCTCGTCCGCGAGGACCTCGAAGCGACGACCGACACCGTCCGCGTCGACGCGATGGGCAACGTCGTCGGCACTATCGAGGGCGAGAGCGACTACGAGGTCGCCGTCGCCGCCCACATGGACGAAATCGGCTTCATGGTCCGCCACGTCAACGACGAGGGCTTCCTGCAACTCGACGCCCTCGGCGGCTGGGACCCCCGCGTCCTGAAGGCCCAGCGCGTGACCGTCCACGCGGAAGACGAGGACCTCACCGGCGTCATCGGTTCGGTCCCCCCGCACACGCTGACTGAAGAACAGAAGAAGAAGGAGCCGAAAGTCGAGGACGTGTACGTCGACCTCGGCCTGCCCGCCGACACCGTCGAGGAGACCGTCTCCGTCGGCGACCTCGTGACGATGGAGCAGACGACCGTCCGCATGGGGAACCACGTGACGGGCAAGGCCATCGACGACCGCGTCTGCCTGTTCGCCATGCTTGAGGCCGCCCGGCGCGTCGAGAACCCCGAGGTGACGATTCACTTCGCCGCGACGGTCCAGGAGGAAGTCGGCCTCCGCGGCGCGCAGGCGCTCGGCGTCGACCTCGACCCCGACCTCGCGCTCGGCCTCGACACCACCGTCGCCAACGACGTGCCCGGCTTCGACCCCGCCGACCACGTCACGAAACTCGGCGAGGGCGCGGGCATCAAGCTCAAGGACTCAAGCGCCATCGCCAACCCGAAGGTCCACCGCCGCCTCCAGGACGTGGCCGAGGACAACGACATCGCCTACCAGATGGAACTGCTCCCCGCGGGCGGCACCGACACCGGCGGCTTCCAGAACACCTACGGCGCGAAGCCCGTCGGCGCGATTTCGATGCCGACGCGCTATCTCCACACCGTCACAGAAAGCGTCCACGAGGACGACGTCGTCGCCTACATCGACCTCTTGACGGCGTTCTTGGAGAGCGAGACGGGCGAGTTCGACTACACGCTGTAGACGGTCCCTGTCGGCGACCTCCCGGCGCAGACGCGAACGACGCCGACGGCGGCGCGGCCGACATCGCGGGGATATCCCCCTATATCGAGGCGCGGCACCCCCGACCGGCGGACGAGAACCAAAGTATTCACTACAGGCCCACACCAAGCGGCGGACATGACCGACGGCAACGTGGATATGTCTCGGCGGGCGTTCCTCGGGGCGGCCGCTGGCGGCGCGGCGGTCGCCGCCACTTCCGGAACGGCCGCGGCGCAGACGGAAGAACCAGATTTCGGCGGCCACATCGACGGTATCGACGGAGGCTACGAAGACCTCCGCGGCCAAAGCGAGGTCACCATCGAAGTGGGCGCGGAAGGTAACGGCGGGAACCTCGCGTTCTCCCCCGCCGGCGCCTGGATAGACACCGGCACGACCGTGACCTGGGAGTGGACCGGCGAGGGGGGCGGCCACAACGTCGTCGCGAGCGAGGGCGCGTCGCTCGACTCCGGCGCGGCCGTCTCCGAGGCCGGAAGCACCTACGAATACACCTTCGAGGAGGGCGACGCCGGCATCACGAAGTACCACTGCGTGCCCCACGAGGCGCTCGGCATGCTCGGCGCGGTCGCCGTCGGCGGCGACGTGCCGACCGTCAGCACCGGCGGTGGCGGCGGGTCGAGCCTCCCGCAGGTCCCCGACAGCGCGAAGTCCCTCGGCGTGGCGACGACGTTCGCGATGATCGCGACGCTCGGCCTCGCGTACTTCTTCATGAAGTACGGCGGCGACTACGACGTCCAGGACTGACGCGGCCGTCGCGCCTCTCGATTTTCACCAGTTGCGAGCGGCCGCGCTCGCCCGAGTTCGGTCGTCGCCGCGACAGCCGCCGGCGCGATGGCCGACTCAGAAGAAGCCGTAGTCGTCGCGCTCGGTCTCGTATATCGATTCGTACTGCTCGATGACCCGCCGGAAGTCGTAGGCGGCGAAGTCGTCGTCGACCGTCTCGTGGTCGTACCTGCGGGCGGCGACGATTTCGTCCGCCAGCTCTTGGGGGCTCGTGACGAGCGACCCGCGCTCGCGCCCCTCGACGAGTTCGTGGGCCGACGACCGGGCCTGGTACTCGACGATGGACACACAGCCGCAGGCGAGCGCCCACAGCAGGTTCGTCGCGAACGGTTCGACCGTCGCGGTCTGCGCGAAGACGTGCGCGCCCTTCATGATGGGCACCGCCTCGTCCGCGGGGAGTTCGCCGAGGAACTCGACGCGGTCGTCGATGCGGAGGTCGCGGGCGGTCTGTTCGGCCGTCGAGCGCTCGGGGCCGTCGCCGACGACGACGGCGGACCAGTCTTTGTCGCGGAGCTCCGCGAGCGCGAGGAGGAAGCTCTCGACGTTCGCGTGCTCGTCGAGGTCGCGGGCGTACACCACGTCCGCGCGCTCCTCGGCGTCGGCGCTCCGGACGAGGTCCATGCTGATGGGTTCGGGAACGAGATGGGTGGAGTCGACCGCCGCGCCGAGTTCGCGGACCTGCGTGCGGACCATCTCCGAGGGGACCAAGACGGCGTTCGGGGCCTTCGCCGCCCGCCGGGAGGCCCGCGAGCCGCCGCGGTCGTCGCGGGCCCACCAGTCGGCGACGACCGGCGTCCGGAGGAACCGCGCCGCGGTCCTGACCGCCGTGACGTGCGACGGCGGGTAGCTCGCGACCTGAATCACGTCGGGAGCGACCTCGCGGAGGGCGAAGGGGACGCGGGAGGCGAAGCCGCCGACGGAGGGCGCGTCGGTCACGCGGTGATACGTCACCCCGTCCTGCTTGAACTCGACGACCTCGCCGTCCCACCACCTCGCACAGAGCACCGTGACCTCGTGGTCGCGCTCGGCGAGGAGTTCGGCCGTCCGTCGGAGCCGTCTGGTCGCTCCCGTCTCCTCGTGGTGCGTCGTGTACATCGAGACGAGCGCGACTCGCATATTCGCCGCCACTACGCCGCGCAATAAAAATCCACAGTTTTCGAGGGCGCGACGCGACCGGGAGCCGGAGCGCCGCGGGGGGAAGCGAGACGCGGCGACGCGCCTCAGAGCCCGACGACGGGCGCGAGGAGCGCGCCCGCGGACTCGACCGCGGTGACCGTGTACTCCCAGCTGTAGACGTGGTTGAGAAGCAGGTACGTCACGACGCCGAGCGCGAGCGAGACGAGCCACGCGCTCGCCGCGATGCGGCCGACTTTGCGGTGGGGCGTCTCGGTCCGCAGTTCGCGCTCGGAGTGGGTGATGCCGAGGATGAGCGCGTAGAGGACGACCGGCACCGAGACGATAGAGAGGACGATGTGAATCGCCAGCATCGCCAGGTACGGGTAGTACGCGAACGCGGGGCCGACGAACTCCTTGGTGCCGCCGCCGCCGATTTTCGCGAGGTACATCACGAGGAAGACGAGGATGAGGCCGAACGACGTGACCATCGCGGCCGCGTGCTTGCGGACCTCGTTGCGGCGAATCCAGCGCCAGCCCGCCGCGATGACGAGGACGTTCACCGTGTTCACGACGGCGATGGCGTCCGAGAGGAGGTTCACCTGTGGGAGCGACAGGTCGGGAAAGACCCTCCCGGGGACGACGCCGAGGAACGTCCCGATGACGAGGGCGTACCCGACCACCGAGAGGACGGCGGTCGCGGCCGCGGGGTGTTCCTTCAGGGGGTTGTCTGCGCTCGCAGTTGCCATGACCGGGGGTTGGGAAGGAGCCGTCTTGCCTCTTCGGGTTCGGGACGACGTTTGAGAGTGGTACTACCGAGACTCGACGCAATCCAGCGACTGTGCGAAGTCGACTTGCTTCGGTCGGAACCCCGTGTCACGGTAGAATCGGCGCGCATCCGCGTTTTGCCATTCACAGGAGACCTTGAGGTGGTCGCACCCTCGGTCGCGGGCTATGTCTTTCACTCGTTCGAGGATTTCCGTGCCGTGACCCTGGTTCCGGTACGCTTCATCGACCGCGAGGTTCACGATTCGAAGGGGCTGTGAGTACTGCCGGGACGGGTGATGGCCCTCGCGGAGCGTGACGAACCCGATTGTCTCGCCCTCGTGAACGACGAGGTAGTCGGTGACTGCCTCGTCGTCGAGATGAGCGCGGAAGCCACCGTCGGCGGTTTCGGTGACATCCGCGGCGAGGGCGTTCAGTTCGTCGTGTGCTTCCATCGCTTTCGCGAGCGAATACCAGCGCTCGACGAGCGCGTCGAGGTCCGCTGTGGTGGCTTCGACGAGTTCCATGCTGTGCACCTAGGGCGCTCGCCCTTTACATCACCCAGTCCCGAGAGAACCACGTGTGACGCGAACGTGCTGTCCCACGAGCGAGGCCGGCGGCCGAGTCTCGCGGGTTTTTCCCTCCGGGTTTGTGCGCCGAGCGGTCGCCCCGCGACCCGAGGCGTAAAAAGGTGGGCTTAGATGACGCCGGTGATGGTCGCGGCCTCGATGGCCGCCTCCTCGCTGACGCCGTTACCGAGAATCGTGTAGCGGTCGCGAATCTCGTGGGCGGTCGTGAGCGCCTCGATAATCGTCTCGTCGTCGATGCCGAGTTCGTCGGCGGTCGTCGGCGCGCCCATCGTCGACAGGGCGTCGCGGATGTCGGTCCACTCGCCGCGCGCGCCGCTGTGGAAGTACTCGGTCATGATGGAGCCGACGCCGACCTGGTGGCCGTGGAGGGCGCTCCCGGGAGCGATGCGGTCGAGCTGGTGCGAAAAGAGGTGCTCCGCGCCCGACGCGGGCCGCGAGGAGCCGGCGATGGACATGGCGACCCCCGAGGAGACGAGCGCCTTCGTCACGATCCACGCGGACTCTTCGAGCCCCGGTTTGATGGAGTCGGCGCTGCCGACGAGCATCTCGGCGGTCATCTGCGAGAGCGCGCCCGCGTACTCGGAGTACTCGACGTTCTTCAGGCGGTGGGCGAGCTCCCAGTCTTTGACCGCGGTGTAGTTCGAGATGATGTCGGCGCAGCCGGCGGTCGTGAGCTCCCACGGGGCCTCCGCGAGCAACTCCGTGTCGGCGACGACCGCGAGCGGCGGGTCCGCGGCGACCGAGTGGCGGGTGTCGCCCTCGGGTATCGACGACCGGCCCGAGACGATGCCGTCGTGGCTCGCCGCCGTCGGGACCGAGATGAAGCCGCAGTCGAGGCGGTCGGAGGCCATCTTCGCCACGTCGATGGGCTTGCCGCCGCCGAGAGCGATGAGGTAGCCCGCGTCGGCCTCGCGCGCCGCGTCGACGACGCGCTCGACCGACTCGAAGCTCGCGCGGTCCAGAGAGACGGAGGAGATGCCGTCGAACTGCTCGCGGACCCGGTCGCCGGCGATGCGGTCGGGCGACGGGCTCGTGACGAGAAACGGGTCGCCCGAGAGGTACAGCTCGTCGACCGCGGCCGAGAGGTCGTCGAGCACGCCGTGGCCCTGAAGCACGTTCCGGGGCAGCTTGATCCACGTCGATTTATCGAACATACCCGGAAATCGGCCACGGCGGTTCATAGTGTTTCTCGTCTCGCCGGCCGGAACGACCCTGTCTCGACCGCCTCGGGTGAGGTTCCGTGCGGCGGTTTCGGAGCCCCCGTGTGACAATATCTCAACGTATCGAACCGTAGTTTGATTTATCATTTGTCGCTCCGAAGAAAAGATGCCCGCAGTCGTGCGGGCGGACAACTCATGACACGCAGACGGCAGTTTCTCGCGACGACAGCAGCAGCGCTCTCCGGACTCGCGGTCGTCGGAAGCGGCCCCGCGGCCGCCGCGTCGGTCCCCCACGTCTCGACGCGCGACCACTTCGACGACGACGGCTCGCTCGCGTCCGGCCACGCCGCCCGCGGCTACGACACCTCCGGCGACGTACCCGGCGTCGACGTCGGGTGCGCCGCAGACCTGACCGTGTTCGTCCACGGGTGGGACAAGGACGGCGACGACCCCGAGGCGGCCGCCCTCGACAAGATAGCGTTGGCCGACGCCGAACTCGCCGACGCCGGCTACGGCGGGACGCTCGTCGGCTACACGTGGGACAACGACAAGGGCGGTGGCCTGGACTTCGGCTGGGGCGAGTCGGAAGACATCGCCCAAGGGAACGGCCGCAAGCTCGCGCAGTTCGCCGTCGACCTCAAGGCGGCCTGCCCGGACGCGACCCTCCGGTTCGCCAGCCACTCGCTCGGCGCGCAGGTGGTCTTCAGCGCGCTCCGCACCCTCGACGGCCGAAGCGACTGGACTGACCCGGGCTACGAGGTGGCCACCGTCCATTCGTTCGGGGCCGCGACCGACAACGAGGTTCCGGGCAGAGAGGAGGGACGCGCGACCTACGAGGCCATCCGCGACCGGACCGGCCGCGTTCACAACTACTACAACGAGGCCGACGACGTGCTCCAGTGGGCGTACAACACCATCGAGTTCGATCAGGCGCTCGGCGAGACGGGACTCGAAGACGGCGACACGCCGCCCGCGAACTACACCGACCACGACGTGGAGGGACAGGTCGGCGACGACCACAGCAACTACCTGAACACGATTGCCGACGACATCGTCGGCGACATGTAGCGACCCGCAAACGCATTTTTCCGGGCGTCAGAGCACGAGGGGTCGCACCGCGTCCCAGATGAAGCCGACGAGCGGCCGCACCGCGTCCCAGATGAAGACGACGCCGAAGCCGCCGAGGACGACGGCGCTGACGGCGGCGACGGCCGGCGCGAAGGAGTCGACGCGCTGTTCGGCCGCGACGAGCGCCGCGGGGAAGCCGGTCACCCAGACCGCGATGCCGCCGAAGAAGCCGAGGATGAGCGCCGGGCTTCCCGTCTCCACGACGAGGAGGTTCGCCAGCGACGCCCCGAGATACGGCGTGTGGGCGAGCACGTCGACGGTGCCGGTCTCCAAGAGACCGACGCCGATAGTGAGCCAGAACAGAATCTGGTAGGGATTCGTCAGCGCGAGCACGAACGCCTTCGTGAAGCCCGCGCTGTCGTCGTCGGGGTCGGCGGCCTCGCGGAACGTGGTATCCATCTCCTGTGCCGCGCCGTAGGCGAAGTAGAGCATGAGGACGCCGCCGGCACCGACCATGACGGCCTGCACCGTCGGGAACTGCTGGACGAACGCGACGAGACCGAGCGCCGCGAGGACGAAAAAGAGCGCGTCGGCGCTCATCGCGCCGAGACCGGCGCGAGCGCCCGCGGTCCACCCGCGGACGACGCTCTCCTCGGCGATGACGGCGTTCATCGGGCCGGGCGGCGCGGCGAGCGCCAGGCCGAACACCAACCCGGCACCCAGGGACGGCAGAAGGGTAGACATGGCTCTTTCTTGGGCGCGATGCCGTGAAAAATGGCGCGGAAGCGACGGCGTGGGGGAGTAGACCGCCGAGCGGCCCGCGGGCTGCCGGTCAGACCAGCGCGAGGACCGCGTCGCTGACGGTGCCGACGAGCGTCTCCCAGACCGAAAAGTCGGTGGCGATGTAGAGGAGGGTGTCGGCGGCGAAGAAGGCGAACAGGGCGGCCGCCCCGAGGTACGCCTTGCGCGTGTCGAACCGCCCCGAGAAGCGGTGGAAGAAGTACGCGTTGGCGATGCTCACCGGGATGATAGCGAGCATCTCGCCCGCCCAGATAGCCGAGGTCGCGCCGTACTGCACGGCCAGCCCGATGGTGACGATCTGGGTCTTGTCGCCGAACTCGCCCGCGGCCATCATGGCGAAGATGGGCAGGAAGCCGCCGAAGCCCTGCGTCGACAGTTCGCGGCCGAATACAGTCGGCGCGTCGTCGAACGCGGAGACGCCGCCGTCGGTGGTCGCGGTCTCGCCCCCCGCGGACGCCTCTGGCGCGGAGCGGTAGAGAAGCACCGCGAACGTGGCGAACAGGACGGCGGTGATGGCGTCGAGCGCGGCCGGCGGGAGCGCGCTCTTGAGCGCCTGCCCGAGCATGATTTCGAGGGCCGTCCAGATGGCGAACGCCGACCCCGCGGCCGCGACGACGATCTTGGGGTCGAAGCGGGTCGACAGGCCCGCGATGATGAACTGGACCTTCTCGCCCGGCAGGACCGCGAGTTGGGAGACGAGGGCGACGACGAGAATCTCCCACCAGCCGGTCACGCGGGCGACACCTCCTCGCCGCTCGGCTCGTCGGGCGGTCGGACGCGAATCGTTCGGGCGACGGACTCGGGGAGGCTCTGCTCGCGGCCGCCCTCGCCGACGCGCACGGTCACCATCCCGAACGGGGCGACGTCGGTCACCTCGATGGTCGTGCCGGGCGTGACGCCCGCCTCGGAGAGGTACTCCAACTCCGCGGGGTCGCGGTCGCTGACGCGGGCGACGACGAGGCGGTCGCCCACCTCGCAGTCCGACAGCGCCGACAGCTCCGAGGAGTCCGGCGGCGTGAGGTCGGCGCTCGGAATGGGGTCGCCGTGGGGGTCGACCTCCGGCTCGCCGAGGGCGGCCGCGACCCGCTTTTCGAACTCCTCGCTGATGTGGTGTTCGAGCGCGTCGGCCTCGTCGTGGACCTCGCTCCACGAGTAGTCGAGGTGTTCCGTGAGGTACGCCTCAAGGAGGCGGTGGTGTCGGAGCACTTCGAGCGCGACGGTCTCGCCCTCGGTGGTCAGCTCGACGCCCTTGTACTTCTCGCGGTCGACCAGCCCGCGCTCTTCGAGCTTGCCGACCATGCTCGTCACGGTCGGCGGCGTCTTCCCGAGATACTCCGCGATGTCGGAGGTCGAAACCGGCGGTCCCTGCTCCATCTGGAGCGTGTAGATTGCCTTCAGGTAGTCCTCCATCACGTCGCTCAACATACCACGGATTAGATGCGTCTAAAGGAAAAGTCTGATGGAGGAAACGAGGGCGTTCGAGCGGCGGACCAACCGGCCGAAACGAGATCTTAGACGCCCTGTCCCATCAGGTGACTGCGGAGGATGTCGGCGTTCTTCGTCCCGGACTCGGTGTTGACGACGACGACCGTGTCGTCCGCGTCGAACTCGTCTGCGAGTTCCCACGCGCCGGCGAGCGCGACGCCGCCGGCGGGACCGACTTCGACGCCGGCGGTCTGCGCGGCGGTGACGGCGGATTCGAGCGCGTCGTCGTCGCTGACGGCGACCGCCGCGCCGCCGGACTCGCGGACGGCGCGGAGCGCGAGCGACCCGCCCGCCGGGTCGGGAATCTCCAGTTCGCCGACGATGGTGTCCGGCTGGTTCCACGCCTCGTGGGCGTCGCTGTCGGCCTCCCACGCGGTGGCGACCGGCGAGCAGCCGACCGACTGCGCCGCGACGAGCTTGGGGACCGACTCGACCAGCCCGAGTTCGACGAGGTCGGAAAAGCCCTTGTAGACGCCGTAGGTGAGTTCGCCGGTCGAGACGGGGACGACGACCCAGTCGGGGACCGACCAGTCGAGGCGCTCCGCCACCTCGTAGGCGACGGTCTTCGCGCCGTCGTGGCGGTAGGGGTTGTCGAACTCCTGGAGCGTGTACCAGTCGCTTTTGAGCTGTTCGTGGAGCGCCGAGAGCGCGTCGGGGTAGCGCCCGCCGACGACCTTCATCTGGCCGCCGTGGACGTTCACCATGGCCTTGTTCGGGAACGGCGTCCGCGAGGGGACGAAGCCGTAGGAGCGCGCGTCCACGAGGCCCGCGTAGGAGGCCGCCGACTGCGCGCCGTTGCCGGGCGAGGCGTGCGCGACGACCTCGGCGTCGGCCTCTCGCGCCGCGGTGACGGCGAGCGAGAAGCCGCGGTCGAGGAACGTCCCGGTCGGGTTGCGACCCTCGTCTTTGATGAGAAGCGACCCGACGCCCGCCTCCTCGCCGAGCGCGTCGGCCGAAACGAGCGGCGTCGCGCCCTCGTTGGCCGTCACCGGCTCCGCGAAGGGGAGCAGTTCGCGGTAGCGCCACATCGTGTCGAAGGGGCGCTCGGCGAGCGTCTCGGCGTCCCACTCGACCGCGTCGAGGTCGTAGGCGGGGTCAAGCGGCGCGCCGGCGTCGCTCGCGCCGGTCGCGTCCGCGTCGTACTCGTCGCCGGTCTCCGTGCACACCAGCCCGGAGAAGCTGTCGGACGTCTGCATGGCCGGGGCTTACGGGGGGAGGGACTAAGCCCTTCCCGTCGGCCGATGGCCGCCACCCGTAGCGGCTTTGTGTCGCCCGTCCGAGAGACGAGGTATGGACGATAGCCACATCGCGGTCGTCGGCGCGGGCCTCGCGGGCCTCGTCGCCGCGCGACACCTCGCCGCCGACGGGGCCGACGTGACCGTCGTGGAGCGGCGCGACGGCGTCGGCGGGCGGGTCCGCACCCGGACGAAAGACGGCTTCACGCTCGACCGCGGGTTTCAGGTCCTCTTCACCGACTACCCCGCCGTCCGGCGGGAACTCGACCTCGACGCGCTGGACCTCCGGCGGTTCACGCCCGGCGCGACCATCTGCCGGCCGAGCCGACGCGCGGTGCTGTCGGACCCCCTCCGCGACATCGGCGGCCTGTTCGAGTCCGTCCGCAACCCCGAGGTGACGACGAGCGACAAGCTCCGGACGCTGGCGCTCAGACAGGACGTGAGCACCCGCGACGAGGCGGACATCTTCGCCTCGGCCGACCGGAGCATCCGGTCGTACCTCCGCGACTGGGGCTTCTCGGAGGACTACATCGAGCACTTCGTCGCGCCCTTCTACGGCGGCATCACGCTCGACCGCTCGCTCTCGTCGTCGAAGCGGGTGTTCGAGTACACCTTCAAGATGCTCTCGACGGGGAGCACCGCGGTCCCCGCGGCGGGGATGGGGGCGGTCCCCGAGCAACTCGCCGACGCCGCCCGCGACGAGGGCGCGACTATCCGCCTCGGCGAGCGCGTGGAATCGGTCCAGTCCGACGGCGACGGCGCGGTCGTCGCCACCGGCGACGAGTCGCTCGAAGCCGACGCGGTCGTCGTCGCCACCGACCCCAAGGAGGCGCGCCGGCTGACCGGCGTCGGGTCCATCCCGACCGAGGCCCACGGCTGCGTCACCCAGTACTACACGCTCCCGAGCGGGAGCGGCCTCGACGCGGGCAAGCGCATCATGCTCAACGCGCCGAGTCCCGACCCCAACACGGTCGTCCCGCTTTCGACCGTCGCGCCGGAGTACGCCCCGCCGGGGACGGAACTCCTGAACGCGACGTTCCTCGGCGCGGCCGCACAGGACGAGTCCGAAGAGGAACTGTTCGAGAAGACCCGCCGGACGCTCGAAGCGTGGTACCCCGAGCGCTACTTCGACGACCTCGAACCCCTCCACACCGACTACATCTCCTTCGCGCAGTTCGCGCAACCGCCGGGCGTCCACGAGTCCCTGCCCGACGCCCGCGACGCGCCCGGCCGGGCGTACCTCGCCGGCGACTACACCGCGTGGTCGTCGATTCAGGGCGCGATGCGGAGCGGGAAAGAGGCGGCCGACGCCGTCCGCGACGACCTCTCGTAATCGCGCGCTTCGCCGTCGTTTTTCCACTCGCCGCCCGCCTCGGCACCTCAGAGCAACCGTCGAAGCTTCCCCAGCGGCGGGAACGTGAGGGTCTCGCCCGCGTCCGCGTCGCGGACGAGCGGCCGGAAGACGCTCGCGTCGGTGACGAGCGGCGACTGGAAGTCAAACGCGTGCATCCCGTTTACTTCGACGCCCGCGGCGAGGCGGGTGAACGCCGGGAGCATCAGCACGTCGCCGCCGCGGTAGGCGTCGGGGCCGTAGAGGACGCAGAGCCGCCGCCGCCCCTCGACGGCGAGCGTCGGGTGGTCGTGGCCGACGACGTAGCGGTCGGCGTCGCCGTCGGGGTCGCAGTGGCCGTGGCAGACGAGCGTCCCGTCGGTGAGTCGGTACTCGTCGTGCACGTCGCCCGACCAGACCTCGGCGAGCATCGTGTCGTGGTTGCCGGCGACGAACACCGGGTCGGCACCGGCGTCGTCGCACGTCTCCGCGAGGGTTTCGAGGGCCGCGACGTGGCGCTCGGAGACGCGGTCGAACCGGTGGAGCACGTCGCCGGCGAAGACGACCTCGCGGGGGTCGAACTCGGCGCAGGAGGCTCGCAGGCGCTCGGCGAGGTCGGTCCCCTCGCCGAGCGGGAAGTCGACCGCCGAGGCGTCGGCTCGGCCGACGTGCAGGTCCGCGAGGACGAGCGCGTCGGCGTCGGGGAGGAAGACGGCGCGCTCGCGGACGGAGACGCGTGTCACGACCGAATCGAGGGGCGTCGAAGACAAATCACCACCGAAGGCGCGCGTCGCACCGAAGGCTCCCGAGAGGGCGGTCGAACTCCGTGGTGGAGCAGGGGCCTTTTTAATCGGTGCGTCCCACGTTCGGCACATGAGCGGCGCACTGGAGGACAAGCGCACCGCGACCCGCTTTCGCATCCTCGCCGAGATAGCCGACCGACAGCCGGCGGTGAGTCAGGGCGAAATCGCCGAGGCGGTCGGGGTGACGAGTCAGGCGGTCTCCGAGTACATCCGCGACCTCGTCGAAGACGGGCTCGTCGACAAGCAGGGCCGGTCGCGCTACCGCGTGACGAAAGAGGGCGTCGACTGGCTGTTTCAGGAGGCGCGCGCCCTCCAGCGGTTCGCCGAACACGTCACCGACGACGTGCTGGAGAGCGTCAACGAGGACGCCGCAATCGTCACCGACGACGTGGCGGCCGGCGACACGGTGACGCTGTCGCTCCGAGACGGCCTGCTCCACGCCACGCCCGGCGACGACGGGCCGGCCATCGGCGTCGCCACCACCGACGCCGAGGCGGGCGACGCGGCCAGCGTCACCGGCTTCGAGGGCGTCATCGAGATGGAACCCGGCTCGGTCCGCGTCCTGCAGGTGCCGCCGGCTCGGGTCGCCGAGGACGACGCGGTCGATTCGGGCTCGCTCGCGGCGGCGTGCGACGACGCCGACATCGTCGTCGCCGCGGGCGTCGAGGCCGTCGTCGCCTGCCGCCGCGCGGACGTCGACGTGCGGACGTGGTTCGCGCCGGGCGAGGTCGCCGCCGACGCCGCGGCCCGCGGCCTCGACGCCGCGGTCGTCGCCAGCACGGACGCCGCCGGGCGCGTGACCGACGCGCTCCGCGACGCGGGCGTGCTGTTCGAAGTGACGGAGCCGTAGCTCCGCGTCGGGTTCGATTTTTCTCGCAGTCGGATTCTCAGCCCTCGGCGTGGTCTCGCGCCATCGTGTACGCCTCCCGTAGCTCGCGGAACCGCTCTCGGTCCCCGCCGTGGTCGGGGTGCACGTCTTTCACCCGCGCTCGGTAGGCGTCCTGAACGGCCTCAGAGGAGGCGTTCGCGGGGAGGTCGAGGCGGTCGAAGGCGGCCGACACGGGGTCGTCGAGGTCGGCCAGTTCGGGTTCGATGTCCGGCACGTCGAAGGGGAGGCGGCGGCCGAGTTGGCCGCCGGGCATCTCGTGTTCGCAGAGGACGGCGTAGACGCCCGCGCGTTCGAGGCGGAAGAACGCCTGCGCGTCGAACGTGATGGCGACGCCGCGGTCGGGGAGGAAGAACGCCACGGTCTCGCCGCGGACCGGGCGGTCCTCGACGAACCGCTCGTCGATGGCGGTGAGGTAGTCGCGGATTTCGACGCGGCGGCGGCCCGTCCCGTCGACGCGTGGGCCGCGGGAGACCTCCCGATCCGGAAACACGCGACTGCCGACGACGAAGACGCCGGCGACGACGACGGAGGCGACCGCGCCCGCCGCGAGGCCGACGACGAGCCACGGCGGGAGCAGAAAGACCCACTCCGGAAGCACGCTAGGAGTCACGTGACGAGCGATTATGAACCCCTCGCTGCCCGTAGCGATTTGCCGCGGGAGGGCCTACGGTCGGTATGCGACCGATTCGCTTCGAGGAGGCCGACAGCGCGGAGCGCACCCAGATCGGCGAGGGACTGACGCGGCCGGCCGTCGCCGCCGGGCGACTGGAGACGGGCCGCGCGGAGGGGAAGTACTTCCTGCGGCACGACGACGGCTGTGCGGTCTGCGGGAGGCCGGTCGAAGCCGGGTCGCCGTTCTACCTCGACCCCGACGCCGGCGACGTCCTGTGCGAGGAACACGGCCGGGAACGCCGAGAGGGCTGAGAGCGGCCGTCTCCCCGCTGACGCCGCAATTTCATACTCGGCTTCGAGTGAGTTTTCATTCATACTTGTTTCGTTCGCAAACTTCTTTATCGGGGTGCGGGACCATACGAACATCACATGGCTGTAGTCTGGCTGGACGACGTACGGGCTGACGACCTCGACCTGGTCGGCGGGAAAGGCGCGTCGCTGGGCGAACTAACCGGTGCGGGGCTTCCCGTCCCGCCGGGATTCGTCGTGACGGCGAGCACGTACCGCGCGTTCATCGAGGACGCGGGCATCGACGACGAGCTGTTCGCCGCGGTCGAGGTCGACCACGAGGACTCCGCGGCGCTGCAGGCGGCCCACGAGGCGGCCCACGACCTCATCATGGAAACGCCGATGCCGGACGACGTTCGGGAGGAGATTCTCGACGCTTACCGGAGCGTCGGCGAGGGCGACGCCTTCGTCGCAGTCCGGTCGTCCGCGACGGCCGAGGACCTGCCGGACGCCTCCTTCGCGGGCCAACAGGAGACGTTCCTCAACGTCACCGAGGAGGACCTCCTCGACCGCGTCAAGGAGTGTTGGGCCTCGCTGTTCTCCGAGCGCGCCATCTACTACCGCAACCGCAAGGGCTTCCCCCACGACAAGGTCGACATCGCGGTGGTCGTCCAGCAGATGGTCGACGCCGAGAAGTCCGGCGTGATGTTCACTCGCCACCCCTCGACCGGGAAGAAGGAGATTATCATCGAGGCGGCGTGGGGGCTCGGCGAGGCCGTCGTCTCCGGCACCGTCTCGCCCGACAACTACGTCGTCAGCCGCGAGACCGGCGAGGTCGAGACGGCGACCATCGCGGACAAGAAGACGATGTGCGTCCGCGACGAGGAAAGCGGCGAGACCGTCATGCGCGACGTGCCGAACGACCGACGCCACGAGCGCGTCCTCACCGACGACGAGGTGTCGCGCCTCCTCGAACTCGGCGAACTGGTCGAAGACCACTACGAGAAGCCCCAGGACGTGGAGTGGGCCGTCTACGACGGCGAGGTGTACATGCTCCAGTCGCGCCCGATTACGACCATCGCCGAGGGCGACGACGGCGAGGAAGGCGAAAGCGACAGCGGCGGGAGTTCGCGGGCGACCGCGACCGGCGACGACGTGCTCATCCGCGGCCTCGGCGCGAGCCCCGGCATCGCCTCCGGCCGCGCCCGCATCGTCACCAAACTCGACCACCTCGACCAGGTCGCCGAGGGCGACATCATCGTCACCGAGATGACCATGCCGGACATGGTGCCCGCGATGAAGCGCGCCGCCGGCATCGTCACCGACGAGGGCGGCATGACCTCCCACGCGGCCATCGTCTCCCGCGAACTCGGCGTGCCCGCGGTCGTCGGCACCGGCGACGGGACGAAGACGCTCGAAGACGGCGAGATTATCACCATCGACGGCGACAAGGGGACCATCCGCGAGGGCGAGGAACCCGAGGAGAAACAGCGCCAGCCCGTCGAGGAGGCCCGCCCCAAGACGCCCGTCAAGCCGATGACCGCGACCGAGGTCAAGGTCAACGTCTCCATCCCCGAGGCGGGCGAGCGCGCCGCCGCCACGGGCGCGGACGGCGTCGGCCTGCTCCGCATCGAACACATGGTGCTCACGCTCGGCAAGACGCCCGAGCGGTTCATCGAGCAGAACGGCGAGCGCGCCTACGTCGACGAAATCGTCTCGGGCGTCCGCGAGGTCGCAGAGGAGTTCTACCCGCGGCCGGTGCGCGTCCGCACCCTCGACGCGCCGACCGACGAGTTCCGACAGCTCGAAGGCGGCGAGAACGAGCCGCGCGAGCACAACCCGATGCTCGGCTACCGCGGCATCCGCCGCGGCCTCGACAACCCGAGCGTGTTCCGCCTCGAACTGCAGGCGTTCCGCCGCCTGTTCGACATGGGCTACGACAACCTCGAAGTCATGTTCCCGCTCGTCAACGACGCCGAGGACGTGCTCCGGGCGAAAGAGCACATGCGCGAGGCCGGCATCGACCCCGAAAAGCGCGAGTGGGGCGTCATGATAGAGACGCCCGCGGCGGCGCTCTGCATCGAGGAACTCGCCGACGCCGGCATCGACTTCGCCTCGTTCGGCACGAACGACCTGACGCAGTACACCCTCGCGGTGGACCGCAACAACGAGCACGTCGCCGACATCTACGACGAGCTGCACCCGGCGGTGCTCAAGCTCATCGGCGACACCATCGAGACGTGCCGCGAGGTCGGCGTGAAGACGAGCATCTGCGGGCAGGCCGGCTCGAAGCCCAAGATGGTCCAGTTCCTCGTCGACAAGGGCGTCAGCTCCATCTCGGCCAACATCGACGCCGTCCGCGACGTGCAACACGAGGTCAAGCGCGTCGAACAGCGGCTCCTCCTCGACTCGGTCCGCTGAGGCCAGCCGACGTCGAATCACACGACACACCGGTTTTCACGGGTTCGGCCTCGTGTAGCCGCGTTGCCACCTGTCTTTTTCTCTGCGGCTCACGTATCTTCACGGTGAGAGGCCCTGAAAGACATGTCCACCGCTGTCGATTCCCCCTCCACCACTCAGCCGAACGTAACCGACCGCCTTCGCGCCGTCGTCGTCGCCGTCGTCATCGTCGCCGCCGCCATCGTCCTCGGCGTCGTTCTCACGTTCGCGTTGTTCATCCCGCTGCTCGCGGTGAACGTCGCCATCGATCCGGCGGGGTCGACGTTCCTCATCCTCGCGCTGATACCGTCACAACTCGCCTTCGCGGCCGTCGGTATCCTCGTCGCAATCGGTGTCCTCGACGGTGTCCCGGTTCGTCTACCGACGCGAACAGACCTCAGATGGGTGGCTCTCGGCCTCGTCGGGAGCTTCGCCGCCGTCGCACTGCTCGTCCTCGCATCGACCGTCGTCGACCTCACCCCGGTCCAGTCGGTAGTCGGTGAGGCCGCCGTCGTCGACCCAGAGGTTCTCGTCGCACTCGCGCTTCTCTCTATCCTCGTCATCGCACCCGCCGAAGAGCTGCTGTTCCGCGGTGCCGTTCAGGGCCGCTTGCGCAAGACGTTCGGCCCACTCGGAGCGGTCGTTCTCGCCAGCGCCATCTTCGCGTCGCTCCACGCGTTCAACTTCGTCGGCGGCGGCGTCGTCGTTCTCGTCCCACTTACGGCGTTGTTTCTCGTCGGGTCGGTGTTCGGCTACATCTACGAGCGAACGGAGAACCTCGCAGTTCCCATCGCCGTCCACGGACTGTACAACGCGACACTGTTCCTCTCGTCGTTCGTTCTTGGGTGAGAAACCAGCAGACTACGGCGGTATTCACGCTTGAGATACGCTGTCGTACTGGAGCGGAACCGATATACTGGGTGTGGGTATAATGGGATGCATGCAGCGCGCGGCACCGCAGGAGTTCGACCGCGTCCTCTCTTCGATGTGCACCCGACCGCACCCGGCCGCCCGGAAGGCCGCGGAGCGGTTCCTTGCCACCAACCCCGGCGACCCGGCGACCTATCAGGCCGTCGCCGCCCTCGAAGAAGACGCACTCTCGTACCTCGGCGATATCACCGGCCTCTCGGCCCCCCACGGCTACGTGACGAGCGGCGGGACCGAGGCCAACATCCAGGCCATTCGCGCCGCGCGAAACCACGCCCGCGACGACGACCCGAACGTCGTCGCCCCCGAGAGCATCCACTTCAGCTTCCAGAAGGCCGCCGACGTGCTCGACGTGGAGCTCCGAATCGTCCCCGTCGACGACGACTACCGCGCGAACGTCGCGGCGGTCCGCGAGGCCGTCGACGACCACACCGTCCTCGTCGCCGGCGTCGCCGGCACGACCGAGTTCGGCCGCGTCGACCCGATTCCCGAGTTGACTGCGGTCGCCCACGACGCCGGCGCGCTGATGCACGTCGACGCCGCGTGGGGCGGCTTCGTCCTCCCCTTCACCGACCACGAGTGGTCGTTCGCCCACGCCCCGGTCGACTCGATGACCATCGACCCCCACAAGTACGGGCAGGCGGTCGTCCCCGCCGGCGGCCTGCTGTTCCGCGACAAGTCGGTCGTCGACTCGCTGGCGGTCGACACGCCGTACCTCGAATCCGCGTCGCAGGCGAGCCTCACCGGGACCAGAAGCGGCGCGGGCGTCGCCTCGGCGGCCGCCGCGATGCGCGAGCTCTGGCCCGACGGCTACCGCGACGCCTACGAGCGCCAGCAGGCGAACGCCGACTGGCTCTACGACGAACTCCGTGCCCGCGGCTACGACGCCGTCGAGCCCGAACTCCCGCTCGTCGCCGCGAGCGTCCCCGACGGGGAGTTCGAGTCGCTCCGCGACCTCGGTTGGCGCATCTCGCGGACCGCGAGCGGCGAACTCCGCATCGTCTGCATGCCGCACGTCTCCCGCGAGTCGCTCCGGGCGTTCCTCTCGGACCTCGACGACCTCCGGTCGGGGCCGGCCCGCAACTGAGCCGGTCCGAACCTGAAAACTTACAACCGACTGGCTTCGACCCTCTCGTGTGTCCCTCACCGCGTTCGCATCGCTCGCCGACTTGACCCTCGGGCTGTACCCCGACTTCTCGTGGCTCTCGTCGCTCGTCGAGACGGCCACGGGCTGGGTCGGGTTAGTCATCATCTTCGTCTACTCGTTTCTCATCGCCTTCGCCCTCCCCGGCGTGAGCGAAATCGTTCTCGCCGCGCCGCTCGACCTCGGGCTCCCCTACGGCGCGAAACTCGCGGTCATCATCCTCGTCAGCGGCGCGGGCAAGGCCGCCGGGAGCGTCTTCGCGTTCTATATCGGCCGCCAGACGACGGAGTCGGGCTACGTCGAACGGGCGCTCGAACGGTTGCCCGTCGACGTAATGGGCTGGACCGAGCGCACGGCCGTCCAAATCGCACAGAACTGGGGCTTCGCCGGGCTCGCGGCCGCGCTCTGCGTGCCGGGCTTTCCCGACACGCTCTCGATTTACGCGTTTTCGGTCCTCGAAGACGACTACCTCAGGTTCGCCGCCGCGACGTTCGTCGGCTCCTGCGGCCGCCTCGTCGTGACGGTCATCGGCGTCGGAGCGATTGCGGCGTTCCTCTGAGACTCCCGCGACGTCGTCGAACTCGACGGGACCGCCCGCATCGACGTCACGGCGCTGTTCGGCGGCGCGAAACTCTCCGTCCCGCGGGACTGGAACGTCCGACTGGACGTGTTACCGGTCTTCGGGGCGGCGGAAGACGAACGACCGCGGCGCGAACTCGAACACGAAACCGTCGACCTCGTCGTGAGCGGCGTTTCGGCCTTCGGCGGCGTCTCCATCAAAGACTGAGCGTCGGAGGCGCGTCTTTTATATTCGTCCTCGACCTCCTTCCCGATGTGACCGCGACGGGTCTCCCCGACAACATGCGTATGCGCGCTCCCTTTTAGCCGCGGGTGGACCCGCCTCCGACCGTCGCCTCGGTACCGTGAGACGGCGGTCGGACCCGGCGAACCTCGGGGCAGCATCGCACCGCCAGCCGGACGCATCCGAAGCGGCGGGCTTTAGGCCCGCTTCCGAGATACACGACACATATGAGTCACGAGGACTTCCCCACGGAGAAGCCAGCAGTGGTGACGTGTGGACTGCCGTACGCGAACGGCGACCTCCACATCGGCCACCTCAGAACGTACGTCGGCGGCGACATCTACAGTCGCTCGCTGCGAACACTCGGCCAAAAGACGGCCTTCGTCAGCGGGTCTGACATGCACGGCACGCCCGTCGCCGTCAACGCCGAGAAGGAGGGCGTCACGCCCGAGGAGTTCGCGCTCCGCCACCACGAGAAGTACGAGGCGACGTTCCCCCGCTTCAACATCGAGTTCGACAACTACGGCCACACCCACGACGAGACGAACACCGAACTGACACAGGAAATCGTCCGCACGCTCGAAGCCGAGGGCTACGTCTACGAGAAGGAGATTCCGGTCGCCTACGACCCCGACGCGGACCAGTGGCTCCCCGACCGCTTCGTCGAGGGCGCGTGTCCGTACTGCGGCGCGCACGCCCGCGGCGACGAGTGCGACGAGGGCTGCGGCCGCCACCTCGAACCCGGCGAAATCGAAGCCCCGACCTCGACGCTCACCGGCAACCCCGCGGAGTACCGCGAGCGCAAACACAAGTTCTTCGCGGTCTCCGACCTCCAAGACTACCTCCAGGAGTTCATCGACCGCCTCGAAGGCACCTCGAACGCCCGGAACCAGCCCCGCGAGTGGATCGAGGGCGAACTGCAGGACTGGTGTATCACCCGCGACATGGACTGGGGCATCGACTACCCCGGGGAGGAGGGCGACGACCTCGTGCTGTACGTCTGGGTCGACGCGCCCATCGAGTACGTCTCCTCGACCAAGCAGTACACCGAACGCGTCGGTGCCGATACCTTCGACTGGGAGGCCGCGTGGAAGGACGCGGGCGTCTCCGAATCCGACGCGGGTTCGGAGGCTCGCCGGACGGAGTCCGGCGGTGACATCGTCCACATCATCGGCCGCGACATCATCCAGCACCACACCGTCTTCTGGCCGGCGATGCTCCGCGGCGCGGGCTACGTCGAGCCCCGGGCGGTCATGGCCTCCGGCTTCATCACGCTCAACGGCAAGGGCTTTTCCACCTCGCGCAACCGCGCCGTCTGGGCCGACGAGTACCTCGACGAGGGCTTCCACCCCGACCTGCTGCGGTACTACCTCGCCACCAACGGCGGCTTCCAGCAGGACGTGGACTTCTCGTGGTCGAAGTTCAGAGACCGCGTGAACAGCGAACTCGTCGGCACGGTCGGCAACTTCCTCTACCGGTCGATGCTCTTCGCGTACCGCAACTTCGAGGGGACGCCGGACGCGGCGGTGTCCGAGGAAGTCGAAACCCGCATCGAGGAGGCCATCGACGAGTTCGAAGCCGGCATCAACGACTACTCGGTCCGGAAGTCCGGCAACGCCGCCGTCCGCCTCGCGCAGTTCGGCAACGAGTACATCCAGCGCAACGAGCCGTGGAAGCTCACCGACGAGGACCCCGAGGCCGCGGCGCAGGTCATCCGCGACTGCGTCCAGATTGCGAAGGCCATCGCCGTGCTGTTCTTCCCGGTCGCGCCGGGCAAGATGCAGGCGCTCTGGGAACAGCTCGGCGAGGACGGCTCCGTGACCGACACCGGCGTCGACGACGCCTTCGAGGCCCCGCCGGCGACCTTCGGCGAGCCCGAGGCGCTGTTCGAGAAGATCGAAGCCGAGCGCGTCGAGGAGCTCAACGAGAAGCTCGAAGCGCGCGTGGCCGAGACGGAATCCGAAAGCGACGAGTCCGACGAGGACGCGGAGGAGAACATGGACGCTGACACCGACTCCGATATCGACTTCGAACCCATCGCCGACGACCGCATCAGCTTCGAGGACTTCCAGGACCTCGACCTGCGCGTGGGCGAAATCGTCGCCGCCGAGGGCATCGACGGCGCGGACAAACTCGCCAAGCTCACCGTCGACATCGGCGTCGAAGAGCGCCAGATCGTCGCCGGCATCAAACAGCTCCACGACCTCGACTCGCTTTCCGGGTCGAAGGTCATCATCGTCGCCAACCTCGAACAGGCCGAACTGTTCGGCGTCGAGTCCGACGGGATGCTGTTGGCCGCGGGCGACGAGGCCGACCTCCTGACGACCCACGGCGACGCCGTCCCCGGCACGAAAGTCCAGTAACCGACCGCCCGCGAGGCGACGTTTCGACGCGCCGCTTTCTCCGACGCCGCCCCGTGCCAGACGCGGACCACAGCGCCTAACTGCGCCGACTCCCGAGCGTCGCCCATGCGAATCGGAAGACGGGAAGCGGTCGGAATCGTCGTCGCGCTCGCGGTGCTCGCGGGCGTCGTCGCCGCGGTGACGGGCGGCGGCGCGGGCACGCTGACCGTCGAGCGCGTGGACGAACTCCCGCGGGGACAGGGCGCGGTCGCCTTCGGCAACCTCGACCCCGACCAGCGCGAGACGTTCGAGGAAGCCGTCTCGACCGGCGAACCGGCGGCGCTACCGAACGAGGCGGCGCGAAACGAGTTCGTCGACCCCGGCTACGTCCGGTACGACGGCGGTGTCTACCGGACGACCGTCTCCTCCTGAGCAGACGTTCGGCGCTCGAATCCCGCGCCGAGACCGGAGCCGATTTGAACCATGACGCTGGAGCGCCGGCTATGCGAGTCAGCGTGTTGCTCGCCGCGGCGCTCGTCCTCTCGACGGGCTGTCTCGGCGGCGGAAGCGGGACGGCGAGGCTGAGCGTCACCCGAGTCGACGACCTCCCGCAGGGCGAGGGAGCCGTCTCGTATCAGAACCTCGCGCCTGACCAACAGTCGGCGTTCCGGCAGGCGCTCGGGAACGAGACCGTGACGCTCCGGAAGGGAACGGACAGAAACGAGTTCCGAGAGCCCGGCTACGTCAGATACGACGGAGAAATTTACCAAACGACCATTATAGTTGCGTGATGCCGACCGACCGGTCAGTTCGGTGGGCGAACTATAGAGAGTACGTATGCGAACCCGTTACTCGGCACCGAGTTCATCATCGGGCTTTTTTATCAGTCACTCGTAGGCGATGCCATGAGAAACGCAAAAATCGTCTGCACCCTCGGTCCCGCGTCCTTCGACCGGGAGACGATTCGCGGGCTCGCCGACGCCGGCATGAGCGTCGCCCGGATGAACGCGAGCCACGGCAACGTCGAACACCGGTCCGACGTCATCGACAGCATCCGCGCCGTCGACGACGCGACCGACGAACCGCTCGCGGCCATGCTCGACCTGCAGGGCCCCGAAGTGCGAACCGCCGAAATCGACGAGGACATCTACCTCGAAACCGGGAGCGAGGTCCGCTTCTACGAGGGCGACGACGCCACCCCCGAGGCCGTCGGCCTGTCGTACTCCATCACCGCCGCCGAGGCCGGCGACACCATCCTCCTCGACGACGGCCGCATCGAGGCCACCGTCGAGTACGTCGAGGACGACGCGGTCCACGCGACCATCGTCTCCGGCGGGAAGCTCAGTTCGCGCAAGGGCGTGAACGTCCCCGGCGTCGACCTCGACATCGACCTCATCACCGACTCCGACTACGAGAACCTGAAGCTCGCCGCGGAGAAGGAAGTCGACTACGTCGCCGCCTCGTTCATCCGCGACGCGGAGGACGTCTACACCATCAGCGACACCCTCGAAACCCTCGGCGCGGAGATCCCCATCATCGCCAAAATCGAGCGCGCCGGCGCGGTCGAGAACCTCGACGAAATCATCCAGGCGGCCCACGGCGTGATGGTCGCCCGCGGCGACCTCGGCGTCGAGTGCCCCCTCGAAGAGGTGCCCATCATCCAGAAGCGCACCATCCGCAAAGCGCAGGCCGCGGGCGCGCCGGTCATCACCGCGACCGAGATGCTCGACTCGATGGTCCGCTCGCGCCGCCCGACCCGCGCGGAGGCGTCCGACGTCGCCAACGCCGTCCTCGACGGCACCGACGCCGTGATGCTCTCGGGTGAGACCGCCGTCGGCGACCACCCCGTCCGCGTCGTCGAGACGATGTCCCGTATCGTCGAGGAGGTCGAAGCCAGCCCCGAGTACGACGAGAGCCAAGAACAGCGCGTCCCGACCGCCGACGAGGGCTCCCGCACGGAGGCGCTGGCCCGCTCGGCGCGCTACCTCGCCCGCGACGTGAACGCCGCGGCCGTCGTCGCCGTCTCCGAGTCCGGCTACACCGCCCGGAAGACCGCGAAGTTCCGCCCCGGCGTCCCCGTCGTCGCCGTCACGCCGAACGACCGGACGCGCCGCCAACTCGCCGTCTCGTGGGGCGTCTCGGCGCAGTATGCCGACTACAGCCCGAGCGTCGAGGGCGTCATGGACGACGCGGTCACCGCCGCGCTCGACGCCGGCGTCGCGGAGTCCGGCGACACCATCGTCGTCCTCTCCGGCATGATGACGGAGCTCGAAGGGACGAACACGACGAACATGCTCAAGGTCCACGTCGCCGCCGAGCCCGTCGCCACGGGCCGGAAAATCGTCGGCGGCCGCGTCGCCGGTCCCCTCTACCGCACCGAGGACGGCGACCTCACGGACGTCCCCGAGGGCGCGATTCTCGCGCTGTCGGCCGAGTTCGACGGCGAGTTCAACGGCGACGCCGACAAGCTCGCCGGCATCGTCGACGCCCGCGCGGGCATGACCGGCTACCCCGCGCTCGTCGCGCGCGAGCTCGACATCCCGATGGTGTCGGGCGCGCCGCTTCCGAAGACCATCGCGCAGGGCGCGACCGTCACGCTCCACGCCGAGCGCGGCATCGTCTACGAGGGCGACGTCATCAACCACGACCGCGACAGCCGGTAGGAGTGCGGTAGCCCTTTCCCGACGCGACGCCTACGCACGAATCGATGTCCCGCGCACCCTCTCCCGAGGCCGACGACGACCGCGACGCTGACGGCGACGGCGAGTGGCGCTTCGGCGTCGACGACGTCGGTCCCGACGGCATCATCGACGACGAACCCGAGGTCGAACAGCTCCCCATCGAGCCGGAGTCGCCGCGGGCCGAAAACGTCGCGTTCGTCCTGCTCGGCGTCCTTCTCGCGGTCGGACTCATCGTCGTCACCGTGTTCCCGGGCGCGTTCTGAGCGACCCGCCGGACGCCGACCGCGACCTGTTTCGAGCGCCGAGTTCGGCCGCCGTCTCGTCTCCGACTTTCCGTTTTGATAATCGGGACTGTTGATTTATGTGACCCCGAGGGAAACCACCGCCAACCACCCGACCGGGACGGACGGAATGAACTGCAAAGCGCACCCTCCGCGTCGGTCGCCGCGCCGACTCTCCTCGCGGCGCTCCGGACTCCGACGCCGACGGTCCCGAACCGGGACGGACGCGGCCGCGGCGACGACCCCCCTCCCAGTCGTCGCGCGGCCGCCGGAGCCGGCCGCCGCCGGGACGAACACCGAGACGACAAGATGACACACGACCGACGACGCGGACACGACCGACGACCCGCCCCAACCGAGCCGGAGGGACGCGAACAGTGACGAGACTCGTCGAACTCGACCCGGCGAAGTTCGTCCGGTTCCTCGCGGACCTCTGGACCCAGCGCAACTGGCAGACGAACGTCCAGCCCCGCGGCGAGGGGAGATACCTCGTACAGGGCCAGCGCGGCGACGGCACGAAGGGGCTCATGCTCGCGCTCCCGACCGTCGAGACGACGGTCGAGAAACAGCACGTCAAGGGCTTCGTCGCGCACGCGAAAAAGCGCGATATCGACACCGTCGTCGTCGCCACGCAGGGCGAGTTCGCCGACGCGGTCCGCGGGTTCGCCACGAGCCACGACGTGACGCTGTTCGACCGCGACGAACTCGGCCGGACCGTCGCCGACGAGGGCCTCGAACAGACCGTCAAGCAGTACACCGACGGCGAGGTGTTCGAGACGGCGGAAGTCGAGTTCGGCCTGCCGTTCGACCTGCCCGAACCGGTGGAAGAGGCGCTCGCGTCGCTCCCGATAGCCGCCGCGCGCGAACGACTCGCCGGACTCCTCGGTGACCGCGGCGGCGACAGCGGTGGTGACGGCGACGGCGGAGGCGGAAGTAGCGGTGACGGTGACGGCGGAAGCGGCGGCTGGAAATCCGTCGGGAACACCCTCCGCGACAGACTGCCGTCGTCGGTCGACGACCTGAAATCGGGGTCGCCGCCGAGCGTCCGCGTCGTCGTCGTCGCCGTCCTGTTGCTCGTGCTCGCGCTCGGCTTCGTCGCCGTGCTCGGCCCGATGGTTGACGGTCTCGGCGGACCGACCGGCGGCGGCGGAGACGAAGGCGGCGTCTCCGTCTCCGCCCTCTCGGGTGCGAGCGCCGACTCCGCCGACGTGGTCGCCCGGTGGAACGCCCGGACCGCCGACACGCTTCGGGTGGGCAACCGAACGTACGCCGCGCCGGAGGGAGAGCGGTTCGTCGTCGTCGGACTCAACGCCACGGCCGGAGGCGACGCGCCGGGGTCGCTCCCGCAGTCGGCGCTCGTGTTCGAGTCCGACGGCGTCAGCTACGGCTACCAACCGCTGTCGAACGCGACCGGCTTCCGCAACGGCGGGCTGTTCGCCCCCGACGAGCGCGCGCACGTCTGGACCGTCTTCTCCGTGCCGACGAACGCGACCACCGGGACCGTCTTCGTCCGGCCGACGAACGAGGACTCCGTGGCGTTCGTCCACGACCGGTCGGTCTCGACCGACCCGAACGGCGAGGACTGAGCGGGGAGCGGCCGCTCCCGTTGGACCCGCGCCGCGTTCGACCCTCAATCCTTAATCGGGCGACGGCCCTAGAGCCGGTATGGCATACCCGCCGCTCCCGTTACAGACCGGTCTCGTCAGTCCCGAGACGCTCCCGCTGTTGCTCGTGCTCGCGGGGCTCGGCCTGTCGCTCGCGGAGGCTATCGCCCCCGGCGCGCACTTCGTCGTCCTCGGCGTCGCCCTCCTCGCGGCGGGGCTGGTCGGCCTCTTTATCGCGCCGCTCGCGGGCCCGATAGCACTCGGCCTGCTCGTGTTGGTCTTCGGCGCGCTCGCGCTCTACGGCTACCGGGAGCTCGACATCTACGGCGGCAAGGGAGAGGGGAAGACGAGCGACTCGGACGCGCTGACGGGGAAGATGGGGCGCGTCACGGAGCGCGTCACGCCGACCAGCGGCGAGGTCAAACTCGACGAGGGCGGGTTCAACCCCTACTACGCCGCCCGGTCGGTCCACGGCGAGTTGGAGGTCGGAAGCGAGGTCGTCGTCGTCGACCCCGGCGGCGGCAACGTCGTGACCGTCGAGGGCGTCGGCCCCGGCGAGGACGAAATCGACCGCGAACTCGCCCGCGAGCGGGCGCGACGACGCGAGGAGTCCGCGGAGCGAGACGAAGAACTCGAACGCGAGGGCACGGAAGGCGTCTGACCGAGGCCGCGACGCCGCGGTCGGCCCGAACCGCGTCGACCCGAACCGCCGTTGGCCGCCCCGTCACCCCCGAAACCGTCCGACGTGACGGCCGAACCACACGAATACTTATCATTCTGCCAACCCAAGGCGGGCTTATGGACCTACTTGCCCTCCAGGCGGGGCTGGGTATCGGAGGCGTCGTCGCCGGCCTCCTCGTGCTCGTCCTCGCCATCGTGACGGTGTATCAGATGGTCGAAATCGTGGACGCCTACGAGAAGAAGGCGCTCACGGTGTTCGGGGAGTTCCGCCGGCTCCTCGAACCGGGTATCAACTTCATCCCGCCGTTCGTCTCTCGGACCTACGCGTTCGATATGCGGACCCAGACGCTCGACGTGCCCCGGCAGGAAGCCATCACGCGCGACAACTCGCCGGTCACGGCCGACGCGGTCGTCTACATCAAGGTGATGGACGCGAAGAAGGCGTTCCTCGAAGTCGACGACTACAAGCGCGCCGTCTCCAACCTCGCCCAGACGACGCTCCGGGCCGTCCTCGGCGACATGGAGCTCGACGACACGCTCAACAAGCGCCAGGAGATCAACGCCCGCATCCGCAAGGAACTCGACGAACCGACCGACGAGTGGGGCGTCCGCGTGGAGTCCGTCGAGGTCCGCGAGGTCAACCCCAGCGCCGACGTCCAGCAGGCGATGGAACAGCAGACCTCCGCCGAGCGCCGCCGCCGCGCCATGATTCTCGAAGCGCAGGGTGAGCGCCGCTCCGCCGTCGAACAGGCCGAGGGTGAAAAGCAGTCGAACATCATCCGCGCGCAGGGCGAAAAGCAGTCGCAGATCCTCGAAGCGCAGGGTGACGCCATCTCGACGGTTCTCCGCGCGAAGTCCGCCGAGTCGATGGGCGAACGCGCCATCATCGACAAGGGGATGGAGACGCTCGAACGCATCGGACAGGGCGAGTCGACGACGTTCGTCCTCCCGCAGGAGCTCACGTCGCTCGTGGGTCGCTACGGCAAACAGCTCACCGGCTCCGACGTACAGGACATGGAAGGCCTCTCCAGCAAGCAGTTCGACGAGGAGACCCGCGAGCTCATCGGCCTCGACGACATCGAGGAGATTCTCGGACAGATAGACGAGGCCGCGGAGATGAACGTCGAACAGCTCGAACAGGAGGCGGAGGCCATCAAGGCCGGCGCGGAGGTCAACGACATCAAGTCGCCCGACGAGGTCATCGCCGAGGCCGACGAGAACGAGACCCCCATCAAGTCGTCCGACGAGGTCGTCGCGGAAAGCGAGGGCGCGGACGCCGCGGCCGACGAGTCGGCGGACGCGACCTCCGCGGGCAACGGCCAACCGGCCGCCGACGCCGGCGACGAGGACGACGGCGACGACGAAAGCGAGATGTCCTTCGAGAAGGACCTCGAATA
Source organism: Haloferax sp. KTX1 (assembly GCF_902410085.1). Classification (NCBI taxonomy): domain Archaea; kingdom Methanobacteriati; phylum Methanobacteriota; class Halobacteria; order Halobacteriales; family Haloferacaceae; genus Haloferax; species Haloferax sp. KTX1. The sequence continues at coordinate 194,177 of NZ_CABPRH010000001.1, read as the reverse complement.
GTCGCGTCGGCGGACCGTCCCGGATTCGGACGGTTGTAAATGCCGAAGCCCTTTTCTTCGCGCCGTCTCGTATGTGGGTGTAGATGTCGAACCGCCGGGTAGACGAAGACAAGCGCGCGACCCTCCGTCGATTCGCCGCGCTCGGGGCCGCCACGCCGCTCGTGGGCCTCGGGGGCGGCGACGACGGCGACGACGACTCGTCCGGGTCGAGCGACGCGCGGGACGCCATCGTCGGCTACGTCGCGTCGACGCCCGGCGCGCACTTCTCGAAGGTCCGCGACGACCTCCAGTTGGGAACCGGTGAGACGCAGTACCACCTCCGGAACCTCGTCGACGACGACACCCTCGAAGTCCGCCGCGACGGCGACTACAAGCGGTTTTTCCCCGCGAGTCGGTTCTCGGAGTTCGAGCAGGTCGCCCTCGGCTACCTGCGCCGCGACACGCCGCGCGGGATGCTCGTCCACCTGCTCCGCGACCCCGACGCGACGGGGAGCGAACTCGCCGACCGACTGGGCGTCTCCCGGGCGACGGTGAGCACCTACGCGAAGGAACTCGACGCCGTGGGTCTCCTCTCCCGGGAGGACGGCTACGCGGTCCGCAACCCCGAGACGCTCATCACGCTCCTGATTCGCTACGCCGACTCGTTCGGCTCCGACGCCGCGGCGTTCGCCGACGACGCGGCCGAACTCATCCGCTTCGACCCCTGACCGGGGCGGGAGTCGGTGACGGCGCTTCTCCGTCGGTTCGGAACACTCAGCGGCGGCGCTGAGACGCGAGAAAACCCAAAAAAGTGGGGTGGAACGACGTGGAGTGGGAGACGACGGCGTTCCGGGCGGGGTGGCGCGAGGGAGGACGCGCCGGAGTGGCCGAGGTGGCCGAGATGCACGCCGAGGAGGGCGTGCGGCGGGGCCGGAGTGAAGCGTCAGCGGGGGGTTCAGACGGTCACCTTCCACGTCGTGCCGGAGGAGTAGCCCCACTTCTCGACGGTCACGTCGAAGTCGCCGTCGAGGATGGGGCGCATGTTCGCGCCGACCTCCTTCGCCGAGAGGTCGAGGTCGTCGGCGATGAGGCGGGACTTGAAGTACGTCTTCGCGCCGGCGTTCGAGCGGAGGTAGTCGAGGATGCGGCGCTGTTTCTCCGAGAGGCTGGGTCTGGCGTCGAGGGCGTCACCCTCGACCGCGGTCGCGGAGGCGGTCGTGCTCATACCTACACAGAGAGACGAGACGCCTATCAGGGGTTTGGTACGGGAGCTTAACACGGCGCTGTCTTGCGATTTTCACCGAAAATAGGGCGTCGGGACGCCCCCACCGAGCCGTCGCAGGTACAGTCGCCTAACACCCGGACGTTCCGAACTGTCCGTCTCACGGACCGTACTTGTTCCAAGACAGAAAATTCATACGCGGATAGCGGCCATACGACGACAATGGGTCGCCCGACAGAACGACGCCCGGCCGCCGCGACCGCGGCCGGCGTCGAAGTGAGCGTCGTCCTCCCCGCCTACAACGAGGCGCGGACCATCGAAAACACGGTCCGCGTCACCGTCGAGACGCTCGAATCGTTCCTCCCCGCCGACGCCTTCGAAGTCATCGTGGCCGAAGACGGCTGCGACGACGAGACGCCGGTGATAGCCGACCGGTTGGCCGCCGAGGACGACCGGATTCGCCACTACCACAGCGACGAGCGCCTCGGCCGCGGCGGCGCGCTCGAACGCGCCTTCGAGGCCGCCGACGGCGACACGCTCGTCTACTTCGACACGGACCTCGCCACGGACATGCGCCACCTCGAAGAGCTGGTCGAGCGCGTCCGCTCCGGCGAGTACGACGCCGCCACCGGGTCGCGCTGGATGCCCGACCGCGTCGCCGACCGCCCGCGGAAACGCGGCGTGCCGAGCCGCGCCTACAACGGGCTGGTCCGGCTGTTCCTCCGCTCTGACCTCCGTGACCACCAGTGCGGCTTCAAGGCGTTCAGCCGCGAGACGTTCGAGGTGCTCCGCGACGACGTGGAGGACAACCACTGGTTTTGGGACACGGAGATGCTCGTCCGCGCCCAGCGCGCGGGCTTGCGGGTCGCCGAGTTCCCCGTCGACTGGGAGCCGAAAGGCGACACGAAAGTCGACCTCGTCCGCGACGTCCTCGGGATGGGGAGCCAGATTCTCCGGACGTGGTGGCAACTGTCGGTCCGGCCGCGCATCACCCGCCGGGTGACCATCGTCGCCGGGTTGCTTCTGACCGTCTTCGCGCTCGCGCTGATGACGCTGTACATCGACCCCTCGGAGGTCATCGCGGTGCTCGGCGACGCCGACCCCGTCCTCGTCGCGGCCGCCGCGATTATCTACGTCGTCTCGTGGCCGCTCCGGGGGATTCGCTACCGCGACATCCTCGGCGAGCTCGGCTACCGCGAGACGGCGGGCTTCCTCACGGGGGCGATATTCATCAGTCAGACCGGGAACCTCGTGTTCCCCGCCCGCGCGGGCGACGCCGTGCGCGCCTACGTCGTGAAGGCGCGGCGGAACATCCCGTACCCCTCGGGCTTCGCGTCGCTCGCGGTCGAGCGCGTCTTCGACCTGCTCACCATCGCGGGGCTCGCGGGCGTCGTCCTCGTCGGCCTCGCCGCGACCGGCGGCCTCGACGACATCGCCACCGTACTGGCGACCGGCGTCAGCGGCGGCTCGGTCGACGTGTCCGCCGACGACGTGCGCACCGTCGCCTACGTCGCCACCGGCGTCGGCGTCGTCGCCATCCTCGGCGTCCTCGGCATCGCGCTGTCGGCCCGCGCGGACCGGAACGTCGTCCGGGCGTTCGTCGGCCGGTTCTCGTCCGACTCCTACGTCGACCTCGTCGCGGGCGTCATCGAGCAGTTCGTCTCCGACCTGCAGGCGGTCGCCGGCAACCGCGCCGCCTTCGGCCGCGTCGGCCTGACGAGCCTCGCCATCTGGACCGTCGACGTGGTGACCGCGGTCGTCGTCCTGCTCGCGCTCGGCGTCGACATCGACCCCGTCGTCCTCGTCGGCGTCTCGTTTTTCGCCGTGAGCGTCGGCAACCTCGCGAAGGTGCTTCCCCTCTCGCCCGGCGGCGTCGGCCTCTACGAAATCGCCTTCACGGTGTTCATGGCCGCGCTCGCGCCGGTCACGCCCGCGGCCGCGCTCGCCGCCGCGGTCCTCGACCACGCCGTGAAAAACGCCGTCACCGTCGTCGGCGGCGTCGCCTCGATGCTGTCGCTCAACGTCTCGCTGACGACCGCGGTCGAAGAAAGCGCGGACGTGCGCGACCGCGAGCGCGAACTCGCCGAGTCGGAGTAACGGGAGTCAGTACAGCTCACACCGGAACGGCGCGAACGCGCCCGTCACGGCCGATTCGAGCGCGTCGGTGCGGGTGAGTCGACCGCCGGTGAACACGCCCGCAGCGCCCTCGTTTTTCGCGATGTCGTCGGTGCCGAGCACGTCGTCCATCACCGGCCCGAGTTCTTCGCCCGCGTCGATTCGGTCCGCGATGCGGGCGGGAAGCGGGAGGCTCGGCCCCGCCGCGCGACCGACGCGCTCGCCGTCGGTCACGGCCGCCCACATCACGAGGTACAGGTCGGTCTCGTCTGTGCCGTCGCCGGCCGAGAAGGTCGCCACGCCGCCTTCGATGCCGACGCCGAGGTCGTAGTCGCCGGCGTCGAGCGCCCGCTCCGCGCGGGTGACCGCGCCCGCGATGGTCTCGTCGTGGCCCGTCGGCTGTTCGGAGACGCCGGAGTCGACGGCGACCGCCGCCACGGAGGCGTCGGGGCAGGTTCGTTCGACCGCGCGCCGCTTCACCGGGTTGCCGCTTCCGACCGCGATGTCCATGTCGGAAGCGCGTCGCCCGGTTATTTCCCTTCGTCGGATTCGGTCGCGGTCGCGGTTGCGGTCGTGGTTGCGGCCGCGGGCTCCCACGGCTCTGGGAGGTCGGCGTCGGGGTGCAACAGCCGCGCGAGTCGGTCGACGCCGGAGACGACGGCCGGACTCGGCTGATTGAGAAGCGAGTCGTCGACGGCGTGGACCGCCGCGTCGAGGTTCCACCCGCGGGCCGCGAACGCCTCGGGGTCGCCGCGCTCGCCCTTCCCGCAGGGGTGGAGCATCACGTGGTCGGGGTCGGCGGCCGCGACGGTCTCGGGGTCGACTTCGGCGGAGCGCTCGCCGGGCGCGACGAACGGGGCGGTGCCGCCGGCGGCGCGGACGAGGTCGGGGACCCAGTTGCCCGCGGCCATCGGCGGGTCTGCCCACTCCTCGCAGTAGACGGTCGGCCGGTCGCGGCCGGCGACCGCGTCGGCGACGCGGTCGAGGTGGTCGCGGCAGTCCTCGGCGAGCGTCGCCCCCGCGCCGGCGTCGCCCGCGGCGTCGCAGACGACGGGGAACGACTCGAACACCTCGTCGAGCGTCGCGGGCGCGACGTGGACCACGCCGTAGCCGCGGTCGCGGGCCGCCGCCGCGACGTCCGACTGGAGGTCGTCGCAGGTGCAGACGGCGTCGGCGTCGAGTTCGTCGACCCGGTCGAAATCGGGGTTCAGCCAGCCGCCGACGGCCGGCTTGTCGGTCGACGAGTGGACGGTCGCCCCGACGACGTGGGCGTCGAGACCGGCGGCGGTGAGAATCGCTGTCGCGCTCGGCGCGAGCGAGACGACGCGGGGATTCGCGGCCATGGGTAGTCGTGGCAACGTCCCGTCGAGAAAAGTATGTGTCGCGTCGGCGGTCGCCGGCGAATCGTCGACGAATGCCGATGCGTCCCCGAATCCATCACGAACCTCAATCACTCGTGCGACGGCCTCGCACGGGGGAACGCCGCCGCTCGCCGAAAGCGATACCAAACCATTTATGCGGTCGTCTGCGGTTGCTGGTGTTACGGACAGCATCCGGGTTCTAGCCGCCTCTAACCACCCATTCCCGGAGCACCCGCCGTCGTATCCATGAGTGAACGAATCTGGACCCGAAACCCCGGCGCACAGGAGCAGGAACGAAACACGCAGAACGGCCGACAGGAGGCCGAGGAACAGGAAGAGACGAAGGGCGACACGCTGCAGTGTCCCGAGTGCGGCGGTCACGTCGTCACCGACGACGAACACGGCGAGACCGTCTGTAACGACTGCGGCCTCGTCGTGACGGCCGACTCCGTCGACCGCGGCCCCGAGTGGCGCGCGTTCGACGCCCGCGAGAAAGACGAGAAGTCCCGCGTCGGCGCGCCGACGACCAACACGATGCACGACAAGGGGCTGTCGACCAACATCGACTGGCGCGACCGCGACGCGTACGGCAACTCTCTCGGCGCGCGCCAGCGCCAGAAGATGCAGCGGCTCCGCAAGTGGAACGAGCGGTTCCGCACCCGCGACTCCAAGGAGCGCAACCTCAAGCAGGCGCTCGGCGAAATCGACCGCATGGCCTCCGCGCTCGGCCTGCCCGAGAACGTCCGCGAGACCGCGTCGGTCATCTACCGCCGCGCGCTCGACGACGACCTCCTGCCGGGTCGTTCCATCGAGGGCGTCGCCACGTCGTGTACCTACGCCGCCGCCCGCATGGCCGGCGTCCCCCGCTCGCTCGACGAAATCGCGGAGGTCTCGCGCGTCGAGAAGAGCGAGGTCGCCCGCACCTACCGCTACATCGCGCGCGAACTCTCGCTGGAGGTCAAGCCCGCCGACCCCGAGCAGTACGTCCCGCGGTTCGCCAGCGAACTCGGCCTCTCCGACGAGTCGAAGATGCGCGCGCGCCAGCTCCTGAAGAACGCCAAGGAGAAGGGCGTCCACTCGGGTAAGTCGCCGGTCGGCCTCGCCGCCGCCGCCGTCTACGCCGCCGCCCTCCTCACCAACGAGAAGACGACGCAGGCCGCCGTCAGCGACGTGGCCGACATCTCCGAGGTCACCATCCGCAACCGGTATCACGAACTCCTCGAAGCCGAGGAGAACCTCGGCCTCGTCTGAGGACCGATTCGGACGCCCGCGCCGGACGACGGTTCGACCCGGACGAAACGACTCGATTTTCGGTTATTCGCCCGCGAGCGGCCGCGCTCGACGCGATGCGCCCCCCGAGACCAACACCGTGCGGACCGGCGACGCCGCGGTGACCGTCCCCGAGCGAGGCGAAGGGTTTTGTTTCGGGGCGAACACGTCCGTACGATGCGCACGACGCACGCCCTCGCGGTGGGCGACGCCGCCGACACCGGACTCGCCGACGAGAGCGTGAACCTCGTCGTCACGTCGCCGCCCTACCCCATGATAGAGATGTGGGACGACCTCTTCTCGGCGCGCGACGACGCCGTCGACGCGGCGCTCGACGCGGGCGACGGGGACGCCGCCTTCGAGGCGATGCACGAACAGCTCGACGCCGTCTGGGACGAGGTGGCCCGCGTGCTCGCGCCCGGCGGGATGGCCTGCGTGAACGTCGGCGACGCGACCCGGAGCCTCGACGGGTCGTTCCGCCAGTACGCCAACCACGCCCGCGTGCTCACCGCGCTCGCCGAGCGCGGGCTGACGCCGCTCCCCGACGCCATCTGGCGCAAGCCGACGAACAGCCTGACGAAGTTCATGGGGTCGGGGACGCTCCCGCCGAACGCCTACGTCACGCTCGAACACGAGTACGTGCTGGTGGTCCGGAAGGGCGACCCGCGGTCGTTCCCGCCGGGCGACGACCGGCGCTACGAGAGCGCCTTCTTCTGGGAAGAGCGCAACCGCTGGTTCTCCGACCTCTGGGAGTTCGGCGGGACCGACCAGCGCCTCGATTCGGGGACCAGAGAGCGCTCGGCGGCGTTCCCCGTCGAACTGCCGCTGCGCCTGATTCGGATGTACTCCGTCTACGGCGACACCGTCTTCGACCCCTTCGTCGGCACCGGGACCACGACGCTGGCGGCCATGCTCGCCGGCCGGGACTCCGTCGGCTACGACCTCGACGCCGACCTCGTCTCGGGGGTCGAACGCCGACTCGACGACCTCCCAGAACGCTCGCGCGCGGAGGTCGAACGCCGACTGGACGCACACAGAGAGTTCGTCGCCGACCGCGACGACCGCCCGGGTCACGACGCCGAACACTACGACTTCCCGGTCGTGACGAAACAGGAGCGTCGCATCCGCCTGTATCGCGTGTCGTCGGTCGAGGCGTCGGCCGACGGGGCGGACCGCGAGTTCGTCGTCGAACACGAGCCGTTCGACGGGCCAGAGGCGGTCGAGGCGTCGGAGCGGCCCGACCGCTCGGAAGACGCGGCGACGACCGACTGAGTTCGGAACGGTCGAATTCGCGCCCCTCAGACGCAAGCAGACGGGCTTCGGTACTGGTTGGTCGACTGTCCGACAATCCAGACGTTTAAGAGCGCGGACGACGACGCCAACGAACAATGCCCGATGCTCGTCGTCGCGCGGTCGTCGCCGCCCTCGTCGGCGTGGTTGGTGCCTCGCTCGGAATCGCCGGGGCCGGCCACGTCTACCTCCGCGAGTGGCGACGCGCGATCGCGTGGTTCACCTTCGTCTTCGGCGCGGCGCTGGTGTTGCTCTCGACGTTCGCCGACCCGGCGACCGTGACGGTGGACTCGCTCCCCAGAGAGGTGCTGTTCCCCGTCCTCGGACTGCTGTTTCTGAGCGCGCTCGACGCCTACCGCGTCGGGCGTCGACCGCGCGGTCGCAACGCGAACGGCGAGCCGACCTGCCCGGTCTGCGGCGGCGAACTCGACCGGAACCTCGACTTCTGTCCGTGGTGTGCGACGGAACTCGAATGGTACACGGTCGAGGGATAGCGAAACCACTCGACTGTCGGCGGTCGGCCTCGAAAAAACGGTTTTCCGAACCTACTTCTCGATGATGCTCTCTTCGACGGCCTCGCCGAAGTGGCGAGCCGTGTCCTCGTAGTAGATGAGCATCTCGTCGCCGGGTTCGAGGTCGGTGACGGCCGTCCGCCCCTCGCGGGTCTCGACCTTGATGGTCTCGGCGTTCTGGAGGAGCGTGGTGACGCGGTCGCCCTCGTAGTCGGCGGAGATGCGGAACATCGGTCGCTTTTCTATCTTCACGCGCCCGACGATGGCCTCGCGGGTGCGTCCGTTCGTGTCGATGAGCTGAACTTCGTCGCCGCTTTCGAGTTCGGAGAGGTAGACGGTGCCGCCGTCGGGAGTCCGCGCGTAGGCGTGGACCGCGCCGGCGTTGACTCTGAACGGCCGAGACGCGACGTACGGGGACTCCGCCGTCTCGGCGTGGACGAAGAACAGGCCGCGAGCCATCGAGCCGACGAGCATCCCCTCGTCGTGGTCCATGATGGTGCCGGTGTCGACGCAGACGCGGTCGGCCATCCCCGTGCGTTCGACCTCCGTGACCTCGGCCCAGACGAGGTCGAGCGATTCGCGTTCGGCCTCGTCGCGGACCTCGACGGTCTTGCGTATCTCGTCGGGGTCGTCGCTGTCGAGGAGGACGCCGTCGGAGCCGAGTTCGAGCGTCTCGAAGGCCGTCTTGGCCTCCTCGGCGGTCGTGACGCCCGCGATGAGGTCGGTCTCCTCGCCGATGCGGGCGATGAGGTTTTCGAGCGGGATGATGGTCCAGTCCTCGCCGATGACGATGGTGTAGTCGCCGTCGCGGGCGGCCTCCTCGGCGAACGCCTCGTAGTCCTTGCTGAGGATGCGGACGTACGAGCCGTTTGCGAGGTCGTCGCCGCGGCGGAGCGTCGTCAGGTCGGCGGACCCGGAGAAGTCCGAGGGGAGTTCGACGGTCGCGTCGCCCTCGCCGCCCTTGCCGACGATGTAGGCGTCGGCGAGCGCCTCGGGCTCGGTGTCGTCTTCCTCTGCTTCCATCACGTGGACGTCCGCGTCGGTTCGGAACGCGGCGATGTTGACGTCGCCGAGTTCGCGCACCCGTTCGACGTCGCCCTCGTCGACGAGAACCCAGTCGACGCCGGCTTCCAGTCCGGCCGTGATGCGTCGCTTCCGCGTCTCCCAGTCGCCGACCGCGTCGTCGGCCTTGAGCCAGACGCTTCGTGTCATTATCGACTTCACTCGGTGGGCGGGCTTGAACGTGGCGAATGAATCAACGGACGGCGAACGGGTCGCGTCGAGACGATGCGGACGCGTTTTTGGAAATTCTGTATCGCACTATGGGGTGTATATAGGGCGAGATGGGGGAACAACGACGATTCAGCACCACTCGGCGCAGTGATGCGAGACGAAGTTCGGTAAGCGAGCGTATCAGGACGCGACGGTAGACTGTGCGAGGGTGGGCGTGTAAATCGGGAACGACCAGCGCGTTGGCTGGCCGACACCACGCATCGACGTTCAGTCTCTCGCGGTCGAGTCGGGATATCACCACTCGGTTCCGGAAGCCAGCCAACTGACACCGATTCGAGGTCGGTCGACTGCCGGCGTTGGAAAATAGTTGAAGCGGGGTCCGGGATTCCGGCCGACTGGCCGCGGTTGCATCCACGGTTCGGAGCGCACGCGACCCGAGATGCCGAACAAAAAAACCCCGGGTCGAGGCCGGAACGAGGCACCTCGGCATCGAAGCGGGAGAGTGTTCGAGTCGTGCACGCGGCAAGGTCGGAGGGCACTCAGTCGCGACGACCCCATCGTTCGAGTCCGCAACCTAATTCGAACCGAGGAAGGGAGAGTGCGAATTCAATCGAATCGATGGAAGCACCGCTCCAGTACGCGCGTGGCGTCGCTCGGCTCCTTCGACCGCAATAAACCAATTACGGCAATATAAAATCAGTCAAAACGCGTCCAGCCCCGTCTGGACCGCGCCGCGCTCGTGGTCGAGGAGCGCGCGCTTCAGGTCGACGCCGCCGGCCGCGGAGAAGCCGCCGAGGGAGTCCGCGCCGACGACGCGGTGACACGGGACGACGAGCGGGACCGGATTCCGCCCGCAGGCCTGGCCGACGGCGACCGCGTGGCTGTCGAGTTCGGCCGCGACCTCGCCGTAGGTTCGCGTTTCGCCGTGCGGAATCGACGCCATGACGCGCATCACCTCGCCGGTAAACGAGTCGGGAAACCGAACGTCTACGTCGAACTCGCGGCGCTCGCCGTCTTCGTACTCGGCGAGTTGGTTTCGGAGCGAGTCGATAGAACAGCCGACGAGTCGGTCGTCGATATCGACCGCGAACCCCCACATCGTGACGCGCATGCTCGGAGTTCGCGCTCGGCGGGTATCTATCTGTAGGCCGTGTCGAAAGAAGCCGAAAAGCGTCGGAACGCCGCGGGCCGGTTACGCCTCGATGCCGAGCCCGGCGCGTTCGAGCGCGGTGTCGGCGTCTGCGTCGTCGTGGATGACGGCGCTGACGGCGCGGGTGATGGCCTCGGGGTTCTCGTGCTGGAAGATGGAGCGACCCATGGAGACGCCGGCCGCGCCGGCGTCCATCGTGCCGCGGACCATCTCGACCGTCTCGCGGTCGGTGCCGCGACTGCCGCCGGCGATGACGACCGGCAGGCGCGTGGCCTCGACGACGCGACCGAAGGAGTCGGCGTCGCCGCTGTAGGCGGTCTTCACCACGTCGGCACCGACTTCCTCGGCGAGGCGGACGGCGTGGGCGAGCGCCTCGGGGTCCTGTTCGTCGATGCCGGGGCCGCGGGCGTAGGACATAGCGAGGACGGGCACGCCGAAGTCGGCGGCGCGGGAACAGAGGTCGGCGAGTTGCGTCATCTGGTCTGGCTCGTAGTCCGAGCCGACGTTGATGTGGAAGGAGACGGCGTCGGCACCGACGCGGAGGGCGTCTTCGACGGTGCCGGTGAGTCGCTTGTCGTTTTCGTCCGGGCCGATGACGGTCGAGCCGTTTACGTGGACGATGTAGCCTTTGCCGTTCTTGTTCGGGTGGACGCGCGGCGCGGTGCCCTTGTGTGTGAGAACGGCGTCCGCGCCGCCGCGCGTGATGCCGTCGATGGTGGATTCGATGTCGACGAGGCCCGTGACCGGGCCGAGGGTGATGCCGTGGTCCATCGGGACGATGAGGTATCGCCCGTCTGTGGAGATGCGGTCGAGTCGTGCGGAGAGTCCGATGTCTGTGTTCATGTATGAGAAAGGGTGGCAGAGCAGTTATGTGCGTTCCGGATGCGGTGGGCGTTGCGACGCGCCTGCGACCGCGCCGTCTTTCAGCTCGCGGGCGAGCGTTTCGAGGCGGTCGGCGACCGTTTCGGCGTCGTCGCCGTTGTCGTGGCCCTCGGCCACGATGTCCACGAGCGCGCTGCCGACGATGATGCCGTCAGCGCCGCTGGCGACGATGCGCTCGGCGTGGTCGCCGCTGCTGATGCCGAAGCCGACCGCCTTGGGCACGTCGTAGTCGGCGAGTCGTTCGAGCGACGAGCCGGTCTGGTCGGAGACGCTCGACTGCGCGCCCGTCGTGCCGAGGCGCGCCTGCACGTAGACGTAGCCCGAGACCCGTTCCATGATGCGGTCGAGGCGGTCGCCGCGGGTCGTCGGCGCGACGATGAACACGAGGTCGAGGCCGAACTCGTCGCAGGCCTCGCGGAGCGGGTCGGCCTCTTCTGCCGGCAGGTCGGGGACGACGAAGCCCTCGATGCCGACCTCGGCCGCCTTCTCGACGAACGGCCGCGGGCCGGTTTCGTCGCCGTAGCGGTAGATGAGGTTGTAGTAGGTCATACAGACCAGCGGCACCGACACGTCGAGGTCCTCGACGAACTCGAAGAAGCGCGTCGGCGTCATCCCGCCTTCGAGCGACCGGACCACCGCGTTCTGGATGGTCGGCCCCTCGGCGATGGGCTCCGAGAACGGAAGCCCGAGTTCGATGACGTCGGCACCCCCGCGTTCGAGCGCCTCGACGTACTGGAGCGATGACTCGTAGTCCGGGTCGCCGGCGGCGAGGTAGGGGACGAACGCCGGGCCGTCGGCGAAGGCGTCTTCGAGCGACATCACAGGCCCCCCGTGAACTCGTCCATGTTCGGCGCGATGTCGACGTCGCGCTCGTAGGTCTCCTCGATGGCCGATTCGAGGTCCTTGTCGCCGCGGCCGGAGACGTTGACCACGACGTACTCGCCGAGGGCGTCCGCTTCCTCGGAGTCGGGCGCGTCGGGACCGACGACCGATTCGAGGTAGCCGAACGCGTGGGCCGACTCCAGCGCGGGGATGATTCCCTCCATCTGCGAGAGCCGGTGGAACGCGGTCAGCGCCTCGTCGTCGTCGACGTTGACGGCGGTGACGCGACCGGTGTCCACGAGATACGCGAGTTCGGGGCCGACGCCGGCGTAGTCGAGACCGGACGACACCGAGTGCGACTCCATAATCTGGCCGTCGCGGTCCTGTAGGAGCCGGGTGCGAGCGCCGTGGAGGATACCCTCCGTACCGGTCGTGAGCGACGCCGAGTTGGGCGCGACGCCGGCTTCCTCGTCCACTTCGAGCGTCGAGCCGCCGGCCTCGACCGCGTAGAGCGCGGTCTCCTCGTCGTCGACGAACTCGGCGAACGCGCCCATCGTGTTCGAGCCGCCGCCCGCGCAGGCGACGACCGCGTCGGGGAGCCGACCCAGCTTCTCTCTGGCCTGCGTGCGGGCCTCCTCGGAGATGACCGACTGGAAGTCCCGGACCATGCTCGGGAACGGGTGCGGGCCGACCACGGAGCCGATGACGTAGTGGGTGTCTTCGACGTTCGTCGCCCAGTCGCGCATCGTCTCGGAGATGGCCTCCTTGAGCGTGCCGCGGCCGACGGTGACGGGGTTCACCTCCGACCCGTTGAGCTTCATCCGGAAGACGTTGGGGCGCTGGCGGTTGATGTCGCGCTCGCCCATGTAAATCTCGCAGGGCATGTCGAGGTGCGCGCAGGCCATCGCCGTGGCGGTGCCGTGTTGGCCCGCGCCGGTCTCGGCGATGATTCGCTCTTTGCCCATGTACTTCGCCAGTAAGACCTGCCCGAGGGCGTTGTTGAGTTTGTGCGCGCCGCCGTGGACGAGGTCCTCGCGCTTGAGGTACACCTCGCGGTCGTAGCGCTCGGAGAGCCGGTCCGCGCGCTGGAGGGGCGTCGGCCGCCCGCCGAAGTCCCGCAGTCGCGCGCGGAAATCGTCCATGAAACCGTCTTCGTTGTTCAGGACGTACCGCTCGTACGCGTCGGTCAGTTCCTCGATGGCCGGCATGAGGGCCTCGGGAACGTACTGTCCGCCGTAGTCGCCGAATTTGCCGTCTGCGCTCATTGTGTGAGTGTCTCCGTGTTCTGTCGCACGTCGCCGTCCATGATGGCCGTCCCGACGAGGAGCGCGTCGGCACCGGCCTCGCGCATCCGCCGCGCGTCGTCGACCGTCTTCACGCCGCTTTCGGCCACGAGGAGCACGTCCTCGGGCGCTTCCGGCGCGAGTTCCTCGAACGTTCCGAGGTCGACTTCGAGTTTCCCGAGGTCGCGGTTGTTGATGCCGACGATGTCGGCGCCGGCCGCGAGCGCCGCCGTGAGTTCCTCGCGCGTGTGGACCTCCACGAGCGGCTGGAAGCCGCGGTCGCGGGCCGCCTCGACGAGGTCCGGCAGGTCCTCGCCGACGAACCGCGCGATGAGGAGCACGAGGTCGGACTCGACGACGTCGAGTTGGCCCTCGTGCATGACGAAGTCCTTGCGGAGGACGGGCACGTCGACGGCCTCGCGGATGCGCCGAAGCGACTCGGCGGAACCGCCGAAGTGCTCGGGTTCGGTGAGGACCGACAGCGCCGTCGCGCCGCCGGCGACCATCTCGCGGGCCAGTTCGACCGGGTCGTCCTCGCGGACGCCCTCGGTCGTCGGACTCGTGGGCTTCACCTCGGCGATGACGGGGACCCGCCCCGCGGCCTCCGTCTCGGCCACGGCCTCGGGGAACGACCGCGCGTCGACCGACACGCGCGTCTCCCCGCCGGGTCGCTCCCGCGCGCTCTCCAAGATGGCGCGCACGTCGGGAGCTAATTCGTCTCCACTAGCGTTCATTGATGTACACTAACGCACGTATCTGTACATAAGACTTGCGTCGGCGGGGACACTCACCGTCTCTCGCGCGCTCGCCCGCGAGCGCGGGCCGTCGAGGGGTTCGAACCCGCACGCCGTCGCCGGAAGGGTCAAGCGTCCGGCGACGGGAGCCGAACGTATGCCCGTCTCGGGAATCTACGCGCGCGAATCGTCGACGCTCGGCCGCCCCGTGCAGGTCGGCGTGGTCAGCGGAAAGGTCATCGACGTCTCGTTTCCGGAGTCGCTGCCGGCGGACGCCGAGTCGGACCACGAGCACCTCGACGCCGTGTTGGCCGCCATCGACCGGGGCGAGACGGACCTCTCGTCGGTCCCAATCGGCCTGACCGTCCCGACCGACCAGCGGAGCGTGCTGGAATCCCTGCGGAACGTCCCGCGGGGCGACACGGTCGACGTGGCCCTGCTCGTCCGCATGTCGGGTCTCGACCCCGAGGACGACGACTCAGAGCGCGTCGTCCGCGAGGCGCTCGCGGCGAACCCGGTCCCGGTCGTCGTCCCCGACCACCGCGTGAAAGACGGCCCGAGCGCCGCGCCCGACGACGTGGTCGAGGCGCTCCGAAAGTCCGAAGGAATCTAATTCTGCGGACTCCCCTCAGAACGGCGTCGCGTCGGTCTCGCGGCGGAGCGCGAGGTAGCCGAGCAGGCCGCCGAGGAGGAACAGCGTGCTCGCGAGTCCGACCGACTGGACGCCGGTCGCGAGTTCGGCGAACTGCGAGAGCCCCGCGAGGACGAAGCCGCCGCCGGCGACGTATTTGAGCCGGCTCTCGATGGGAATTCGGAGCGTAACGACGCCGAGGAGCACCGCCGTCAGCCCGAAGGCGGCGTCGGCCGCGAGTCGGAGCGTCGGGTTCCCCGTGGCGAACGCCGCGACGACGAGCGCCAGATAGCCGATGAGCCCCGCCTGCGTCAACTGCCGCGTGTCGATGTCCATACCGGCTACGCGTGATGCGGACACTTGAACGCATCCCCGACACGGGGCCGCGACGGCGAGCGATTCGGCGGTCGTCGCCGACGCCGACGCGGCGAGACGCCGCTACCAGCCGAACAGCTCGTGGCCCGCGAACTCCAGGGCGTTCACGAGGTAGTGGGCGACGACCACGACCAGCAGGCTCCCCGTGAGGACGAACGCCGCCGCGAGGACGAACCCGAGGAGGCCGGTGACGAGGATGCCGAGCCGACCCTGCGCGCCGTGGCCCGCGCCGAAGGCGGCCGACGATACGGCCGCCAAGAACCACGGCGACACGTCGAAGCCGGCGGCGACCGCCCCCACGAGCGCCCCCCGAAACAGCAGTTCCTCGAAGCCGGCGATGAGCGGAAGCGCGACCGCGAACAGGAACGCCCAGCCCGCGGGTGTCCGCGGCGTCAGCGACTCGCGGACCGCCTCGTCGGGCGCGATGCCGAACCGCTCGCTGACCGTCGACCCGACCCGGTTGGCCCCGTAGAGCGCGATACCGAGTCCGACGCCGACGGCGAGTTTCGTCGGGAGGTCGGTGACGGAGAGGCCGAGCGCCGCGGCCGGCACGCCGGCGTACCACGCCCCGAGACCGAGAAAGCCGCCGAGGAACGCCTGCGAGAGCGCGACGTTGGCGAGCAGGAGGTGCGGCGGGAGGTCGGTGGCGGACGCAGAGCGCTCCGAGACGGCCGAGACGGGAGCAGAGGTGACGCCGGGCGGTGTTCGGTCGGACTCAGAAGCGGTGGTGACGTCAGCGTGAGCGTCGTCCCCAACGTCTCCATCCGCGAGCGTCGGCGACTCGGGCCGCGGGGACGCGTCGGTCGAATCGCCCGAGAAGGAGGCCAGCGAGATGGTATCGGGGTCGCCCGGTCGGTCGGAACCGTCCGGTTCGTCGGGGGTCGAAACGGAGTCGGAGCCGGTCCCCTCAGCGTGCGGGACGCCGCGAGAAAAGTGCGCGAGAGAGAGTAAGACGGCGAGGACGAGGCCGGTGAAGCCCGCGAACGCCGCCCAGTCGGTCATCCGGCGTTACTGCGGGCTGGGGCTGGAGGGCCCTTTGACGCCCTGTCCCTTGTTGAGGGCGGAGCCGGTGATGCTCTTGAGGCGGTCCACGAGCGAGTCCTTCTCGGGTTCGCCTTCGAGGGCGACGTCGAGGACTTCGCTGATGTGCGAGACGGGGATGATGTCGACCATCTCCTTGTACTCGTCTTCGATCATCACGTCCTGCTCGTTGGCGGCGGGGATGATGACCGTCGAACAGCCGGCCTTGGCGGCGGCTTCGATCTTGTGGGTGACGCCGCCGACCGGGAGCACGTCGCCGCGCACCGACAGCGAGCCGGTCATGGCGACCGACTGGTCGATGGGGATGTCCTCCAGCGCGGAGATGACGGCGGTCGCGACCGTGATGGACGCGGAGTCGCCGTCGACGCCCTGCTGGCCGGTCTGGACGAACTGCACGTGTACGTCCATCTCCGAGAGGTCCTGGTTGGAGAACTTCTTGATGATGGCCGAGACGTTCTGGACGGACTCTTCGGCCATCTCCTTGAGCTGGCCGGTCGCGATGACCTGACCGGGGCCCTGCGAGGGCGTGACTTCGGCCATCACGGGGAGCATGATACCGGAGTCTTCGCCCATGACGGCGAGACCGTTGACGCGGCCGGTGACGAAGCCGTCGTTGACCGACAGCTCGTAGTCCTTGCGGCGCTCGATGTACTGGTCCGCGATCTGCTGCTCGATGGAGCGCGCGCGGCGCTTGGCCTGCAGCACGTGGTCGCGGGTGGTCAACTCGGCGTTCTCGCCGCGAGCGATGTCGCCCGCGACGCGGACGAGGCCGCCGAGGTTACGGAATTCGAGGGTGAGGTGGCCCTTGCGGCCGGCGCGGCGACGGGCTTCGAGGATGATCTCCTCGACCGCCTGCTCGGTGAAGTGCGGGAGCCGCCCGTCGTTGGTGACCTCCTGGGCCACGAAGCGCGCGTACTTGCGGCGCATCTCGGGCGTGTCCTGGATGGTGTCGTCCATGTACACCTCGTACCCGTATCCCTTGATGCGGGAGCGGAGCGCGGGGTGCATGTTCTCCATCGCGTCGAGGTTACCCGCGGCGATCATGATGAAGTCCGTCGGGACGGGTTCGGTCTGGACCATCGCGCCCGAGGAGCGCTCGGACTGGCCCGTGATGGAGAACTCGCCCTCCTGGATGGCCGTCATGAGGTGCTGCTGGCTGCGCACGTCGAGGGTGTTTATCTCGTCGATGAACAGGACGCCCTTGTTCGACTTGTGAATCGCGCCGGGTTCGACGCGGTCGTGGCTGGGCGTCTCCATGCCGCCGGACTGGAACGGGTCGTGGCGGACGTCGCCGAGGAGCGCACCCGCGTGGGCGCCCGTCGCGTCCTGGAACGGCGCGGACTTCTGGTCGGCGTTGTTCACGATGAGGTTCGGAATCATCGCGTCGCCGCCGCGCGAGCCGTAGCGGAACGCGAGATAGATGATACCCGCGGCGAGGATGCCGAGCAGCACCTGCCGGGCGATGATGAGCGAGTAGCCCAGCACGACCGCGATGATGATCCACATGAGGAACGAGCGCATCTGGTTGCGCTTGCGTGCCTCTTCTTTGTGCGCCTCGACGATCTGGTCACCTTTGCCCGCGGGGACCGTGCGGACCTTGGGGCGATTGCCGTCGTCGGGGTTGTGGTAGACGAGCACGTCCTGGAGCTCCTCGCGGGGGAGAAGCTCGGACATCGCCTTGGCGAGCATCGACTTCCCCGTCCCCGGGGAGCCGATCATCATGACGTGGCGGCGCTGTTTGGCCGCCTTCATGATGACGTCGCGGGCGTGCTCCTGCCCGATAACTTGGTCGACGAGGCGGTCCGGGACGGGAATCTCGTCGGTCGTCTCTATCTGGAGACCACCGAGGAGGTCGTCTTCGTCCACGTTCTCGGCCACGTCGGCGTCGATTTCGACATCGCTCCCGAGGTCGTCGATCGTCCTCTTGTCGACCTCTTCGGCCTCGTCGTGCTGGAGCGTCCCCCCGTCGTCGACGCCCTCGTCGGAGGGCGCGTCGTCGGGCGAATCCTCCCGCTCGTGGAGGCTGTCGTCGGTGTTCGTATCGTTGCTCATAGAACTGTCGTCGCTACTTCTAACGTGGGCCCTGCGACTGATATACTTTCTCCCCGGATGCATCCGGCGTACCTTGCCGTAACCTCGCGTTTCGACCGCCCTACCACTGGAATACCGGAATTTTCGTAACTCGGCGTATTTATAAGTGGTCCGGACCAACGCCCGACGCATGCGGGGGTTCTACATCGGTCGCTTCCAGCCGTACCACAACGGCCACCATCGAATGGTCGAAGAGATTGCCGCCGAGGTCGACGAGCTCGTCCTCGGCATCGGGTCCGCGGGCGACTCGCACTCGCCGCGGAACCCCTTCACCGCGGGCGAGCGAATCATGATGGTCAACAAGGCCGTCACCGACTTCGACATCACGACCTACGCCGTCCCCATCGAGGACCTCGACCGCAACTCGGTGTGGGTCAGCCACGTCCAGTCGATGTCCCCCGCGTTCGAGGTGGCGTACTCCAACAACCCGCTCGTCATCCAACTGTTCAAGGAGGCGGGCGTCGAGGTCCACCAGTCGCCCATGTTCAACCGCGAGGTGCTGGAGGGCACGGAGGTCCGCCAGCGCATGATAGAGGACCGCGACTGGGAGTCGCTCGTCCCCGACGAGGTGGCCGACGTGGTCCGCGAAATCGACGGTATCGAGCGCCTCCAGCGCGTCACGGCGACCGACGGGGCAGAGCGCGTCGCCGACGGCGAGGACCGCGACCCGAACCCCTGTTGAGATGATCACGCTCGCGTCCGACTTCGGCCTCGCGTACCCGGCCGCGATGAAGGGAGTCGTCCTCTCGCGGACCGACGCGCGACTCGTGGACGTGGCCCACGATCTCCCGCGACAGGACGTTCGCGCGGCCGCCTTCTGGCTCCGCGAGACGCTTCCGTACTTCCCGCCGGCGGTCCACCTCGTCGTAGTCGACCCCGGCGTCGGCACCGACCGCCGCGCGGTCGTCCTTCGGGTCGGCGACCACGTCTTCGTCGGCCCCGACAACGGCGTCCTCCGCCCGCCGGCGAGGCGCGTGTTCGACGCCCTCGACGACGCACCGGTCGAAGCCTACGAAATCGACGTTCCGAACCCCGCGTCGACGACCTTCCACGGGCGGGACGTGTTCGCGCCCGCGGCCGCCGACGCCCACGTCGCGAGCGCGTCGGCGCTGGCGTCGGTCGACCGCTTCGAGCCGATTGCTCTCGACTCGCTCGCCGAGCGCCGCCTCCCCGAGGCGACCGTCTCGGCCGACGGCCGCGAGGCGACGGGCGAGGTGCTCGTCGTCGACGACTTCGGCAACTGCATCACCAACGTTCCGGGGGCGTTCGTCCGCGAGGCGGCCGGCGACCGCGCGACCGTCAACGGCGAGTCGGTGCCGGTCGGTCGCACCTTCGAGGCCGTCCCGCGCGGCGAGAAACTGGTCACCGTCGGCAGTCACGGCAACGTCGAGTGCGACGTGAACCGCGGCCGCGGCGACGAGGCGTTCGGCCTCGCGCCCGGCGACCGCGTCGAACTCCGGGTCGACTGATGGGGACTGCCCTTTTCCTGTCGGCCCCCGCCACTGTCGCCGTCCCCGACGTCGACCCCTTCGCGGTGATGAACGTCGTCGGCCTCCTCGCGTTCGCGGTCGCCGGCGCGCTCAAGGCCGCCGAGGCCGGCCTCGACGTGTTCGGCGTCTCGGTGCTCGGCATCGTGACCGCCCTCGGCGGCGGGACGACCCGCGACGTGCTCGTGGACCGACTGCCCGCGTCGCTGGCGGGGACGGGAGACATGAGCGTCGCGCTCGTCGGCGTCGGCCTCGCAATCGTCCTCATCCACTCGATAGAGGGCCGCGTGCGCGACCACCCGGCGTTCCTGACGACCGACGCGGTCGGGCTGTCGGCGTTCGCGGCGACCGGCGCGCTCGTCGGCGTCGACGCCGGCGTCACGTCGTTCGGCGTCGTCATCCTCGCCACCATCACGGCCGTCGGCGGCGGCTCAATCGCCGATATCCTCATCGGGCGCGTACCGGTCGTCCTCCGCGACGACTTCTACGCGACCCCCGCGGTCGTCGGCGGTCTCGGCTTCCTCGCCGCCCGCGCGGCCGGCGCGCCGACCGGCGTCCCATCGGGGCTGTGCGCCGCGGTCGTCTTCTCGGTGCGGGTGCTCGCGCTCCGATACGACTGGCGGCTCCCGCGGGTCTGAGGCGGGACTGGGAGAGCGCCGAGAACAGACCCCCTACAGCTCGTTTTCGACGCGCCGCTCGGCCGAGCGAACCTCGTCCGCGATGGCCTCGCGCTCGAAGTACAGCACCTCGACGCCGACGACGACCACCGCGAGCGCGAGGACGGTCCAGAACGTCCCGCGTTCGGCGTCGAACAGGTGCCACAGGAGGGCGGTCGCAGAGCCGATTGCGCCGACGGTCCCGACGGCCGGAATCGCGGTCGTCAGGAGGGTCTCGCGCTCGCGGAACGCGAGGAACGAGAGGCCGCCGAAGATACAGATGAACGCGAGCGACGCGAACGAACTGATGGCGTCCAGACTCCCGAGGAACGCGAAGCCGGCCGCGAGCGCGCCGAGCGTCACGAGCGGGCGAATCGGCTCGTCGGCGGACTCGTCGCGGAGGCGACTCGGGAGCAGGTCGTCGGCGACGAGGCGCTTCGAGAGCCGCGCGGAGCTGAACAGCGTGGCGTTGATTGCGCTCCCCGTCGAGAACAGCGCCGCGACCGAGATGAGGACGAACCCGGCCTGCCCGAGGAACGGTCGGGCCGCGACCGCGAGCGCGGTTTCCGCGTGTTGCTGGATGGCGTCGATACCGGCGAGATTGGTCGTGACGAGCGCGACCAGGATGTACAGGCCGGTCGCGCCCGCGATGGAGATGTAAACCGCCTTCCTGACGGTTTCGCGGGGGTCGGCGATGTTCTCCTGGTCGAACAACAGGAGCTCCCACCCCTCGAAGGCGACGAAAGAGACGGCGGCGGCGACGAGCGGGCCGACGCCGAGGTTCGACAGGCCGAAGCCGAGGCCGCCGTGGGTCGCGCCGTAGGCGACGCCGCCGACGCCGAACACGAGCAGGATGGCGACCTTGAGGCCGACAAGCAGGTCTTCGGCCCGGCCGGAGGCGTGCGCCCCGAAGACGTTGAGGCTCACGAACGCGGCGACCGTGAGCGCGGAGACGAACGGCTGTATCGAGACCGACGCGACCGTCGAGACGCCGGTGAGTTCGACGAAGTAGCCGCCGAAGGCGTAGGCGTACATCGCCATCGTCCCGACGTAGCCGAAGACGAACGTCCAACCGACGACGCCCGCGAGCGTCGTGTTGCTGTCGGTGAACCGCTCGACGTAGCCGACGGGCGACCGCGGCGACTCGCACAGCCCGTTTAGCCGGAGCAACGAGTAGCCGGCGCAGGCCGCGAGGACGCCGGCGACGACGAACGCCGCCCACGCGAGGGTTCCGGCCGCGCCGGCGACGACGCCGAGCACGGCGAAGATACCCCCGCCGACCATCCCTCCAATCGCCATCGACACGGCTTCCGGAAGCCCGACTTCGCCGGACATTGGGTGATATTCGACGCTCGCGACGGAAGAACGTAGCGGCAGGGTGACACGGCGCGACGGGCGTCCGCGCGGCGCGACCGCTCGAACACGGAACGGCCGAGCAAAAGCGACACGAAGTGGCCCGGCGGTCCGCGCCGCCGGAGGGTGGATTGGATGGGAGAGTGTGTTCTGCGGACGGTTCGGTTACTTGGCGGCGATGACGTCGTCGATGCGGACGATCATCGTCGCGGCCTCGGTCGCGGACTCGATGGCTTCGCGCTTGACCGCGACGGGGTCGATGACGCCGAGTTCGACGGGGTCGCCGATTTCGCCGGAGCGCCCCGAGGAGATGATGCCGGCGATGCCCTCGTTCTCGTAGCGGGCGCGGAGGTCGACGAGCGCGTCGATGGGGTCCATGCCGGTGTTCTCGGCGAGGGTGCGCGGAAGCGCCTCGACGGCGTCGGCGTAGGACTCGACGGCGAGTTGCTTGCGGCCCTCGATGCCGGCGGCCTCCGAGCGGATGCGGTCGGCGATGGCGATTTCGGTCGCGCCCGCGCCGGGGACGACGCCGCCTTTGTCGATGGCGGCGACGACGACGTCGACGGCGTCTTGGATGGCGCGTTCGAGCTCGTCGACGACGTGTTCGGTGCCGCCGCGGAGGAACAGCGTGACGGCCTTGGCCGCCGCGCCGCCCTCGACGAACGCGAGGTCGTCGTCGCCGAAGGTGCGGATGCTCACGGAGTCGACGCGGCCGAGGTCGGACTCGTCGAGGTCCGAAAGCGAGCCGAGACGCTTCGCGCCGGTCGCGCGGGCGAGGGCGCGAGCGTCGGACTTCTTGACGCTCTTGAACGCGAGGATACCCGCGTCGGCGAGGAAGCCCGCGACGCGGTCGCTGATGGACTTGGTGCAGAACACCACGTCGACGCCGGCGTCCGCGAGGGTCTTCGCGTAGCCGCGGAGTTCGCTGTCCTCGGCGTCGATGGCCGCGGTGAGCTGGTCGACCGAGGTGATGTTGTACTCGGTGTCGACCTCGCCTTTGCGCACGTCGAGTTTCATGTCGAGGACCGCGACGGTCGCGTCGGAGACGGACCGGGGCATGTTCTCGTTGACGGGCTCCTTGTCGAGGACGACGCCCTCGACGAGTTCGGTCGCCGAGGAGGACGCGCCCGTGCGGGTGAGCACGCGGACGTCGTCGCGGTGGAAGGTTCCGTCGCCGTCGCCGTGGACCATCTGGACCGCCTTGACGACGTGTTTGGCGAGCACGTCGGCGGTCACGTCGCCGGTGCCTTTGCCGGTCATCGACGACTCAGCGACCTTCCGGAGCAGGTCGTCGTCGAGGGCCGCGTCGAGGACCATGTCGTCGATGGCGTCCTGCGCGATGCGGGCGGCCTCGGTGTAGCCCTCGACGATAACCGTCGGGTGGAGGTCGTCGTCGAGGAGGTCCTCGGCATGCGCGAGGAGTTCGCCGGTGAGGACGGCCGCGGTGGTCGTGCCGTCGCCGACTTCCTCCTCTTGGGTCTGGGAGACCTCGACGATCATCTGCGCGGCGGGGTGCTCGATGTCCATCTTTTGGAGGATGGTCGCGCCGTCGTTCGTGATGACGACCTCGCCCGAGGAGTCGACGAGCATCTTGTCCATGCCGCGCGGGCCGAGCGTGGTCCGTACGGCTTCGGCGACCGCCTTCCCGGCGCGGATGTTGGAGTCCTGCGCGGAGCGGCCGTGCGTTCGGTTCGTCCCCTCTGCGAGAATGTATAACGGTTGCTGCATTCGTGAAGCCATGTTGAAACCTCAACCGCTATCAACGATTGCAGTTCTATAAATACGTTTCGCCCGGGGTGAGCTACGAAATCGCACGACAGGGCGACGGTTTTTCGAATCCGGAGGAGACAGCCACGACCCGACTCCGCGGCCGCGCGGAGCCCCGCTGAGACGGGCGCGTCGCTACTCGTCGAGGGTGTCGACGGTGAGCGTCCCGTCGCCGAACAGCGAAACGAGATAGCCCGCGTACCGAAACGAGAATCGTCGAGACGGGTCGTGAGAAAGGCGAAAGAGGACGTCGAGCGCTTCGGGGTCGACGCCGATATCCGAGAGGGGCGGGAGTTCGAGTGGATTGAGTTCCGTGGCCGTCGCGACCGCCGAGGCGATGGCGACCGCCACCTCGTCGTACCGGTCGACCGAGGTGACCACCACGGACCCTGCTCCATCTTCGAGCGGGTCGTCCATACAGTCCGAATGGGTAGTCGGCTACCTATTGGTGTGGGTTGACTATGTAACCCGCTATCGCGGCGGTCGCTCGTCTCGAATCCGCTCTGCGAGCGTCCGATAGGCGCGTTTGAGGCGGGCGGCGACCGCCTGCCGAGAGATGCCGAGCTCCGCGCCGAGTTCGTCCAGCGAGGTGTCCCGACGCTCGTCGAAGTAGCCGCGGTCGAGCGCGAGAAGCAGGGCTTCGAGCTGCGTGTCGGTCAGCCGCTCGCTCATCGGTTCCTCCTCGGCCGCGACCGAGCTGATGCGGTCGAACTCGGTGTCGATGCCGTGCGCCGCCCACTCGCGTCTGAGGTCGGTCAGCACGCGGTGTGACGAGACCCGGAGCTTGAGCCACCACGAGTCGGCGGTCGAGAGACACTCCAAGAGAACCGCGTCGCGCTCGATTAACGCGTCGAAGACCGGAATCTGAGAGGCGTCCCACGTGACGCCGTAGAGCGCCCGATCCGAGACGGAACCGACGAGCGTGAGGTCGTCGACGCTCGGAAGCGACCGCACCGCCTCCCCGAACGACGCCGCGTCGGGACCGCGGACCCAGACGAACGACGTCGCCCGCGACGCGGGCGGGACGGAGCGTTCCAGTTCGAGCTCCACGTCGTAACCCTCGACCGCGGAACCGAACGGGAGCGCGGACAGCGGCGCGACGACCTCGGCGATGAGGCACACGCGTGAACGATGGCAATAGCAGGAGAAATAGTTGCGTCTCAGGCTCTCTCCGTACCGTCGTGAAGGAATGAACGTCACGCGCCGGCGAACGAACGACCCGGTACTGTGAGCTCGGTGAAACGACCGCGGCGGATTCTACAACCTATTTGGCGGCGACCGGTGAGTGACTCCACAATGCTGGAGTTGGAACACGGGTTCAGGGTCGTGGACGTGAACGCCCGTCTCGACCCCGACGAGCGGTCGGTCGCGACGCGCGGGCGGGAGATAAGCCCCGAGCGACTGGAGCGCGAACTGCATCAGGCGGGCGTCGTCCGCGCCGTCGTCTCGCCGGGCGCACAGCGGGTCGAGGGGAGCTACCTCCGCCCGAACAACGCGGTCGCCCGGATGAGCGTCGACCGCCCGTTCCTGGCGTTCGCCCGCATCAACGGCCCGCGCGACCCGAGCGGCCGGGCCTCGGCGCGACTCCGGAACTTCAGGTCGTCGCGGGCGGACCACCACGCCGACCCCGACGACATCGAGCAGTACGCCTACGACGACCGCTTCCACGGCTTTTCGCTCGCGCCGGCGGTCGACGGACTCCCCGACGACGAGACGCTCGCGATGCTGGAAGACGTGGGGCTTCCCGTCTTCGTCGAGGGCGGACGGGTCTTCAAACCGAGCGCCGTCGCCGAGTCGCTGCTCGGTCGGTTCCCGGTCATCCTGTCGAGCTTCGGCGGCTTCCCGCTCGACCGCGGGCTGATGGACGAGGCCATCGACCTCCTCGACGACCACGACGACCTCTATCTCGACACGAGTTTCGTCCGCTACCGGAGCGTGCTCGAACGCGCGCTGCTCGAACACCCGGACCGCGTGCTGTTCGGCAGCGGCGCGCCCGAGACCCACCCGAACGTGGGCGTCATGGAGATTCTGACGCTCGACGTGTCGGAAGACGCGCTGGCGAAGGCGTTCTCGAAGAACGCGGCGCGGGTCATCGAGGCGCTCGGCCCCGGAGAACAGTGACGCGAGTCAGCGCCAGTCGTAGCGGGCGACGGCGCGGTCGGCGCGCTTCGACCGACCGTGGGGGTTCCGCGTGCGGGTCCGGTCGCGGGCGCGGGCGACCAACCCGTCGGAGACGCCCGTGGCGATGCCGCCGACCACGTCGCGGCCGGTTCCGGCCCACCCCGAGGGCGTCACCTCCCCTTTCGCGACGCCGAGGGCGGCGTCGACGCCGTCCGAAATCGCGTGTTTCGCCGTCCGCGTGACGGTCCCCGGTCTGACGCCGTAGTTCTTCACGAGTCGATAGGTCAGAGAGCGGTACTTCCAGCCCCAGTCGCGCTCGGAGACGCCGCCGTCGGCCTCGAACTCGCGGCGGACGCACATCTCGGGGGCCCACGCGACGGAGCGGTCGAAGCCGGCGAGGCGGTGGGCCGCGTCGCGCGCGCCGCCCGTCTGGAGGTACTCGTCGAAGCCGTCGAGGGCGTCGATGGCCCCGCGGCGGAACGCGACGTTCCCGCCGTTGAAGTACGTCACCGTGCGGCCGCTGATAGCGCTCCGTTCGGGGGACTCGGTCGTCATGCCGTTGCGGAGCGTCTGGTGCATCGGCCCGGTGACCACGTCGGCGTCGGCGATGCCGGCTTCGAGCGCCGACAGCCACGACGACTCGACGGAGAGGTCGTATCGAAGGAGTGCGACCACGTCGCGGTCGGCGACTTCGAGGCCGGCGTTGCGGGCGACGTTGAGGTTGCGGTCGGAGATTTCGACCAGCACGTCCACGTCGTCGCGCTCTCTCACCATCCCGGTCGTGCCGTCGGCGGAGGGGCCGTTGACGACGACGACTTCCGCGTCGGGGGCGTGCTCGGCCAGCGCGTCGAGGCTGGTGGCGAGCCGGTCCCGACCGTTGAGCGTCGGGAGCACAACCGAGAGGTCCATACCCGACAGTTGCGGTGGACGTACTTAAATGTGAATCGAGAGCCGCGTTAAAATCTGCCGTGAGAACGCCTCACTCGGCGTCGCTCGCCCGCGTCGCCGGTCGGGACGCCTCGTCGGCGGACTCGGCCCGCGCGTCCCAGTACGACACCGACGCGAGATCGTCGCCGAGCGGCGAGTCGCCGACGGCGAGGTCGAGCGAACGGAACGGCTGTGCGATTCCGTTGGGGACCTTCCGGTAGAAGCCGAACGGGATGACGAAGTCGTGGTTCGCGCCCGCGAGGTCGAGTCCCGCGTCGCCGAGCAGTCGCCGCACGTCGCCTTCCGAGTAGAGCCGCGACCCCATCGGGAGCAGCCAGTTGTAGGCCACCCGGAGGCTCCCGTCGTTGAAGGTGTCGAAGAACACCTGCCCTTTCGAGACGCGGGCCATCTCGGCGAGGAACTTCGCCGGGGTGTCCGCGAGGTGGAAAAAGCGCATCGCGAACACCGCGTCGAAGTGGTCGTCCGGGAACGGCAGCCGCGCCGCGTCGCCGCGGAGGAACTCGATGCGGTCGGCGACGCCGGCCCTGCGGGCCTTCTCCCGCCCCTGTACCATCATCGCCCGCGAGATGTCCAGTCCGACGACGTTCGCCCCCTCTTGGGCGAGCATCACGGTGAACCGGCCGGTCCCGCAGGCGATTTCGAGGATGTTCTTGTCCTCGACGGGGCCGAGCGCCGCGAGGACCGCCTCCTTCTCTCGCCGGTCGATGAGGCGACCGCCCTTGGAGAACCGCTTCGAGTCGTACTCCTGGGCGACCTCGTCGGCCTGGTACCACTCCTTTCCTTTCACGCTACGCATACTCGCGGGGGGGACCGTAAAACGGTACTGGATACGCGGTGCGGTAGCGGGGTCCGGCGACCGGTGGGAGTGAGCTTTTCGTCCGCTGAGCGCGTATCATGACATATGCCAACATGTAGAAACTGCGGCGCGACCTGCGAGGCCGACGCGTTAACACGCCACGTCAGCGAGGGGTGGCTCGTCGTCCACTGTCCGGACTGTCACGCGCCGCTGGGAAGCTATCGACTCGGCACTCCCGCGGTCGATACGAGACGAAACGCGGAGTGAGCCGGCTACTCGCGGCCGATTTTCGAACAAACGCGGAATATTAATATGTGTATTATGTGTCTGGATTCTTTTCACACACTTGTAGCTAACTCTTAACACGGAGCAACCGACTGTGACGGGTATGAGCACCACCTCTGCAGAGCCAGATACTGAAGACCTGCTCTCGGAAGCCGAGTTCCGAGAGCGCCTCCGCGAGCTTCCCCCGAGCGCGAAGCTCGTCGCGAAAGTCCTCGAAAGCGACGCGCCCCTCTCGCAGGGCCAACTCGCCGAGGAATCGCTGCTGCCGGACCGCACCGTCCGCTACGCGCTCAACCGTCTCGAAGAGTCTGACCTCGTCGGCTCTCGGTACTCCTTCAAGGACGCGCGAAAGCAGGTCTACTTCCTCAACACGTAAGCGCGCGGTTCGCCGATAGCGCGACAGACCACCGCCCGCGGGGGCGCACTCCCGCAGACCAAGCCACCACTTCTCTCGAACTACCTAACTAATCGGCGAGCGTAGCCGCCGGCATGCATGTCACGCGCGTCTCCGTTCCCGTCGCCACCCGCGCGCCGACCGGCGCGACGAACGCCTACCTCGTCGCCGACGGCGGCGACAGCCTGCTCGTCGACCCCGCGGCCCGCACCGACGAACTGGACGACCTCGTCGCGCGCGAGGGCGTCGACCACCTCGCGGTCACCCACACCCACGGGGACCACGTCGGCGCGGTCGCCGCCTACGCCCGCGAAACCGACGCGACGGTCTGGTGTCGCCGCGGCCGCGAGCGCGCCTTCTCGGCGGCGACCGGGGTCGAACCCGACCGGACGTTCGCCGAGGGGTCGACCCTCTCCGTCGGCGCGGGCGTCGAAGTGCTCGACACGCCGGGGCACGCCCGCGACCACGTGAGCTTCGTCGCCGGCGACGACGTGCTCTGCGGCGACCTCGCGGTGGCCGAGGGGAGCGTCGTCGTGGGCGCGCCCGAGGGCGACGTGCGCGCCTACCTCGTCGCGCTCAGGCGACTCCACGCGCGCGGTCCCGAGCGACTGCTTCCCGGTCACGGCCCCGAAATCACGGCCCCGCGGGCGACGCTCGCGCGACTCGTCGCGCACCGAAACGACCGCGAGCGGGCCGTCCTCGACGCGGTGCTGGCCGGGAACGCGACCCCGGACGCCGTGACCGACGCCGCCTACGACAAGGACGTGTCGGGCGTGC
This sequence comes from Haloferax sp. KTX1, assembly GCF_902410085.1. Lineage (NCBI taxonomy): Archaea > Methanobacteriati > Methanobacteriota > Halobacteria > Halobacteriales > Haloferacaceae > Haloferax > Haloferax sp. KTX1. Next base: position 165,603 of record NZ_CABPRH010000001.1, on the reverse strand, counting down.
GCGACCTCGCCCGCGCGACGGTCGTCGCGCACATCGAGAAACTCGCCGCCGAGCGGCGGGTTCGCTGGGACCCGGAGGCGGAGCGGGTCGAACCGCGGTAGGGTGCAGGCCGATTCGAGCCCGGACTCCCGCCAAAAACCGCGCCCCTCTTTGGGCTCGCACCCGCATCGCGGGTATGGACCTCGACGCCGAACTGGACCGCGCCCGCGACCTCGACGTGTCGGAACTCGCCGACGCCATCGAGTCCATCGGCTTCGAGTGCACGCGATGCGGAGCCTGCTGTAAGGGCTACGAGGGCGACGACGGCCCCGAACCGCACACCGCGACCGTCTTTCCCGACGAGGTTCGCGCCCTGCAGGACGCCGCCGGAGGCGACTCGGACGGCGAGCCCGGAACTGCGACGGAGTGGCGCGACGTGGCCCGCCCGATGCCCTACGGCCTCGCCGAGGGCGACGACGGCCCCGAGGGCGAGACGTTCGAGTGGGCGCTCCAGACGACCGCCTGCGGCGACTGCCGGTTCTACGAGGAAGACGACGCCGGGAAAGGGGCCTGTCAGGTCCACGCGGACCGACCGCTCATCTGCGAGACCTACCCGTTCAGCGTCGCGCTCGGCGGGACGAGCCAGCCGATGGGCGAGGCCGTCGACGAGGAGGGCGTCGTCCGCGCTCACGAGTGCGAGGGCCTCGGTCGAGACATCTCCCGGGCGGACGCGGAGGAACTGGCGCGGGCGCTGAAAGAGCGGGCGGTTCGAGAGCTACGCGAGGCGCGGGGCGTCACCGAGGCCTACGAGCCGGTCGAGACCGGCCCGGGCGAGGTCGTCGTTCACGACTCGGAGGGCGCGAAACGGCCCGACGGGACGCGGGTTCAGTAGTCGAATCCGCTGACTGCGGTACATCTTTAACACTCCGGCCTGACCACATATTGGAGGTCTTACGGTGGAAATCTCAGATAAACTCCTGTGTCTGTTCAATGCTGACGTTCGCACCGAGGACGACCGTTACGTCGTCGAAATTCCGCGCCGCGAAGTCGAGACCGGGACCGTCGAACCCGGCGAGACCTACCGCGTCGCGCTCATCTCCCGCGAGTCGAACGAACCCGCCGAGTCCGAATCGAACGCCGGACCGACGCCCACGAACGAACCGCAACCGCCCGTCGAAGCCGGCGAACTCCGCTACGTCGAAATCGAGGACATCGGCAAGCAGGGCGACGGCATCGCCCGCGTCGAACGCGGCTACGTCATCATCGTCCCCGGCACCGAAGTCGGCGAGCGCGTGAAAGTCGAAATCACCGAGGTCAAGTCTAACTTCGCCGTCGGCGAAGTCGTCGAAGACGACTTCTGACGGCGCTGTTTTCGCGGTTCGGCTCGTTCTCCGTCACCGTCTTCTCTCGGGAGCGACAGACCACGACTACAAGTGAATCACGCACCACGCTTGCGAGTGAACACGCCGGCCGCGTCGGGCGCGCAGAGAGAGCGCGCTTGCAGGTGAAGAATCAGGTTTCGAGTTTCGAGACGCCTACTGAACGTACTTCGTCACGTCGGCATCGACGCCCACGTCGCCCGCGTCGGCGTAGGGGCGGTTCACCACGATGTCGCCGGCGGTCGAGCGACCGATGCCGGGGATGGCGGTGAGTTCGTCCATCGACGCCTCGTTGAAGTCAAGCGGGTAGGGAACCCCGGTGACGGAGCGGTAGCCGTGGTCGACGACCGCCACGTCGATTGTCTTCCCGAGTTCGCGCTCGCCCGGAATCCCGACCAAAAGCGGGTAGGTCCCGAGCTGGCGGCCGAACGTCCGGCCGTCCTGGTGGTATTCGAGGTGGACGTTCGGGAGGACCGTGCCCGCGGGGGCGACCCGGCGGAGCATCGGGCGGTCAATCTCCTCGCGGACCTCCTTTTTGTACGTCTTGAACAGCTGTTTGTGGTCGCGGGCGATGTCGGCACCCGTGTCGGACATGTCGGTGCCGTCGAACGCCATCACCTGCCGGATGTTGATGCGGCGGACCATGAGGCCCTCGTCGTAGACGCGCTGGAGGAACCGCTTGTTGTGCTCGAACGTCTCCTCGCGCTCGCCTTTCAGCCCGTGGAGGAGGTTGATGCCGGGGAGGAGCTTCGGCAGGCGGTTCGCGGCGTCCGAGCCGTGGGTCGGCGCGTCCGCGGGGTCGTCGCCGGGCCGCCAGCCGGCGACCTCGTTGACGATTTTGACCGCCTCGAAGCACTCGTCGGCGGAGACGTTGAGGTTGTTCTCCTCCTGCACCACGGGGTCGGCGGATTCGAGGCCGAACGCCGCGGTGTCGCCGGCCGTGTTGTGCTCGGCGATGATGCGGAGCGCCTCGCGGGACTTCTCGGGCCAGCCGACGATGGTGATGGGGTTGACGTTATCGAGGTGGAGCGTGCCGAGGTCGGGCGCGACCTCGCGGATACCGCCGTAGAGTCGGCGGAGCGCGTCGGGGTTCGGAGCCTCGCCGTCGCCGCCGAACGCGAGGATGTCGGCCTGTCGGCCGAGTCGGAAATGTCGCGCGCCGCGGTCGTAGAGGTTCTCGACCTCCTTGACGACGGAGTCGGCGGTGCGGAACGCGGGGTTGCCGTACAGCGGTTCGGTACAGAACGAACAGCGGTAGGCACAGCCCCGCGAGGTCTCCATCTCGCAGATGAGGTGGTCGGGGTGGTTCGGGTGCTGTTCGACCACGAACGCGCCCGTGGCGGCCCAGCGGTCGAGTTCCTCGTTGTCGCGCATGCGGTTGCCGAAGCCTTCGAGGCCGGAGTCGACGAGGTCGTAGGCGGCCGCCTCGATGTCGCCCTTGGCGACGAAGTCGTAGTCGAGGTTCTTGCGCTCCATGTCCTGGCCGCCGGCGTTCTCGTCGCCGACGCCGAAGCGAATCGGCCCGCCCATGAGGGCGGTCCCCTCGGCGACCCACGCGAGTTCGCGCACCTCGTCGGGTTCGGCGGGCGTCCCGCCGACGTACTTGCCGGGGACGGTCATGCCGCCGATGTAAATCATGAGGTCGGCGTCGGCCACGTCGCGCCACTTCTGTCTGTCGTCGCGGAGTTCGTCGATGGTGTGGTAGACGACGTTGGACTCGGGGACGCCCGCGTCGACCACCGCACCCGCGGTGAACCTCGGATACGTCGAGATGTACGGCGGCACGCCGAAGTGCGCCGGCTCGTCGACGTATCCGTCGACGATAGTCACGGTGAGGTCGGCGGGGTCGGTCATCGGTCGCGGTTCGGGTTCGACGCGGAAAACGCAACCGGTCGGCGGTCGCTCACTCGGCGCTCGCGCCCCGCTGGTCGCTTCCGCCTCCCGCGCGTTTATGAGCGTGGGAGCGTAACTGACGGCCATGCCCGCGACCCTCGAAGTCAAGTGCGCCAACGAGGACTGCGAACTCGACATGTTCGAGATGCACTACACCTACGACATGCCCGACGACGTGACGGTGGCGGACTTCTCCTGTCCGTACTGCGGCGAGTCCCGCGCGCTGGAGGAGATTCAGCTATGAGCGACCTGCGGAAGTTCGGCGAGTCGGCGGCCAACGCCGTCCTCGAACGGGTCGGCCGCGGCGTCAGCCAGATGCAAGAGCGCAAGCCGCTGGCCCACGACCTGCTCGAATCCGAGGACGCCTACCTCGTCGTCTTCGACGCGCCCGGCGCTCGCGCCGAGGACGTGCAGGTCCGCTTCCTCGACGGCGAGGTCGAGATTCGCATCGACCGCTTCCGCGACTTCCACGAGGGCTACGAGATGCGCTTCCCCGGCCGCGGTCTCACGCTCTCGGGGAAGGCGACCATCCCCTCCGACGCCTCGGTCGAGGCCGCCGAGGGAACCGCCACGGTCGGCAAGAACGGCACGCTCCAGATTCGGATTCCCAAGGACGAGCGCGCGAGCGACATCGCCGTGACCGAGGAGGAAGACGAAGGCGAGGCCGACGCCGACGCCGAGTCCGACGCCGACGCCGAAGTCGACTTCGGCGACGTGGACGACCAAGACGCGTAACGCCCAAGTCGGGCGCGACGCGCCCGCAATCTCTCGTTTTCTCGTTAGTCGCCGTCGAGCGTCATCCCCTCGACCACCGCGAACTCCTCGTCCCCGTCGAAGCGGCGGGGGTCGAACGCGTCCGGTATGGACTCCTGACCGTCGCCGAGCACCGCCTCCGCGAGTCGCTCGCCGATTGCCGGTGCCCACATGAAGCCGTGACCGTGCCAGCCGGCGGCGACGTAGACGCCTTCGGCGACCGCGCCGACGAGCGGGTTGCGGTCCGGGGTCGCCCCGCAGAGGCCGGCCCACGCGCGGTCGAGTTCGGGTTCGGCCGACCCGCCTGCCTCCGACTCGTCCATATCGCCGACCGCCGTCCGGTGTCGAACCGCGTCGAGCGCGTCGGCGACGAACCAGTCGTCCGCGGTCGGGTCCCAGTCGTCGGGGTCGGGTTCGACCGGTTCGACGCCGTCGCCGGCGAGGACGCCCGCGGGGTGCGGCCGCAGGTACGACTCCTCTGTCGCGTCGTAGACGGTCGGCCCGCGGTAGTCGCAGTCGGCGACGAGCGCCTGCGCCCGGTACGGTTTGAGCGGGATTGGGTGGCCCGCCTCGGCGAGCAGGCGGCGCGAGTGGACGCCGGCCGCGACGACGACGGCGTCGAAGCGCGCGGTCACCGCGTCGTCGACGGCGACGCCCGGCGGGTCCGCCCGGAGCGACACCGCGTCGCCGACGCGGAACTCGACGCCCGCGGACTCGCACTTCTCGACGAACAGGTCCACGTAGGCCGCGGGGTCGGCCCAGCCGGCGTTCTCGGCGACGCCCGCGAGGAGCACGTCGTCGGTCCGAATCGGGAACCGGCCGGCCAGTTCGTCGGGCGCGACGAGCGACACCGCGCGGTCGTGGACGCGCATTCGTTCGACCGCCTCTTCGAGCGCCGCGGCCGCCGCGTCGTCGCCCTCGCGCGCGAGGAAGACGTACAGCGTCTCGTGGAAGGCGAACCCGCCGTCGCCCGAGAGGCTCCGAAACCGGGCCATCGCGCGGTCGGCGACGGCCACGTCGATGTCCTCGGCGTAGGCGTCGTAGCAGATGCCGGCGGCGCGGCCCGTGGACCCGCTGCCGGGGGCGTCGCGTTCGAACAGCGTGACCCGCGCCCCGCGCTCGGCGAGGTCGAAGGCGGTCGTCAGGCCGACCGCGCCCGCGCCGACGACCGCGACGCGCGCTGATTCGTTCATACCCCGTCTGGGTCGGCGACCGACTTGAATGGCAGTTGCTCGCCGGTCGTTCGAGTGGTCGAGACCCGCGCGGCGCGGTCGCTCAGGATTGTAGAGAGACGGGGTAGGTCGGCCGGCCGTGGCCCGCGTGGAAACCACGTGGGTCCGAAAGGAGCCACCCGACCGTGCCGTCACCTGTCCTCTCCGCCGACCACCTAAAAGGCCTCCGGTGCTCGGCGGTCAGTTCGGAGACGCGGAGAATCCCGGGCGGCGCGCCCGACTCACTCGGCGAACTCGTCGACGCCGCGGGCGGGGTAGCCGACCACGAGGTCGATGCCGGCGTCGCGGAGGCCGTCGATTCGCCGCCGCACGTCCGCCGCGGAGCCGATGAGCGCGTAGTCGCGCGAGGCTTTCAGGAGCACCTCGCGGGCGCGGCCCTCGACCGAGGCGTCGGTCGCGGCGTCGTCGGGGAGCGCGCGAGCGACGGGCCGTCGGCGGGAGACGTACGCGCCGACTGCGTCGAGAATCTCGTCGTCGTCGTCGGTGAGGGCGGTCGGGGCGTAGACCGCGAGTTCGCCGTCGAAGCCGGCCGCCCGGAGCGCCCGAACGTCCCGGCGGGTCGACCGCGAGAGGAGTTCGTACTGGGTGCCGCCGGCGGCGAGGGCGATTCGCTCGATGCCCTCGGTGCCGACCCACGCGTCGGGCGCGCGCTCTCTCGCGGCGCGGAGCCGGGGGGCGACCGCGCGGCCCGCCTCGTCGTCGGTCAGGTACGCGCCGTGACCGGCCACGAGCACCTGTCGAATCCCGTCGGGGAGCCACTCGTACAGCGAGTCGTCGCCGAGCGGGTCGAAGCCGTCGGCGCGGACCGGCGTGGTCAGGCGAACCTCTTTTTCGGCCGCGAGCTCGCGCAGCACGTCCTCGTCGGGGAGTCGCTCGCGGCCCTCGTAGTCGATGGCGACGACGTCGAGCGGGACCGACAGCGCCTCGCGCACGTCGCACTCGGCGGGCTTGAGGGCGACTGCGTCCAGACCGGCTTTCGAGACCGCGCGCTCGGCGGTCAGCATGCTATCACCACAGAAATTTCAGTACCGTCGCGGAACGCGATCCATCGTCTGTGCGACCATGTGAGAACGAGTAGCGCGGAGGAGGCCAAAACCCTGTCGATGACGGCGATGCTGGCCCGTCGCGGCGGCGTTTATATACCGCCTATCGGCCCGGCCGCGACCGGGTCCGAATCGCGTGTCAGTCGGCCTCACCGCGAGAGACCGCCGTGTTCACCCGCGTACCGACACGATTGTATCTAGGACGCAATTCTGAATCCCGATTAGTATTCGAAAACGAATCGTGACAGTCTCAAACGCCCGTTTTCGGTCATTCCCAGTTCTATGGATTCGGAAATCGCGTCGCCGTTATATGGGGTTCGCGGCCGACGGTTTAGATGTAAGGTGAACCGAGATGCCCGCTAACGCACAAATCGAGATGCTGGGGAACAGAATCGACTTCGACTACTCGCGGGGCGTCACGGGCTACGTGCTCGTGTTGACCCGCATCATCACCGGCTACTGGTTCCTCCACGCGGGTTGGGGGAAGCTGACCGGTGAGGCGTTCAGCGCCGCGGGCTACCTCGCGAACGCCCCCGCAGCCTCGCCGCTGCAGGGCTTCTTCGCGTGGGCCGCCGCGACCCCGTGGCTCCTCGACCTCACGAACATCATGGTTCCGTGGGGGGAGTTCCTCATCGGTCTCGGGCTCATCGTGGGCGCGCTCGTCCGGCTCGCCGCCTTCTTCGGCGGCGTCCTGATGGTGTTCTTCTACCTCGGGAACGCCGACTGGGGCCACGGCGTGGTCAACGGCGACCTGTTCGGGCTGATGATGTTCGCCATCGTCGGCGCGCTCGCGGCGGGCCGCATCCTCGGCCTCGACGCCATCATCGAGAAGATGGAGTTCGTCCGACAGCGCCCCGCGCTCAAGTACCTCCTCGGCTGAGGGGGTACCCGGGGGCAGAAAGGGAAGGGAGTTGTCGCGGGGGCGACGACACGCTGACGCCGGTTTGTTTTTCCGAACTGACGCAGACACCGCGAGCGGCCGCGCCGGCGCGCCCGTCGATAGAACGTCTCGCGCTACACCGGGTAGTCGGCGTCGGGGTCGACCACGCGGTCGACCGCCTCGGGGACGCGCCAGTCGGTCGCGAGTTCGAGCAGTTGCACGAGCATCCGCCCGGTCGCGCCCCAGACGGTGTAGCCGTCGACGTGGAAGAAGTGGAGCCGGATCTCGCCGTACTGCGGGTGGTCGCGGCGCTCCGACTCGTAGTTCGCGCGGTCGGTCAGGTCGTCGACCGCGAGGACCGCGATTTCGGCCACCTCGCGCCGGTCGGGTTCGTACTCGCGGTCGGGCACCGTGGCGACGAACGGCGAGACGGCGTAGTCGGTCACGGTGAGGATGTCGTCGAGTCGGCCGTGAAAGGCGACCTCCTCCGGTCGGAGCCCGATTTCCTCGTTGGACTCGCGGAGCGCGGTCGCCCGCAGGTCCGCGTCGCTCGGCTCGCGCCCGCCGCCGGGGAAGCTCATCTGGCCCGGGTGCTCGCCGAGGTGGTCGGCGCGCTTCGTAAACAGGATGTGCGGCCGCTCGTCGCGGAACACGACGGGGGCGATGACGGCCGCCCGTCGGCCCGCGTCGACGGTCACCGGCTCGTGTCGGCTGACGCCCGCGAGGTCCATCGTCACGATTCGTAAAGAGATGCCGCGACTTAGGCCTGCCCCTCCGCGTCCAGCGCGGCGTCGAGGCGGTCTCGAATCGACCCCACGTCGGTGTCGGCCCACGCTTCGAGGTCGTACGTCACGTCGAGCAGGCGGGCGATTTCGTCTTCGTCGCCCGTCTGCACCGCGCTCGCGGCCGCCGCGCGGAGGCGGGATTCGACCTGCGTCGCCAGCTCGTCCCGCGGCACCTCGCGGGTCGGGTAGTCGAGGATGTGCGGCAGGTCCTCCGCCCGGTCGGGGAGCGTCGGAAACGCCATCGGGCCGACGGTCAGGAGTTCCGCGTCCGTCTCGTCGTCCTCGTAGGGGACGAGGTAGTAGGCGTCGACCGCGTCGGAAATCGCGCCCGACAGCGCGTCGCCGTCGGTCTCGCGGCCCTGTTTGAACGCGAGTTCGTCCAGCGCCGTCTCCAGTTCCTCGCGGGTGAGCGCGCCGAAGAGGTCGACGACGCCCGCGAGGTCGTCGTAGGTGGTCTCGGTCATCGTCCCGCCTCCTCCCGCACGTCGTCGAGGTCGGCGCTCGCGGCAGCGAGCACCGCATCGGGCGACAGCGACGTGTCTTTCCACGCCGGGAGCCGCGTGTCCTCGCCGGGCTTCGAGATGGCATCGGCGTAGGTGGCGACCTGCTCGCGCTCGTCTCCGCGGTCGTAGTCGAAGCCGTTGAACGCCGCGTCGGCCGCGTACTGCTCGACCAGCCGGTTCCCCGCCTCGCGGTAGCGCTCTGCGAGCGTGTCGAACTCGACGTCTCCGCCGTGTTCGACGACCGCCCGGAGGAGCGTCCGCCCGACCGACTCGCTCATGTCCGAGAGGCCGGTCGGCCCGCTCACGGAGCGGTGGTCGTGTTCGTACTCGCCGAGGTCGACCTGCGCGCTCCGGTCGAAGCCGGCGTGGGCGAAGGCGTCGCCCAGGGTGCCGACTTCGAGCCCCCACTTCCGCGGCGACCGCATCCGCACCGCGAGGTCCGAGGTGGCCGCGAACTCCCCGGCCAGCGCGTACCGAAACGAGTCGAGATACCGGACGATTGGGGCGTCCGTCTCGACTTCGAGCGCGCGGACGAGCGGGGCGTAAAACAGCCTGAACAGCCGGCCGTAGAGCCGCTCCTCCTCGACGCGGGCGTAGTAGCCCTTCGAGAAGTCGTGGCCGTGCGCCAGCGGGAACAGGAGCCGCGGGACGTACCGCTCGTCGTAGGTCTTCGTGTCCGCGTCGTGGACGACGACGTACTCCTCGCGGGCGGCGCAGCCGAGCGCGAGCCACACGTCGCGGCCCTTGCCGCGCTCGCCGTCGAGACCGTGGGAGTCCAGCAAGTCGGCGACGCGGGGGCCGTCGCACCACAGCACGTCGAGCGGCAGGTCGTACTCGTCGAGCCAGTCGGCGAACGGGGCGACCCGGTCGGCGGGCGCGCGGAGGGGGACGACGACCCGCGCCGGCGAGAGCGACTCCAGCGTCGACAGCACCCGCTCGGCGGCGAGGCCGGCGTACTCCCGCTCCGTCATCGGCACGACCACGGCGGCGCGGTCGGTCGGGGCGTCGGGGACCGAGCCGGCGAGGTCGTGGAGCGTCGTGACCCGCTCTTGTACGTACTCCATCGTGTCGGTCGTGGACCCGGGCGAGCAAAAGTGCGGCGAGAGCCGAACCGGCTGCCGGCTTCGCTCCGAGCGCCCCGACCGGCCCGTTCAGTTCGGGATGCGCCCGGCGCGTTGGAGCGCGATGAGTCCCGTGACGACGACCGCCAGCCCGACGGAGAACCAGAAGAACACCTCGTCGAACGCGTAGCCGACGTCGGTCAGGGTGCCGACCGCGCCCGACCCGCTGGCCTGGAATATCATCATGCCGAACGAGTACACCGAGTAGGCGCTCCCGCGGCTCTCGTCGGGAAGCGTGTCGAGCAGGTAGGCGTCGAGCGCCGGAAACAGGCTGTGGATGACGTAGCCGACGACCGCGGTGACGACGACGAGACCGACGAGGCTGGTCGTCATCGTGAGGACGAACACCGAGAGAACGAACGAGACGAGCACGCCGAGGATGTACGGGATGCGCGGGAGTTTGTCCGCGAGCCGCCCCGAGAGGAAGAACGCGGGCACGCCCGCGCCGAAGACGACCGTCAGCATGTTGCGCGCGGTCGTCGCCGGCAGGCCCTTCGACACCATGTACAGCTCGTAGAAGTTGAACAGGCCCTGCCAGACGAAGCCGGTGAAGCCGAGGATGACGATGCCGGTAAGGATGACCCGCCACTCCGTGCGGGCCGCGCCGAGGAGGTCGCGGTCGGCCGCGCCCGCGTCGGGGAGGTCCGTCGAGCGGGCCGTGACGAACAGCGCGAGCGTCACGACGGCGGCCGCGAGGCCGACGCAGACGAAGACGAGTTGCCACGCCGCGGAGACGAACGGGAGGCGGTCGACGAGGTCGGGGCCGACCGCGAGGACGAGCGTGACGAAGGGGGCGACGCCGACGGCCGCGAGCTGGCTGGCGGTGCCGTGGATGCCCATCGCGCGGCCGACGCGGTCGGGGAACAGCTCGCTCACGAGCGGGTTGGCGGCGACGAAGTACGCGCCCGAGGCGAGGCCCATCGAGACCGCGCCGACCATCAGCGTCTCGACGGTGGTCGCGCTGGCGGTGACGCCCGAGGCGACGACGAGGACGACGCCGGTCCCGAGCACCACCCGATGTCTCGGAACGCGGGTGAGGAGCCAGCCGGTCGGGACGCGGAGGACGGCGCTCCCGAGCCAGACGAGGGTGGCGACGATGCCGACGGTGGCACGGTCGACCCCGAAGAAGAGAATGAACTCCCCGAGAAGCGGTGCGAAGACGACCCGCGCGAGGTTGACGAGAAGCACCATCCCGCAGAGCGTTCCGAAGAGACGGCCACGTGACACGGTCGGAAGCGCGCGCCGCGAGGTGACAACAGTTTCGACTGCACGAGACCGCGGGGCGTCGTACGGGGTGAAAACGGGGATTGTCGTCGGGTTTTTATGTTCGTTGCACAAACGAGAGCGTATGAAGACAACGCGGAAGGGGCTTCGAGACGGGGAGTTGGAAAAAGACACCTACGGACGGTTGACCTGTTCCGAGTGCGGCGAGTCGCTGAAGAAGAAAAACGACCCGGACGAGGTATTTTCGGTCCGCATCTGCGGCGACTGCGGGCGCGAGTGGAAAGAGCTCAGATAGCCGCGAACCGACCGACAGCGGTCGTCCGACGGGACTCGCCGGCCGCTCACTCGAAGACCGAATCGAACGTCCGCGCCCCGAGGGGGTCGAACGTGCCGGCCGCGACGTTCTCCGCGACGTGTTCTACCGACGACGCGCCGACGAGCGCCGCGGTCACGCCGGGCGCGCTCCGCGAGAAGTTGAGCGCCCGCTGGGCCGCCGTGTCGCCGGCGAGCACCGAGTTCACCGACGCCGGAATCTCCGCCGCGAGGTCGCCCTGCGCGAGGCTGGCGCTCGTGAAGGCGTGCAGGCCGTGTTCGTGGGCGTACCAGAGCGCGCTCATCGCCTCGCCCGCGTCGGTGTCGTGGGCCTCGACGGTGAACGCGTCGGCCATCACGACGTTGAACGGGAGCTGAATCGCGTCGAGCGAGTGCTCGTCGTTGCCGACGGTGTCGGCGGCGCGCTCGGCCCGGCGGACGAGTTCGGGGAGCGACAGGTACGCGTCGTGGCCGGGCGCGACGCGGAGGGCCTCCCACGTGGCGACGCCGTAGCGACCGATGTCGTCGGCGGCGACCCGGCGTTCGAGGACCTCGAAGGCGGCCTCGACGCGGTCGTACACCGTCTCGCGGTCGGCGACGGCCAACTGCGTCTCGGGGTTGTGGAGGTAGTAGCAGTCGACGTGGTCCAGCCCCGTCAGGTCGAGCGACCGGTCTACCATCTCGTCGACGAAGGCGGGCGCGATGGTGTGACTTCCGCGGGCGAGTTCGTCCGGGTCGGCGAGGCCCGCGTCGAGGACCGTCTCGCGGACGTACGCGCCGGGGTCGTCGGGGCGCTCGCGGTCGAAGGGGACGAAGCCGGCCTTCGAGGCGACGACGACGGCGTCGCGGTCGACGTCGGCCCCGCGGACCGCGTCCCCGACGACCCGCTCGGAGCGCCCGTGGCGGTAGTTCGACGCCGTGTCGACGAGGTTGACGCCGTGTTCGAGCGCCGAGACGAGCGACTCGCGGTAGCGGTCGTCGACCGCGTCGGTCGGCTCGCCGAGGTAGGTTCCGATGCCGATGCTGGAGACGACGCCGGGACCGAACCGGCGGAAGAAGGTGCGGCCGAAACTGTCGCCGAACCGGTCGCGGTAGGCCCACGTCGCCCGTCCTGTAGCCATGGGCGAGCCTACGGCGGCCGGCCGTTAAGGGCCACCGGTCCGCGTCCGGCGATGGCGGCCCGGTCCGAGGGTCAGATATCGCCCGACAGCGCCTCGAAGATGTGTTCGACGAGTTCGTCGCGGGGGACGGACTCGCCGTTGCCGCCGTCGGTGACGGCGTCGGGCCGGATTATCTGCCCGCCGCCCATCCGGGCGTGGCCGCCGGCGCTCGCCCCGCGGTAGTGGTCGAGGGCGGACTCCAGCGTCCGGCCCATGTGGACCCGGTCGTCGCGGGAGCGCCCCGAGAGGTAGACGTTGCTCTCGCGTTCGCCGCAGACGACCGCCGCGGTGACGCCTTCGAGTTGGATGAGTTCGTCGGCCGCCTGCGGGATGGCGTCGACGTTCGAGATGGTGCCGATGTCGGCGACGGCGAAGGGGCCGCGCACGTCGCGGCCGGCGATGGCGCGGGCCTTCGCCTCCAGCACCTCGCGGGAGACCTCCGGGTTGGCGATGCGGTCGAGGTGGTCCTCGTTGACGCCGGGAAAGAGGAAGCCGGCGGCGTCGAAATCCGCGGCCGAACAGCCCGCAGTGAGGTGTTTCGTGTCCGTGAGAATCCCGTAGACGAGGCCCGTGGCGACCTGCGAAGGGACGGTGTAGGAGGCGTTCACCTCGCTGGCGTGCATGTCCGGCGGGACGGGTTTCGCGCCCACGTCGCGGAAGTACTCGGCGACGATGCTCGAACACGCGCCGTAGTCGGTCCGCACGTCGGTGAACGCCTCGCCGGTCCCGTCGCCGGGGTGGTGGTCGACGACGGCGTATGGGAGGACGCCCTCCGCCCCCGCGAACCCGCGAGGTTCGTTGTGGTCGACGAGGACGACCGCTTCGGCGGCGAGGTCGCTCACGTGGTCGATGGGGTCTAAGTCGAGGTCGAGAACGGTTCGGAACGCGCGATTTTCCTGGTGTCGAATCTGGCCGGCGAACTGGATGGTCGGTGTGGTGCCGACCTGTTCCGCGAGACAGGCCACGCCGATCGCCGCGGCCATGGCGTCGGGGTCCGGGTTCGGGTGCATGAGGACGGCGATCTCGTCGACGCCCTCCAGCGCCTCGGCGAACCGCGTCCCCATCGGCCGCTTGAACCGAATCGCGGCGTAGACGACGAGCGCGAGCGCACCGAGCGCGACGACGACCGCCGCCGCGATCTCGGGGTGGGTGCGCACGAACGAGTCGAGAGACTCGAAGATAGCACCCGTGTCGAACTGCCCCACCGGACCCAGCATACACAACACGACCGAGGCCTACCGTATGAATATTCCCCCTAATCGAGTTATCCTGAGTGACAGAATTTCGGCGGTTCGAACCTGTCGACCGCGGAATACGCTCAGTCGCCGTCCGCTCGGTACGCGTCGATTGCCGCCCGGTAACCCTCCCGATACGTCGGATACGCGAACGAATAGCCGAGTTCGCGGAGGTAGTCGTTCGAACAGCGCTTACTCGTCAGGATGCGGCGACGGGCGGTCTCCGAGAGGTCGCCGTCGGCGAGGCGTTCTTCCTTCGTTCGCTTCGCCGGACGCGGGACGCCGCACTCGTCGGCCAGCCAGTCCGCGAACTCGTGTTTCGAGACGGGTTCGTCGTCGACGACGAGGACGGTGTCGTCGCGGGCGCGGTCGGTTTCGAGGAGGTGGGCGACGACGCCCGCGGCGTCGTCCCGGTGGACCATGTTGAGGTAGCCCGCCGTGACCGGGCCGTTCAGATAGCGGTCGAGTCGGTAGCGGTCGGGGCCGTAGAGCCCGGCGAACCGGGTGACGGTTCCCTCGATTCCCCGCTCTCTGGCGTGCTCGCGGGCGACGCGCTCGGCCTCCGCGAGGACGCGCGTCTTGTCGGTCGTCGGGTCCAGCGGCGTCGACTCGTCGACGAAGTCGCCGCCGTGGTCGCCGTAGACGCCCGTGCTCGACGTGTAGACGAGTCGCTCGGGCGGCGAATCGCGGCCGGCGAACTGGTCGATTGCCGTTCGGAGCCCCTCGACGAAGACGGTGCGGGCGGCGTCGGGCCCGCGACCGCCGGAACTCGCGGCGAAGACGACGTGGTCCACGTCGGGGACCGCCGCCAGCGAGTCGGCGTCGGTCACGTCGGCGCGAACCGCTTCCGCGCCGGTCGCTTCGACGGCGTCGAGACCGTCGTCGGAGCGGCGGACGCCCCACACGTCGTGGCCGTCGGCGACGAGCGTGCGGGCGAGTTCGAGGCCGACGTAGCCGCAGCCGAGGACGGCGACTCTCATCGCTCGTTTCGGACGGCGATGACGTGGTGGATGGCGGCCATCTCGTTCAGCGTGGCGGCGGTGCGGCCCTCGATGGCCTGCTGAATCTCCTGTCCGGAGAGGTCGAGGTCGACCTCGGACGCGAGCGTGTCGACGTCGAGGATGCCGCTCGTCATGCCCATGAGGAGGTGGTCGCGGAACTCCCAGACGATGGCGTCGGCGTCGGGGTTGTCGTCGGCGAGTTCGAGGACGGCGGCGGCCTGTTCGAGCGTGAGGTCCAACACGCCGTTCGAGAGCGCGGCCTCCGAGACGCCGGCGGCCTCGGCGGCCGTCTCCGGTCCTGCGGCGTCGACTGCGCGGCGAATCTCGTCCTCGTAGGCGGCCCGCAACTCGTCGGCCGAGAGGGTTCCGGGCTTCGCGGCGGCGTCGTGCAACATACACGCGGGTTCGGCGTTCCGGCGGCAAAACGGTTGCCACTCGGGTCGTATTGGCGGCTACTCGTCGAGGGGGCAGTCGGCCGCGACAGTACAGCCCGGGCCGCCCGCCCAGCCCTCGGAGCGCTCGTCCGCGTTGCCGTCGATGTCGCCGACACCGACGCCCGACGGCGGGACCGCGACGACGATCGGCGTCCGCACCTCGAACGCGACGCGGTCGCCGCGGCCGACCGTCTCGGCGACGCCGTCGCCGTCCCAGTCGAGGGCGACGGGCGACCCGTCGCGGGCGTACGTGAGCGACTCCGTGTCGCCGCGGGCGTGGACGCGGAACTGCGCGAACTCGCCGGCGACCGCCACGTCCCAGACGTTGACCGTCGCGTACCAGGAACCGGGGACGGGCGCGACCGGCATCCCGGCGGGAACGCGCTTGAACGACGTGTCGAACCGCGAGTCGAGCGTGTCGTTCAGGCGGTCGGCGACCGCGTCCTCGGTGGCGTCCATCGCCGCGTCGGTCGCCACGTCGGCGACGGCCTGCTGACGAGCGGTTCGCGTCGTCTCGACGGTCCGGTTCGTCAG
Organism: Haloferax sp. KTX1; assembly: GCF_902410085.1. Lineage (NCBI taxonomy): Archaea > Methanobacteriati > Methanobacteriota > Halobacteria > Halobacteriales > Haloferacaceae > Haloferax > Haloferax sp. KTX1. The sequence continues at coordinate 150,135 of NZ_CABPRH010000001.1, read as the reverse complement.
GCGCTGTGGGACCGTCGTCGAGCGGCCGCGTCGGACGGTTCGGAACGCGTCGTCGAGGCGGCGTTCGAGGAGGTCGGCTTCGACGGTTCCCGGAGCGGCTGCCTCGACGGCGATTGCGCGCGCCGCGGAGCCGTTCGTAATCGCCAGCGCCCGGTGAGCCGGGTCGTCCCACGCGCCGAGCGAGCGCTCCAGAATCCGCTGGCGCTCCGTCACGGAGTGGTTGGTGTGTGCGCGAAGCGTGTGCCGGGCGGCCTCCTCCGCGGGGAACGTCGACCGGTCGACCGCGGTTTCGAGCCTGTCGCGGCGGTCGGCGAGCGTCTCGTTCGTTCCGTTCGCGTTTTCGAGCGTCGAGTCGGCCGCGAGGAGCGCGCGGGCCGCGACGCGGAGCGGGACGCGGCGACTCGCGCCGAACACCGGTTCGAGAACGGTGTCGGCGGCGTCGCCGTAGGGGAGCGTAAACAGGTTCGTGTTGCGGGCGACGAGCGGGTGATAGGTGCCGCCGCGGGCGACCGTCGGGACCGCGGAGCCGTCGAGGCCGCCGAGCGAGAGGTACATCGGGTCCGCGTCGGGGACGAATCTGACGCCGCTTTCGTTGGCAGTTCCGTTCGCGCCGTCGGCTCGCGAGTCACCGAGCGCCGCGCGGACGATCTCCTCGGCGCGGACCGCCTCCGAGAGCGACCCGATATTCGCACCCTCGCTCGCGTTGTTGGCCGCGTCGCTCGCCGCCGCGGTCTGGTTCGCCCGGCGGTCGAGCGTCGCCAGCACGCGGTCGAGGTAGGTCGCGCGAACCGCGACGCGCGCCCGGTCCGCGACGCCGTCGTAGGCGGCCGGTGCGCCCACGAGGTCGCGGCGGTCGGCGCGGAGGTCGGCCGCGAGTTCCGCGGCGAGATTCACCTCGCCCGCGGCGACCCGCCGAGCGGACGCCGTCACGCGCCGGTCGCTGACGCGGTCGGCGAGGGCGATGAGGTCCGCGCGAACCCAGCGGTCGAGACCGGACGCCATCGGCGCGCTCGCCTGCTCTGGTTCGGGCGAGTTGCCGGCGACGACGTCACGGGCGATGTCGTCGAAGCCGCCGCGCGTCACGACCATGTCGGCGGCCGCGTCGGCGGCCGCGGCGAAGTTCTCGCCGTCGAGCGCGCCGCCGGGGGAACTCGCGGGGTCGATGGGGCGCACGGGGGCGGAGACGGCGGCCGGGTCGACGACGGCCGCGAGGTCGACGCGCGTCCTCGTCTCCGTCCGCGCTTCGGTCTGGAGCGTCTCGTTGCCCCGACGGAACGTCCGAGTGGTCGTCTCGACCGTCGTCACGATTCGGGAGCCGGCGTCGACGACGACGGTGTCGGCTTCGACCGCCGGCGTTCTCGTCGGGACCGTCTCGGCCGACGACGACGTGTCGGTCGAGATGCTGACGAGCGTCCACCCGCGTCCGGAGTTCTCCGGCGGGTCTTCGGTCCGGGAGAGAACGTCCGTCTCGGCGTCGATTTCGACCGCGGCGCGGTGGGCGTCCGCGACCACGTCGTCGTAGGCCGGCGCGTCGCCGCGGCCGTCGAGGAGGCCGACCAGCGCGTGGTCGGCGGCGGAGCCGACGGAGGCGTTGATGGTCCGGTTCGTCGGTATCTCGCTCGCGGCCGACGCCGCGTCCGGGTTCGGCGCGGGAAGCGCGTTCGCCAGTTCGGGCGCGGCCGGTGCGCCGGTCTGCGAGAGCAGGCTCTTGGCACCGGTTTTGACGGCGGCGCGACCGGTCGCGCCGCGGGCGTCGGCGTCTGTCGCCCCGAACGCCTGCCGTTCGGCGAGGAGGACGCCGGCGTTCGTCGCCAGCGCGGCGTGGTCGTTCGAGACGACGTTGTCCACGGGCGCGCCGGCGTACTGGCTCCAGCCGCGGGTCCACGCCGAGGCCCACAGCGCGGTCGTCACCGTCGCGTCGAGCGTCCCGCCGTCCAGCGCGTTCGCGTCGAGGCGGCGCTCGAACGCCTCGGTCCGGTCGTGGAGCGCGAGGACGGGCGTCCGGACGCCGACCGTCGCGGTGACGGACTCGGCGGCGACGGTGCGGCCGCCGCGGGCGACTTCGACCGAGACGTTCTCGACCGTCGCGACGAGGACGGTCCCGTTCTCGCGGCTCGAAATAGAGACGCGGTCCATCGCGTCGCGGAGGGTCGACTCGTTCGTCGGTCGCGGCAGGGTCGCTGTCGCGTTCACGTCGCCGCGGGCGACCGAGACGGCGCGGAGTCGCTCGGTCGCGGCCAGCGCGATGCGAAGCCGGAGATAGTCGCGGAAGGGGCGCTCGTCGGAGAGCAGGCGTCCGACGGTCGTGTTCGCGGGCGAGGTGACGGGGTTCGCCGCGGCCGCGCGAGCCGCGTCGCCGACGGCCGCGCGGATAGCGGCGTCGGATTGCGCAGTTGCGCGGTCCATCGCGTCGTCGACGCGGCGGTCGGCCACGGGGTCGTGGCCGGCGAGCGCGCCGGAGAACGTCGCGCTCCCGACGAGCAGTAACACGCCGAGCAGGGCGAAGGGAACCCGGCCCCGGTCGTCGTCGGCGAGTCTCACGGCGACCACGTCCTGACGACGACGGTGACGCGCCCCACTGAGACCGCCTCGGCGGCGGCGCGCGGGGTGTCGTACCGGTCGCGCATCGTCTCGGCGAACCGCGGGTTCAGCGCCGCCGCGAGGTCGGCGTTGGCGGCGCGGGTCTCCTCGCGGGCGACCTCGGGCACGACGGAGGCCCCCGCCAGCGCGCCGGTCCGCTCGTACCGATGGGCCATCAGCGTCGACACCGGCTCGTCGCCGCGGAGCGCGAGCCGGGCGAGCGCCGGCGGGAACAGCCCGGCGACGGTCCGGTTTGCGACGAGCCGAGCGACGGCGTCGAAGCCGTCATCGCTTGCGGCGAGCGCGTCTTCCCGGGCGGCGGGGAACCCGCTCGGCACGTCGAGCGTCGCGGAGTGAACCGTCGCCGAGGACGGCGGCGCGGGACCGAGGGTGTCGTTCGCACGGACCGACGAGCCGGGAAACGGCGTCCACGAGACGGCGACCGAGACGCCGCGGGTCGGGAGTTCGGAGGCGACGCGGGCGGCGGTCCGCTTCCGGAAGTCGTCGCGGGCGCGGGTCACGCGAGCGCCGTCAATGGTGACCGCGCCGAGCGTCGCGCGGGCGAGGAGTCCGGCGAGACTGCCGTGGGCGGTCCGTTCGAGTTCGCGCGGGTCGACGCCGTCGGCATCGAGCAACGACGCGTCGGCCGCGTCGACGCCGGGGGCGAGCGAGTAGTCGATCGTCGCGGTGCTCGTCGCCAGCGACGAGGCGACCCCGTCGGCGTCGACCGCGGCATCGCCGCCGAGGCCGGTGTCAGCGCCGGCGTCCGCGGTGACGACGAGGCCGATGCTCGCGCTCACGAGCAGCAGACACACCGTCACGTCGAAGACGAGGTCGGTCATCGCCACACCTCGACGCGGAGCGTTCCGAAGCGGACGCGTCCGGGTTCGGCGCGGACGGTGACCCGCGTCGAGTCGGCGTCGGCGTCGGCGGGCGCGTCGGGGCCGACGGCGCGGCGGTCGTCGTCGACCGCGACGACGACGCGACAGGAAAAGCCGTCCGGGCAGGCGTCGCGGGCGTCCGAGAGCCGCGAGGCGACGACGACGCCCGAGTCGTCCGCGAGGGCGGACTCGACGTTCGACAGCGTGGCGGGCGCGAGGTCGCGGTCGGCGGTCGGCAACGAGTCATCGAGCACCGTCGCGTAGCACGAAATCGCCGCGCAGACGACGAACAGCGCGGTGAGCGCGGCGACGGGCGAGGTCTGTGCCCTACGCCGAGACGACGGTGACATCCGTTCCCTCCCAGTTGACGTGGCGGACGACGAGCAGTTCGCTGGCGGGCCGCCACGAGGCGTCCCGGTCGCGTGCGGTCTCGGCCGCGGCGGCGAACGCGGCGGGCGAGTCGAAGACGGCGCTCGGCGGTGTGCCGGCGGCGACCGACCCGAGTCGGGAGTCGGGCGACGCCGGCGTGACCGGGCCGAATCCGAACGTGGCGTGCGCCGCGCCGCCGTCGTTTCGGAGTCCGATGCGGCGCGGGCCGACGCGGACGGCGTCGGCGTCGAGGTCGTGTTCGGCGGTCGCGTCGTAGTCGGCGACGGCAACGGTGTCGACGGCGTCGGCGACTCCCGAAGCGTCGGGCGCGGGCGTGGTCGGAAGCCCGGCGACCGTCCCGACGAGGACGGTCGCGGCCACCGAGAGCGCGGCCCACGTGTAGAGCGTATCGAGCGGTGCGTCGAGCATAGACCGGGGTGGTCCCGTCCGAGTATATAAACCTCAGCACGAGACGACGACGGGAGCGGGGGTGGTGGCGAGCGCCGCGAGGACCGCGACTCAGACGAGCGTTCCCGCGGCGGCGAACGCGACGGCGAACGTCGCCGTCGCCGACGCGAGCGCGCGGCCGACGCGGGAGGCCACGAGGTGACGGTCGAGACCGTGTTCGACGCCCACCGAGAGCGTCGTCAGGATGACCGCCGAGAGGAGGACATACGCGCCGACGGCCAGTCCGAGGTCGGCGGTCGAAAGCGGCGTCGCGACGGCCGTCTGGTCGAGCGTCTTCGCGGGGGCCATCCCGTCGGCGAGCGCGACCGTCGCGCCGGCGACGAGCGGGCCGAAGACGGCGGCCGTGTTCGACAGCGTCTCCGTGACCGACGCGAGTTCGCGACGGGCCTCGGCGTCGAGTCGGGAGAGCGCCGAGAGCTGGTCGGCCATCGAGACGATGGCGCGACCGGCGGGGCGGCCCTCGCTGGCGGCGAGGCCGAGGAGCGTCGCAACGCCAGCGACGCGTCGGCTCGGCGTCGATTCGAGGACGCCGTACTCGCCGCGGAACGACTCGGCGACGCCCACGCGGAGGCGGCGTTGGACGCCGACGGCCTCGTCCAGCAGGTCGCCGGTCTCGCCGGGGACCGAGGTCGCCGCGCGGGCGAGCGCGGATTCGACGGCTTCGCCCTCGCCGACGGCGCGGCCGACGAGGTAGAGCGCGTCGGGGAGACCGTCTTCGACCGCGCGGACGCGCGCTCTGAGCGCCACGACCGGACGGGCCGCGACGAACAGCGCGGTCCCGGTTCCGAGCCCGACGGCGGCCAGCGGCGCGAGCCACGGCGCGACGAGCGCGTCGACGGCGACGAAGCCGACGACGCCGACGACCGCGCCGCCGGCGACGCCGAGCAGTCGGTGGTCGTCGACCGCGGGGTGGGAGGCGTCGACCGAGAGCGGCGCGAACGCGACCGGCCGCCGGACGAGCACCCAGCCGACCGCGGCGAGGAGGCAGACGGGAAGCACCGCATCGTAGACGAACGCGACGTGCGCGGCGGTGACGCCGACGCCGGCGACGCCGGCGGCGGGGAGCGCGCCGACGAGCGCGAGCGGGAGCAGGACGCCGAAGGCGTAGACCGCCGTCACCGGTCCGCGGACGGAGCCGACGAAGTCGGCGAGGCGGTCGCGGGTCCCCTCGCGGACGACCTCGTGCGCGCGGTCGAGCGCCCGGTCGCGCTCGCCGGCGGGAACGTCCGCGGCGGTCTGTAAGAGCGCGGTCGAGCGGTCGAGCGCCGGGAACCACGCGCGCCACGCGTCGGCGAACTCCGAAAGCCCCGCGGTCGGCGTCCCGCGGGCCCGGTCGGCGTGCGCGGCGAGCGAGGCCGAAAGCGGGTCGTCGCCGCCGCGCGCGGCGAACGCGCTGGCCCGCTCGACCGAGGGCTCGATTCGCATCCGAAGCGCGATGCGACCGACGAGTTCCGGCGCGTTCCCGAGCGCCCGCGTCCGGCGGAGCGTCGCCAGCCAGACGGGGAGCGTGTGAACCGCGTGGGTCGCGCCGAGCGCGGCCGCGAGCGCGACGAAGACGACCGTGACGGTCGGGAGCCGAGCGACGAGGGCGACGAGTCCGCCGAGCAGTCCGGCGGGGAGCGCCGCGCCGTAGCCCGCGGCGACGACCGTCTCGGAGGGGAGGTCCGAGTCGAGAAACGCCAGCGAGCGGCGGAGCTCGTCGCTCGGCTCGGCGTCGATGGAGTCGGGCGAGAGCCGCGCGAGCGTCGTCGCGGCCGCGTGGGCCAACCGGGACGCATCGGAGTCCGCGCCCGCGCTCGTGGCCGTGTCCGGGCTCAGCATCCCGAACCACGCTCCGCGCGGGCCGCGGCGAGGTCGTCTGGCGTCGTCCGTTCCGTCTCGGCGAGCGAGGCGAGGTGGGCGGCGCGGGCGTCGAGCGCGTCGAGCACGTCCGCGTACGACTCGCCGGGGCGTGCGAGCGACTCGACCGCGAGTCTGTCGCCGCGCGCGACCGACCCCGTCGGTTCGAGCGCGCGCCCGTCGTGTTCGAACAGCGTCTCGAACGCCGCGTCGTCGCCGACGGGGCGGACCTCCTCGACTCGGGCGACGCGGTGTGCGTCCGCGTGCTCGCAAGTGACGACGAGGTCGGTGGCGGCGAACGACGACGCCGGAACGTCGAGGTCGGAGACGACGCGCTCGCGCACGTCGGCGGCTCCGTCGCCGTGGATGGTTCCGAGGACCGCGTTGGCGTTCGCGCCGACGCGCATCGCCTCGTAGAGGACGGCGGCCTCCTCGCCCCGGACTTCGCCGAGCGCGAGCGCGCCGTCGCCAAGACGGAGCGCCGCGTGGAGCGCCTCCTGCGGCGTCGGCTCCGGGCCGCCGGTCGTGTCAGTCCGGAGCGTCTGCACGTCGCGGTCGGCGTCCAGCAGGCTCGACGCCGGGAGCTCCGGCGTGTCCTCGATGAGCACGGTTCGAACGTCGCGCGGGAGTTCCCACAGGAGCGAGCCGAGAAACGTCGTCTTGCCGGCTCCGCGAGAGCCGGCGACGAGGACCGACGCGCCGCGTTCGACCGCGAGCGAGCAGAGCGCCGCGGCGTCGGCCGACAGCGTCCCGTTGGCGACGAGCGCGGGAAGCGTCAGCGGCGTCTCGTCGTGGCGGCGGAACGCGAAGCCCAGCCCGTCGCTGGCGGGCGCGGTCACGCCCGCGACCCGGACGTTCGCGCCGCCGGCCTCGACCACGGTGTCGAGCGTCGGGTCGGCGCGGGAGAACGACGCGCCGCTCACGCGGCGCAGGCGGGAGGCGAGCGACTCCGCGCCGCCGGGCGCGAGGCGGACGTTCGTCGGCATCGAGACGCCGTCCGCGACGACGCGAATCGGGTTCTCCTCGGCGGGCGTCGAGACGTACACGTCCGAGACCGCGGGGTCCGAAAACAGGTCGTCGAGGACGCCGTTGCCCGCGGTGTGCTTCGCCAGAACCGCCGCGAGCGTCTCGACCGGGTCGTCCGCGTCCGCGACGAGTCGGACGGCGCGGCCCGGCGCGCGGGGGCCGGCGTCGACGGTGCCGCGGGCGAGTCGGTCGTGGGCGGCTTCGAGCGTCCGTGCGGCGCGGCCGTCGAGCGTCGATTCGGGCGGCGTGAGGTGGTAGACTGGCCCGCGCGGGCGGTCGTACCGGCGGGCGACCGCACCGGTGTCGAGGTCGGTCGCCGCGACGAGTCGCCCATCTGCGGGCGGACGGGGGTCGACGCGGGACCGCGCGAGCGTCGGCCCGACGACCGCTCGGAGCGCGTCGCCGTAGTCGGCGCTTCTTGACGCGCCCTCCGCGAGCCCGGTTTCGACGGCCGCGCGGCGGACCGGTCCGGCGCGACCCGTCGCCTCGTGGGCGGCTCCGAGCGGGTCCTCGCGGGCGCGGTCGGCGAGGCGGTCGTCGCGGAAGCGGACGCGTTCCGCGAACCGGCCGGCGGCGACGAGCAGGCCGGTCGCGTCGGCGTCGTACCGGCGTTCGAGTCCGTCGGCGCGGACGACGAGTCGGTCGGCGTCGCGGGTTTCGAGCGCCTCGACGACTGTCGCGCGACAGGCCGCCGAGGTCGAAAGCGACCCGCGGTGCGGGCAGCCGCCGGCGTCGACCGCGAGCGTCACGGTGTCGTCGTCGGGGCGGTCGGTGGGCGTCGAAAAGGCGGGTTCACAGCCGCAGTCGGCGGACGAACTGCGGGACGCGTCCCGAGCGCCGGTCGCGTCTGCGAGTCGGTCGCCGAGCGCGTCGGGGAGCGCCGCGGCGACGGTTTCGGAGAGAGAGTCGATAGACGGTGAGTCGAGGGGCATACGGGGTCGTGGCCCCGTCCGGGTATTTGAACCTACGCCGCCGACGAGTTGGCCGTTGCGGGGGCGATGACGACGACCGAACCGCCCGAATCGGCTTCGAGCGTCAGTCTGAGGCGGTGTTCGCCCGGTCCGAGGACGAGTCGGTCGCCGACGACGCGAGTCCGCGGACCGCCGACGCGGCGGACGACGGTCGGGCCGGTGGCGACGCTCGCCGACAGTTCGACGCCGTCGCCGCCGCGAACCGCGAGTTCGGAGACGCCCGCAGCCCGCCACGACCCGGAGGGAACGTCGAGGACGACGCGCCGCCGCGCGCCCGCGACGCCGGCCGGCGTCGGGTCTTCCTCGGCCGCGAGCGCCGTCGCGGCGTGCGCGATGTCGTCGGCCATCGTGCCGATTTTCACGGTCGTCGCGTCCGCCCGGGCCGCGTCGGCCGCCGGGAAGACGACGCCCGCGATAGCGACTGCGAGGAGACACGCGAGGACGACGCGAATCACAGCGCGTCGCGGAGGCGAGCGGCCAGTCCGCGGTCGGTGGGGTCGTCACGGGAGTCGGCGGTGCGAGAGTCGGCGGCGCACGAATCAGTGGGGCGAGAGTCGGCGACGCCTGAGTCGGGAGCGACGCGGGCGGTGGTACCGGTCCCCTCGGCGCGCCGGGAGTCACCGCCGTCTCCGTCGGCGGACCGAGCGGCGGGGGACGTCGTCGCGTCCGTGGCGAGCGCGTCGGCCGTGCGGTCCGCCGCGGGCGACGCCGTCTCGTCGACGAGTTCCGATTCGAGCGACTCGGCCTTGGCGAGCGCGGCGTTCGCCCGGCGCTCGACGTCCTCGTTTACCGCGCGGACCCCGCCGAGGTAGCCGCGCATCGCCTGCGTCGCGGCGTCCATCTCGTCGAGGCGCTCGGTGAGCGACTCGACCGCCGATTCGAGGTCGGCGACCCGGCGCTCGACGGCCGCGAGGTCTTCGAGCGACGAGAAGTCGGCGTCGCCGTCGGTGATGGTGCGTTCGACCGCGTCGAGTCGCGCGGCGAGGTCGGCGGTGCGGTCCGTCGCGGGCGGAGCGCTGGAGGCGGGCGAAGCGAGCTCGGCGTCGGCAGCGGCGTCGGGGCGAGTCGGGTCGGTCGTCATGGGCCGGCGTGGTCCCGCCATCCGTGATAAAGCTCCGGGGCGAGGACCGGTTCGAGCCGGCCGTGTGAGTTAACAGTTCTCATGTGAGGAATGTTCAAGGCGACCGCCCGAGTGAATCACGTATGAAGACCGTCCTGATTGGTGTGGGGCAGGCGGGTGGGAAGCTCACGTCGGCCCTTCAGTCGTTCGACCGAGAGATGGGGTTCGGCGCGGTGCTCGACGCGATTGCGGTGAACACCGCGAAAGCGGATCTCCAGTCGCTTCCGGTCGAGACCCTGCTCATCGGCCAAGACCGCGTCAGCGGGCACGGCGTCGGCGGCGACAACGAGCTCGGAGCCGAGGTCATGGAGTCGGACCAGACCGAGGTCATGTCTGCCCTCGACGGCCGCGTGACGGCCGAAGCCGAGTCGATTTTCGTCGTCGCCGGCCTCGGCGGCGGCTCCGGCTCGGGCGGCGCGCCCGTCCTCGCGAAGGCGCTCGCCCGCGTCTACGACGTGCCGGTGTACGTTCTCGGAATCCTGCCCGGACGGGACGAAGGGGCGATGTATCAGGTGAACGCCGGCCGGTCGCTCAAGACCGTCGCCCGCGAGGCCGACGCCGTCCTCCTCGTCGACAACGACGCCTTCCGGTCGTCCGGCGAGTCGGTGAGCGAGGGCTACGACGCCATCAACGAGGCCATCGCTCGCCGCGTGGGCCTGCTCCTCGCGGCCGGCGAGGCGACCGAGGGCGTCGGCGAGAGCGTCGTCGACAGCTCCGAGGTCATCAACACCCTCCGTTCCGGAGGTATCGCCGCGCTCGGATACGCGAGCGCCGAGGCCTCCCCGAACGCCGAGGACAACATCAACGCGGTCATGAGCACGACCCGCAGCGCCGTCCTGACGGGGACGAGCCTGCCGGACGCGAGCGACGCGGACTCCGCGCTCGTCGTCATCGCCGGGGAACCCGACACGATTCCGCGGAAGGGCGTCGAGCGGGCGCGCCGCTGGGTCGAAGAGGAGACCGGCAGTCTGGAGGTCCGCGGCGGCGACTTTCCGCTTGAGAGCGGCCGGCTCGCGTCGCTCGTCCTCCTCGGCGGCGTCGAGCGCTCCGAGCGGGTCGAGTCGTTCATGGAGCGCGCCCGCGAGGCCATCGACCGGGCGAAGACCGAGACGCGAGCGGACCCCAAAGAGATGTGGCACAACGACGACCTCGACGACCTGCTGTGAGCGCCGACGCGGTCGCTGTGGTTCGAACGACCACCGAGCGAGGGGTTTCGAGGACGTTCGTCCAGCGATTCCGCGAGCATCGTCCAGTCTGCGAATGTTTTTTCCGTATCCCCGCCCACTCATGCTATGTGTTAACAAGTATTTCTTTCGGGGGAGCGAAGCGATGCGTGTGAGAGTCGACTCGGCGCGACGCCGGGGTCGACATGTCTGAGTCGACTTCGGGCCCGCTCCGGCGAAGTATCGAAGTCGAGTACTGGGTCGTCGAGGAGGACGGTTCGTTCACCGACCCGGGCGGGCTCGTCGACGCCTCGTCGGGGGCCGAACGGGAGTTCGTCGAACCGGTGTTGGAGGTGAAAACGACGCCGTGCGACTCGTCGGCCGAGTTGCGCGAGGAGTTGTACGAACGGCTCGGCGATGTCCTCTCTCGGGCCGAGGAGGTCGGAAAGCGGCTCGTCCCGCTCGCCACACCGCTCAGCGACGAGGTGGTGACGGAACTGGAGAGCGACCGGACGCGCATCCAGAACCGCGTCGTCGGGTCGGACTTCCAGTACGCGCGACACTGCGTGGGGACGCACGTCCACGTCGAACAGCGTCCCGGTCGGGAAATCGACCAGTACAACGCGCTCGTGGCGCTGGACCCCGCGTTGGCGCTCGTGAACTCCTCGCCGTACTACGAGGGCCGTCGGTTGGCGGCGGGCGCGCGGTCGAAGCTGTACCGGCGGATGACCTACGACGACGTGCCGCATCAGGGTCGGCTGTGGCGCTACGCCGACGACACGCGGGAGTGGTCTCGCCGCCTCGAACGCCGGTTCGAGGAGTTCCTCGTGCGCGCCGAGGAGGAGGGCGTCGACCGGGCGACCATCGAGGCGAACTTCGACCCCGAGAGCGCGGTCTGGACGCCGGTGCAGCTCAGAGCCGAGTTCGGCACGGTCGAATGGCGCTCGCCCGACTGCTCGCTCCCGAGCGACGTGCTCAGACTGGCGAACAGCGTCGCGGACGTGGTGAACCGCCTCGACGACGCGACTCTCAGAATCGACGGCGACGACGGGCGCGTGACGGACGAGGGGGTCGTCCTCCCCGAGTTCGACGCGGTGCTCCGGTACGTCAACGCCGCCATCGAGGACGGACTGGACTCCACGGAGGTGCGGTCGTACCTCGACCGGATGGGCTTCGACGTGGACGCCTACAGCCCGGTGTCACACGAGATAGACGGCCGCGAGACGATCACGCCCGCGGACGCGCGAGAACTGCGGCTGACTCACGCGGACCGGCTCGAACGGGACGTACGGAGCGCAGTACGGCAATAAGAGTGAGAGACCGCCGACCGCTTACTGCTGGATGAGGCTCGCGCCGTCGAGTTCGGTGCGGCTGTACTCGACGTCCATGAGGTCGAGGATGGTCGGCGCGATGTCGTAGAGGTCGGCGTCCTCGATGACCGCACCGGGGTCGTCGACGTACAGCGTCGCGTTGTCGAACGAGTGCATCCCGTTGCGGGGCCCGACGCCGAACACGTCGTCGTGGCCCTTGAAGCCGGACTTCAGGTCGAAGCCGTGGTTCGGGATGACCACGAGGTCGGGGGCGATGTCGTCGTGGTCGCCGCGGAAGGCGTCTTCCTTGACGACGACGCGGTCTGCGACCTTGTTGCCGTCGGGGCCTTCGAGCGCTTCGAGTTCGGCCTTCAGTTCGTCGCGGACTGCCTCGTACTCGGATTGCGGGACCGACCCGCGGGGCTCGCGGCCTTCGAGGTTGACGAAGAACCGGCCGGGGATGAGCGAGTACGCCTTCGACTCCTCGTCGATGTCCGAAAGCGCGTCGTGGTCGTCGTCCTCGTAGGAGAGCCAGCCGTTCTCTTCGAGCCAGGTGTTGCAGTGGACCTCGTAGTCGAGGGAGGTAAAGCCGTGGTCGGACGCGACGATGAGCGTCACGTCCTCGGGGAGGGCGTCGCGGATGCGACCGAGGTAGTCGTCGACGGTGCGGTAGAACTCCATGAAGGCGTCCTTGTTCTTCCCGTCGCGCTCGTAGTCCTTGAACAGGAAGTGGTTGACCCGGTCGGTCGTCATGAAGACGCCGAAAAAGAGGTCCCAGTCGTCCTGGTCGATGTAGCGCTCGAACGCCTCGTAGCGCCGGTCGAGCGTCTTGCGGGCGTCCTCCATGAACGCGGTCTTGTCGTCGTCGTGACCGAGTTTCGCGTTCACGTCTATCTTGTAGTTCATCTCGGAGAGCGCGTCGCGGAAGTCGTCGGGGTAGGCGGCCTTGTCGACGCCGGGCGAGAGGAAGCCCGAGACCATGCGCTGGACGTTGCGCTGGGGCGGGAACGTCACGGGGACGTTCATCACGGTGGCCTCGCGGCCGGCGTCGGTGACGCGGTCCCAGACGCGGGTGGCCTGCACGTCGCGGCCCATCGGAACGTACGTGTCGTAGGAGCCGACCTCGCGGTCCTGGAAGCCGTAGACGCCGGTCTCGCCGGGGTTGACGCCGGTCGTGAGCGCCGGCCAACACGCCGAGGACTCCGGCGGGACGATGCTGTCTATGTCGCCCGCAGAGCCCTCGTCGGCCAGCGCCGCGAAGTTGGGGAACTCGTCGGGATGCTCAGAGAGGAGAGTGAACGGGACCCCGTCGATGCCGATGAAGGCGACGCGGGGGTGATCTTTGCCGCGGAGACGGTCGAACAAACCCATACCTCACGGTATCCGAGACGAACCATAAGAAGGTTCGTCTCTCACCCGGAGTTTGCGACGAGAGACGACGGATACGCGGCCGCTGTCGGAGAAAGCGGCGAATCTCTCCGGGCGAACGAGAGGCGCTGTCGCCGTCGGCGACCTGTCAACCCCGAATCAGGCCCGTCGGGGGGAACGACGCCACCGACGCCGGCCGCGCGCGCTCCGGTGGGGGCGGCCCCGAACCGTCTCTCGGCGAGACAGTCGGTCCGAATCGGGGGTGTGTCGAGCGGGGCGAAGGAGGTCTACCGGGCCGGGCGAAGGAGCGAAGTGCCGCGCGGGACAACGACAGGGCGTGAAGGAGTTCGAGCGTAAACAGCTCTTGGAGCGCGTCAATCGGGAGGGTGCGACCGTCGGCGCACAGATTCCCGACCGCATCGAGGTCCAAGGCGAGGAGATAGACCTCAGGGAGTTCGTCTTCGAGATAAAGCGCCGCGACACCGTCCCGTCGGGCGAGAAAGAGCGCGTCGACCAGGCGAAGCGGAACCTCCGCCGCGAGCGCCTCGAACGGCTCCAGCGAATCGAGGACAACGAGGTGAGCTACGACGAGGGCCGGCGACTGGTCGAGGACATCGTCGGCATCGACCGGGCGCTGAACGCCCTCGAACAGCTTCGGCCGGTCGACCTCGAACAGGAGGAACACCGCCAGACCGCCGCGGACCAGAAGCGCTGGATGAACTTCCTGAAGAAGGCGCTGGGCCGCGACGGCGGCAAGGGCAAGCGGGGCGGCCGATGAGCCGAAACGACGAGATAGCGAGCCTGCTGGAGGAGTTCGCCGACCTGCTGGAGGCGAAAGACGTGGCCTACAAGCCGTCGAGCTACCGCCGCGCCGCCGAGAACGTCCGCGAGCACCCGACGCCCGTCGAGGAACTCGCCGAGGAGGGCGACGACGCGGTGCAGGAAATCGACCGCGTCGGCGACGCCATCGCCTCGAAAATCGTCGAGTACGTCGAGACGGGTCGCATCGAGGAGTTGGCGGAACTCCGCGAGGAGTTGCCGGTCGACATGGCCGGCCTGACGAGCGTCGAGGGCGTCGGCCCGAAGACGGTCGGCAAACTCTACGAGGCGCTCGGCGTCGCCGACCTCGACGACCTCGAAGCGGCCGCCCGCGACGGGAAGATACAGGAGGTCAAGGGGTTCGGCGCGAAGACGGAGGCGAACATCCTCGACGGCATCGAGTTCGCCCGCGAGGCGACCGGCCGCGAACTGCTCGGGAGGGCCCGGCCCGTCGCCGACGACCTGCTTTCGTACCTCGGGGACCACGACGCCGTCGGCAGGGTCGAACCCGCGGGGTCGATGCGGCGGTGGCGCGAGACGGTCGGCGACATCGACGTGCTCGCAGAAAGCGCCGACGCCGAGGCGGTCATCGACCGCTTCCTCGCGTGGGAGCTCGTCGGCGACACCATCGAGGCGGGCGAGCAGAAAGCGAGCGTCCGGGTGAACGGGATGCGGGTCGACCTCCGCGTCGTCGACCCCGCGGAGTACGGCGCGGCGCTCCAGTACTTCACCGGGAGCAAGGACCACAACGTCCACCTCCGCAACATCGCCATCGACCGCGGCCTCAAGATGAACGAGTACGGGATGTTCGACGTCTCGGACGTCGAGGACCCCGACGACGGCCCGCGGGCCGGAACCCGCGTCGCCGGCGACACCGAGGAGTCGATGTACGCCGCGCTCGACCTCCCGCTCGTCCCGCCGGAGATGCGCGAGGACACCGGCGAGATCGAGCGCGCCGCCGACGGCGACCTGCCCGACCTCCTCGCGGAGGGCGACCTCCGGGGCGACCTCCACACCCACACCGACTGGTCCGACGGCGACAACACAATCGCCGAGATGGTCGCGGCCGCCGAAGAGCACGGCTACGACTACCACGCCGTCACCGACCACGCCACCGGCCCCGGCATGGTCGGCGGCGTCGGCGTCGAGGACGACGACCTGCTCGACCAGGTTGAGGAGGTCCGCGCCGTCGCCGACGACGCCGACATCGCGGTGTTCACCGGCGTCGAGGCCAACATCGACGCCGAGGGCGGCATCTCCGTCGCCGACGACGTGCTGGCCGAACTCGACGTGGTCGTCGCCTCGCCCCACAGCGCGCTCGACCAGGACCGCGAGACGGCGACCGAACGGCTCGTCACCGCGATGGAACACCCCGCGGTGAACGTCCTCGGCCACCCGACCGGCCGGCTCATCAACCAGCGCCCCGGCCTCCCGCTCGACTACGAGCGACTCGCCGAGGCCGCCGTCGAAAACCGGGTCGCGCTCGAACTCAACGCCAGCCCGTACCGCCTCGACCTGAACGGCGAGGCGCTCAAAATCGCCGTCGAGGCGGGCGCGACCGTCGTCATCGACACCGACGCCCACCGACCGGGAGAACTCGACCACGCCCGCTACGGGGTCCACACGGCCCGCCGCGGCTGGGTCGAAACCGCGGACGTGCTGAACGCGCGGTCGGTCGAGGAGCTGACCGACTTCCTCAAGTGACCGACGACGTCGGGCCGGACCATCCCGGCACGGTCGCCTCGGGCGTCGACCGCGCCGCCCCCGACGACACAGCGCTTCTCCTGGACGTGATGCTCGGCAAGCTCGCCACGTACCTGCGGATGTGCGGCTACGACGCCGAATACGCGCTCGACGGCGGCGACGAGGCGGATGAGTCCGACGGCGGTCGCGACCCCCGAACCGACCCCGGCGACGACGGACTGCTCGCGCGGGCGGACGCCGAGGGGCGCGCCCTCCTCACCCGCGACGTGCGACTGGCCCAGCGAGCCCCGCGGAGCGTCCTCCTCGCCGAGCGGGAGCCAATCGCGCAACTCCGCGAACTCGAATCGGTCGGCTTCGCGGTCTCGCTGGACGAGGAGCCGGCGCGCTGTGGCGTCTGTAACGGCCGCGTGGAGGCCGTCGGCCGCGACGAGTCGGTGCCGGACTACGCGCCCGACCCGGCGGAGACGGCGCTGTGGCGGTGTCGAGACTGCGGACAGGTGTTCTGGCGCGGGAGCCACTGGCGCGACGTGGAAGCGAGATTGGACGGCGAAGAAGGGTAAGCGGTCGTCAGAAGACTACTCGCGGCGGCGCGGGAACCACTCGTCGCAGGCTTCCATGTCCTGCATCATCTCGTCGTGGGCCGCGCAGTAGGGTTTGAGCCCGTCCGAGGTTCGGACGTACTCGAAGTACGTGCAGTTGCCGCAGTAGCGGTCGCCGACGGTGGCGTTCGCCGGGCGGTCCGCGTCGGGGTGGTCGGCCGCGCCGGCCGGCGAGCGCGCGGACTCGCTGGACTGGACCGTGTCGACGCCGGAGGAGCCGGCGGAGCCGGAGCGACTCGCCGTCGCGGTGTCGGCGGTCTCCGCCCCGCCGGGTGACGCCGAGGATTCGGCGTCGAGCGGGGTGATGTCCTGCGTCGACGCGCCGCCGTCGGTCGCGCCGGCGGTCGCAGTCGCCCCCGACCCGGCTGTCGCGGTCGACTGATTCGTCTGCGTCTGGACGTCGCCGTCGGGCGTGCCGCCGAGGAAGCCGATGCCGCCGAGTCCGCCGCGGGAGTTCTCGACTTCGACGACGCGGGTCTCGCCTTTCTTCGTCACCTGCACCGTGGCCGTGCCGCCCGGGTCGTTCCGCGTCTTGAAGTTGGCGACGCCGACGAACAGACACCAGAACGTCGTGACCGTGCCGAAGAAGTAGACGGCGACGGTTTCGAGCGTGAGGTCGGGGAGGCCGGCCCCGCAGGTCGCGCCGGTCCACTGACAGGGGTACGCGTACGAGAAGAGCGCGACGCCGAGGACGGCGATGCTCGCGCCGATGAGCGACGCGGCGCGGGTTCGACGGCTCGCGGGGAGGACCGCGAGGACGCCGAGGAAGACGGCGGGGACGCCGATGCCTCCGAGGATGCCCCCGAGTTCGCGCGCTTCGCCGAGGGTCGCCCCGCCGGACGTGTACACGTCGGTGGTCGCGACGACGATGCCCGCGACGACGAGCAGCACGCCGAGGAGGAACCCCCCGAAGCCCAGGGACAGCCGTCGGAGACTCGGCCCGCCCCGGCCACCGTGGTACGCCTCCGAAAGACTAGTCATGGCACCGACTACGAAAGCAGCCCCTAAAACGATGCGTCAGACGAGTATCTACTTCTCGACACGTCGCAGGGCGGCGACACGCGCACGGCGACCCGATACGCCGCCGGCGGCGCGGCGGCGGTACATGTGAATCTCGAAGGGATTATCATGCGCGGTGGCTAATCCCCGCGCATGGCTGACGAGGAAGCAGACGAGGCACCCGCCGTCGAACTCGGTACGGGCGCGTCCGTCGAAGGTGCGCCCCTCGCGCGCGTCGCCTCCCGACTGACGTGGCCGCAAGAAAAGAGCAGCATCCTGAACAAAGAGGGCGACGCGGTCATCCGCACGCCCGACGGCCCCCAGAGCCTCGAAGACGTGCTCGCCGAGGCCGACGAGACCTACTTCGAGACGCGACAGGCCTTCGTCGACGACGTGCTCGACATCGTCGGTCGCGGCCCGGTCCAGACGGACTAGCGGTGTTACGCCGCCGGCTCGCCGGTCTCCCGTGGCTCTACCGCGCCCTCATCGTCGGGGGCGTCGTCGGGGCCGCGTGGAGCCTCTGGCCGCTTCCCGCCGGCGACCTCACCTACCGCGCGGTCCACGACGCCCTCCTGTTCATCCTCGTACCCGGAGCGCTCGCGCTCGCCCACGGCCGCAACCTCGGCTGGAACGTCGACCGCGCGGCGCTCCGAAACACCCTTTTGCTCGCGCTGTTCGTCCTCCCCTTCTACCTCGTCGGGTCGAGCCTGCCGTCGATTCGGGCGTACTACCCGATGTGGCACACCTCGACCGCGCTCGCGGACTTTCTCCCGCACGCCGCCCAGCAACTGCTCGTCGTCGTCGCCGCCGAGACGTACTACCGCGGCCTGCTCTGCGTCGGCGTCCGCGAAATCGGCCGGAAGAGCGCACTCATCAGTCCGATTCTCTACGCCTTCCACCACGTCGGCAAACCCCCGATAGAGATTCTTCTGTCCGCTCCGACGGACGTGCTGTTCGGCCTCGTCGACTACGAGAGCGATTCGATTCTCCCTTCCATCGTCGCCCACGGCGGCGGCCTCGTGCTCTTGGACTGGCTCGTGCTCCACCCGCCGCTGTTCCCGCCCGACCGGGTCGCCGCGGCGCTCCAGTGGCTCCCGATTCCGCTATGAGCGACGGTGACGACGCGGAGAGAGAGGAAGAACCGTCACCGTCGCTCGGCCTCGCCCGCGGCACCGTCGAACTCCTCGCGCACGACCCGCGCTGGCGCGAGGCGTACGAGCGCGAGGTCGAGCGTCTTCGACCGCGACTCGACAGCGACGACGCCGGTAGTGGTGGTAGCGACGCCGACGGCGTCCGGTTCGGACACGTCGGGAGCACCGCGGTTCCGGGGCTGGCCGCCAAACCCATCATCGACCTGCTCGTCCTCGTCTCCGCCCTCGACGACGCCGAGGGCGTCGCGCGGGCGCTCGAAGCCGCGGGCTACGAGGAGCGCCCCGACAACGACGTTCCCGACCGCCGGTTTTTCGTCCGCGGCCCGCCCGAACGCCGGACCCACTACCTCTCTCTAACAGAACTCGGAAGCGACTGCCACCGCGAGCAGGTCGCCTTCCGCGACGCGCTCCGCGCGGACGACGGCCTCGCGGCCGAGTACGAGCGACACAAGCGCAAACTCGCCGAGGCGCATCCGGATGAACGAAGTCGA
The DNA here is from genome assembly GCF_902410085.1 of Haloferax sp. KTX1. NCBI lineage: Archaea > Methanobacteriati > Methanobacteriota > Halobacteria > Halobacteriales > Haloferacaceae > Haloferax > Haloferax sp. KTX1. Next base: position 131,277 of record NZ_CABPRH010000001.1, on the reverse strand, counting down.
TACACGGCCGCGAAATCATCGTTCGTCGAATCGGTGCTCGACGACTCGCTCGTGTGAAGTCGGCACACTACCATACCTTTTCCCCGTCGGAGCATCAAGAGAGGTGCATGGCACTCCCAATCGACCCCAGCGCCATCAAACCGGAAGACATCGGCGAGGAACGCGTCGTCCTCGAAATGGAACACGAGGCGGCAATCGAGCGCGTCCGCGAGGCCTTTACCGACGCCGGGTTCGGTGTCGCCACCGAATTCTCGCCCTCCGAGATGCTCAACGAGAAGGTCGACGCCGGCCGCGACCCCTACTACGTCCTCGGGGCGTGTAACCCGAACATGGCGGACCGCGCGCTCGACGCCACCGACAACAAGATGGGCGGGCTGTTCCCGTGCAACGTGGTCATCTGGGAGGAAGAGCCGGGCAAGCAGGTCGTCTACCACCTGAGCATCATGCGCGTCGCCCGACTCATCGGCATCGCGCCCGACGACGACGAGATGGCCGACATCATCGCCGACACGGGCGAACTCGTCGAACAGGCGCTCGCCAACCTCGACGCGGCCGAGGCGTAGGCGGGGTATCGAAGCGCAACCGGCTGTCTCGACTTACAATCCGTCTCGCGCGTCGAGCGCGTCCGCGATGCGCTTTACGTCGCCGCGAATCTTGTACAGCAGGTAGAGCGCGACGAGCGCCGCGACCACGGGGAGGAGCGCGAAGATGCCGTAGATGAGGATGATGATGAGCAGTTCGGGACCGCCGGGTACCTGTAACGGGAGCATGCGAGAACGTATTACCCGACTGTCAAAATACGTTGCTCAGGCGAAGTCGAAGATGTCGGTCTGGAGACCGGCGGCCATCGTGGACTTCCGGCGGAGGTCCGAAAGCGACACCGGGAGGTACTCCGTCACGTCGCGGACGGCGTCGCCGAACGTCTCGGCGTCGGCCGTCTCGCCCTCGAAGGCGTGGCGGATGGACTCGCGTATCTGCCAGACGCCGACCGGGCCCCAGTAGTCGTCGGAGACGTGTCTGATGACGAGCGCCTTCGCCTGTCGGCCGCGGTCTTGGAGGTGTTCGAGGACGCCGAGCCGGGAGGCGTGGTACGCGCCGGCCGTCTCGTTCACGTAGCCGGTCCGGCCCTCGTAGCCCTCGCGGTCGGCGGCGAGGTACATTCCCGCCTCGGGGTCGGGGTTCCAGACGCTCCCCGGCGCTTTCAGCTCGATGAGTTCGAACTCCCAGCGCCCCGGCGCGAGGATGACCCAGAAGGCGTTGCCGATGAACTCGTTGCGGTAGATTTCGACGCCGTCGACGCTGTCGGCGTGTTTGACCTGTCCGCGGAGGTACTGGCCGAGCGTGTCGTCGACCGCGGTGATGGACCACCGCGTCGGGACGAGTCGGCGCTGTTCGGTCTGGCCGAGCGCGCCCGCGGAGAGGATGGTGTTGATGTCGTACACGTCGAAGCCGCGGCGGTAGAGGTACGTCATCGCGCCCTCGGCGTTCCAGTCGTCGTCTTCGAGCGTCTTTTGCACCAGTTTGGGGACGTGCGGGTTCTCCGCGAGGTCGGCCGAGCGGGCGCGGGCCCGCGGGCCGACGGGCGTCGCCACGTCGTCGGCGGCGGCGTCGAGGTCGAGAGACGGCTTCCCGTCGAGGCCGATTTCGACCGTCACGGGGCGGTCGGCGATGGCGACCTCGCGTTGGGTCCCGAGGAAGCCGTCCCACGAGTCGGCGACGTTCGTCACCTTCGTCCCGCGATTCGAGTTCAGAAGCGAGGTGCGCCGCTGGAACACGTCGTCGATGCTCACGCCCTCGTCGTACCACGCCGCGCTCGTCTCGAAGGAGGCGGCGTCCTCGTCGTGGCCGACCGGCGAGAGGATGCCCGTCGAGACGTTCGGGTAGTTCGACCGCCCGACGAAGATAGAGGGGGAGACGCCGCCGTACAGCGAGTCTCCCTGCACCGTCTCCTCGAACCGGTCTTGGAACGTTTCGAGGTGGTCGAGGATGCCGTAGGACTTCTCCTCGGCGAGTCGCCGCCGCTCGGCGCGCTCGTCCCGCTCGATGTCCATGTACTCGTCGAGCCGCATTCACCGGATGTGGGTCGCCCGCGGGTATGAACCTTCGGCGACGCGTCCGGGTCAGAAAGGGGTCCGACTCGCGCGGGCGGCCGTCAGGTGTGGATGCCCATCGCTTCGATCTGTTCTTGGTAGCGGTTCCGGATGGTGACTTCCGTCACCTGCGCGACCTCGGCGACCTCGCGCTGGGTCTTCTTCTCGTTGCAGAGAAGCGACGCGGCGTAGATTGCGGCGGCGGCGAAGCCGGTCGGCGATTTCCCGGAGAGAAGCCCCTGTTCCGCGGTCGTCTCGATGATCTCGTTGGCCTTCGACTGGACCTCCTTCGAGAGGTCGAGTTCCGACGAGAACCGCGGGACGTACTTCTTGGGGTCTACCGGCCGCATCTCCAGGCCGAGTTCCTGCGAGATGTAGCGGTACGTCCGCCCGATTTCCTTGCGCTCGACGCGCGACACCTCGGAAATCTCTTCGAGGGAACGCGGAATACCCTCCTTCCGACAGGCGGCGTACAGCGCCGAGGTGGCGACGCCCTCGATGGAGCGGCCGCGAATCAGGTCCTCGCTGAGCGCGCGGCGGTAGATGACCGACGCGACTTCCCGAACCGACCGCGGGACGCCGAGCGCCGACGCCATGCGGTCGATCTCGCTGAGGGCGAACTGGAGGTTGCGCTCGCCGGCGTCCTTGGTCCGGATGCGCTCTTGCCACTTGCGGAGGCGGTGCATCTGCGACCGCTTCTTCGAGGAGATAGAGCGGCCGTAGGCGTCTTTGTCCTTCCAGTCGATAGTCGTCGTCAGCCCCTTGTCGTGCATCGTCTGCGTGGTCGGCGCGCCCACGCGCGACTTCGACTGCCGCTCTGAGTGGTTGAACGCCCGCCACTCCGGGCCGGGGTCGATGCGCTCTTCTTCGATGATGATGCCGGTCTCCTCGTGAATCAACTCGCCGTCGCCGGTCCGAACGACTTCCTCGGGGTCGAGGTCGTCGAGGTCCAACTCCTCTTCGGATGTCTCGTCGTCCTGTGACTCGTCTCCCCATCGAGTCCGGTCGTGGTCACGCTCCCGCTGGCGGGTAGGCCGTTTCATCGCATTTATATATTGTCTATTTGCTTGCACTTCAACCTTTGCCGGCGTTCGTCGCAGTATCGCCGGCCCTCGGTGACGAACGGAGCGCCTTTACCGAGTCCCCGGCGAGGTGACGGTATGCCGACCGTCGAGTGTGACCCCGACGAAGCCCGAGGACGACTCGAAGCCGCGGGCGTGTCCGTCTCGCCCGGAAACACCGACCACGAGCGGTGGCGCGCCGAACGCGGCGACGCCAGCGCGATCGCCTACGACGGGAAAGTCGTCGTGCAGGGGTCGCGGCCGACGGACCTGCTCGCGCTCATCCGGCCGAAAGGCGGCCGCGCGCACGTCTACTTCGACGGCGCGAGTCGCGGGAACCCCGGTCCCGCCGCCATCGGGTGGGCCATCGTGACGAGCGACGGCATCGTCGCCGAGGGGTCGAAGCGAATCGGCGAGACGACCAACAACCGCGCGGAGTACGAGGCGCTCGTGGAGGCGCTGTCGGTCGCAGCGGAGTACGGCTACGACGAGGTGGACGTCCGCGGCGACTCGCAGTTGATCGTCAAGCAGGTCCGCGGCGAGTGGAACACCAACGACCCCGGACTCAAGGAGCGCCGCGTGAAGGCCCGAGAGCTGCTGTCGGCGTTCGACCGCTGGTCGCTGGAGCACGTACCGCGAGAGATAAACGACCGCGCCGACTCCCTAGCCAACGAGGCCCTCGACGATGCCTGAGTCAGAACTCCCCGAAGACGTGCTTTCCGAAGCCGAGCGGCTGACGCGGCTGGCCCGCGACGCCGTCGACCCCGACGAGGCCGAGGCGTATCGGTCCGCCCGCGACGACATCGTGGGCGAGTACGAGTTCCGCGCGCGACACCGCGAGGACGACGACGTGTTGGTGCTCCACCCCGACGAGTGGGTCGACGACGACGGGGTCGTCGACCCGACGGAGATAGACGACGTCGACCGCGGAATCGAACGCCCGCTGTCGGGGACCGGCGAGGACCACGAGTGGAGCGCGGTCGAAGAGTACAACGCGGCGTGCGTCGCTGCCGTCGCCGAGGAACACGGCGCGGACCACGCGGCGAACGCGCGGGCGTTCGCGGACTTCCTCGGGAACCACTACGTCCGGCGAATCGAGACGGCCGGCGCTCCGGAGGTTCGCGAGTTCGTCGAAGAATATTATCCACGCAACGCGTGGCCGACCGCGGAACAGCGGTCGTTGTTACCGGAGTCGCTCGAATTGCTCTTCGACGCCGCAGACGCCGAAGTGCCCGAATACAACTGAGCGAACCCCGCGGTTCGTGCGGTGTGTACTGCCGATTACAGCTTGCCTTCGACGAGCTCCGAGACCATCTCGGCGCGCTCGTCGTCGGTGACGAACTTCGAGAGCATCCAGTCGAAGCGGTCGAGGACCGCCTGGAGGCCGTCGTCGGTCAGTTCGTACTGGTTCGTCCGCTTGTCGAGTTCGCTCTTTTCGACCAGCCCCATCTCGACGAGGTCGTCGAGGTTGGGGTACAGACGCCCGTGGTTAACTTCGGTGTCGTAGTACGATTCGAGGTGGCGCTTGATGGCCAGGCCGTACATCGGCTCCTCGGCGAGAATGACGAGGATGTTCTGTTGGAACGCGGTGAGGTCCCGAGCCGCACCGGATTTGTTGCCAATTGTTTGTGCCTCTGACATGCATATGGAAATGTCACCGTCCTATTTAAACTTTGTCAACGAGCAGTCGGTTTCGCCGTCGAACGCGAGGACACTATACGATGAAATTGGGGCGGAGCGGACACGAGTGCCGAGTATTGCACAGAGGCGGGCCACGGCGACGAACGGGAGACGGCGGGCAGTAGCCGCGCGGGCATATCTGGGGAATATCTCACACGCATAGCGGTAACGTCGTGGGATTCCGTGGGGAATACCTCTACATATAGAGGGGTTCAAAGTGGCCGACGAGACCCGGATGGCAGCGGTACGAGACCGATCCCGAAAGGACTTTTGCCCGCATCGAGGATGGGTTCGGTATGGTGAACCTCTGGGAAGACATGGAGACCGGCCCGAACGCGCCGGACGAAATCTACGCAGTCGTCGAGTGTCTCAAAGGCGAGCGCAACAAGTACGAGTACGACAAGGACATTCCCGGCGTCGTCCTCGACCGCGTGCTCCACTCCAACGTCCACTACCCGTCGGACTACGGCTTCATGCCGCAGACGTACTACGACGACGAGGACCCCTTCGACGTGCTCGTCCTCGTCGAGGACCAGACGTTCCCCGGCTGCGTCATCGAGGCCCGCCCGGTCGCGCTCATGAAGATGGACGACGACGGCGAGCAGGACGACAAGGTCATCGCCGTCCCCATCGAGGACCCCCGCTACGACCACATCGAGGACCTCGAAGACATCCCCCAGCAGACGCTCGACGAGATCGACGAGTTCTTCTCGACCTACAAGAACCTCGAAGCCGGCAAGGAAGTCGAGACGCTGGGCTGGGAGGACAAACAGGCCGCCAAGGACGCCATCGAACACGCGATGGACCTCTACGAAGAGAACTTCGCGTAAGCGACGTTACCGCGCGTTTTTTCCGCGCCGCATCTTCGACCGCGAGCCGCCGCGCCCGTCTGCGGCGGCACTCCCCCGAAGAATCGTCCGAATGGGAGACCGACCGCCGTCGTCGCCACAGATACCCGACAGTTATCGCTGACGCGCCCGCCGATAAATTATGCGCATGGGTAATCTTTAGTTCCTGTGTCGGGTACGTCGAGACGAGTATGGCAGCCAAGCAACCCCGCCTCGGGCTTCAACACCCGACCGTCGTTCCCACGAACTTCACGCCCGCCGACGAGGCGGACGAAGACGCCGAGGAATCGTCCTCCGAAGACGCGTAACCCTGAATTTCTCGCGCGACGACCGTCGAGAGCGACAGCGCGAGCCGCGCCGCCGACGCACTCTGCCGTCGCCTGAAACGGATAATTCGGGGATATGAACCGGCAACGGTGCGGATTCGTCACCTAATCAAGAGGGACGTCAACATACCACATTCATGAGGGAACCCCTTTTTATCTCGCCGCTGTAAGGCGTTGGTAATGCCTATCTGCGACGTGTGCGGCAAAGACGAGAGTCTGCCGTACCGCTGTTCGCGGTGTGGCGGGACGTTCTGTTCCGAACACCGCCTCCCCGAGAACCACGACTGCGCGGGGCTCTCCGACTGGGACGACCCCGCCGGCGTCTTCGATAGCTCCTTCGACGATTCGGTGAACAATCAGGGCGGCCGCGGCGGGGGACTGCTCAGCTCGCTCACGGGCGCTGGCGGCGTGTTAGGCTACTTCCGCGGGAACGTCACCTACCTGTTCCTCGCGCTGATGTGGCTCACGTTCCTCGCACAGCTCGTCTTAGAGCGACTCCTCGGACTGCCCGACCTCTCGGTCACCGCCTTCTATCTCACGACCTCCCACCCCGAGTACGTCTGGACGTGGGTCACCTCGATATTCGCCCACGGCGGCTTCTACCACATCGTCGGCAACTCCATCGTGCTGTTCTTCTTCGGCCCGCTGGTGGAGCGCTACGTCGGGTCGCGGAAGTTCGCGGCGCTGTTCCTCGTCAGCGGGATGCTCGCCGGGCTCGCACAAATCGGCTCGTCGCTGGTGTTGTCGCCGGGTATCCCGTCCGGAGTCGTCGGTGCGAGCGGGGCCATCATGGCCGTTCTGGGCGTCCTGACGGTCCTCAACCCGGGGCTTCGAATCTACCTGTACTTCATCATCCCCGTGCCGCTGTGGCTGTTCACGCTCGGGTTCGCCGGCATCTCGGTGTTTTTCTTCCTCAGTCCGGGGGCCGGTGGCGGCATCGCCCACTTCGCGCACCTCATCGGTCTCGTCATCGGCCTCGCCTACGGCCAGCGCGTGAAGGGCCAACGGAAGGTCCCCTCGCAGCTCTCGCTCGGCGGGCGCGGTCCCGGCGGACCGGGCGGCCCCGGCCGCGGTCGGTTCTGAGATGCGACCGACCCGCCTCGACCTCGCGCCGCGCCCCGGACTCTCGCGCGACGAGATGGAGTCGCTTCAGCGCCGGGTCGCCGAGGCCGCCGTCTTCGAGGACGACCTCCCGTTCGACCCGACGGCCGTCTCGCTCGACACACCGGAAACGGGGAATCAGACGCTCACCGACGCGACAGCACCCGATGGCGACGCCGACACCGACTCGCAACCGCCGCTCGTCGCCGGCGTCGACCAGTCGTTTCTGGACGACCGCGCGCTGAGCGCCGTCGTCGTCCTCCGCGGCGGCGAGGTGGTCGAGCGCGTCCACGCCGTCTCGGAGCTCGACCTTCCCTACATCCCCGGCCTGCTCTCGTTCCGCGAGGGCGGCCCCGTCCTCGACGCGCTCGCCGAACTCGACTGCGACCCCGACCTCCTCGTCTTCGACGGCTCCGGTCGCATCCACTTCCGGCAGGCCGGCCTCGCCACCCACCTCGGCGTCGTCTGCGACGTGCCGAGCATCGGCGTCGCCAAGTCGCTGCTCTGCGGGACGCCGGACGAGGACGTGGACGGCCGGCCGGAGGGGTGGCGAACGCCGATTCGCGCCGACGACTCGGTCGACCCCGTCGGCGGTCACCCCGCCACGCCCGAGACGACCATCGGCTACGCCTTCCAGTCGCGGCAGTACGACTCGCGGCCGATTATCAACCCGCTGTACGTCAGTCCCGGCCACCGACTCGCGGCGGCGACGGCCGTCGACCTCGTCTCCCGGCTGTCGGGGTCGTACAAGCTCCCCGAACCGACCCGGCTGGCCGACGCCTACGCCGACGAGGCGAAGGCCCAGTACGAAGACTGAGCGGGGCCCAATCGTGGCGAACCGCCCACACTTAACAGCGCGCGGTTCGACCTACCGACGTGCATCAAAAGACGGTCCTCATCACCGGTTGCTCCTCGGGAATCGGGCGCGCGACGGCGCTCGACTTCCTCGACGAGGAGTGGGAGGTCTACGCCACCGCCCGGAACCCGGCCGACATCGAGACGCTGGGGGAACGCGGCGCGAACATCGCGACGCTCGACGTGACCGACCAGGGGGACGTCGACCGCGTCGTCGACCGCATCGCCGACGAGCAGGGCCGCATCGACTGCCTCGTCAACAACGCCGGCTACGGCCAGATGGGCCCCGTCGAGGACGTGCCGACCGAGAAGGTCCACGGCCAGTTCGACGTGAACGTCTACGGTCCACACCGGCTCATCCGCGCCGTGTTACCCCACATGCGCTCGCAGGGCGACGGCACCATCGTCAACGTCTCCAGCGTCGTCGGCCGCGTCGCCTTCCCCGGCACCGGCGTCTACGCCGGCTCGAAGTTCGCGCTCGAAGCGATGACCGACGCGCTCCGCACCGAGGTCGAGGAGTACGGTATCGACGCCGTCCTCATCGAACCGGGGCCGGTCGAGACGCAGTTCTCGAACCGCGTCGAGACCGAAGTCAACGGCAACGGCGAGGACGACGACGGCCTCGACCGCTCGGGCGCGTACGAGAAACTCTACAAACTGTTCGACGACTCGCAGGCGCTCGGCGGGAGCGGCCCCGGCGCGGTTCCGCCCGAACGGGTCGCAGAAGACATCGTCGACGCCGCGAGTTCGACCAAGCCGCGGGCGCGCTACCAGCCCGGAACCGTCGCCCGCGTCGGCGTCCTCGCGCGCTTCCTGCCCGACGCGTGGCGCGACGCGCTCTACGGCTTCGCCCGCAAACTCCCCTGAAACGCGCCGTCTATCCGCGCCCCGGCCTGCTCGACGCTAGTCGAGACAGGTCGCGACGACCCGGAGGGCGTCTTCGCCCTGTACCTGTTCTGCGAGCAGCGGCACCCGCTTTACGTCGCGGCCGCGGAAGAGATTCGTCGCCGAGCGGAGCGCGTCCTGTTGGACCTGCCAGCGGCGCTGACAGAAGCCGCAGTTCTCCAGGTCGGGCGACTCTATCCACTTCGGGTCCACGTTCGCCACGTCCTCGACGGACTCCATCACGCGGTTGACGACGAGCGTCTGGACGGGGATGTCGAACTCGTCGAGCCGCGAGACGAGTCGCTTGGACTCCACGACGCTCATCTCCTCGGGAATCATGACGACGCGGAAGTCGGTCCGCGTCGGGTCCCGAAGGACCGCGCGCAGGCGCTCGATGCGCTCGCGGAGGTCGTCGAGGTCCGCCATCCCGGCCTGCGGGTCGTCGGGGCCGCCGCCGAACATCCCCTTGAGGTTGTCCATCATGCCGGAGAAGCGCTGGCGCATCCGGGCGACGCGACCGAGCATGGAGTCCATCAGCTCGGGGAGTTCGAGCAATCGGAGCGTGTGACCCGTGGGTGCGGTGTCGACGACGACGCGGTCGAACCGCGGGTCGTCCATGTATTCGAGGAGCTGCTGCATCGCCGCGGCCTCGTCCGCGCCGGGCATCGGGCCGCCCATCCCCATCGGTCCGTCGCCGCCGAGGAGGTCCTCGAAGCCGCCCATGCCACCGCCCATGCCGCCGAGCGGGGAGTCCGCGTCGCCGCCGGCGAAAGGGGTGTCGTCGTCGTGCTCGCCGGTCTCGAAGTCGGCCTCGTCGTCGGAGCCCTCGCCCGCGCCGTCGCCGCCGGCGAACGGCCCGTCCATGACCGCGTCGGGGTCGATTTCGGCCGCGTAGAGGGGTATCTCCTCGCGGATTCGACCCGGCTTGTCGGGGACCGGCACGCCGAGCGTGTCGGACAGAGAGTGTGCGGGGTCCGTGGAGACGACGAGCGTCGCGGTGCCGTCGGCCGCGCTGGCGAGCGCCGTCGCCGCGGCCATCGTGGTCTTCCCGACGCCGCCCTTGCCGCCGTAGAGGACGTAATCTGGGGCGTCGATTCCCTCGGGGAGGTCCTCGGTGTCGGTCGAGGTGACCTCGTCGGGGTCGGTGACTTCCACCTCGATTTCGGCCGGCCCGTCGTCGCCGGCGTCGTCGTCTTCGTCGGCGTCGGGTCGCTCCGTCGGCTCAACGTCGATGTCCATGTCGGACCCGACACCGCGGGGCTTTGTGTACTTCTCGGTCTCGGAACCGCCGGTGGACTTTTGCCCGGTCGCGTCGGTGCCGACCGCAACCGCGACCGCCATCGCTGTTTCCCGCTCCAGACCGCTTTTGTCCCGACCGCCCGTGGTCGGTCGTATGCGCGAGTTCGCATCCGACCCGCCCGAGGAGGTCCGCGTCGGCGACGCCCTCCGCGAGGCGGACCACACCGTCGCCGTCGCCGAGTCCTGTACCGGCGGTCTCATCGGATCGCTCCTGACCGACGTGCCCGGCTCCAGCGACTACTTCGACCGCTCGCTGGTCACCTACTCCTACGACGCCAAGCGCCACGAACTGGCCGTCTCGCGGGAGTCGCTGGACGAACGCGGGGCCGTCTCCGAGCCCGTCGCCCGCGAGATGGCCGCCGGCGTCCGCGACGTGGCCGACGCGACGTGGGGGCTGGCGACGACGGGCATCGCCGGCCCCGAGGGCGGTCTGCCCGGCAAGCCGGTCGGCACCGTCTTCGTCGGCGTCGCCTTCGCCGCGCCGTGGGGGTCCGGCGACTCGTACGCCCGCGTCGAGCGCTTCGAGTACGACGGGTCGCGGACGCAGGTGAAAGAACGGATTGCGCGCGGGGCGCTGGCGCTCCTCCGCGGGGAAATCGAGTCCGTGACGACCGACTGAGTCGTCCGGCGGGCCGCCGTCGGTCGGTTCCGTGGGAAAGCTTTGTATCCCGGCGGACCAGTCTGCATCCATGAACAAGAAGGGACACGTGCTCAACGCCATCCTGCTGGCGCTCGGGCTCGGCGTCATCCTCACCGTGGACCCCCGGTCGTTCGAACCGACGGCCGACTCGGCGTTCCTCCTCGCCCAGAAGATCGGTCAGCTGTCGCTTCCGGTCGTGCTCGGCGCGCTGTTTCCCGACGTCGACACCGCCTTCGGAAAGCACCGAAAGACGCTCCACAACCTCCCGGTGTTGGCGATATTCCTCGTGTTCCCGCTCGTCTTCGGCAACCTCCAGTTCGTCTGGATCGGCGTCGCCACCCACTACGTCCTCGACATGGTCGGCTCGAAGCGCGGCATCGCGCTGTTCTACCCGCTTTCGCCGCAGGAGTACGACCTGCCGACCGGCGTGGCGACGAGTTCGAAACACGCCGACGCGGTGACCGTCGTCGTCACGGTGGCCGAACTCGGCGTCCTCGCCGGCGTCCACTACTACCTCTTTTCGCTCGACGTGTCGCTGGCTGACGCCGCGGCGTCGTTCAGCGCGGTGCTCTGAGGGCGCTTCGGAGGGGACCGAAAAATCAGTAGACGCTCACGTCGTCGAACCGGCCGTCGTAGGCGATGTGGCTCGGGTGCGTCGGCTCCATCCCCGAAAGCAGGAGTCGGTCGACCTTCCCCCACGAGTTCTCGTAGCCGAGGTGGGCGAACTCGGCCGCGCCGCGGAGCGCGTGGGAGACCCCGCGCCGGCGGACGACCCGGCGGTCTGCTCCCTCGCGGAGCGCGGCGACGAGGTCGGCCTCGGAGTCGATGTCGCGGTCGAACTCGGTCCACGCCTCGCCGACGCTCCCGTGGAGATGGGCGTAGGACGACGCGAACCCCGGCAGCCCCGTCTCGCGGGCGATGTCGCGGGCGCGGCGGTTGTCCCGCGGGAGGGCCTTCGTGTTGTACGTCTCGACGGCGTCGATGTCGTCGCGGCGGGCGGCCACGTCCTCGGCGGTGAGGCTCACCGTCAGGAACTCGGGGTGGGGGACGAGCGTCGCCGCGCCCTGCCGGTCGAACTCCGCGAACGCCCCGTCGAGGGTGATGAAGTCGGGGACGGGGTCGGAGAGGCCGACCGCGAGGACGTGTTTCCGGTCGCGCCACGACCCCGTGAACACCTCGCGGGCGGGGACGACGAGCAGGTCGTCGTCGGAAAAGCGCGCCGCGCGGGCGCGGACGTCGGGCAGGCGGACGAAGTGCGGCGCGTAGACGAGCACGTCGATGCCGCGGGCTTTCGCGCGAGAGACGACCCGCTCGTCGAGAATCTTCACGTGCATATCGACCCGCGTCGTCGTGGTCGCGCTCACACGATACGATCGGGCCAGCCACCAGTTAGTGGTTGCTATTTGTCGAACAGTCGGCTGTCGAAGAAACGGTTTTGTGGCTCACGGCCGTCGGAGAGAACATGTCCCGGTGGAAGTGCGGAATCGAAGGGTGTGACGGTCGGTTCGAAGACGTGGAAAGCGCGGTCATCCACCAGACGGTGGACCACGAGCGCCACGAGTGCAAGGTGTGCGGGACCGTCGTCCCGGAGGGCTACTTCGCGATTCGTCACGCCTTCGACGAGCACACCCGCGCCGAGTTCGTCCGCGCGTACGACGCCGATTCCTCGGCGGTCCGCATCCGCGAGGACGTGAAGGACGCCGTCGAGGCTGACGCTGACCTCAACAGCGTCGTCGAGACGCTCCGCGAGCAGGGCGCGCTGTAGGGTCACGCGAGACGGGCGGACCGGTCGCGGTGGGGCGCGACGCGGACCGCCGGTCGCCCGAGACGGCGCTCGTCGGGGACTGTCGGGGGACATGGGAGTCACCGGGGGGCGCACCGCTCGTCGCGCGCGCCGAGTCGAAACTGAGAGAGAAAGAACCCTCGTCGGGGCGGACGCTTACCGCTCTTCGGAGTCGAGGACGCGAATCTGGTCGCCGCGGACGGTGACCGGAATCGGGACCGTCGCCTCGTACAGTTCGACGGTGACCTGGTCTTTCGTCTCGTCGATGCGCTGGACGCGCGCCTTCTCGCCTTTGAACGGGCCGGCGATGAGTTCGACGATGTCGCCCTCCGCGATGCCCTCCACGTCCGGCGTCGGCGAGAGGAAGTGCTCGACTTCGGCCATGCTGGAGGTGCCGACCGCGCCGCCGCTCTCGACGAGGCCGCGGGCGTGGGGAATCTCTTCGAGGACGCGCGTGACGATGCCGTCGTCGTCGGCCTCGACCATCACGTAGCTCGTCAGCGAGTCGGGCGCGAGGACGGCGTGAATCTCGGCGAACTCCTTCGTCGCGATCATGTCCGCGACCGTCTGCTCCTGGCGAGCGGTGGTCTTGACGGCGAAGATGGGCATCTCAGACTCCTCCGGGGAGGAAGCTCATAATCGCGAAGATGATGAAACCGAGCAGTCCGACGAGGAAGATACCCGCGCCGGCGATTTTGGAGATCTGGGAGAACTCCTGCCACGACGGGGTGCTCGCGAGTTTCAACACGCGAACGTAGCTGTTCAGGTCGTACTTAACGTCCATGTTGCTGGGGCCTAAGGCGTCGGGCTTTTTCTATCTATTGATGCGCCGACGGGGCGGGCGGGCGCTCTCGAACGCATCGAATCCGGCGAATCCGGGGCAGCGCAACCGCTTGACGGCGGCGAGCGGGAAACGGGGCGCGGCGGGCGTCGAACCGTGCGGGCGCGGGTTCGAACGCGAGTTTCGCGCGGCCGACGGCGGTTCCGACGCCGACTACTCGACGTAGTCGATGTCTTCGAGGCGCTCTTCGGCCTGCGCCTGCATCTCGCCGTTGCGACCGTAAATCTGGGGCGACTCGACGCCGGTGACGACGATCATCGTCCGCATCATGCCTTCGAGTTCGTCGTCGACGGAGGTCCCCCAGATGATGCGCGCGTCGGGGTCGATGCGGTCGTAAATCTCCTCGACGACGCCCTCGGCTTCCTCGATGCTCATGTCGGAGCCGCCGGTGACGTTGACGAGCGCGGAGTTCGCGCCGGAGATGTCCACGTCGAGAAGCGGCGAGCGGAGGGCGGACTTGACGGACTCTTGGGCCTTGGACTCGGAGTCGGACTCGCCGAGACCGATCATGGCGACGCCGCCGCGCTCCATGACGGTCTTCACGTCGGCGAAGTCGAGGTTGACCAGTCCGGGCTTGGTGATGAGTTCGGTGATACCCTTGACCGAGCGCATCAGCACCTCGTCGGAGACCTTGAACGCCTGCCGGACGGGGAGTTTGCCCACGGCGTCGAGCAGGCGGTCGTTCGGGACGACGATGACCGTGTCAGAAACGTCGCGGAGCCGTTCGAGACCGGCCTCGGCGTTCGTTCGTCGCACCTCGCCTTCGGCCGTGAAGGGCGTCGTGACGATGGCGATGGTGAGCGCGCCCGACTCGCGGGCGGCCTTGGCGACCACGGGGGCCGAGCCGGTGCCGGTGCCGCCGCCGAGACCGGCGGTGACGAACACCATGTCGGAGCCCTCGATGGCGTCGTAAATCTCCTCTTGGGATTCGAGGGCGGCCTCCTCGCCGACCTGCGGGAGCGAGCCCGCGCCGCGGCCCTGGGTCTTCTGCTCGCCCATGAGAATCTTCGTGTCGGCCCCGATCTCCACGAGGTGTTGTACGTCGGTGTTGGCGGCGACGAGCTTCGCCCCCTTGATTCCCTCCTCGTGCATCCGGTTGACGGTGTTGCCGCCGGCACCGCCGCACCCGACGACCGTGATGTTGGTCTGGAGGTCTTTGAGAACCGCTTTCAGTTCGTCGTCGGTCATCGTCCCGGACCGGTTGATGTTGGCCGAGCCGTCGACCTGAGCCGACTCATCCCCCATGTCCTCGGCCTCGGCCTCGTCGATTGCGTCGCCCACGATAGAGTCCATATTTATGGAGACGGTTTACGGAGGACGACTAATTATCTTTCCCCCTCGCGTCAGACGTCCGTCCGACGAGCCGCGGATTCCTGCCGAATCGTGTCATGCGAACACGAGTCACAGACTGTCTCTCGGGCGGAAATCGGTCGTCTCCGCCTCGGCGGCGACCTACACGGCGAACTCGATGAGCCGCTCTTTCGACACGTCCTCGGGCGCGACGGTCTCGCCGTCGACTTCGACCGACTGCCCGGCCGAGAGCTTGCCGAACGCCGGCCCCTCGGGGACGCCGAACTCGCGTGCGGCGTCGGGGTCGAAGGCGCGCGTCGTGGCCGTGACCGCCCCGTTGTCGCGGACAACGGTGTCGTATTTCTCGCGCAGGACGTCGCAGAGCCGCGACACGAGTTCGTCGTAGCCGTCGCCCGCGACGGCGGCGCGGCCCACCGCGCGCGTTCCACCCTCGGTCGTGTGGAATGCGACGGTGGTCTCTCGGACGGCGGAGAGCGCGGCGTCGAGGTCGATGCCCTGCGCCTCGCCGAGCAGGCCGTCGGGGAGCGAGACGACCTCGTAGTCGTCGGCGTCGATTCGCGCGCCGAAGCGGAGACCCTCGTCGACGGTCGTGACCTCGGCTTCGAGGGCGGCGACGCGGTCGAGGGGAACGCCCGCGGTCTCGCGGACCCACGTCTCGGAGACGACACGGAACCCCTCGGCTTCGAGGGCGGCCGCGAGGTCGCCGCGGTCGCCGTCGACCAGCGCGAGGTCGGCCGCCGACGCCTCGAAGGCCCGGCGGAGCACGTCGCGGTTCTCCTCGGGCGCGCCCATCGCCTTGAGCTGCCAGTCGGCGGCGACGTGGCCGACGCGCCAGTCGGTGTCGCGGAGGACGCGCTCGAACCGCGGGGCGTAGTGGCCGCCGCCGAAGCCGACGAGCTGGCGGTCCGCGTCGGGCGAAACGCCCTCGATGTCGAGGACGGCCGCCGCGACCGCGCGGGCACCCTCGGGGTCGTCCCACTGTTCCTCGTCGCTTCCGAGTTCCACGAACATCGAGGGGACCGTCGGCTCGGTCGGGCCGTGGTGGGTCGCCTCGATGCCGACCTCGTAGTCGTCGGGCGCGCGGTCGCGGAGCGCCTCGACGACCGCGCGCTGGGCGTTGGGACACGCGCGGGCGAATCGGCCCGGCTCGCCGCCGTAGTCGGCGGGGCCGAAGTTCCCGGTGAAGTGCGCGGTCAGGAGCGCGCCGGTCTCGCCGGCGTGGCGAGAGACGAAGACGAGGAGGTCGAGGTCGGCGTCGAACGCGGCGGCGGGGTCGTCGAGGTCGATGTGCAGGGCGTCGAACTCGCGGAGTTCGAAGCCGTCGCGGGCGAAGACGGTGCCGCCGCCGTCGGCGTCGGGTCGGTCCCCGTCGGTCCGTTCGTCCCAGTCGGCGAGTTCGAGCAGGCGCTCGCCGATGTGTACCGATGCGCTGTCGGCGCGGCTGACGACGATTCCGATCACGATTCGAGGGTCGCCGAGGCCGGCGAAAAGGGCGTCGGAAGCGGCGAGGGGAGCCGGTCAGTCCTCGACCGCGGCCGGAACCTCGGTCGCGCCGTAGTCGCCGCGGACGCGTCGAATCGAGAGCTTGGCGACCGCCGCGAGTTGCTTGCGTCGCCGGACGAAAAGCGCCGTTCCGACGACCAGATAGACGACGGAGAAACCGACGAGCGAGGTCGGGCCGTCGAAGGTGACCGGGCCGAGTCCCGGAATCGGGAGCGTGAGCGCCAGTCCGGTGACGGAGTAGACGAACTGCGCCAAAAACAGGCCGAGCAGGGCGACCGCCTCGCGGAGGCTGATGGAGAACGTGACGAGGACGGCGATGGCGAAGTAGCTCTGGGCGGCCGTCAGCCAGAGTTCACCCATCTGGTGGGCGTCGAGCGGGAGCGGAGCGTAGGACCCGACAGAGAGGCTGTAGACGAGGACGAGCGTCCCGATGAGGAGCGTCCACTGGTTGAGCTTCGAGGAGATGAGCGCGTTGAAGCCGGCGGTCGACCGCGCCTTGTTGACGAGGTAGGCCACGACGATGAGTTCGGGGCTCTCGCTCGCCAGCGGCGCGACCCACTGAATCATCAGGAACGAGGGGATACCGACCGACTTCCCGAGGGCTTCGAGGCCGTGGGCGAACGGCTCGACCGCGGCGAGGATGACGACGCCCGAGAAGACGAACAGCGCGAGCGTCGTGGCGATGCGCTTCGGTTTCCGATACGACTGGAGGTACGCGGGGATGCCGATCTGCTCTTCGTCCTCGTGGGGCGAGTTCATCGCCACGAAGATGTACGTCACGTAGAGGCCGACGAGGACGAACATGTCGACCGCGCCGATGCCCGCCCCGAGCGGGACGAAGAAGGCGAACACGGTCGCGGCGAAGAGAAACAGAATCTCGGTGGCGATGCCGTGGTCGAGGTGGACCACGTCCGCGAGGAAGCCGGGGCGGGACTCGACCGCCTCGTCGCCGGTGTCGCGGGCGCGGTAGACGGTGAAAAGCGCGATTGCGGACCAGCCGATACCGATGAGGATGCGGTTCGCGCCGGTCATGTTGGCGACGGCGAGGCTCGCGGCCTCCGCCGACTCGGGCGAGCCGGGGTTGATGCCGGCCTCCCACGCGTAGAGCGCGTCCACCGCGTACTCCGGGGCGACCGCGAGCACCGCGAGGATGGCCAGCGCGAACGCCCGCGGCACGTCGGCCTCGGCGGTCTCGGCACCCCACGCGAGGAGGAACGAGGCACCGAGAACGGCGATGCCGCTGAGGGCGACGGTGACGCCCGTCCCGAGGCCAACGCCGAGCACCGTGTGCAGGCCCAGCCACGGGACCGTCAGGAGCGCGGCTCCGAACACCGCTGTCAGCGGGTGACTGAGTCGTCGTCCCATCGTGGCTACAAGAGCGAAGCCGAAGCCGGTAGCTCTTGTGTTTCGAACCCCGGGGAGACCGCGGACCGGGCGCGCGGCCGAACGCTCCCGTCAGCGACCGATCAGGGAAGGATGAGCCAGAAGAAGACGAGGTAGCCGCCGACGAGGAGACCGCCGTCGAGGCGGGACACGTTTCGGTTGCGGAGCATCAGCGCGATGACGCCGAAGGTGAACACGAGGAGCGCCGGGAAGTCCAGCGAGATGGTGCTCGCGGGGACGTTCACGGGGACCATGATAGCGAGGATGCCGAGGACGGCGACGACGTTGTAGATGTTCGAGCCGACGACGTTGCCGATGCTGAACTCCGACTCGCCGCGGACCGCGCTGATGACCGACGCCGCGAGTTCGGGCAGCGACGTGCCGAACGCGAGGACCGTCAGCCCGATGAACCGCGGCCCGAACCCGAAGGATTCGAGCAGTCCCTGTCCGCCCTGAATGAGCCAGTTCGAGCCGACGAACAAGAGGAGCAAGCCGAGACCGAGGTAGACCACGTCTCTGAGTTGCGCCGACACCTCGTCTTCGTCCTCGATGTCGATTTCGTCCGTGCCGAGGGCGTCGGCCTTCGCCGACCGCGCGCGGTACAGCAGGTAGCCCGTGAACGCGACGAGGATGAGCAGGAGGACGCCGCCGTCGACGGCGCTGAGATTCCCGTCCATCCCGAGCGCGACGAGCGCGACCGCCGCGGCGATCATGAACGGGACGTGTCGGCGGAGCGTCGTCGTCGAGACGCCCATCGGTTGGATGAGCGCCGAGATGCCGAGGACGAGACCGATGTTGGCGATGTTCGAGCCGACGATAGCGCCGAGTCCGAGGTCGGAGCTGTAGCCCAACCCGCTCAGCACCGCGACGAAGAGTTCGGGGGTCGTCGTCGCGAAGGCGACGATGGTCACACCGACGATAGCTGCCCGGAGACCGAGGCCGATAGCGAGTCGAGAGGCCCCCTCGACGAGGGCTTCGGCCCCGAGGTAGAGCGCGACGATACCCGCCACGAGGAGCGCGGTATCGAAGGAAAGCAGGGTTGCGAGTGCCGACATACGCGGGAGTAGACCGACGGGACACCAAAAGAGCGCCGGTACACCGCAAGCCCGCGACGACCGACGCGGGAGCGCGAGACGGGGCGAACCCGCCGCGACGGCGGCCGTCGGGTCCCGGCGGAATCCGACGCGGGCGGGCGAGTTATATCGCCGGCAGGACACCACCCGCCCATGCAAGTGTACGGTCTCGTCGGCAACCCGGTCGGCCACTCGCTGTCGCCGCCGATGCACGAGGCGGCCTACGGGGAAACCGGCCTCGACGCCCGATACGTCACGTTCGAACCCGCCCGCGACGACATCGCGGCGGCCGTCGGCGGCGCGGACGCCCTCGGAATCTCGGGGCTGAACGTCACCATCCCGTTCAAACAGGACGTGCTCGAACTGGTCGACCCCGACCCGCTGGCCGAGCGAATCGGCGCGGTCAACACCATCGACTTCGGCGCGGCGACGCCGACGGGGTACAACACCGACGCGGCGGGCGTCACGCGGTCGTTCGACCGCCACGGCGTCGACCTCGACGGAGCGGACGCCGTGGTCGTCGGTGCCGGCGGGGCGGGTCGCGCCGCCGCGTTCGCCCTCGCGGACGCCGGCGCGTCGGTCCACGTCGCCAACCGGACCGCCGAGAGCGCGGTCGAACTCGCCGCGGCCGTCCCCGGCGCGACCGGCGGCGGACTCGACACGCTCGACCGGATTCGGGGGGCGGACGCCCTCGTCAACGCGACGAGCGTCGGGATGGAGTCGCCCGAGGAGACGCCCGTCCCCGCGGAGTACCTCCACGGCGGCCTCGCCGTGCTCGACGCGGTCTACACCCCGCTTGAGACTCGACTCCTCCGCGAGGCGGCCGCGGCCGGCGCGACCACCATCGACGGCGCGTGGATGCTCCTCCTGCAGGGCGTCGAAGCGTTCGAGCTGTGGACCGGCCGCGACGCGCCCGTCGAGGCGATGAACGCCGCGCTCCGGAACCACCTCGAAAGCGACTGAGGCCGCTGGTTTTTAAATAACGGGATTGCATAGGAGAAGGTAACATGGGCTTGCTCGACACTATTTCGTCGTTCTTGAAATCCCTCGTTGGTGGCAACTCGTCGTCCTCCTCGAAGGAGGGACGTGACGACACGGCGACGGTTACGGTCGAACGCGACACCAGAACCGAACGCGAGGAACCGAACGTCGAGACCGAGGCCGCGGTGAAGGAACCGGTCGACGAGACGGAGCAGACCGACGAGGAAGCCGACGGTGCGGTCGAACCCGAGGCCGACGCCGAGTCCCGAGCGGACGACGAGGACGCCCGTGACGACGCCGAAGCGGCGGCCGACGCCATCGAGGAAGCCGAACCGGACGACCAAGCGGAGACCGAAGCTGAACCAGAACCCGAGACCGAGACGGAAGCCGCGGACGCTGTGGCCGAAGACGAGGCCGAGGCCGAGGACGAGGGCGAATCCGACGAGCTCGGTGAGGTCGAAACGGAGGCATCCGACGAGGCCGAAACGGAAGAATCCGACGAGGCGGAGTCCGAAGACGGGGCCGAGGTCGAGTCGGACGCCGAAGACGAAGGCGTGGACGCCGACACCGAAGGTGAATCCGAAACGGACGCCGAAGATGAAGGCGACGAGCCGACCGCCGACGCGACGACCGTCGACATGATTCGCGGTATCGGCCCGGCGTACGCCGAGCGCCTCTCGGAGATCGGTATCGAAACCACCGCGGACCTCGCCGCGGCCGACGCCGACGAGGTCGGCGATAAAATCGACGTGTCGCCGAAGCGCGTCCAGCGCTGGATCGACCGCGCCGGCGAGGCGTAACCGACGCGCGTCCGGGAGCGACCGAGACGGCTGTTCTCACAACGGCGGTCGCTTCCGACACCTCACAGACGCGTCGCGAAACCGTTTACCCGGCGGACGGACTGGTGTGGGTAATGACCGCACCGACCGTCGTCACCGACCGCGACGACTTTCGCGCGACCGCCGCGGTCGCGTCCGCCGGCGCGCGCGTCCCCGTCGAGGCCCGCGTCGCCGTCTCGGACCCCTTCGACGCCTATCGACGCGCCCGCCGAAACGTCGGCGGCTTCTTCTACGAGACGACCGGCGGGCAACCCGGCTGGGGTGCCTTCGGCGTCGACCCCGCGGAGCGCCTGACCGTCGACGACCCCACCGCCGACGACCCGACTGGCGGCGACTGGGGCGAACCGGGCCACGACACCGCGCCCAGCCTCGCGGCGCTCGAATCACTCGTCGACGCGGAGACGCTCGTCCGCGGCGACTGCGACGTGCCGTACCCCTGCGGCCTGTTCGGCTGGCTCTCGTACGACGCGGCTCGCGAACTCGAATCCCTCCCCGGGCACACGACCGACGACCGGGGACTGCCGCACCTGCAACTCGGCCTGTACGACCTCGTGGCGTCGTGGGAGGAACCCCGGCCCGACGACGGCGAGACGACGCTCCGCGTCACCTGCTGTCCCGTCGTCGAAGACGGCGCGGACCTCGACGCCGTCTACGACGAGGCGCGGGGACGGGCGACCGACCTCGCCGTCGAAGCGGTCGAGGGCGACTCCGAACCCGTCTCCGCGCCCGTCGAGGCCGACGAGGCGACGTTCGCAAGCGCCCCCGGCCGCGAGGCGTTCGCAGACCGCGTCCGCGCCGCGAAGCGGTACGTCCGCGACGGCGACACGTTTCAGGCGAACCTCTCGCAGCGACTCGTCGCGCCTGCCGCGGTACATCCCGTAGACGCCTACGCGGCGCTCCGACAGGTCAACCCCGCGCCGTACTCGGGCCTGCTCGAACTCCCCGGCGTCGACCTCGTGAGCGCCAGCCCCGAACTCCTCCTGCGCGTCGAGGGCGACCGCCTCGTCACCGAACCCATCGCCGGCACCCGCCCGCGGGGGGCGACGCCCGAGGAAGACGACGCGCTGGAGGCCGACCTGACGACCGACGAGAAGGAGCGCGCCGAACACGCGATGCTCGTCGACCTCGAACGCAACGACCTCGGGAAGGTCTCCGAATACGGCTCGGTCGAGGTGACGGAGTACCGCCGAGTCGACCGCTACTCGGAGGTGATGCACCTCGTCTCGCTGGTCGAGGGGTCCCGTCGCGAGGGGACCAGCCTCGCCGACGCCGTCGCCGCGGTGTTCCCCGGCGGGACCATCACGGGCGCGCCGAAGCCCCGGACGATGGAGATTATCGACGAACTCGAAGCCACCCGGCGCGGCCCCTACACCGGGAGCATGTTCGCCGTCGGCTTCGACGACCGCGCCGTGCTGAACATCGTCATCCGGACGCTCGTCCGCTTCGGAGACGAGTACCATCTCCGCGTGGGCGCGGGCATCGTCCACGATTCGGACCCCGAAGACGAGTACGACGAGACGCTGGCGAAGGCGCGGGCGCTCGTCACCGCCATCGACGAGGCGCTCGGCGAGCGCGCGGACATGGCCGTGGGGGCCGAGCGATGACGCGCATCCTCGTCGTCGACAACTACGACTCCTTCGCTTACAACCTCGTGCAGTACGTCGGCGAAGCGGTCGCCGAGGCGCGTGACGAAAACGCGAATGGAAGCGGTTCAGACGCTTCGAACGACGTGCTCGTCTACCGCAACGACGCGGTCTCGGCCGACGATATCCGCGACATCGACCCCGACGGTATCGTCGTCTCGCCCGGCCCCGGAACCCCCGCTGAGGCCGGCGTCTCGGTCCCGGTCTTCCGCGACCTCGACTACCCGACGCTCGGCGTCTGCCTCGGCCACCAGTCGCTCTGTGCCGCCCTCGGAGGCCCCGTCGGCCACGCACCCCACGTCGTCCACGGGAAGCCCTCGCTGGTCGAACACGACGGCACGGGCGTCTTTTCGGGGCTTCCCGACCGAATCGAAGTCGGCCGCTATCACTCGCTCGCGGTCGAACGCGGCGACGTACCCCCCGAGTTGGCGGTGACGGCCCACACGGTCGCCGAAAGTGCTGAAGGCGGCGACGCAGACGCCGATGAACCGGCGGTCGTGATGGGCGTCCGCCACCGCGAAAAGCCCCACATCGGCGTACAGTTCCACCCGGAGAGCATCCTCACCGACTCGGGGAAGGACATCGTTCGGAACTTCGTCGCGCTTGCCGCGGGCGACGGCCCGGCGGCCGACGCGTGGGAGGGAGAGCGATGAGCGACGACGTGGATTCGGACGACCCCGCGTTGCGCTACCACGTCGACGGCGACCTCGTCCCCGCCGAGTCGGCGTCGATTCCGGTCACGGACCGCGGCTTCCTCTACGGCGACGCGGCCTTCGAGACCCTCCGCGCCTACGGCGGCGAGGTGTTCCACTGGGACGCCCACGCCGACCGACTCGCCGAGACGTGCGACGCGCTCGGGATGGATCACGGGCTGTCCGACGCCGACCTGCGGGCGCGAATCGACGAGACGCTCGCGGCGAACGACCTCGACGAGGCGTACGTCAGGCTCTCGGTCACCCGCGGCAGTCAGGGCGGCCGCCTCACGCCGGCCGAGGCGGTCGACCCCCGCGTCGTCGTCATCGTGGAACCGCTCGCCCGCGGCGGCCGCGGCTCCGACCCCGTGTGGGACGGCCCCGCGTCGGTCCAGACCGTCAAGACCCGGCGCGTCCCCGACCGGTCGCTCCCCGCGCGGGCGAAGACGCACAACTACCTCAACGGCATCCTCGCGCGCGTCGAACTCCGGGTCACCGGCGCGGACGAGGCGCTCATGCTCGACGCCGACGGCTACGTCACCGAGGGCGCGACGAGCAACCTCTTTTTCGTCGACGACGACGCGCTCTGCACGCCGAGTCTCGACGGCCCGGTCCTCCCGGGCATCACCCGCCGCGTCGTCCTCGACCTCGCCCGACAGGAAGACATCCCGGTTCGGGAGCGGCGCTTCACGCCCGACGACGTGCGCGACGCGAACGAGGCGTTCCTCACGAACTCGACGTGGGAACTCCGACCCGTCGAGACGGTCGACGGCATCGAGGTCGGCGACGGCCCGGTGACGAACCTCCTCTCGCGGCTCTACGACGACTACGTGGAGCGACGCCACTACGGCGGCGACAGCGGCGACGACGGCGACAGCGGCGACGACGAGAACTGAGCCGCGCCGCCGCGCTCGCCGTCAGAACTCGACGTTCGAACTCGAACTCCGGTCGGCGGGGTCGGTCTCGATTTCGCCCTGCCCGACGTAGTCGAACTCGTCGTCAGAGAGGAAGACGTGGTCGCCGTCGACCGTGATGTCGAGGTCGTCGAGCACCGCGCCCTCGCAGGGGCCGTAGTTGCAGTAGCCCGTGTCGGCCTCGAAGTACGCGCCGTGGTTCTGGCAGATGACCTCGCCGTTTCGCATCGGCGCGCCCGACCCCTTGTCGAGTTTGATGTGCGTCAGGTGCATGCAGTAGTTCAGCCACCCTCGGATGCCGTCGTCGGTGCGCACGAGGATGGCCTCGCGCTCCTCGGCGTCGTCTTCGTCGGCCGCGCGGACGCGAAAGAGAAAGGTCGTGTCGTCGGGCACGTCGCCGACCGCGCAGATTCGTTCGAGGTCGCTCATTGTGCTCTCGTTGGGTCGGGGTCGAAAATCTCCTTCGGAAGCGGTCAGTACGGTCCCGCGTCCGAGCCGCGCGACGAGTGACCACGGACCCACAGCAACCACCCGGCATGCAGGAGGACAGCCACGCCGGCGACACACAGCGGCGCAGCGATGAACAGCGCGATTGCGACGGCTGCACCCGGTGGCAACGGCGCGTCCGACGAACGGTCTACGACGACGAACGGAACGACCGGTGCCGCGAGTGCCGAGAGCGTTTCGACCGTCCGAAAGACGCCGTGGACGAAGTTCTCTCGGCCGTCAAGCACGCCGGTTTTTCGACGCCGAAGCAGTCGCCACGCGTCGCCGAGGGCGTGCGCGACGAGAAGAACCCAAAGCGCCATGAGCGAGAACAGGGCAGGTCCCCACAACCACCCGACTCCAGACGGTGCGGAGAGCCCCGTCTCCGAGAACAGGACGAAGGGAACCACGCCCAACGCGAGAAACAGGCTGGCGAGGACGACTTCGACGGCGGAAACGCGAGGAAACGAGACGAGGCGTGTTACAGCGGGCATGGGTGGCGTAAAGCGGCAGGGTCGATACAGGAGGTTACGAAGGTAGCTGAATAAGTTTTGTCGGCGAAGTAGAACGTGCCCCAGACGCCCCGCTTGGGGTGTAGTTTTCAGGAGAATAGCGGGAGGTAGATTTGAACCACGGTCGCTGACGCTCCCCGGTTCAACTCTACTGAGCTATGTGGCCGACCTCGTGGGTCGCGCCGAGCCGAGACTCGGCGCTTAGGAGTTGAGGTCAGCAAAACCATAGCGGGAGGTAGATTTGAACTACCGATCTCCGGGTTATGAGCCCGGCGGAATCTCCTGGCTATCCCATCCCGCTGAATCAACAAACGAGTCTGCTATTGTTAAGACTTCTGTTTCGGGAGCCGTGTGTCAATTTTCACCGTGAGTCGCGCTGACTCGAACGGGTCGCGATGCGCCACGTGAACAGGCTTTCTGCGACGTAGTTCAGGAGCATCGACGCGCCGATAGCGAGGGGCAGCGGGATGAGTTCCCAGAGGTCGATACCGGCGACCGGAATCGACAGCGGAACCTCGCCCAGCGCCCGGACGACGAGCACCTGCACGAGGAGGCCGCCGCTCCTGACGAGATTCGACTTCACGAAGCGCCGGACCTTCGCGGTGAGCAGGTCCGAGCCGGCCCCCGCGAACGTCCAGCGGTCGTTGATGACGAACATGACGACGATGGCGAGTTCCGCGCCCGCGAGCTTCGCGAGTTCGTTGGCGACGCCGAAGAAGACGATGAGGAGGCTGCTCAGAGAGAGGTCGAACACCGCGCCGACCGCGCCCACGGAGGCGAACTTGCCGAACCGGACACCGGAAGCGAGTTCCGACAGGCGGTCAGTCATCCGTGACCTCCGCCGCGAACCGCTCGACGAGGCTCCGCTCGTCGGTCCGGGCGTCGAGGAGTTCGTGGAGGCGGTCCTCGCGAATCGTCCGGGCGCGGTGGCGCGACCGGAGCAGGCCGCGGGCCATCTTGACCGTCGTGTCGACCGGCGAGACCGTCGAGTCCGGCTGGTCCTCCCAGACGACCGGCACCTCGGTCACGCGGTGACCGAACGCGCCCGCGACGGCGATGAGTTCGATGTCCCACGCGAACCCCGACTCGTACAGGTGGGTCCGAACGTCGCTCCACGCCGCGGCGGTGACGGCCTTCGCGCCGCACTGGTAGTCGTACAGCGGGACCTCGGTCAGGTGGCGGGCCAGCCACGCGAAGCCGTCGCCGAGGTAGCGCCGCGCGACCGTCTGGTGGGAGGCGACGGTCGCGTTCGGGTGCCGGCGCGACCCCACGGCGAGGTCGGCACCGTCGCGGGCGGCGGCGACGACGTCGGCCATCGACGCGGCCGGCGTGCTCCCGTCGGCGTCGGCGAACGCGAGGACGTCCGTGCCGAGCGACTCGAATCCGGCGGTGATAGCCGCGCCCTTGCCGCGGCGGGCGTCGACGGCGTTCACGCGGGCGACGGCGGGGAGGGCGTCGAGGGCGTCGAGCGTCTCGGGCCGCGGCGCGTCGAGTTCGACGCGGACCGTATCGGGGTCCAGCGCCTCGACGAGGGCGTGGACGTAGGGGACCAGACGCTCGGGGTCGGGTCGATACGCGGGGACCACCACCCCGACAGACTGCGACATGCACGACCATTCACTCAATGGGGTAAAAAGCGAACCGCTCTGGGGCGCGCCGACCATCACAAAACGTATTGCATCCGCGGCGCAGTCATCGGACAGATGGAGTACGCCCTCGTCGTCCGGTGGTTGCTGCTGTTCGCGGCCCTCTGGGCGGTCGGTCTTCCCCTCTCGACCCGGCTGTTCCGCCGCCTGCCCGGTCGCGGTGCCGGACTCGCCCTCCCCGTCTCGCTCGTCGTCTTGACCCTCCCGGCGTACTACGTCGGCCACCTCTCGTTCGGGCCCGCCGCCCTCGTCGCCGGCGTCGGGACGCTCCTCGTCGCCTCGGCGGTCGCGGGACTCGACCTCGGCGCGCTCCGCCGCGGCGACTTCCGACTCGCGCCCGCCCTCGAAATCGACCGACGGGCCGTCGCAGACGCGGCCGCGGTGTTCCTCGTCGCCTTCCTGTTCGCCGTGGCGCTCCGGGCGCTCGACCCGGCGGTCCACGCCGGCGGCGGCGAGAAGTTCCTCGACTTCGGCCTCCTCCAGTCGCTCGCCCGCGCGTCGGTCCTCCCGCCGGAGGACATGTGGTTCGCCGGCGAACCGGTCCGCTACTACTACGGCGGCCACCTCGTGTCGATTCTCCTCGCGCGACTCACCGCCACCGACCCGTCGTTCGCCTACAACCTCGCGCTCGCCGGCTTCTTCGGCCTCCTCGTCACCGCGGCGTTCGAACTCGGACGGGGCGTCGCGACCGCCGCGGGCGCGAACGGCCGGCTCGGCGGCCTGCTCTCGGCGTTCTTCGTCGGCTTCGCCAGCAACCTCGTCACCGCGGGGCGGTTCGCCCTCGTCGCGCTCCCCGAGGGGTTACGCCGGCCCGTCGCGGAGGCCGTCGCCGAACGCTCGCGATACACCGTCTCGCAGGTGCTCGCCGGGACCGCGGAGTTCTCGTACTGGAACGCGAGCCGCGTGATTCCGGACACCATCAACGAGTTTCCGCTTTTCGCGTGGCTCAACGGCGACCTCCACGCCCACATGCTGGGCACGCCGTTTCTGCTCCTCGCGGCCGGCCTCGCCTTCGCGTACTTCCGGACGCCGGAGGAGGCGGTCGGCGAGCGCCGACTCCTCGTCGCCGCGACGACGCTCGTCGGCGCGCTGCAGGTCGTCGTCGACACGTGGAGCTTCCCCTCGGTGTTCGGCGTGTTCTTCCTCGGGATGGTGTTCGCACCCGCGCGCCCGTGGACGTTGTTCCCGGGTCGAGAGCGCGTTCGCTCGGCCGTCGGCGACTCGGCGGTCGCGGGTGAACTCGCCCGCCTCGGCGGCACGGTCGCGGCGGTCGGTCTCGCCGGCGTCGCCGCCGCCGTCCTCGCGAGTCCGTTCCTCCTCGGCGCGGTCGCCGGCGGCGGGAGCGCCCGGACGGTCGAGCTTCTGTCGCCCGACCAGCGAAGCGGGTTCGGCGCGCTGGCGCTCGTCCACGGGGCGTTCCTCGCGGCGTTCGCGGTCTACTACGTCGGTCGTCTCGGGGCGCAAGACGGACTCGGCGGCCGCGAGTGGGCCGCGCTCCTCGGGAGCGTCGCGGCGCTGACCGTCGTCGCGGCCGCGCAGTCGTTCGCCGCGCTCGCGCTCGTCGCCCCCCTCGTCGCCGTCGGGTGGGTGCTCCTCCGGTTCGCCGACGACCCGCGGTTCGAGACGGTGCTCGTCGTCGCCGGCGCGGGCCTCGTGACGCTCGTCGAACTCGTCTACGTGAACGAGCAGGCCGGTCCCGGCCGGATGAACACGGTGTTCAAGACGTACATGCAGGTCTGGGTGATCTGGGGGAGCGCGATGGGTGCCGTGCTGGCGGGATTCGTCGGCGACGCGGTCGCCGCGGGCGACGTGTCGCTTCCGAGGGTCGACCTCGGCGTCCGCGGGGGCGCGGTCCGAGTCGCCGGCGTCGCCGTCGTCGTCCTCCTCGTCGCCTCCACGTCGGTGTACGGCGGACTGGCCGTCGCCGACCACGCGAACTCCCCCCGGGAGGAGACGACGCTGGACGCGACGGCCTTCGCGGAGTGGCGGCACGGAAACGAGTCGGCGGCCATCACGTGGCTCGACGAGACCGTCGAGGGCAACCCCACGATGCTCACCGCGCCGGGGACGACGTGGTCCGAGACGGTGACGGACGAGCGCGAGAGCGTCATGTACGGCTGGCGCGGGAACCCCGAATCGAGCCTGACGGGCGTTCCGACGGTCGCCGGCTGGGCGCACGAAGTCGGCTACCGCGGCCCCGACGCGTACTACGGTCGCGTGCGCGACGTGGACGCGATGTACGTCGGAAACGAGTCGACGCGAGCGCGGCTCATCGAGCAGTACGACGTGCAGTACGTGTGGGTCGGGCCGGGCGAGCGCGCCCGCTACGGGGAGATAGAGACGGACGTGGCGTGGCTGACGCCGGTCCACCAGTCGGGGTCGGTCGTAGTCTACGAGGTAGAAGAAGCGAGACTACCTTAGGCCGCGCCGCGCTCGCGGACGACTTCGACCGCCTCGGCGTCGACGCCCTCGGTTTCCAGCCAGTGCGGGACGAACTCGCGCTTTTCGAACGCCTCGCGCTCGTCTTCCGTACCGGCGGTACACCACAGTTGGACGCGGTCGGGACCGTGCCAGTCGCCCTGTCGGTCGATCGAAAACAGGACGTACTCCTCGCCGTCGTACTCGATGACGCCGTCGCGCCGAACGCCGGGGTCGCCGTGGATGATGAGCTTCTTCATGTGCCGGGATTGGCACAGTCACCGCTTAATCGCTTCGGCTTCGGGCGTGGGCCGTGTGCCGGGAGTTCCGCGGGCGGTGTTGTCACCGTGGACTGCCCACACGTGACACGCCGAACGCCCGGTCGCGGCGGGTTCAGGGGCCGCGGCGAACCAAACGGGTTTTAACGGGCCACACCAAAACCCACCACAAGGTCGATATCTATGCAGATGCCACGCCGTTTCAACACGTACTGCCCGAACTGCAAGGGACACCACGAACACGAAGTGGAGAAGGTCCGGAAGGGACGCCCGACCGGCATGAAGTGGAACGCCCGTCAGACGCGACGCGGCAAGGCCACTATCGGTAACGCCGGTAAGTTCTCCAAGGTCCCCGGTGGCGACAAGCCGACGAAGAAGACCCACCTGAAGTACATCTGCTCCGACTGTGGCAAGGCCCACATGCGCGAGGGCTGGCGCGCCGGTCGTCTGGAGTTCCAGGAGTAAATCATGGCAGGAAACTTCTACAAGGTCGCGTGCAGCGACTGCGAGAACGAACAGGTCGTCTTCGGAAAGGCCTCCTCGGTCGTCAACTGCGCCGTCTGCGGGACGACCCTCGCCACGCCGACCGGCGGCAACGCCGAGTTCCACGGCGAGGTCGTCGAGACGGTCGAGCGTCGCGACAGCGACGAACTTGAGGCGTAACTCCCCGGAGGACCTCGCATGAAGTACAGCGGATGGCCTGACCCCGGCGAACTCGTCGTCGGAAAGGTAGACGACATCGCGGACTTCGGCGTCTTCGTCGACCTCGAAGAGTACGAGGACAAACGCGGCCTCTGCCACATCAGCGAGGTCGCCAGCGGATGGATCAAGAACGTCCGCGACCACGTCCGCGAGGGACAGACAGTCGTCGCTAAAGTGCTCGAAGTCAACGAGAGCTCCCAGCAGATCGACCTCTCGATAAAGGACGTCAACGAGCACCAGCGCAAAGAGAAGATTCAGGAGTGGAAAAACGAGCAGAAGGCCGACAAGTGGATGGCGCTGGCGTTCGGCGAGGACATCGCCGACGACCGCTACCAGTCCATCGCCAACGCCCTGCTCGCCGAGTTCGAGTCGCTCTACGACGGCTTCGAGCAGGCCGCGATTCACGGCATCGAGGCGCTCGAAGGCGTCGAACTCGACGACGACGAACTCGAAGCCATCGTCGAGACCGCGCGTCAGAACGTGTCGGTTCCCTACGTCAACGTCACCGGCTACGTCGACCTGCGCTCGCCCGCGGGCGACGGCGTCGACGACGTGAAGGAAGCCCTGAAGGCCGCCGAGGGCGACGGCGAAATCGGCGACGAAATCGAACTGTCGGTCACGTACGTCGGCGCGCCCGAGTACCGCGTCAAGGTCAAAGCGCCCGACTACAAGACCGCCGAGACCGAGCTCGAATCGAGCGTCGCTCGCGCCCGCGAAGTCATCGAGGCCGCGGGCGGAACCGCGGAGTACCACCGCGAACGCAGCGGCGACGAAGAGTAATCGCATGAAATCTGACATCCGGGCGTGCAGCGCGTGGCGCGACCGCCACGACCGCCCGGTGTACTCGCTTTCTGAGACCTGTCCGGAGTGCGGCGCACCCACGGAGAACAGCGCGCCCGCGCCCTACAACCCCGAAGACCCCTACGGCGAGTACCGCCGCGCG
Source organism: Haloferax sp. KTX1 (assembly GCF_902410085.1). Lineage (NCBI taxonomy): Archaea > Methanobacteriati > Methanobacteriota > Halobacteria > Halobacteriales > Haloferacaceae > Haloferax > Haloferax sp. KTX1. The sequence goes on along the minus strand of NZ_CABPRH010000001.1, from coordinate 100,544 downwards.
CGGAAGCGCCGCCTCGCCGAGGAGTCAGAGTAGCCGCCTGCGTCTTCGGCTACCGACGCTCTCTTAACCGGCGCGTCCGCCACTACGTGCATGGACGACATCGAAATCGAGGCTGTCGAGGAGGTCGACCTCGCCGATCCCGTGCTCATCGAGGGGTTACCGGGCGTCGGCAACGTCGGCAAACTCGCCGTCGAGCACCTGCTGGAGGAGTTCGAGGAGGCCACGCTGGTCCGCCGCGTCTACGCCGACGTGTTCCCGCCGCAGGTGACCATCGACGAGGGCGTCGCCGAGCTGACCCACGTCGCGATTCACGCCGTCGAGACGCCCGGCGAAGGGCCGGACCTCCTCCTCCTCACGGGCGACCACCAGGCCCAGTCCAACGAGGGGCACTACCACCTCACCGACGCCTTCCTCGACATCGCCGAGGAATTCGGCGTCGAGCGCCTGTTCGCGCTGGGCGGCGTCCCGACCGGCGAACTCGTCGACGAGCCGTCGGTCCTCGGGGCCGTCGCCGACGAATCCCGCCTCGACGAACTCGAAGCAGCCGGCATCGAGTTCCGCGAGGACGAGCCGGCCGGCGGCGTCGTCGGCGTCTCCGGGCTGCTTCTCGGCCTCGGCGGTCGCCGCGGCCTCGACGCGACCTGCCTGATGGGCGAGACGAGCGGCTACCTCGTCGACCCCCAGAGCGCGCAGGTCGTCATCGAGGTCCTGCAGGACCTCCTCGACTTCAGCGTCGACTTCGAGTCGCTCGAAGAGCGCGCGGAGGAGATGAAGGAGGTCGCCGCGAAGATTCAGGAGATGCAACAGCAACAGCAGGGAACTATCGCCAGCGACGACGACCTCCGGTACATCGGCTGAGGCCCCACCGTCGCGGGCCGTCGAATCTCGACCCGTCTCGTCTCGCACCGTCTCGTTTTCGAACTGGAGTTTCAGGCTTCGATGATGTCGTCGTCTGCGAACTCCGGGACGACGACCTCGCCGTCGAGCGACTGCACCGCGCGGCCGCCGACGCGAATCTCCGCGCCGACCCGCACGCGGACGGTTCCCGGCCGGTCCACGAAGTGGCCCTGTTCGATGCGGAGTTCGTCGGGCACGGAGTCGAACGCGCCGACCTGCCGGAGGTACGCGCCGCACGCGCCGGCGGCGGTGCCGGTCGCCGGGTCCTCGGAGATGCCGATGCCGGGCGCGAAACACCGCGCGTGGAGCGTGGAGTCGCCGTCGATGGCGTCGAAGGTGTAGGCGTAGACGCCCGCCGCGTCGTGTTCGGCGGCGAGGTCGGCGATGGCGGCGTCGTCCGGGTCCGCACCCGAGAGGTGTTCGAGGAAGTTGACCGGGACGACGAGGAAGGGAAGCCCCGTGGAGGCGACTGCCACGGGGAGGTCCGCGCCCACGTCGCGGAGGGCGGCGTCGTCGACGCCGAGCGCCGCCGCGAGGCGGTCGTAGTCGAGTTCGAGCGGGCGCACCGTCGGCGCGTCCTGCGTCATCCATACCTCGCCGAGGTCGCCGAGTTCGATGTCGAGGGTGCCGACGTTGGTCTCCAGCGTGTGCGTGCCCGGTTCGAGTTCGCGCTCGGCCGCGAGGTGGGCGTGGGCCGCGATAGTCGCGTGGCCGCAGAGGTCGACTTCCTGTTGCGGCGTGAAATAGCGGATGCGGCGGTCCGCGGCGGCCGACGAGCAGACGAACGCCGTCTCGCTCGCGCCGAGTTCGGCGGCGACGGCGCGCATCTGTTCCGCGTCGAGGCCGTCGGCGTCGGGGACGACGCCGGCCGCGTTGCCGGACAGCGGTTCGGTCGTGAAAGCGTCGACGAGGAGGGCGCGTCGGCTATCCATGGAAAGGCGCACTGCACGGCGAGGTATCAAACCAGCGGGTCGACGGTCGGGTCGTATGAGAAGGGAGGAGGGCGATACGAGCGGGCGCGGGCCGGGCGCGAGTTGGTCGGCCGCGACCGATTCACGCGCGGGTCCACCGGACGCGGCCGCTCGTTTGAGCCGCGCCGTCGCCCTGCATCACTTCGCGCATGTTCATACAGCTGGGACACCCGACGACCTCGTCCATGTCGTTGCCGAAGACGCGGACGAAGTCGCGGGAGACGAACTCACCACAGTTACCACACGTGTGCATTCTGGTTCACCTACAAATCCGCATACTCCGGCGCTCGATATAACTATGTCCTTTGTTAACATGTGTTAATATCTGCCTGAACGGGAGGTTCTCCGGTTAGTCGCCGAATAACCCCGGTTCGAGCGGTTTGGCACGCCGACACACGGGCGAGGCGAGTCGTACAGATTAAAGGGCGTCAGGCGCGGCAGTACGCACGGTGAACAGAAGCTATGGGCGACCTCCCCGACGAGTTTAACTGTACTATCACGAACTGGGAGTACATCTACGGCCTCTGCCGCGACGTCTCGGACGAGGTCAAGACATCCGAGTTCGAACCCGACGTCATCGTCGCGTTGGCCCGCGGCGGCTGGTTCGCGGGCCGGTGTATCTGTGACTTCCTCGGGCTGGACGACCTGACGAGCCTGAAGATGGAACACTACGTCGGGACGGCCCAGAAATCGAACGAGCCGGAGGTCCGCTACCCGATGCCGGAAGGCAGCGTCGAGGGCAAGGACGTGCTCATCATCGACGACATCGCCGACACCGGCGGCTCCATCAAGCGCGCACACGAGTACGTCAACGAGCGCAACGCGGGCGAGGTCCGGACCGCGACGCTCCAACTCCTCCAGACCAGCGAGTTCGAACCCGACTACGTCGGCGAGCGCCTCGAAGCGTGGGCGTGGGTCGTCTACCCGTGGAACTTCATCGAGGACATGATCGACCTCACCTCGAGCGTCATGGCGAAGGCCGACGACGACACGTTCGAACTCGAAGACGTCCGCCACTACCTCGCGGAGTTCCACGACGTGGACCGCATCGAGATGGAGATCGCCCAACCCGACCGGATGCCGGAAGTCATGTCCGAGATGGAGCGCCGCGGCTACGTCGAATCCACCGGTGACGGTGCGTGGCGACTCCTCGAAAACGACGGCGTCGGGGCCTGAGCGCGACGGGGTTGGTTCGCCCGACGTTCTTCGACTGCTCCGACCGTCGGTTTCATCTCTCTGGCTCTGTTGGAATCCGCAGCCGCTGATAGGTTGCTGAGGCCGTGCTGAATACAGCGCGCGAATCTATCGCATTCTCTGTATCAGTAATCTCGCTACGAGAACTATCGCTAATCCGATTAACAGCCAGAATACGACCGATGCAACGATTCCAAGCCCGCCGGGTGATGTTGGAAATGAGGAGGGCATACCAAATAATAAGATACTCAATTGATAAACTCACTCTCTATATGTAGCACACAACATCTATCAGATCCTGAGGATTTCAACAGAGTCACCTCTCCATCCGCCCGCGTACGACCGTCGTCCGGACTCGCCCGAAGCGAAACGTTCGTTTGCGTGACGCTCGTCGGCACGCGCATGTCGCTGTTTTCTATCTTCGTCAGCGCGCTCTTGCCGATTCTCGCCATCGGCGCGGTCGGCTTTCTCCTCGGGCGCGTCCGCGACGTTGACCCCGAGCCACTCAACACGGTCACGGTGTACGTCCTCGCGCCGGTCCTCGTGTTCTACAGCCTCGCGACGACCGAACTCGCCGGCGAGACGCTGGCGACCATCACCGCCGGCGTCGTCGCCTACCACGTCGCCATGCTCCTCGTCGCGGGCGGCGTCGCCCGTCTCGCCGGCGTCTCCGAACCCCTGCTCGGCGCGCTCGTCCTCGTCGCCGCCTTTCCGAACTCCGGGAACTACGGCATCCCGGTCAGCTCCTTCGCCTTCGGCGACACCGGCCGGTCGACGGCCGTCGTCTACCTCGCCGTCCAGAGCGTCCTCATCTACACGCTGGGCGTGTACATCGCCGGGAGGGGGACCGACCGCGACGGCGGCGCGCCGGGCTGGCGCGTCGGCCTCGAACGCATCGTCCGCATCCCGCTCGTCTACGCCGTCGTCGCCGCGCTCGCGGCCCGCTGGCTCGGCGTCGTCCCGCCGACGGGCGTCCCCGCGATGGAGACGCTGCGGCTCGTCGGCGACTCGTCGATTCCGATGATGCTCCTCATCCTCGGCATCCAACTCGCGGGGGCCGACCTCGGCTCGACGCTCTCGGAGGTCGGCGTCGTCGCCGCGCTCAAAATCGTCGTCGCGCCCGCGGTCGCCGTCGGCGTCGCGCTCGTCGCCGGCTTCGGCGACCCGACGGTCGCGCGGACGTTCGTCCTCGAATCCGCGATGCCCGCCGCGGTCACGCCGCTCATCCTCGTCGCGGAGTTCGGCGATGCCACCGGAACCGGCTCTGCGACCTCGCTCGCCGAGTTCGTCTCCGCGGCCGTCTTCGCGACGACGCTTCTCAGCGTGCCCGCGCTTTCTGTGCTCATCTACCTCCTGAACCGCGGCTTCGTGGTGTAGCGCCCGTTTCGCCACGATTTTGTGCGCCCTCCTCGACCTTCGGGTATGAAAATCGGATTCATCGGTGGCAGCGGTATCTACGAGGCGCTCCCGCTGGAGAACACCCGCGAGGAACCCGTCGAGACGCCGTTCGGCGAACCCTCGACGACGCCCGTCGTCGGCGAGTTCGGCGACACCGGCCGCGAGGTCGTCTTCCTCCCGCGACACGGCCCGGACCACCAGCACTCGCCGACGACGCTCCCCTACCGCGCGAACATCTTCGCGCTCAAGAAACTCGGCGTCACCCACGTCCTCGCCAGCAACGCCGTCGGCAGTCTCAAAGAGGACCTGCCGCCCCAGACGCTCGTCGTCCCCGACCAGATTTACGACCGCACGAAACACCGCCCGCTGACGTTCTTCGACGAGGGCATCGTCGTCCACCAGCCCTTCGCGATGCCGTACGACGAGGAGCTCGTCTCCATCCTCGCCGAGGCCGCCGCGGAGGCGACCGACGCGCAGGTCCAAGAGGGCGGCACCTACGTCTGCATCGAGGGCCCGTCGTACTCCACGAAGGCCGAAAGCGAGCACTACCGCGCGCAGGGCTGGGACGTCATCGGCATGACGACCATCCCGGAAGCCAAACTCGCCCGCGAGGCCGAGATGGCCTACGCGACCATCACCGGCGTCACCGACTACGACGTCTGGAAGGAAGACAGCGAAGTCACGCTCGACGAGGTGCTGAAGAACGCCGCGGCCAACGAGGAGGCCATCAAGGAGACCGTCGAGGCCGCCATCCGCAAGATTCCCGACGGCCACGAGACCGACAGCCACGCCGCGCTCGAAGGGACCATCAATACCCCCGACGACGCCATCCCCGCCGAGACGAAAGCGAAGCTCGCGCCGCTCATCGACCAGTACGTCGACTGAACCGGCCTCAGTTCAGTCGTTCAGTTCCGCGGATTCTGCCGAATCGCTCTCCTGCTCCGCAACCTCGCGTTCGCCGCGGGCCGCCTCGTCGGTCGGCGAGAACTCGACCGCGTGACAGCGCGCGCAGTACTCGTTTTCGCCGCGGTCAGTCGTCGCGAGCGGGACGCCCGCGGCGACGAACTGCGTGCTGAACTCCCGGACGACGCCGCTGTCGTCTGACTCGCCGCAGACGACGCACTCGCGGACCGACCGCGGCGACGTGACCACCTCGCGGACGCGGCCGAACGCGGTCGGACTGTACGAGACGTAGCCGGGGATGTAGCAGTGCAGCCAGAAAATCGGGAAGAAACACAGCACCGCCAACGGCCAGATGACCGACTGAGGGAACAAGATAGCCGACGTAATCACTGCGAACATCACTGACGTGACGAGCGAGAACGCGACCGTCAAGCGCCGGAGCGTGCTGGAGAGCAGGGTCGGGTGGGGCACGTCCGAGAGTGACGACGCGTCCGATAAAATAGCTAGTCGTCCGCGATAGCTTCGGCTTCGAGTTCGGGGTCGTCGGTGTCGCCATCAGCATCTTCGGAACCGTCGGCGGCCGTCTCGGGTTCAGACCCCGCGCCGGGGTCGGCGTCGAACACCTCGGGGTTCCGAATCCAGAGGTCGCCGAACAGGTCGTCCTGCTTGAGGTAGACCGTGCTCCGGTGGGACAGAAACAGGAGCGCGAGGTAGGTCGTCATCACGGTGTCGGCCACGTCGCGTATCTCGGCGAACAGCACCTCGTCGCGGCCCTTCTCGTAGTGGGTGGCGAGCACGTCGCCGACGGCTTCGACGACCGCCTCGATGTCCTCGTTGTGGGCGGTCCCCGTCACGTCGTCTTCGGTTGGTTCGCCCGCGCCGCGCATCTCGCCGGGCGTGTGGTAGTCGAGCGTCTGCGTTCCGCGGGAGAAGCCGCGCGGCGACTCGGAGGTGTCGTACTCGCGGCGACGCTTCCACCACGACCCGCGTTCGACCTCCCGGAGTTCGCGGACGAGTTCGTCCAGCGTCTCCGGCGACCCGCGGGCGTGCTTGCGTTCGAGCCGGCGGTCCATCTCGTCTTCCAGCGCGTCGATGGGGTCGAAGCCGGGCGACCCGCCGTCGTCGTCGCCGGGGTGACCCTCCTCGCCGCCGCCCTGTAAGGCGAGTTCCCACGGTTCGAGTTCCTCCTCGTCGGGTTCGTCCGGCGCGAGGAGTTCGTCGGATTTCATGCGCAGGAGGACGCTCGCGTAGAACAGCGCCCGCCCGGTCGTCCGGAGGTCCATCGCGTCGAGGCGGTTCAGAAAGGCGTCCGTGACCTCCACGATGTCGATGTCCCACGGGTCGATGGTCCCCTCCTTGGCGAGTTGGACGAGGAGTTCGACCGGTTCGACCTCGTCGTCGTCGGTCTCGGAGACGTCCTCCGGGAGTACATCGTCCATCGCGTCGGGTTCGGCGGGGGCGGCGTCCGCCTCGGAGCCGGACGCGGCGTCGTCGCGGGCGAACGAGAAGACTTCGTCGTCGTCGGCCTCGCGTTCGTCGCCGTCGCGGCCGCGAGAGAGGTTCAGTTCGGGAATGTCGTCAGTCATCCGCCGGAACCTCCGCTTCCACGTCCGCGTCGGCCTCGCCGCCGTCACCGCCGTCGGCGTCGTCGTCGGGGCGGTCGCCGTCGGAGTCGTCGCCGCCCGGTCCGTCCGCGTCGGTTCCGTCGCCGCCGGCCTCGCCGTCGCCGAACTGGATGCCCGTGACGGCGCTGACGTTGTCGCCCTGCATCGTCACGCCGATAGCGCGCTCGGCGCGTTCGAGGAGCGCGGAGCGGTGCGAGACGACGACGAACTGGGCGTCGCCCGCGAGGTCGTCGACCATCTGGCCGACGCGCTCGGCGTTCGCGGCGTCGAGGAAGGCGTCCACCTCGTCGAGCGCGTAGAACGGCGCGGGGTTGTGCCGCTGGATGGCGAAGATGAACGCGAGCGCCGTCAGCGACTTCTCGCCGCCGGACATGGCGTCGAGGCGCTGGATGGGCTTGTCGCCCGGCTGGGCCTTCATCGTCAGGCCCTCCTCGAACGGGTCGTCGGGGTTCTCCAACTGGAGGTGGCCCGTCCCGTTCGACAGGCGCTCGAAGATGTCGGTGAAGTTCTCGGCGATGGCGTCGAACGACTCCATGAACGTCGCCTTCTTCTGGGACTCGTACTGGTCGATGCGGTCGGCGATGGCGTCGCGCTCTTCGACCAGCACGTCGCGGCGCTCCCGGAGGTCTTCGAGGTCGGCCTTCACGTCGTCGTACTCGTCGATGGCGAGCATGTTGACCGGTTCGAGCGCCTCCATCTCCTCGGTGAGGCGCTCGATTTCCGACTCGACGGTGTCGTGGTCGGGAATCTCGTCGGGGTCGTAGTCGCCGACCTGCGATTCGAGCTCGTCGATTTCCCATTCGAGGCGCTCGGCGGCCGAGCGCATGCTTTCGAGCTTCGATTCGACCGCGTTCACGCGGTCTTTCTTCTCGTCGCGGGCGCTCCGGGCCTCGCGGAGATCCGCCTGTAGCTCCGTGCGGTCGTCTTTGAGGTCGACCAGTTCCTCTTCGAGTTCGGCGACCGCCTCGCGCTTGGCTTCGAGGTCGTCCTCGCGCTCCTCGATTTTCGACTCCGCCTCGGAGATGGACTCCCGAGCCTCGGCCTTGCGGTTCTGGGCGGCCTCGACCGTGTCGTGGAGGTCGTCGACCGCGTCTTCGGCGTACTGCTTTTCGAGCTGAATCTCGTTGAGCCGGCCGTCGAGCGTCGACATCCGGTCTTCGAGGTCGTCGATGTCGGCGCGAATCTCGTCTTCACGGGCGGTGAGCTCCGGAATCTCGGAGTCCGCGAGCTCGGTCTCGATGTCCTCGATGGCGGCCTCGACCGTCTCGATTTCGTCGTCGAGGTCCGCGATTTCGTCGTCGAGGTCGGACATCTGTTCGTCCACCGACTCGCGTTCGGACTGGAGTTCGTCGAGGCGGTCGTTCAGCCGGTCGATTTCGGCTTCGGCGTCCTCGATGTCCTCCTCCGCGTCCTCGATTTCGCGCTCGATGGTCCGGACGCGGTCGGCGGCGTCGGAGGCCCGCCCGCGGGCGTCGTCGAGGTCGTCGTCGATGTCCCGAATCTCCTCGTTGAGCGAGCGACGGCGGTCTTCGAGCTTCGTGATCTCCTTCGCGAGGCGGTCGAGTTTGCCCTCGCCGGACTTCGAAAACGAGTAGCGAGAGCCGCCGCCGGAGCCGCCGGTCATCGCGCCGGAGCGCTCCACGAGGTCGCCGTCGAGGGTGACCATCCGGTAGTCGCCCATCAGGTCGCGGGCGGTCTCCATGTCCTCGACGACGAGCGTCGAGCCGAGGACGTACGAGAAAATCGACTCGTACTGGCTGTCGTAGTCGACGAGGTTGCGCGCGAAGTCCACGACGCCGGGGTTGTTGGGCTTGCGCGGCAGGCTCCGGTTGTCCATCTTCGTGATGGGCAGGAACGTCGCGCGGCCCGCGTTGCGGGACTTCAGGTGGTCGATACAGGACGACCCCACGCCGTCGTCGTCGACGACGACGTTGGCGAGGCGGCCGCCGGCGGCCGTCTCACAGGCTTTCGCGTACTCGCCGTCGACGGAGGCGAGTTGGCCGACCGCGCCGTGGACGCCGGAGATGCCGGCGTTGAGGATGGTCGTGACGGCGCGGGGCCACGAGTTGTCGCCGTCCTTCCCGGCGCGGGCTTCGAGGCGGGCGTACTCGGACTGCTTGGTCTGGAGTTCGTCCGTGACCTCCGAGAGCTCGTCGTTCAGGTCGGCCTTCTCGGCCTGCAGGTCCTCGATGACGCCGTCTATCTTCGCCTTGTTCTTTTCCGCGGTGTCGAGTTCGCTGTGCAGGTCGGAGACGGTCGCCTTCAGTTCGGGGATGCGCTCGCGGGCGCGTTCGAGTTCGTCCCGCGTCTCCGAAATCTGGTTCGAGCGGCGGCGCGCGTCGTCCAGCAGGCGGTCCTTGGCGCGCTGGCGGTCGTTCTTCTCGTCTTTGAGGTCGTCGAGCGTCTCCTTTTTCTCCGCGAGGTCGGACTTCAACTCGTCGAACTCGGTGTCCACCGAGTCGATTTCGGCCTGCACCTCGGAGAGTTCGACCCGCTTGGACTGGACGTCGCTTTTGACCGACGCCTTCTCGACTTTGACCTCGCGGATGTCGTCTTCGAGGTCGTCTATCTGCTCTTGCTTGCGGTCGATGTCGATGAACGCCTTCCGGCGCTCGGCCTCGGCGTCGTCGCGCTTTTCCTCGGCGGCCTCGATGGCGGTCTCCAGCCGGGAGATGTCGCCCTTTATCTCCTCCATCTCCGATTTGATGCGGAGCTGTTCGTCTTCGCCCTTGCGCTCGATCTCGCGGGTGAGGTCTTCGAGGTCCTCTTCGAGACGGGTGACCTTGCCCTGCCGCTCGTCGAGTTCGGCCTGTAGGTCTTCGAGGTCGGCCTCGGTGGACTCGACGCGCGATTCGGTCCGCGAGAGGTCGTCGCGCTTGTCTTCGAGTTCCGCGGCCTTCAGGTAGCCCTCGTACTCCTCTCTGTCCTCGCGGAGCCCCTTGTAGGTGAGCGCCGTCTCGCGCTCGTCGGCGAGCTGGTCGAGTCGCGTCTCCTTTTCCTCGATGCGGAGGTCCGCCTCGTCGACGCGCTCTTCGACCGCCTCCAACTCCTCGAAGGCGGCGTCTTTCTTCTCGTCGAACTCGGCGACGCCCGCGATTTCGTCGATGATGCCCCGCCGCTGGTAGGGCGTCATGTTGATTATCTCGGTCACGTCGCCCTGCATGACGACGTTGTAGCCCTCGGGGGTGATGCCCGCCTGCGCGAGCAGGTCCTTGATGTCCGAGAGGTTGACCGAGCGCTCGTTGAGGTAGTAGTACGAGTAGTAGTTGTCCGGCGTCTCCTTGACGCGGCGCTTGATGGTTATCTCCTCGACGTCGCCGACCTTGTCGGTGCCGGCGGCGTTGACGACCTGCGAGCGGTCGAGCGTCCCCTCGGAGTTGTCGAGGACGACCGTGACGCTGGCCTCCTTGGGCTGTGCGGCGGCCTCGTCGCTGCCGTCGGCGTGACCGGGGTTGTAGATGAGGTCCGTCAGCTTCTCGGCGCGAATCCCGCGGGTGCGGGCGAGGCCGAGCGCGAAGAGGACGCCGTCGATGATGTTCGATTTGCCGGAACCGTTCGGGCCCGTAACGACCGTGAAATCCTCGTAGAACGGGATGCGAGTCGGCCGCCCGAAGCTCTTGAAACCGTCAAGGACGAGCTCTTTGATGTGCATGGGTTGGTGTTCGCGCGGGCGACGCCCGCAGATGGAGCGCGCCGCATGAACACGGGGCGCGCTCGCTCGGACGGTGCGCCCGATTACGCGACGATGATGTCGTCGTCGGGGGTCTCGCCGTCGCCTTCGTCAGTCTCGTCGGCCTCGTCCGGTTTAGTCTCATCGCCGTCGGCCGACGCCACCTCGTCGGCGTCGGCGGACTCCGCGGCGGCGTCCGCTGCGGCCTCGTCTTCGGTCTCCCAGTCGCCGCGACGGGTCGCGGCCCGCGAGGGGACCTCCACGTCGTTGGCGTCTTCGAGCTGTCGAAGCCGCTCTTTGGTCTCGACGAGCTCCTCGGTGAGCCCGTTCACGGCGGCCTGCAGTTCTGCGACTTTGGATTCGAGTTCCTCCACCCGGTTACTCATGGGTAACATAGCCCCGCGCGTGAGACATAAATGTGCGTCAGACAATCACCGAAAATGTGATACGTGTGAGGGGACTCGCGCCCTCGGGCCCGCGTCGCCGACCGCTCTGCCATCGCCGACCGCTCAGTCGCGGTACGACTCGGTCGTCGTCGCCCGGAGCGAGCGGACCGCGTCGAGGTACTCCTCGCGACCGCGCTTTTCGGCTTTCGCCTCGCGGACCGCCGCCATGGCCTCGTGGCTGGTGAGCAGGTCGACCAGCGTGCAGGCGGTGAGTTTCGCGGGGATGACGTAGGCCATCTCCTCGTCGACGACGCGGAAGTCGCGGGCGTGGACCGCGCCCTCGAAGCCGCCGGTCCACGGGTGGATGCCGGGGACGAGCTGCGTGATGTCGCCCATGTCGGTCGACCCGGAGAGGTGCGGCGTCCCCGGCGTGACCGCGTCGGGGCCGACGATGTCGCGGGCGTTGTCGTCGTAGAACGCGACTATCGTCTCGTCGGTCCGAAGCGGCATGTAGCCGGGGTAGTCCTCGATTTCCACGTCGCCGCCGACGCCCATCGCGCCGGAAGCGAGCGCCCGGTTGACCGACTCGTTGGCGTCCGCGACCGCTTCGACCGAGGCCGCGCGGACGTACGACTCCATCGTCACCTCGGCGGGGACGACGTTGACGCCGTCGCCGCCGCGGGTGATGATGGGGTGGACGCGGACGTGGTCCTCGTCGCGGAACCGCTCGCGCTGGGCGTGGACCGCGTTCATCCCGAGCATCGCGGCGTTGAGCGCGTTGACGCCCTCTTCGGGGGCCGCGCCGGCGTGCGCCTCGGTCCCGCGATAGGTGACGAACTTGCCGACGAAGCCGTTGGTCGAGAAGTCGCTCGTAATCGTCCGCTCGGGCGTGTCGCTGCCGGCGTGCATCATCGCGGCGGCGTCCCAGTCGTCGACGTAGCCCCGGCGGATGAGTTCCTGTTTGCCGCCGAAGAACTCGATGTCGCCGGCTTCGAGCAGGTCGCGGCGGTAGTCGAGGTCGAGGTACTCTTCGGCCGGGACGGCGACGAACTCGACCGCGCCGTCGAGGTCGGCGACGACCCCGCTGCCGACGAGGCCGAAGGCGGTCCCCACGAGGTGCGCGAGCTGGGCGTTGTGGCCGCAGGCGTGGACCGCGCCGGTCTCGGGGTCCGCCATCGGGTGGTCCGGGTTGACGAGCGCGTCGAGTTCGCCGAGGACGGCCGCGACGAAGTCGCCGGAGCCGGCACGAGCGCGCGCGCCGGTAATCGCCAGCTCCGTCTCCACGTCGAGGTCGAGGTCCTCGAAGAGCGAGACGACCTTCTCGGTGGTCTTCACCTCCTTGTAGCCGAGTTCCGGCTCGGCCTGTACGTCCTTCGCGAAGGCGATGATCTCGTCGGCGCGGTCGTCGATGGCGTCGCAGACGCGGGCTTTGAGGGCCGCGGTGCGGTCGTCGTCGGTCACCGCGTCTCACCCCGGCGCGGGCGGCGGGCGGCCGTGGCCGTGGGGCCCGCCATCAGATAATCCCCTGTGCGGAGAGCACGGCCTGCGAGATGAGCGCCGAGCCGAAGAACGTCCCGAAGAAGACGAACACCGCCACGAGGACGAGCTTCCAGCTGACCTCCTTCATCTTCCCGGTCTGGAGGCCGATAGAGAGGCCCGCGTAGGCGAGAATCGGCGTCGTCGTCGCGAGGAAATCGACCTCGCCGACGGCGGCGAGAAACGGCGCTTGCACCGGCGAAAACGGCAGTGCGAGCGCGAAGGCGAGCACCATCGCGTAGGCGAACGCCGGCAGGTCGAGCGGAATCAGCCGCCCCATGAGCAGGGCGGCGAGGCCGATGACGACGATGAGCGCCATGCCGGGGAGCGCGGCGACGAAGCCGGTGCCGGTGGCGATGAAGTTGGCCGTCAGCGTCAGGAACGCAACCACGAGCAGCATCTTCAGCGACTCGACGGAGAACTCCGGCGTGGACATCGACATCTCACTCACCTCCGTCGGTCGCGGCGGTACCCCGGCCGAGCACGGGCGCGAGGACCGCGTACAGGCGCGTGATGACCGGGAGACCGACGAGGATGACCATGTAGAGCCCCGTGATGCCGGTCAGGAGGTTGCTCGTCGCGGCGAAGCTGAGAATCTGGTCCTCGGCGACGCCCGCGCCGCCGGCGGCCGCCGCCAGCGACGTGGAACAGGCGGTCATCATGCTCGCCGACCCCATGCCGCACGCCATCGACAGCGCGAGGGGATGAAGCCCCGTCGCGGGCGCGAAGCCGCCGAGCAGGCCGAAGAAGACGGTTCCGAGGACCGTCCCGGTCATGTAGGTTCCGAGGACGCCGCGGCCCTCGGGCGACTCGATGCCGTACTTGTCGGTGATGACGCCGAGGGTCGGCTCGCGGGCGATGCTGACCGCGGCCCCGATGGACTCGCGCTTGAGACCCAAAAGCAGGGCGAGCGGGAGCGCGATGAGAATCGTGCCGAGGTTACCGAACTCCTGTAAGACGAACGCCGGCCCGGCCGCCACGAGGTCGTAGAACGACGGCGCGACGAGCGTCCCGTACTTGACGCCGAGCGGCATCAGCGCGATGACGAGAAGCGGCGAGGCGATGCGGCTCACGTCCTCGTCGACGACCGACCGGAGCGGTTCGACGACCGACCCGAGGACGCTGTAACTGACGCCGAGGCCGAGGACGACGGCGTACAGGAGCGGCAGGAGCACGACCTGACCCGGCCCGAGCGGGAACGTTATCGTGCCGATGAGTTCCGCGACGACGACGATGAGAAGCACCGTCAGGTGCGTCCGGAGATGCGCCGAGAGCCGGCCGGCGGTCCGAATCGGTGCCCATCTGTCTGAAGTGGTATTGTTTGTCATATGTGAACGGTTTCGTGTGAACCGTAGAAATGAAACACCAGTATATAAATCCTCGTTAGTTATTGTCAACCATGTACGACCGGGCGCGTCGGGGTCGCCACCCGCGGCGAGCGTCTCGGCGAGCGGTCCCGTTAGTCTTTAGCCCACCGCCGTCGAAGCGCGGCCAATGACTGCGCAAGCGCTCGAACAGCGCGAACTCGCGGTCGTCATCGGGTTGGAGGTCCACGTTCAACTCGAAACGGCCACGAAGATTTTCTGTAGCTGTTCGACCGAGCCTGCCGAGGACGAGGAGCCGAACACCCGCGTGTGCCCCGTCTGTCTCGGGCTACCGGGCGCGCTCCCGGTGCTCAACGAGGCGGCGGTGGAGTCGGCGGTCAAAATCGGCAAGGCGCTGAACGCCGACATCGCCGAGGACACCCGCTTCCACCGGAAGAACTACTACTACCCCGACCTGCCCAAGAACTTCCAGATCACCCAGTACGACGCGCCCATCTGCGCCGACGGGACGCTGGAGGTGTCCGTCGAGGGCACCCGCCGCGACATCGGCATCACGCGCGCCCACCTCGAAGAGGACCCCGGGAGCCTCCAGCACAAAGGCGGCAGCATCGACACGGCGGACTACACGCTCGTCAACTACAACCGCGCCGGCACGCCGCTGGTCGAAATCGTCACCGAACCCGACTTCCGAAGCCCGCAGGAGACCCGCGCGTTCCTCGCCAAGCTCGAAGAGGTGCTCGAATACCTCGGCGTGTTCGACGCCACCCGCGACGGCTCGCTCCGCATCGACGCCAACATCTCGCTCGTCCCCGCCGACGAGGTCGACGACGACGGCGCGATTTCCGGCGAGGCGCTCGAAGCGGCCAACCGCACCGAGGTCAAGAACATCTCCAGCCACAAGGGCGCAGAGAAGGCGCTGGCGTACGAGGTCACCCGCCAGAAGAACGCCATCCAGCGCGGCCGCGCCGTCGAACAGGAGACGCGCCACTGGGACGAGTCCCGCGGCATCACCGTCTCGATGCGCTCGAAGGAAGAAGAAAAGGACTACCGCTACTTCCGCGAGGCCGACCTCCCGCCGCTGCAGGTCGCCCACTGGAAGGAGGAGATTCCGATTCCGGAGCTCCCCGACGCCCGCCGCGAGCGCTTCCACGCCGAGTACGGCATCGACGAGGAGTCCGCCTCGAAGCTCACCTCGACCAAGGAGGTCGCGGACTTCTTCGAGGACGTGGCCGCCGAGTTCGACGCCGACCTCGCCGCGACGTGGGTCGCCGACAACCTGCTCGGCGAACTCAACTACCGCGACATGGAGATCACGGACGTGTCGGACCGTCTCGACGAGTTCACGCGGCTCGTCGAGCTCGTCGCCGCCGACGAGGTGACGACGAAGAACGCCGAGGAAATCGTCCTCCGCGAGATGCTCGACGAGGGCAAGGACCCCGACACCATCGTCGAAGAAGCGGGGCTCGGCAAGGCCGACGACGACGAAATCGGCGGCTTCGTGCAGGAGGCCATCGACGAGAACCCCGACGCCGTCTCCGACTACCACGACGGCGAGGGCGGCGCGCTGAACTTCCTCGTCGGGCAGGTCATGCAGAAGTCCAAGGGGAGCGCCGACCCCGGCACGGTGAACCAGTTGCTCCGCGAGCGACTGGACGAGTAACCGACTGACTTCGGTTTTGCTTCTCCGCGACGAGCGGCCGCTTCTGTCGGTGCCGGTGTGCGCGTGCGTGGTTACGACCCGTCGGCGTCGTCGCCGCGACCGAACAGCATCGCCGACCCGAGAACGACCGCGAACCACGTCAGCGCCTCCTCCGCCGCCGGCGACGACGGGAGCGGGCGGTCCACGCCGGTCCGGTAGACGAGGAAGTAGTCACCGTCGAGTTCGAACACCCTCGCGCCCGCGTCCGTCGGCCAGAGTTCGCGGTCCGCGGTCGCCGACCCGTCCTCGATAGCCGTCCGCGCGGTCGGGTATCGGTCGGGAGGCCGAGCGACCCCATCGAGCGCCGCCGCGGCCGAGACGCGTTCCGTCGAGAGGACGTACCGGCCGTCCTCCCACGTCGATTCGCGCTCGAAGACCCGGCCGTCGTAGTACGCGAGATACCGTTCGGCGGCGTCGAGGTGGCCGGATGTGCTCGACTTCACGTCCGGATGGTCCACCGCGAGCGTCCCGTTCAGGGTCGCTGCCTCCAGCGCGCAGTAGCGCGTCACCGACGACCCGACCGAGCAGACGAAGCCATCGATGCCGTGCCACAACTCCGAGCGAGCGTCGCGGTCGGGGACGACGAGTCGGTTATCCTCGACCCCGATTTCGGCGGACTCGTAGGTGTACGTCGGTCCGGTGAGTCCGAGCGCCGGCCCCCAAAGCGGCGTGAAAATCAGGAGGACCGCGAGGCCGAGTCGGAGATGTTCGGTGGAGGGCTGTCGCATGGCGCTCCCTTCCGAGCCGTCGAAGAAAGTCGTTCTGCTGTCAGGTTCGGCGGGCGGCTGTCGTCGGTTCTGGTGTCGCAGTCGTCTCGGGTATCGTCGTCGCTCCCAGCGTCGAGTCGGCAGAGCGAATCGGCGAAATCCGACGGGAGACGCGGCGTGCCGCGGACGCGTCGGTAGACACACACCTTCGCGCGCGAGGGCGCTCACCCGCCCGCCCGTATCCGCGCGCGTCGAGGGCGCTACTGCACGAATTCGGCACGAAAGGTTTAGGACACCCCACGTCATATCGCCGCTCAATGAGCAGGGGTCCGGAACTCATCATCACGGAGAAGGACAACGCCGCGAGGCGCATCGCCGACATCCTGAGCGGCGAGACCGCCGAGGCGGAGCGAATGAACGGCGTGAACGTCTACAAGTGGGGCGGCAAGCGCTGCATCGGCCTGTCGGGCCACGTCGTCGGCGTGGACTTCCCGCCGGAGTACAACGACTGGCGCGACGTGGAGCCGGTCGAACTCATCGGCGCGCCCGTCGAGAAACACCCCACGCAGGAGAACATCGTCGCCGCGCTCCGCCGGCTCGCCCGCCGCGCGGGGAAGGTCACCATCGCGACCGACTACGACCGCGAGGGCGAACTCATCGGGAAAGAGGCGTACGAACTCGTCCGCGACGTCAACGAGGACGTGCCCGTCGACCGCGTGCGGTTTTCCTCGATTACGAACCGCGAGGTGACGGAAGCCTTCGAGAATCCCGACGACCTCGACTTCGACCTCGCCGCCGCGGGCGAGGCCCGACAGATTATCGACCTCGTCTGGGGCGCGGCGCTCACGCGCTTCCTCTCGCTTTCGGCCCGCCAGCTCGGCAACGACTTCATCTCGGTCGGCCGCGTGCAGGGGCCGACGCTGAAGCTCATCGTCGACCGCGAGCGCGAGATCGATGCGTTCGACCCCGAGGACTACTGGGAGCTGTTCTCCAAACTGACGAAGGACGCCGACGGCGACGCGGAGTCCTTCGAGGCGCAGTACTTCTACCTCGACGACGACGGCACCGAAGCCGAGCGCATCTGGAACGAGGAGGACGCGGAGGAAGCCTACCGGACGCTCCTCGGCGTCGAGGCCGCGGAAGTCGCGTCGGTCAACCGCCGCACGCGGACCGACACGCCGCCCGCGCCGTTCAACACCACGCAGTTCATCCGCGCCGCCGGCTCTATCGGCTACTCCGCCCAGCGGGCGATGAGCATCGCCGAAGACCTCTACACGGCCGGCTACATCACCTACCCGCGGACCGACAACACGGTCTACCCCGACGACCTCGACCCGCGCGAACTGCTCGGCGCGTTCGAGGGCGACCGCCGGTTCAAGGAGGACGCCGAGTCCCTCCTCGAACAGGAGGAGATCGAACCCACCGAGGGCGACAACGAGACGACCGACCACCCGCCGATTCACCCGACCGGCGAACTCCCCTCGGCGTCCGACCTCTCGGACGACGAGTGGGACGTGTACGAACTCGTCGTCCGGCGCTTCTTCGCCACGGTCGCGGAGGACGCCGTCTGGGAGCACCTCCGCGTCGTCGCAGAGGTCGAAGGGCTCTCGCTGAAGGCCAACGGCAAGCGCCTGCTCGAAGCGGGCTACCACGACGTCTACCCGTACTTCAACTCCACCGAGTCGTTCGTGCCGGACGTCGAGGAAGGCGAGTCGCTCGTGCTGTCCGACACGCACCTCGACGCCAAGCAGACCCAGCCCCCGCGGCGCTACGGCCAGTCGCGGCTCATCGAGACGATGGAACAGATGGGCATCGGGACGAAAGCGACCCGCCACGACGTGATTCAGAAGCTCTACGACCGCGGCTACATCGAGAGCGACCCGCCGCGGCCGACCCGCCTCGCGCGGGCCGTCGTGGAGGCCTCCGAGGACTTCGCGAAGCTCATCGTCAGCGAGGAGATGACCTCGCAGCTCGAATCCGACATGCTGGCTATCGCCCGCGGCGAGGCCACCCTCGAAGACGTGACCGAGGAGTCCAAAGAGATGCTCGGAGAGGTGTTCGAGGGGCTGATGGAGTCCCGCGAGGAGCTCGGCAAGCAGCTACAGGACTCGCTGAAGGCCGACAAGACCGTCGGCACCTGCCCCGACTGCGGCGGCGACCTCGTCGTCAGAAAGAGCCGCCGCGGCTCGTACTTCATCGGCTGTGACTCCTACCCCGACTGCACGCACACGCTCCCGCTTCCCTCCACGGGCAAGCCGCTCATCATGGAGGATTCCTGCGAGGACCACGACCTCCACCACATCAAGATGCTCGCCGGGCGCAAGACGTTCGTCCACGGCTGTCCGCTCTGTAAGGCCGAGGAGGCCGACGAGGAAGACGACCTCGTCATCGGGACGTGTCCCGAGTGTGGTGCGGAGGAAGGAGGAGAGCTAGCTATCAAGCGCCTCCGCTCCGGGTCCCGGCTCGTCGGCTGTACCCGCTACCCCGACTGCGACTACTCGCTGCCGCTCCCCCGCCGCGGCGACATCGAGGTAACAGACGAGTCCTGCGAGGAACACGACCTCCCGGAGCTCCGGATCACCTACGAGGGCGACCGCGAGCCGTGGGAACTCGGCTGTCCCATCTGCAACTACCGCGAGTACCAGGCCCAGCAGAACGGCGAGGGCGGCTCCGAGTTAGAGAGCATCAGCGGCATCGGCGCGAAGACCGCCGAGAAACTGAAAGACGCCGGCATCGAGGACGTGAAGACGCTGAAGGCGTCCGAACCCGACGACATCGCGGCGAAAGTCGAGGGCGTGGGTGCGGATACGGTTCGGAAGTGGCAGACTGCGGCCGATTAATTCCCGTTCCAGACGTAGCGTTTTTTCCGGCCGCTTTCGACCGAGACTTCGGGGAGCCGGGCGAGCCAAACGCCGACAGAACTCCCCCGGCGCTTCGCGCTACTCCGAGATAGCTCCGACTCGGACGCGATGAAGTCAACGAGCTCGCCGTGTCCGAACGATCCCGATTCCGCGAGCGAATCTACGATTCGCTTGATTATCTCCGCGTTTCGAATCCCGCCGAGAAGGAGGGATTCGGCCTCGTCTTCGAGGTCCGCGGTTCGATAGGCGACGTACCGAGCGCCGCTTCGGGTGAGCGACCAGCGGCGCTGTCTGTGGGTGCCCTCGTCGGGCCACTCTTGGTGAACGAACCCGAGAATCCAGCCCGCAATCGCGTACAGGTCCGCGTGACGGGCCGAGACGTTCGCGTACGCGACGATGTCGTCTTTCGCTCCGCGGGTGTCGCCGATAGCCGAGAGAACGGTATCCAGCGTTTCGAACGAATTAGCGAGTGGGATTCGCTTAGATGGTATCGCGCCCACCTCATCGGGCTCTCCGAACAGGCTCCAAAACCCATCGTCGGGCTCGAACTGAGCACTCTGCCGGCGGACGCCGACGCGAAGGTCGACCATCGACTCGAACAGCGCGGGACCGTTCACCAAGTGGATACCCGCCCGTTCGGCGCTTTCGGCGGCCGGTATAGTGAACGAACTCGTCGTGATAACCGTCCCGGTGTCGCATCCCGTATCGGCCAGCGCGCCCTGAAATCGCTGTATCGCGGGCGAACCGACCGTATTGCTCGGGTCGTATCGCTTCGCTTGAACGCCGATCGAAACGTCCAGAAGCGGATTTCTGATACGTCCGTCGATGTCGATACCACCGTCCTGTCGAAACGCCGTCACCGAGAACCGTGCCGGAGGAAGCGACTCCGTGAGTACCGATTCACAGAGTAGTTCGAACTCCTCCGCAGACAGGGCCATCGCTCTGTTTTCGACGTATTCGGTTGCGGCGACAGCGTCCATCGTACGCCGGATTGGGCGACAGGTCGGTTAAAATTCACTCTTGGCCGTATGTACGCTCAGTCCATCCGCACGCTTTTTACGCCCCCTCAAGCATAGAGCGACCAATGAGCTATCCGTGGGAAGACTGGGATCATATCACCAAAATCGACCCGGACAAGGACCTCGCCGACGGCGAGACGTTCGAAGACGTGTGTGAGACGGGGACCGACGCCCTCGAAATCGGCGGGACGCTCGACATCACAGAAGAGAAGATGGAGCGCGTCATCGAGGCGACTGCGAAGTACGACGTGCCCATCTATCAGGAGCCGTCGAACCCCGGCGTCGTCATCGACGACGACGCGCTGGACGGCTATCTCATCCCGACGGTGTTCAACGCGAGCGACTCGTTTTGGATCACCGGCGCGCACAAGGAGTGGGTCCGCATCGAAGACGGCCTGGACTGGGACCGCACCCACACCGAGGCGTACATCGTGTTGAACCCCGAGTCGTCGGTCGCCGAGTACACCGACGCCGACACCGACCAGTCCGCGGAGGACGTGGCCTCGTTCGCCCGCGTCGCCGAGAAGATGTTCGGCCAGAAAATCATCTACGTCGAGTACTCGGGCACCTACGGCGACCCAGAGAAGGTCGGCGCGGCGCACGACGCGCTCGACGACGCGACGCTGTTCTACGGCGGCGGCATCCACGACTACGAGACGGCCTACGAGATGGGCCAGCACGCCGACGCGGTCGTCGTCGGCAACCTCCTGCACGACGAGGGCGTCGACGCGGTGCGCGAGACGGTCGAGGGCGCGAAGGACGCGACGGCCGAACTCGTCGCCGAGTAATCCCACGGGCGCGGTTTCTGTTTCTACGCCGACTCCATCGACTCGGCCGACCCCGAGTTTGCGTCGCCAGCGCGCGACTCCCGAGTCACTTCCACGCCGAGCGACGGCGCATCAGGCGCGCCGCGACCGAGGAGCGTCGCCGACACGACCAAAAAGAGGAACGACGCGGTCGCAGCGAGGACGGTCCCGGCGACCGGCACCGAAGCACAGAGGAAGACGAGCAGACGGGCGACGAAGACGACGAGCGCGACGGCCGAGGCGACGCGGACGAACGAGCGGTCGAACGCGAGGTCGCGCACCGCGGGCACCGATGCGGCGAGCGACCCCTCGCGGGCGAGGGCGACCGTCGCCACGAGCGAGAGATACGACCCCGCCAGCGAGGCGAGGCCGGCCGCGACGAGTCCGGCGGTGTCGAGCGCGGTGAGGCCGAGAAGCCCGAGCATCTCCGGGTGGGTCGCGTACGAGAGCATCGCAATCGACGGCCCCGACCCCGGAAGGGCGGCGGCCGCGAGGGCGAGCGCGGGGAGTTGGAGCGCGACGAGCGTGCCCGAGAGGCGAGCGCCGTCGACGGCCATGCCGGCGAGGTCGTCGAACGAGGGGAGCGCGGCCGCCTCGCGGTCGCCGGCGCGAACGAGGCGGACGACGTAGCCCGCGAGCAGAATACCCGCGAGCGGCGTTGCGACCGACGCGAGCGTCGAGAGGACGCCGATGACGGCCGTATCGAGCGAGGTGTCTTCGGCGAGCGGGAGTGCGAACGCGGCTTCGAGGTCTGAAACGTCCATGTCCGAGTCGAGGTGGCCGCGGATTCGCATATAAACCTCAGCGTCGGAACCGTCACGGTAGCCCAACGCGCATCCGGTTCACTCCTCGGTCGTCGGTTCGCCGTCCCAGTAGCCGACTTCGGCGTTCCGCGGGAAGTAGCCGTGGAGCGTCCGCGCGCTCTTGTCGCCGCCGGGGGGCGCGCCGCAGAACACGCCGACTTTGTCGGAGTCCGGGTAGACCGTCACGTCGGGGTGGTTCATCGTCGAGAGCGCGAGGTACCGGAGCGGTTCGTCGCCGTCGTTCTCGATTTGCCTGACGTAGTCTTCCCCCGCGGGGAGCGCGACGTAGGTGTCCGGTTCGAGGTCGAGGTCGGCCGCACCCTCGCGCGTCCGGAGCGTTCCCGTTCCGGAGAGCACGTACAGCGCCTCCTCGTTGCCCTCGTGGTAGTGCGTCGGCCACGGCCGCTTGCCGGGCGGGACTTCGTAGAGCGAACAGCCGAGGTCGCGGCCGCCGGCGCGGTCCGCGAGTCGCTTCCGGCGGAACGCGAAGCGGTCGCCGCGTCCGCTTTCGGACCAGTCGAGGTCGGCGACGCGGGCGGCGTCCGGTGCCGGGTCGGACTCCGAGGGTGCGTCCGGTGAGTCGGGAGCCATACCGGGGTGACGCGCGCCGCGGACTAAGTACCGCGGGGCCGACTGCCACGAGAAGTCGTGTCTCGCGGTCGACTCGCCGCGTGCAAGACTGGACGGTCGAACGCCTCCGAGCGAGGCGAAGACACGATGTTTAAGACGAACGGTCGGGAACCACGTCGTATGCGAAACCGAACGTACACGGCCGACGCCGAGCCCGGTGACACGATCACCGTCGCCGGCTGGGTCCACGAAATCCGTGACCTCGGCGGCATCGCGTTTCTGATTCTCCGGGACACCTCCGGCAAGATTCAGGTCAAGTTCGAGAAGGACGAGATGGACGACGACCTCGTCGAGACGGGTCTCGGCGTCCACCGCGAGAGCGTCATCTCCGTGACCGGCGAGGTCGCAGAAGAGCCGCGCGCGCCGACGGGCGTCGAAGTCACGCCCGAGAGCCTCGACGTCATCGCCGAGGCCGAGGCGCAGCTCCCGCTCGACCCCTCCGGCAAGGTCGACGCCGAGCTCTCGACGCGCCTCGACAACCGCACGCTCGACCTCCGCAAGGACGAGGTCAAGGCCATCTTCGAGATTCGCGCCGAGGTCCAGCGCGCCGTCCGCGAGCAGTTCCGCGACCTCCGCGCCACCGAGATTAACACGCCGAAAATCGTCGCCACGGGGACCGAGGGCGGCACCGAACTGTTCCCCATCACCTACTTCGGCAAGGAGGCGTTCATGAACCAGTCGCCGCAGCTGTTCAAACAGCTGATGGTCGGCTCCGGTCTGGAGCGCGTCTTCGAGGTCGGCCCCATCTTCCGCGCCGAAGAGCACAACACGCCCCGCCACCTCAACGAGGCGACCTCCATCGACTTCGAGTCGGCGTTCATCGACCACACGGAGGCGATGGACGTGTGTGAGGCCGTCGTCACGGCCGCCTATGAGGCCGTCGAGGAGAACTGTCAGGACGAACTCGAAGCGCTCGGTCTCGAAGACGAGTTCGAAGCGCCGTCCGGCGAGTTCCCGCGGCTCACCTACGAGGAGGCCATCCAGCGCATCAACGCCACGGGCGAACTCGACGAACAGCTCGTCTGGGGCGACGACCTCCCCACCGAGGGCGAGAAGGCGCTCGGCGAGGACGTCGGCGAGCACTACTTCATCACCGACTGGCCCAGCGAGATCAAGCCGTTCTACATCAAGGACCACCACGACGACGAGACGCTCTCGACGGGCTTCGACATGATGCACCCGAACATGGAACTCGTCTCGGGCGGCCAGCGTGAACACCGCTTCGACCACCTCGTCGCCGGCTTCGAACAGCAGGGCCTCGACCCCGACGCGTTCGAGTACTACACGAAGATGTTCAAGTACGGCATGCCTCCGCACGCCGGCTTCGGGCTCGGCGGCGAGCGCCTCATCATGACGATGCTCGGACTGGAGAACATCCGGGAAGCGGTTCTGTTCCCACGAGACAGACAACGCCTGAGTCCGTAGACGAAGGCGCAACACGAGCACGGGAGCCGGGAGCGGCTTTGCCGCGACCGAGTTCCCGCGAGACCGCCACCGTCTGAGCCGTAGGGCGAAGACGTGGCGAGCCAACGAGACGGGCGCACGCGAGTCTCGTCGGACCGCCAGCGCCTGTCGTCTTAAGCGACGACACGCCCACTGACGCGCCTCATTTTTTGCGAAACAGTCGTTAGCTCTCGGACAAGTTAGAGCACTATGCACGCACGTCGTCGCGGGGGCAACCGTTGACCGACGCGGAGCGCGTCGTCGACGATGACGCCGAAGGGAACGAGGACTCGTCGCTCGAACAGTTGGTCGCCGGCGTCGTCGTGGCGCTCATCTTTCTGGTCGGCTTCGGCCTGCTCGCGCTCGGGGAGTCGTGGTTCTGGGTCGTCTTCCCGGTCGGCTTCGCGGGCGTGCTCCCCGCCGCGCTCGCCCTCGCGCGCATCTACGAGTCCCGCCGCGGCGACGGCGCGGACGAGTCGACGACGGAGACCGAAGACGCGCTCGAAGCGCTCCGGCGGCGCTACGCGACCGGCGAACTCTCCGAGGAGGAGTTCGAGGCGAAAGTCGAGCGACTGTTGGAGACCGAGACGGTCACCGATGCCCGGGAGTCAGCCGCGGCACGCCGGCGCGAGGGCGAGGCAGGCGAGGCGGAGCGAGAGCGGGAGTTCGACCGCGATTGAGCGCGAACCGCGAACGAGGCGGGTGGGGCTCGGACGCGACGAAACGCAACACCGTTAACGGACCCCCGTCGTAGAAACACCGATGAGCGACGACGCGACGGCGTTCGTGCCCGGCCACGTCACGGGCTTTTTCAGCGCCCACCCCGCCGACGACCCGGCGGTCGCCGGTTCCCGCGGCACGGGGCTGGCGCTCTCTCACGGCGTCACCGTGACGGTCGAACCGGCGCAGGAGACGACCGTCAGCCTCGACGGCGAGGCGGTCGAGATGCCCCCCGTCGCGGACGTGCTTCGAGCGCTCGGCGCGACGGCCGCCGTCGACGCAGAAAGCGACCTGCCGCTCGGCGCGGGCTTCGGCGTCTCGGGCGCGATGGCGCTCGGGACGGCGCTCGCGGCGAACGCGGTGTTCTCCTGCGGCCGGTCGGAAAACGAACTCGTCACACTCGCGCACGTCGCTGAGGTCCGCGCGGGGACCGGCCTCGGCGACGTGGTCGCGCAGGCCCGCGGCGGGATGCCGATTCGGATCGAACCCGGCGCGCCGGCCCACGGTCGGATGGACGGCATCCCCGCGCGCCCCGAAATCGAGTACGTCGCGTTCGGCGGCCTCTCGACGGCCGACGTGCTGTCCGGGGACACGACGGCGCTCACCGCCGCCGGCGAGACGGCCCTCGAAGAACTCCGTGCCGAACCGACGCTCGACCGCTTCGTCACCGAGTCGCGGCGGTTCGCCCGCGACGCCGGGCTCCTGACCGACCGGGTCGAAGCCGCTATTTCCGACGTGCGCGCGGCCGACGGCGACGGCTCGATGGCGATGCTGGGCGAGACGGTGTTCGCGGTCGGGTCGGGGTTGTCGGACGCCGGCTACGACCCAGAGCGCTGCCGCGTCCACCCCGCGGGCGCGACGCTGTTGAGCGAGTAGGCGGCCGCGAAGGCGCTCGCCGGACGGCCGGCGTCGTTTCGGGACCCCGCCCGTCCCGATGAGAAAACGTGTTACTGCCGCGGCGACGACCCACCACCAATGAGCGACATCGAGATTCCCGAGAGCCACCCGAGATACCAGTCGCTTCTCACCCGTCACCGCATCGAGGAGGGCGTCGAGAAGGGTATCACGAGCCGGCAGGGACTCATCGCGCAGGGGCGCGGCGAGGCGTTCGACTACCTCCTCGGCGAGCGGACGATTCCGAGCGCGGACGAGGCGGCGCGGGCGGCCGCGGCGCACCTCCTGCTCGCGGACCAGCCGATCATCTCCGTCAACGGGAACGTCGCGGCGCTCTGTCCCGGCGAAATCGTCGACCTCGCCGAGGCCGTCGACGCCGACATCGAGGTGAACCTGTTCAACCGAACCGACGAGCGCATGCGGGCCATCGTGGACCACCTGCGCGACCACGGCGCGAGCGAGGTGAAGGGCCTCGCCGCCGACGGGCGGATTCCGGGCATCGACCACGAGCGCGCGAAAGTCGACGCCGACGGCATCGGGAGCGCCGACGTGGTCGTCGTCCCGCTGGAGGACGGCGACCGGGCCGAGGCGCTCGGCGCGATGGACAAAGTCGAAATCGTCGTCGACCTCAACCCGATGTCGCGGTCGGCGCAGGTCGCGACGGTCCCCATCGTCGACAACATCGTGCGCGCCGTGCCGAACGTCGCGGCTCACGCCCGCGCCCTGCGAGACGCGGGCGCGACGCGCGAGGAACTGGAAGAAATCGTCGCCGCGTTCGACGCCGACGCCGCCCTCGACGCCGCCGAGCGAGCGATTCGGAGCGGAAGCGACGAGTGAGGAGCGGGCGAGACCCGGGCGGTCGCAAAGCTATTTCTGGGCGACACGTGTCGTGTCGGTATGGACCGCCAGCGAACCCTCGCAGTCGTGATGGCAGTCGTCGGATTCGGAGCCGTCGTCGCCGGAATCCATCAGGAACTGCTCCACGTCGCACCGGGATACGACGGGACGATAACGACGGGGTGGGGCGGCCGGCTCAACCACGAGGAGTACCTGCTGGCGCGGCTCGGGGGCGTCGGCGTCGTCGGGGCGCTGGCCGCACTCCGATGGAAGTACGCCGCGGTCCTCCCAGTCGCGGTCGGCGGCGTCGAAATCGGCTATTCGCTCGTGGCCGTGTCCCACTACGTCCGTGACCCGGGGCTGTACACCACGGTCCAGACGTTCGACGGGACGACGCGACTCGTCCTCGGCGCGGAACCGTTCTTGCTCGTCGCCGGCGGCGTCCTGCTTTTCGGTGCCGGCCTCGTCGCGTGGCGGTCTCACGGTGGGCGCGCCGCGACCCGCGACGCGGCGACAGAGGCCTCCGCGAACGCCTGACGGCCGAACACACAGAATCCGCGGCGTTCCGGCGACCGCGATGGGTTCCGGTCGGCGAACCTCCGTCACCGACCGAACCGTGCCGCCCGTCGCTCGTTACCGGCCTCGATTCGGCGCGCGGGCTCACAGAAAATATTCGTACGTTGACGAGTATGGTGTGAGTATGCCCTCCAGCGACGCGCGCGACTCGGACAGCCCGAACGCCGACGAGGCGTCGACCGACGACAAGACCGACGAGGACGACGAGCGCGAACAGACGATTTTAGACCGCCTCGTGGACGTGCTGTGGATTCTCCCGTGGTGAGCGCCGCTAGCTGAAGCCGCTCACCAGCACCGCGAGCCACTGCGCCGGGTCGCGTCGCCGCCGCGCCTCGACCGTATCGACCCACTTGACCCACTGGAAGCCGCGGCGATTCGGCGCGACCAGTCGGAGCGGCGCGCCGTGGCCGTGCGAGAGCGGTTCGCCGCCGACGCGGGTCGCAAGCAGCATCTCGCGGGCCTCCGCGATAGGGAAGGACCACCGAAAGCCCGTTACCGACCGGACCGTCACCCACCGCGCCGACGAGTGAACACCGGCGCTATCGAGCGCGTCGCCGAGTCTGACGCCGGTCCAGTGCTGCTCGGTGTACCACCCGCTCGTGCAGTCTAAGAGCGCCGACCGCGTCTCGGCGGGCGCGAGGTCGGCCCGGCCGAGTTCGAGCGGGCGGTCGACCAGCCCCGCGACCGAAAGCGACCACGAGTCGGCGTCGATGGGGTCGGGGTTGTCGGCGACCCAACTCGTCACCGGGAAGGCGTCGTTGCCCTCGCCGGGCGGGAGCGACCGCGACCCGGTGAACCGGCGGCCGACGCCGCAGAGCGCCCCCACCGTCTCGGTCGCCCGGTAGGTCGCCGCGCCGAAGACGAGTATCGCGCCGTACTGGAGCGCCCGGCGTCGCCCCGCGAAGTCGACCCGGCGGGGCGGGCGGAAGCGCGCCCGAAGGTGGACGAGGAGAATCGGAACCACGAGCAGGCCGAGGCCGATGTGGACGTTGAGAAGCGTCCAGAACGCGATTCGGACCTCGACGCCGAGCACCCACGCGACGCCGGTGCCGAGGGCCGCGAGCGCGACGACCGCGAGGACGACCGAGAGCGCGGTGTGGCGGTCGCGGAGCCGCGAGTCGAGGACGCGGCGGCGGACGCGGTAGAGCTTGAACCCGACGAGAACGACGAGCGAGAGTCCGGCGACGCCGTGGACGACGAACAGGAGGCCGTTGGCCGGGTGGCCGGCCCCGAGGCTCAGCACGCCCGAGAGCGCCTCGAAGACGACGAGCGCGAAGATGGACCAGTCGACCGCCCGCGGCGGCGGTTCGACTCGCCGGAGCGCGCGGGCCGCGCGGCTTGCCATGTGAAGTGATAGCGCTTCAAGCGGGAATAGGGTGTCGCGGGAGGCGACCAGAACGGGGACGGGGCGGAGACGAGCGCAAAAACCGAGCGGAGACGGCTCAGTCGTCGGTCGTCAGCGCCGCCGGGAGGTCCGCCGGGAGGCGGTCGCGGTCGTGTGCCGCGTCGAAGTCGAGGTCGGGGCCGACGCCGTAGATGCGCTTGGGGTTGATGTCGCCGTGGCTGACGAAGTAGTGCCGGACGATGTGGTCTATGTTGACCGTCTTCGCGATGCCGGGGAGTTGGTAGAACTCCTTCGTGTAGTTCCAGAGGTTGTCGTACTCGTGGACGGCCTTCTTGTTGCACTTGAAGTGCGTGTGGTAGACGTGGTCGAAGCGAATCAGCGTCGCGAACATCGCGATGTCGGCCTCGGTGAGCACGTCGCCCGCGAGGAACCGCTGGTCGTCGAGTACCTCGTCCCAGTGGTCGAGCGCGTCGAACAGCTCCTCGACGGCCTCCTCGTAGGCCTCTTGGGTCGTCGCGAACCCGGCGCGGTAGACGCCGTTGTTGACCGGCTCGTAGA
Organism: Haloferax sp. KTX1; assembly: GCF_902410085.1. NCBI lineage: Archaea > Methanobacteriati > Methanobacteriota > Halobacteria > Halobacteriales > Haloferacaceae > Haloferax > Haloferax sp. KTX1. The sequence goes on along the minus strand of NZ_CABPRH010000001.1, from coordinate 71,741 downwards.
TCTCGTCGATGAGGCGGTCGACCTCCTCCTCGTAGCCGTCGGGGTTGAGGTCCACGTCGTGCTCTGCGAGGGGGTCGAACGCCTCGTCGAGCATCCGCATGATTTCGCGGGACTCGTTGTTGACGATGGTCTCGCGCTGTTTGTCCCACAGCACGGGGACGGTGACGCGCCCGGTGAACTCGTCGTCGGCGCGGAGGTAGATATCGCGGAGGAACTCCTCGCCGTACAGCGGGTCCGGGAGGTCCTCGGAGAACTCCCAGCCGTCGTCGATGCGGACGGGTTCGACGAGCGACAGCGAAACCGCGTCTTCGAGGCCCTTCAGCGCGCGCGTCATCGCGGTGCGGTGGGCCCACGGACACGCCCGGCAGATGTAGAGGTGGTACCGGCCGGCCTCGACCGGGAACCGCTCGTCCTCGCCGACCCAGTTGCGGAAGTCGGTGGTCTGGCGCTCGAACTCGCCGTCCTCGTTGTTGGCGACGAACTTGTCGGTCCGCCACTCGCCTTCGTAGAGCATGTTCATGCGACCACGACCTGGAGTGCTTGCATAGCCGTCCGTTGGGACGTGACCACCAAAAGTTGGGAGGCGACATCGGTGTAACCGGTCGGCAAACTGGGTCGCCATCGCGCGGCCGTCACTACATGTATGATTTCCATCACAAACGGGGCACGCCCATGTTACTCGATTACACAGTCACATCCGCGAGACTGACTCGATGACTGCCACGTTGAGAAAAAGTCATCATAGATTATGGCAATTGTTGGTACGTCGCATGGTGGTACTAGACATAGAAACGGAGGATGGACAGCGCGAGGCGCTTCGCCGGATGCTCACGATTCGGGCGTTCGACACGAAGGCGGCCGACCTATTCAGCGACGGCGAACTCCCCGGGTTCGTCCACCTCTACGTCGGTGAGGAAGCGGTCGGGGTCGGCGCGTGTTCGGCCCTCGAATCGGACGACTACATCACGAGCACCCACAGGGGTCACGGCCACTGTATCTCGAAGGGACTCGACCCGGACCTGATGATGGCCGAACTGTTCGGGAAGGCAAACGGCTACTGCAACGGCAAAGGCGGGTCGATGCACATCGCGGACGTCGACGCGGGGATGCTCGGGGCGAACGGCATCGTCGGCGCGGGGCCGCCGCTGGCGACGGGTGCCGCGCTCACGTCGCACCTGAAAGGCGAAGACACCGTCTCGCTGGCGTTCTTCGGCGACGGCGCGGTCGCGCAGGGACAGGTCCACGAGGCCATCAACCTCGCGGCGACGTGGAACCTGCCGGCGGTGTTCCTCGTCGAGAACAACCAGTACGGCGAGGCGACGCCCGTCGAGAAACAGCACAACGTCCAGAACCTCAGCGAGACCGCGGAGGCGTACAACATCCCCGGCTTCACCGTCGACGGGATGGACATCACCGCCGTCTACGAGGCCGTCAGGGAGGCGCGCAAGCGAGCCGCCGACGGCGAGGGGCCGACGTTCATCGAAGCCGAGACGTATCGGTACCACGGCCACTTCGAGGGCGACCAACAGCCGTACCGGACCGAGGAGGACGTGGCGATCTGGAAGGACCGCGACGCCATCGAGACGTTCAAGCGACGGCTCGTAGAGGCGGGGACGATAAGCGAAGACGAGTTCGACGAGATGAAAGCCGAAATCGACCAGCAGATCGAAGACGCCGTCGGGAAGGCGAAAGAGGCGGCGTATCCGGACCCCAGCGAGGCGTACGAGGACATGTTCAACGCGGCCGTCCCGGAGATAAGCGACTTTTCCAGCGGGATGCGGGCCGACGGAGGTGAGGACCGATGAGCACCGAGACCGAAAGCGGAACCGGCCCGGACCAGACGAGGGAGATGACCATCCGCGAGGCGATTCGACTCGCCCTCCGCGAGGAGCTCGACCGCGACGACGACGTGTTCGTCATGGGCGAGGACGTCGGGAAGTTCGGCGGCGTCTACGAGGTCACGGGCGACCTCGTCGAGCAGTTCGGCGAGGAGCGCGTCCGCGACACGCCCATCAGCGAGGCCGGCTTCATGGGCGCGGCGGTCGGCGCGGCGGCGACCGGAACGCGGCCGGTCGTCGAAATCATGTTCTCGGACTTCATCGGCGTCTGCTCCGAGCAGATCATCAACCAGATGGCGAAGAACCGCTACATGTTCGGCGGCAAGACGGAGATGCCCGTCACCGTCAGAACGACCGAGGGCGGCGGCAGCGGCGCGGCCAGTCAGCACTCCGGGACGATTCACACGTGGTTCGCCCACTTCCCCGGCGTGATGGCCGTCGCGCCCGCGACGCCGGCGTCCGCCAAGGGGCTCCTGAAGTCGGCCATCCGGTCGGACGACCCGGTCATCGTCTTCGAGAACAAGCAGATATACGAACAGAAGGGCGAGGTGCCGCTCGACGAGGACTTCACCATCCCGATCGGCACCGCGAGCGTCGAGCGCGAGGGCGAGGACGTGACCGTCGTCGCCACCCAACGCATGGTCGGCGAGTCGCTCGAACTCGCCGAGGAACTCGCGGGGCAGACGAGCGTCGAGGTCGTCGACCTCCGGTCGCTCTACCCGATGGACACCGAGACGCTGGTCGAGAGCGTCAAAAAGACCGGCCGCCTCGTCATCGCCGACGAGAGCCCGCTTTCGTACGGGACCCACGCCGAGGTGGCGACGCGCGTCATGGAGAACGCGTTCTACAGCCTCGACGCGCCCATCCAGCGGGTCGGCGTCGCCGACGTTCACATCCCCTTCAGCCCCGCGCTCGAAGCGGAAGTGCTCCCCAGCGGCTCCGACGTGGAAGCCGCAATCAACCGCATCGTGTAAGTGACGACCGCTATCGGGCTCGTCGTCAACCCCGCCGCCGGCCGCGACATCCGACGGCTCACCGGCGGCGCGAGCGTCAGTAACAACTACGCGAAACGCCGCACCGCGGGCTGCGTCCTCGCGGGGCTGACGCTCGTCGACGACGCGGAGGTGCTGGTCATGCCCGACAACACGGGGCTGGCCGACCGCATCGTCGACGACGCGCCCGACGGTGTCAGCGTCGAGTTCGTGGACATGACGGTCACCGCGTCGGGTCGGGACAGCAGAACGGCCGCGGCCCACTTCGCGGACCACGCCGACGCCGTCGTCGTCCTCGGCGGCGACGGCACGACGCGGGACGTGGCCCAGACCGTCGGCGACGTGCCGGTCGTGAGCATCTCGACGGGGACGAACAACGTCGTCCCGACGCCCGTCGACGGCACCGTCGCGGGTGCGGCCGCCGCGCTCGTCGGAAGCGGGGCCGTCTCCGCGGCGGCGGCGACGACGCGCCACGGGACCGTCGAGGTCGACGTCGTCCGGTCCGAGGAGACGACGGTCATCCGCGGCCTCGCCACCGTCGGCGTCCTCGACCGCCCCTTCGTCGGCACGCGGGCGATTCTCGACCCGAGCGACATCGTCGGCGGCGTCGTCTCGCGGTCGTCGCCCGCGGAAATCGGCCTGTCGGGCATCGCCGGCGGTCTCGTCACGCACCGACCAGACGACCCCGGCGGCGTCGGCTTCCGACTGTCCCGCGACGGGGCTGACGGGACAGACGCGCCGGATGCGGCGACCAGCCCGGCGACGACGGTCAGGGCGATTACCGTCCCCGGACGCCTCTCGACGGTCGACGTGGCCGAACACCGCGTCCTCGACGACGGCGAGGACTACGTCTTCGAAGTCGACCGCGGGGTGATAAGCGTCGACGGCGAGCGGGAACACGAGGTGCGAAACGGCACCGTTCGCCTCCGTCCGGTCGGAGACGGCCCGCGACTGGTCGACGTCGAATCGGTCCTCGAACGGGCGGCCGACGACGGGCGCTTCAGGCTCGGGTGAGGGGACGGACCCGGGTTGGTCCGGCCCGACCCGACCAGTTCGACTCCGATTTTTTCACCGCCCGCCGGCGGCGATGACGAGCGGCCACGGGTCTTCGACGTGTTCGACGAGCGTGCCGAGCATGCGGGCCGCGTCCGCTCCGTCGACGATGCGGTGGTCGAACGACAGCGAAAAGGAGATGACTCGGCGGACGGCCACGTCGCCGTCGTCGGTCGGCACGGCCTCCCGGCGAATCGTGTTGACGCCGAGGATGGCGACCTGCGGCGGGTTGATTATCGGGTCGAACGACTCGACGCCGAGGACGCCGAGGTTCGAGACGGTGAACGTGCCCCCCGAGAGGTCGTCCATCGTGAAGTCGCCCGACAGCGCCCGCTGGGTGACCTCGGCGCGGGTCTCGGCGAGTTCGGCCAGCGACAGCGAGGCCACGTCGCGGACGACCGGCGCGATGAGTCCTTCGTCGACGTCGACCGCGATGCAGACGTTGTGTTCCCCGTGGAGCCGGTGGACGCCGTCCTCGAAGGTCGCGTTGAACTCGGGGTGCTCGTCGAGCGACGCGGAGAGCGCGAGGAGCAGTACGTCAGATATCGACACGTCCACGCCGAGGGCGTCGTCGGCGGCGTTCGCCGCGGCGAGCAGTTCCTCCGCGTCCGCCCGACGGTCGACCGTGACGTGGACCGCCTCGCGGTAGCTCTCGCCGAGGCGGTCGGCGATGGTGCGGCGCATCCCCGACAGCGGGCGTTCGGTCTCGACCGGTTCGCTCGCGGCGGTCGCGTCGGTCGCCTCGGCTCCTGCGGTCGCCGCGGTGTCGGTTGCCGCCGCGCTCGCGTCGCCCGCCGCCCGCACGTCGGACTCGGTGATGCGACCGTTCTGTCCCGTCCCCTCGACGGCCCCGATGTCGACGCCGAGTTCGCGGGCGAGGCGGCGGGCGCTCGGCGGGGCGAACACGCGCTTTTCGGCCGCGGCGGCGGTTCCGGCGGCGGTCCCGGCGTCGTCGCCGCCGGCGGGCGTCTCGGATTCGGCCGCGGCTTCCACGTCGCTCTCGGTGATAGCGCCCTGCGGCCCGGAGCCCTCGACGGTCGTGAGGTCGACCCCGAGGTCGTCAGCGAGTCGCTTCGCGCGCGGCGACGCGCGCACCTCGCCGTTCCCCGACGGGGCGTCCGACTCGCCGGCGCGTGACGTCGCGCCCGACGAGGCGTCCCCAGTCGCCGCCGCCGTCTCGGTCACCTCGGCCGCGCCCGAGTCCGCCGCGGAGTCGTCGGCCGCGGCGGGTTCGTCTCCGCCCTCGCCGACGCCAGCGTCCGCCTCCAACCCGGAGATGTCCTCGTCCGCCCCGGCGACGATGGCCAGCGCGCCGCCGGGCGCTGTCGACTCCCCCTCGGCGAGAACGACGCGGCGCAGAACGCCGTCCTCCTTGGCGTCTATCTCCGCGGTCGTCTTCTCCGACTCGATTTCGGCGATCGGCTCGCCCTCGGTGACCTCGTCGCCCTCCGAGACGAGCCACGCCGAGAGCTCGCCGGACTTCATCTCTAACCCGAGCTTGGGCATCTTGACTACGTACGCCATGAGTACAACATACACGATAGTCCGTGATATATCTAGGTCGCCGCGGGCGCGACCACCAGACTTTACTACTAGGTGGTATCACTAGGTGGTATGTCGTTCGACGGATTCACCGACGCGACAGAAGCACAGGTTACGCGCGCGATTTCCGACTCGTGGATGGAGGAGTTCCGCGAGCGCACCGACACCGAGGTCATCGTCGTGGGCGGCGGGCCCTCGGGGCTCGTCGCGGCCAAGGAACTCGCCGAGCGCGGCGTCGACGTGACCATCGTGGAGAAGAACAACTACCTCGGCGGCGGCTTCTGGCTCGGCGGCTTCCTCATGAACAAGGTGACCGTCCGCGACCCGGCCCAGCGCGTCCTCGACGAGCTCGGCGTCCCCTACGAGGAGAGCGACGAGGCCGAGGGGCTGTACGTCGCCGACGGCCCGCACGCCTGTTCCGCGCTCATCAAGGCCGCCTGCGACGCCGGCGCGAAGATCCAGAACATGACCGAGTTCACCGACGTCGTCCTCCGCGAGGACGACCGCGTCGGCGGCATCGTCATGAACTGGACGCCGGTCCACGCGCTCCCGCGCGAACTCACCTGCGTCGACCCCATCGCGGTCGAGTCCGACCTCGTCCTCGACGCGACGGGCCACGACGCCGTCGTCCTCTCGAAGCTCTCCGAGCGCGGCGTCCTCGACGTGAACGGCATCGAACACGCGAAGGAACACAACACGGGCATGGACAAGACCGCCGACGGCGAGTACGGCGCGCCCGGCCACGACTCGCCCGGCCACGACTCGATGTGGGTCGCAGAGAGCGAAGACAGCATCGTGGACGCGACGGGCGTCGTCCACCCCGGCGTCGTCGCCTCCGGCATGGCCGTCGCCACCGCCCACCACCTGCCGCGCATGGGGCCGACGTTCGGTGCCATGCTGCTGTCCGGCCGACAGGCGGCGCAGTCCTGTCTGGACGAACTCGGCCGCGACGCGCCCGAAGTGAACATCTCCGGTCCCGCCCCGGCCGACGACTGACCGTCTCCCGACGGTCCGACTGTCGGCTCCCCCGACGCCTCTGACACTCGTTCCGGGTCGCTCCCGACCCGTTTTCGCCGCATCGTAGACTCCCGAAACGTGGCGACAGCGCGGCTCCCGAATCTGTTCCTTACTCCACCACGCCCGCACGAACTCGCGCGAAGCCGAGCGCGTGGGTCGTCTCGTGAGTCACCCGACACCGCGATTCGAGCGCCCGGTGGGCCGCGACGAGTCGCTGATTCAGCAGCTTCGTCGGCGACGCGCGCATCGTGCGCGACCCCGGCGGCGCGGTGACGCGGACGAGCGCCCGAAACGCCGGATTGAGCGGCCGCCAGCGCGGGGCGGTCGTCTCCGCGAGGTCGACGAGGCAGAGTCGCCCGCCGGAGCCGACGAGGTCCGCCCACGACGAGACCACGGCCGCGGGGTCGTCGAACATCCCCGAGACGAAGGTGGCGAGGACGGCGTCCGGCGATTCTTCGAGTTCGGGCGCGACCGGCGGTCGGGTCGCGTCGGCGCGGACGAGGTGGACGTTCGGGTACTCACGGGTCCGCTCGCGGGCCACGTCGAGGACGCCGGGGGAGAAATCGACGCCGACGACGGTCCCCTCGGGGCCGACGCGCTCGGCGAGGTACGGGAGGTTCGCGCCCGTCCCGCAGCCCATCTCGACGACCGTCTCGCCCGGAGAGAGCGCGAGCGCGTCGGCGGCTTCGGTTCTGACGCTCCCGACGCCGGGCGCGCGGCGGGCGAGCGCGTCGTACAGCGTCGCCCACCGGGTGTAGAACGACTGGGCGACAGCGGAGGGAGAACGGGAACGGGAGCGAGCGCGAGAACGAGAACCGGACTGTTCGGCTGTCATGGGACGGGAGCCTCAGAGCAGGACGCGGACCACGTCGGCGACGGCGGGCGCGTCGGGGCCGAGGATGTACGTGATGGGTTCGATGCCGTAGCCGCCGCTCTGGTAGACGACGAACGTCTCCGGGAGGTCGCGGCCGGCGAGGAGTTCGCGGACCGGGTCGGTCGGCGCGTCGGGGTCGAACTCGATGCACTCGTAGCCCGCGGCTTCGAGGTCCTCGATGACGCCCGCGTCGTAGACGATGTTGAGCGCGGCGTTCACGTCGGCACCGGCGGCGCGGGCCGAAAGCAGGACACCCGCGACGTGGCCGCTGACGCCGAACTCGGGTTCGCCGGGGACGGTCGCCTGCCCCTTCACGTCGAAGATGCGGCCGGGGATGGCCGCCACCTCGTCCACGCTGTCGGCGTCCGGCAGCGACTCCACGAGGTTCGAGCCGACGTTCGGGATGAGCCCCGCGAAGCCGGAGGTGTTCGTGAGCATGCGGAGGCCGCGGCGGACCGACGAGCGGACCTGCTCGACGGTTCGGAGGCGACCCTCGGGGTCGTGGATGCTCCGGAAGCCGTCGTGGGAGGCGAGTTCGGGCATCTCCTCTTCGTGGAGGTCCGAAAGCAGGTCGCCCTCCTCCAGTTGGCGGATGAGGACCTCGGCCTCGACGAGCGCCTGTACGGGCGTCATGTCGCCGGTGGCGAGGCCGTCGCCGACGCGGGAGACGAGGTCGACGACGCGGGGGTCGTCGGCGACCCGCTCGTTCGTGGCGACTTCGCCGTGGGCGTACTTCGAGACGGCGCTCTGACTGATGCCGAGCGCGTCGGCGACCTCAGACTGGGTGAACCCGCGGTCCCGGAGGTCCTCCGCGAGGAGCGCGCGGAACGTGGGCAGGAACGCGTCCACGACGATTTCTTCGATGAACTTCATTCGCCGCCACCGAACTCGGGGTCGGAGCTGAGCCGCGACGCCTGCGGCCCGCGCTGGCCCTGATACTTCGACCCGCGTTCGACCCCGTAGGGGCGGTCCGCGGGCGACTTCATCTCCGTGAACACGAGCTGAGAGATGCGCATGCCGGGCGTGAGCGCGACCGGCGCGGTGCCGAGGTTCGACAGTTCGAGCGTGATTTGGCCCTCGTAGCCGGGGTCGACGATGCCCGCGGTGGCGTGGATGACGACCGCGAGGCGGCCGAGCGACGACCGGCCCTCGACGGTCGCCAGCAGGTCGGCGGGAATCTCCACGCGCTCTTTGGTCGTGCCGAGGACGAAGTCGCCGGGGTGGAGGATGAAGTCCTCGCCCTCCGGGACGTGCGTCTCGCGGACGTACTCGGAGACCTCGTGCTCGCGGTTGGGGTGGATACAGGAGATGTTCGTGCGCTGGAACTCCAGGAATTCGGTGCCGAGACGGAGGTCGACGCTCGCGGGCTGGACCTGCATGTCCACGTCGTCTATCGGGTCGACCACGAGGTCACCCTCGGCGAGGCGGGAGAGGATGTCCGAGTCGGAGAGTATCATACTCGAAGGGAGCGCGTCGCGGACAAGTAAATCCACCTTTCGACGGGAGACACCACCCCGTCCCGGCGGGGCGACGCCGCCTCGCTTTGACGGCTCAGAGGAGTTCGAACAGGAGGCCGACGAGGCTCAGGCCGACGGTGACGACCGCGGCCGACTCGACGTCGAGGTCGCGGGCGCGGGCCAGCCCGTAGGTCCTGACGTACGTCGCCCACGCGACCGTGACGACCACGACGACCCCGCTGACGAGGCCGAAGCCCGACAGCGCCGACTGCATCGCGGCGACCGCGGCGTCGGGCGTCGACGGGAGGTCGATTCGCGGGAGGGCGTAGGCGAGGTAGCCGGCGAGCGCGACGGCGCGGGCCGCGCTCGGGACCATCCCCCACGCGGCGACCGTCAGCGTCTCGGCGAAGCCGCCCTCGCCCCCGACGAGCGACGTGCCGAGGTGGAGCACCGCCGCCTCGAAGAGCCAGAACAGCGGCACGCCGACGAGCATCGCCCACGGGACCCACGAGATTTCCTGCCAGACGAGGTCGCCGAGGCGCTCGTCGAGCTGTTCGGGCACCGACGGGTCACAGCCCGCGGGCGCGTCCATGTCGGCGAACGGGCCGCCCTCGTCGTAGTTGTCGCACATCATCTCGGGGGCGTGTGCGGGGTTGTCGACGCTGACTCGCTGGTCGAGCTGGTGCGTGAACGTGACGAGGATGCCGCCGGTGGCGGCCGCGACGACGAGCGTCACGAGCGCGACGACGGCGAGCGCCCGCCCGGCGTCGAGCGGTCGCGGCCGCGACGCGAAGTACTCGCGCGGCTTGCGGAGGGGGGTTCGGGGACCTGCCATCGGTCGAACCACGGAGATGTCGGGGAAATGTCTTCTGCCCGCCGGCGCGACGCCCGCGATGGGAGGACATTTACCGCGTCGGCGGGGAGTAGCGGGCATGAAACAGGCCATCGTCGCACGCGCCGACCTCGGCATGGGCCGGGGAAAGCTCGCCGCGCAGGTCGCCCACGCCTCGCTGTCCGCCTACGAGGACACCGACTCGCAGACCCGGAAGCGCTGGAAGGGCGAGGGACAGAAGAAGGTCGTCCTCAAGGCCAACGGCGAGTCCGAACTGTTCGCGCTCGCCGACAAGGCCGAGCGGGCGGGCATCCCCCACGCCATCATCCGCGACGCGGGACACACGCAACTCGACCCCGGCACGGTGACGGCGCTCGCCGTCGGCCCCGCCGATGACGACGAAATCGACCGCGTGACCGGCGACCTCTCGCTGTACTGATGCGCGAGGCACACCCGCTGGAGCGCGCGGTCGGCATCGACAGCTACGTGAGCGACGCCGACGGCGTCGGCGGCCGCCTCCGCGTCGCCCCCGAGGACTTCCGCGTGCGCGAACTCGAACTCGACTCGCTGAACGTCCGCCCGCCGGACGCGCCGACCGGCGACTTCCCGAACCTCGTCCTCCGCGTCACCCTCCGCGGCTGGGACACCAACGACTTCGCGGGTCGGCTCTCGGACGAACTCGACGCGAGCAGAGAGCGCGTCTCGTGGGCCGGCACGAAGGACAAACACGCCGTGACGACCCAACTGTTCACCGTCAACGGCGGCGACGCCGCCGACGTGCCCGAGGTTCCGAACGCCGACATCGAGGTCGTCGGCCGCCTCGGCCGCACGCTCAACTTCGGCGACCTCGCGGGCAACGGCTTCCGCATCCGCGTCCGCGACCCCGAACACCCCGACAACGCCGCGGCCGTCACCGACGCCCTCGCCGAGTTCGGCGGGCGCGAGGGTCGCGTCGGCGTCCCGAACTTCTTCGGCCACCAGCGGTTCGGCAGTATCCGCCCTATCACCCACAAAGTCGGCCTGCACGTCGTCCGCGGCGAGTGGCGCGAGGCCGTGTTGGCGTACTGCGGCGGGCCGACCGAGGACGAACCCGAAGAGACACAGGAGGGCCGCGCCGTCGTCGACGAGGAAGCCGCGTCGTCCGACCCCGACTGGCACCGCGCGCTCGACGCGATTCCGGGCTACCTCGGCTACGAGCGGGGGATGCTCCACCGACTCGCCGAGGACGGCGCGGAGACCGACGCGGACTGGCGCAACGCGCTCGAATCGGTCCCGTCGAACCTCCAGCGCCTGTTCGTCAACGCCGCGCAGTCCTACGCGTTCAACCGGATGCTCTCGGAGCGCCTCGACCGCGGCCTCCCGTTCGACGAATCCGTCGAGGGCGACGTGGTCTGCTTCGCCGACCGCGACGCGCCCGAGGGGTTGGAACTCCCCGACGTGAGCCGCCTCCAGACCGCGACGGGCCGCCGCGTCGACGTCATGAGCCGCCACATCGAACGCGGCCGCGCGTTCGTCACGGCCCCGCTCGTCGGCACCGACACCGAACTCGCCGAGGGCGAACAGGGCGACATCGAGCGGGCCGTCCTCGACGACCTCGACCTCGAACCGGGCGACTTCGACCTCCCCGGCAACTTCCGGTCGACCGGGACGCGCCGGGCGATTCTCGTCCGCACCGACCTCGACGTGGTCCGTGAGAGCGGCGACGACGACGACGGCGGCGGCGCTGACGGCGCTGGCGACGACCTCGTCTTCGACTTCGCGCTCCCCCACGGCTCGTACGCGACGGCCGTGATGCGCGAGTACCTGAAGGCCGGACCGCTCGACCTCTGAAAAGCGAACCGAGACGCGACCCTACTGTTCTGCGGCGCTCGCGGCGGGGCTCGCACCCGCCTGTCGCGCCGCGTCCGCGGTGCGCGTGGTCGCGTAGCCGATGGCCGCAAAAGGAAGTGAGAGGAGCGTCGCGGCGACCGCGAACCCGACCGCGAGGCCGACGGACTCCGGGTCGAAGCCGGCGGCCTCCGCGGCCGGCGGGAAGTACGACCACGCGGGGACCGCGAACGCGAGCGCCGAGACGGTCGCGCCGAGGCGGAACCGGCCGCGGGCGCCCGCGACGCCGAGGGCGTAGCCGACGGCCAGCGGGAGCGCCAGCGTGGCGGTCCGGGCGACCTCGGGACCGGCGACGAGCGACGCGACGACGCCGGCGAGGGCGACGGGTGCCATCGCGTACAGCGACCCGGTGACGACGCCCCCGTCGTCCGAGCGGCCGGCGAAGACGGCTCCGGCGGCGGCGAGGAGCGCGACGCCCGCGCCGGCGACGACGACCGGCCGGTCGCGTGCGAAGACGACCACGAGCGGGACGGTCGCCGAGGCGACGAGGGCGAACGCGTGTTCGGCGGTCGTCCGCGTGTCCGCGGGGTCGCGGTGCGCGACGAAGGCGCGGAAGCCCCCGGCGGCGACCCACGCGAGCGCGGCGAACAGCGCGGTCGAAAGCGGCGCGGCCCGGCTGAGATACGAGGCGACCCCCCGACCCGTGTCGAGCGCCGATTGGCCCAGTTGCGTCGCGAGACGGACGGTCGTCTCGGGGTCGGCCGCGAGCGCGACCAGTCCGACGAGACCGGCGAGCGCGAGCGGCGACAGCGACGCGAGAAGGGCGCGGCGGCGCATACGGAGTGGAGTCTCGGACACGGGGACGAATATGTTTCGCCGGGCGAGTCGCGCGCCTGGAGTCGCGGCGCGTCCGCCTCGAACCGCATAAACGGCCTTTTGTACGCGCACGCCCGACACGTCGATATGCACTGTCGGCGGTGTGGAAACCCGTTAGAGAAGCCGGGAGACTACTGTCTCACCTGCAACACCGCCAACTGCGACGCCGTCGTGGCCGTCTTCGCGGCCGACCGCGCGACGCTGACGTTCCTCGACGAAGAAGACGTACTCGGCGAGACGACGGTCACGACGGTTCCCGAGTCCGACGACGAGACGAAGGTGGTCCAGCTCCGCAACTTCGCCGGTCTCGTCGCCGACGAGATTCGGCGCAAGCGGCCCGAAACCGTGTACGCCGCGGGCGAGCGCGACCCGTTGCGCGAGACGCGCGCGCAACTCCACCACGAGTTCTACCGCGTCGCGGACGACGACCCCGTCCAGCGCGTCCTCGACAGCCGCGGCGAGCGAACCTTGGAGGTCGTCGACATCCCGCCCGCCGAAAAGTTGGGCGGGAGCCACAGCACGCTCATCGGCGGGCGACGGGGCCGCCGGGCAATCGGCGTCGTCGCCGGCCACCCGCACGTCAAGAAGGTCATTCCCGGCCCCATCGACGCCGGCGGCACCGGGTCGCGGACGGGACTCCGGGCGAAGGTCACCCGCGCCGACGACAACGGCAACGTCAGGCTCCTGCTTCGCGACGGGTCGAGCGTCCAAGAAAATCGCATCGTCACGACGGCGATGAACCGCGAGACGGGCGAGCGCGTCCGCGACGACCTGAACGAGGCGCTGCGCGAAGACGGGTTACAAGACGAGTAGCGAGTGAGAGCGCCGAGCGAGAGGAAGGCGACCGACTCAGGCCGACTCGGCGGCTCCCTCGGGGACCGTCTCGATGCGAACCGGTTCCGTCTCGCCCGCCTCTCCCTGCGATTCGTACCACGCGACCGTCTCGGCGATGGCGTCTCGCAGGGGGGTCGGTTCGACGGCGTCGCCGAACGCCTCGCGGAACTTCGCGTCGCGGACGACGTACGGCTCCTCGAAGGCGTAGCGCATCTCCGCGAGCTCCTTCAGCGGCGCGCTCAGGTAGCCGCCGAGCGTCAGCGCGAGGCCCGGCGCGGCGATGATGTGCGGGAAGCCGGGGTCGACCTCGGCGGCCTCGTAGACGAGGTCGACGAAGCGGCGCGTCGACACCGTCTCGGGGTTCGGGACGTGCCAGACCTCGCCGAGCGCCTCGTCGCGCTCGCCGAGGAGGACGAGCGCCCGCGCGAAGTCGGGAACGTAGGTGTAGGTGTGGGCGAGTCGCGGGTCGCCGAACACCTTCGCGCGCTTGCCGGCGACGGCGGCCCCGAACACCTGCTCGCCGACGGCCGACTCGCGGACGCGCGGGCCGAAGAAGTCGCTGGCGCGGCCGATGGTCGCCTCGATGCGGCCCGCTTCGTGGGCGTCGAGGACGATGTCGGCGCACTCGGCTCTGGCCTGCCCCTTCGGGCCGGTGGCGGCGTAGGGGAGGTCCTCGGTGAGGCGGACCTGCACCGGGCCGTACATGTAGAGGTTCTCGGCGACGACGAGGCGCGCGCCGGCGGCTTCGGCCCCGGCGACGATACCGCGGGTGAGGTCGGGGAACAGTTCGGGCCACTCGTCGTACGGCGGTTGAGCGCAGTGGTAGACGACGTCCGCGCCCGCGAAGGCGGCGACGGCGCGGTCGGGGTAGAGCACGTCGGCGAGGCGGCTCTCGACGCCCTCGGGGAGGAAGTCGGGGTCGTGGCGGGTCACCGCGACCACGTCCTCCCCGCGTTCTCGGAGCTGTTCCATCACCGCGAGTCCGACGGGGCCGGCACCCACCACCACGTGTTGTGTCATGGCCTCCCGTACGCGCGCCGGCGACAAAGCCGTGTCTAGGCCCGTCAGGTCCCGAGACGACTCGTAGGGTTTATCCATACCGGCGAGGTAGTTCGCGGTACTATGGCCGAGAAGAAGGCACGATCCGTCGGCAGTTCCGGGCGCTTCGGCGCGCGGTACGGCCGCGTCGCTCGACGCCGCGTCAAGGAAATCGAAGCAGAGATGCGCAACTCCAAGGTCGACGGCGACGACGTCACTCGCGTCGAAACCGGCGTCTGGAAGAACGAGAAGACCGGCGAGGTCTTCACCGGCGGCACCTACCGCCCGCAGACCCCCGCCGGCAAGCAGGTCCGCCGCTCCATCCGCGCCGCGCTCACCGGCGAGGACGAATAACTCCCAAGTAGCCTCGACGCTTTCCATCTCACAATGAGCTACAAGTGTTCCCGGTGCAAGCGCGATGTCGAACTGGACGAGTTCGGTGGCGTCCGCTGTCCGTACTGCGGCCACCGCGTCCTGCTGAAAGAGCGGTCGCCCAACGTCAAAGAAGTCGCCGTCGAGTAGCGTGCGCCCAGCGCACAGCGCTTCGCTCGAATTCGACTATTCTACCGAGCGACGCGCGCGCGTCGTCGAGCGCAGCGTCGCCGTCGAGAAAGGCGAGATAGACGACGCACGGTCCGGCGCGCGCGTCGCCCGAGAGGGCCGGACCGTCGTCGTCACCGTCGAGGCCGGCGACCTCGTCGCGCTCCGCGCGGGCGTGAACTCGTGGATACGCCTCGTAGAGACCGCAGAGCGCGTCGCGTCGGCGGGTGGCGCGCTTTTTGAGTCCGCGTAGGAGACCGCGGGTGTTTTAGGGCCGGCGTCCCGTCGGTTCGGGTATGCAGGGAAGTCTACCGCCGGAAGCCCAGGAGAAGCTCGAAGAACTGCAGAACCTTCAGGAGACCGCCCAGAACGTCTCCGAGCAGAAGCAGTCCTCCGAGAGCGCGCTCAACGAGGCGCAGACGGCGCTCACGACGCTCGAAGAGATCGACGGCGACTCGAAGATGTACCGCGAGGTCGGCGAACTCCTCATCGAGACCGACTACGAGTCGGCCAAGGACGACCTCGAAGAGAAGGTCGAGAGCCTCGAAGTCCGCGTCGAGCAGCTCACGAAACAGGAGACGCGCGTGCAGGAGAAGTTCGAGAGCCTGCAGGAAGAGCTCCAGCAGATGCTGCAGGGCGGCGCGGGCGGCGCGGGTCCGATGGGCCCCGGCGGCGCGTAAATGCCACAGCCGACGGACGAAGAGGTGGTCGAGACCGCCGCGGAGGCGGCTGAAGGCCTCATCTTCGCCCGCTTCAAGCAGTCCCGCGTCAAGGACTTCGACGTCACCGTGACGTTCGAAGACGGCGTCCTCGACGTGGACGTGTACGTCAACGCGCCCGACGACGCCGACGACGCGGAGGCGGTCGCCGAGGAGGCGGCGCTGACGGCGCAGGAGGCCGTGGACGAACTGTTCGCGGCCGCCGACGAGGAGTAAGGGACGTTCTCGCGGGCACCCCCCGCACTCGGTTTCTCCCGGCGAGCGGCCGCGCTGTCGCGGCCGTCGCGCGGAACGAACGCGAAGCGATTCGCGCACAGAATTTCGGATTCCGCAAGTATCACCAGAGGTCGGTGTGAAACCGCCCGACACAATTAAACATGATAGTGATGTATGTTACCTCATGTCAATACGAAGAACGCCGAGAGGGACGACCGCGTTGGACCGGTTACGAGAGCGATACAGCGAGGCCGACCGCACCTGTTCGAAGTGCGGCTTCACCGACGACGACGGCGAGTGGTCGGCCAAGACGACCGGGTCGAGCGTGTTCTACCGGCGCGTCTGTCCGAGTTGCGGCGCTATCGAGACGCGAACGCTCTCGCTGAAGTAGTGCGACGGGCGGTCGCTCATCGCTCGCATCAACTCGTGAGTGGCGACGGCGGAACCGCGGAGAACGAGAGGTGGGAGGGAGCGCCGGACGAAGACGAGCCGCCGGCCGCCGGCGTCGGCTACGCGAGGAGATACACGAGCAGGCTGACGGCCATCGCCGCGAGGATGAGCGCGATGGCGAGCGCCCCGCCCATCGAGACGACGACGTTGGCGTGACTGGCGAGCGTCTCGGTGCGGTCGTTGCCGAAAATCGTCACCTCCGCGCGTTCGGTCGCCATGCCGGCGACGACCGGCTCGGCGTCCGCGAGCGCGTCGTCGACGAGGCACTCGATGGTCTCGCGGAGTTCGTCGGGGTCGATGGCCGCGCCGACCTGATTTTCCGCCTCGACGGTGTTGACGATGTGGGTGTCCGTCGTCATCACCTCGGCCACGTCGACGCTCGCCTCCGGGCCGGTCGTCAGCGCCTCGACGATTCGGTCGCGCAGGCCCGGTTCCATGTTGTTGCCGTCGATGAGGACGTACGCGGTCGTCTGGTCGCCGACGGTCGTCGCGGCCACGCGGATGCCCAGCGGGCCGATGCCCTCCCGCGGCGTCCAGTCGGTCGGGTCGAACGCCGTCCCCAGCGAGAGCGACCCGCGCGGCGACGCCGAGAGTTCCTCCCCCGCGAGCCCGGCCGCGGTAATCATGTCGAACGACCGCTTGCTCCCCGGGGTGACGTGCCCGAGGTCGGGGCCCTGAAGCCCGTTGTTGCAGTTGTGGGCGTCGACGAGGAGTACGTCCCGGAGGCCACTCGTGCGGGCCTCGGCGGACGCCGAGAGGCCGACCGCGTACTCGACGTCGTCGGCGAACTGCGGGGCGTACGTCGAGACGAGGAGCGCGTCGTCGCCGAAGCGCTGGCCGAGCATCTTCGCGTCGCCGGACTGGACGCGGGCGCTTTCGGTCACCTCGGAGCTGTACTCGATGCGCTCGTAGGCGTCGTCGGCCGCGTCGAGGACCACGTCGACCTCGCGCTCGGTCACGAGGTTGAAGTCGTGGCCCGCGGTCGCGTGGGGCGGGAACACGAGGCCCTCGGCCCGGCGGGCGACGCGCTCGGGGAAGTTGCCGCCGCCGATTTCGCCCATCGGACCCGGGTGAATCATCGGTAGGACGAACCGGGCCTTCTCGGTGCCGTCCTCGCGCTCGAACGAGAGCACGGTGACGGGGACGATGGCCTCCTGTCCGAGCTGTTCGAAGAAGTCCTCCAGTTCGCGAGTGCCCTCGGCGATGTGGCCGATGAAGCCGCGGATGAAGTCGAGGACGGACACGCCGAGTCCGCGACGCCACGGCCGGTCGACGATGCGGAGGAAGACGTAGACGCCGAGGGCGTACATCACGCAGGTGATTGCGAGGAGTTGGAAGTGGCTCAGCGCGATGGCCGACAGCTCGGGCGGGGCCCGGTCGGGGCGGGCGAGATACGGCATCAGATAGGCGTCGAGGATGGGGCCGCCGACCTCGAAGAAACGGAGCGTCCCGCTGTAGACGAACAGGAGGGCGGCGGACGTGAGCGTCTGGATGCTCGCCGGGACCGCCGCGATGAGAAGCGACGACCGCGAGACGGCCATCACGATGAGCAGGCGGAAGGCGAACACCGACGCGAGGGCGACCACGAGCGCGTCGAAGACGAACGTCTGGCCGAGGCCCGTGAAGACGGAGACGATGGCGGCCCCGGTGAGGAACGTGACGATGATCACCTCGCCGGCGAGCGCGAGGAGCGACGAGCGGTTGTGCGTCAGCTTCCCGCCGACGAACCGGTCGACGCCGGTGGTGCCGAACGCCGCGACGACGGTCGGAATCCCGATGAAGAAGATGCCTTCCCAAGCGTCTCTACCGAGGAAGAAGATGCCCCGCCACGAGCCGGCGAGGTCCCCGGAGTCGAACGCCCCGATGCCCGCCATCGCGGCGACGAGCAGGGCGAACCCGAGACTCGTGTACCAGCTGGGCGCGCGGAAGATGAACCGCGAGAGCCCAGCGAGGTCGCTCTGGGTGGAGGTCATTTCCCGAACAGACAGAACGGAGGCCGGTAAATGTCTCGGCTTGCTTCCGAGGAACGACCGTGAGAGATTGCGTCGCGTCGCCGGGACGCGGTTTTCCGCGTCGGCGACAGGAGAGAGAGTCGGGTCGCGGCGAGGGAGAAAAGCGCGTCGCCGCGGAGCACGCGGCCGCGGTCGAAGGCGGCCGCGGTCGAACGGCCGACCGCTGGCAGTCGTCGATTACCGCTCGCAGATGTCGATGAAGTTCTCGAACACTTCCTCACCCTCGGCGGTGTGGGCGACCTCGGGGTGCCACTGGACGCCGTAGAGGTCGCGGTCGGCGTCGCTCATGGCCTCGATGGTACACACGTCGCTCGTGGCGGTGTGGGTGAAGCCCTCGGGGACCTCCTTGACCTCGTCGGCGTGGCTGGCCCAGACGCGGGTCTCGGGGGCGAGCGAGCCGATAAGGGGGTCGTCCTCGTCGAGGATTTCGACGTCCACGTCGGCGTAGCCGCCGTAGTCGCCGGAGCCGACGCGACCGTCGAGCTCCTCGGCGAGAACCTGCATGCCGAGACAGATGCCGAGGACGGGCACGTCGAGGTCGAGGTAGTCGGTACTGCGGCCGATGCGGTCCATGTCGGGGCCGCCGGAGAGGACGATGCCGTCCGCGTCGATGTCCGCGGGGTCGGTGTCGTTGTCGATGAGTTCGGTGTCCACGCCGAGGTCGCGGAGCGCGCGCCGTTCGAGGTGGGTGAACTGCCCGTGGTTGTCGATGACGACGATGCGGGTCATGTCCCGGATTGGACCACCGTGCCTAAAAGTCAATCGAAGAGTGGTCGAGATACGCGTATCCGTGCATCAGATTGGCACGTCGGGGGCGGTTGGGGACGGGAGTCGCCACGGCGACTCACTCGTCGCCGGCGCGGTCCCGAGCCGTCTGAAATCCGAGTTCGTCGAGTTCCTTCGTCCGGCGACCCTCCCGCTCGGCGATGGCCTCGACGTCGGGCGAGGCGTCGTCGTCGATGCGGGCGAACGACTTGTGGACCTTCGTGTGACACCACCGACACAGCGCGACTGTGATTTCGTGAGAGGGTTCGCTGCCGTCACCGTCGCCATCACCGCCGCGGCCACCGTACGAGAGGTGGTGTTCTTCGAGTAGCGGGCGGGCGGTCGAATCGTGGGCCATTCGGACCTCTTCGAGGCCGCACCGGATGCACTCGCGGCCGCTCGTCGTCGAGGCGTAGTGCGGGCAGTCGCGGAAGTCACAGCCCGCCGCGGCCGCGACGCACTCGTAGTCCGCTCGGGCGCGCTCGCGGGCGAACGCCGGGTCGCGGTCGGCGTACTCGCGGGCGAGGCGACACGCGCCGTCGCTCGTGAGGTGGTCGCAGCGGCCGGCGTGGTCGTAGGGGTCATCGACCCCCACGGGCGTCCCTGTCGGCGTCCGCTCCATGATGCGCGTTCGGGGCGGGGCGGGCCTAAACGTTGCTCTCGGCGGCGGACGGCCCGCCGTCTCGGCGGTGGTTTCATCACGCCTGCAATCGAAGCCGGGTCGTGAGACTCGTTCACCGACAGAACGGCACCCAATCGACCCTCGCGTCGGACGTGGAGACGGCCGATTCGTTTCTCTCGCAGGCGCGCGGGCTGATGTTCCGCGGCTCAGTGCCGGACGACTACGCACTCGTCTTCCGGTTCGACGACGCCGACCGCCACAGCCTCCACATGGTGTTCGTCCCGTTCGACATCGACGCGCTCTGGCTCGTCGGCGACGAGGTGACGAAGAAAAAGCGGTTGTCGGCGTGGACGGGCATCGGCTTCGGCATGGCCGACACCATCGTCGAACTCCCCGCGGGCGCTGCCGACGGCGTCGAACCCGGCGACCTGGTCGAGATTTCGGAGTGACTCGTCGGCCTCGAATCGACGCCCGTCCAGCGCGGTCCCCGGAGAGACACCAATTTCTGTCGGAACCATCTCTTTTATCCCTTCATCGACAAATGTCTTCAACTACTATGTCGGAACCTACCACACCGACGGAGGATAGAGTAAGTCGTCGCGAGACGGCTGGCTGTGAAATTCGACGGTTCTAACCCACAAGGACACGATTCTACCGTGAACGAACGATTCGGGAAGACCCCCGAGCTACGCACTTCTGATTCAGTACAGCTCTTAGACACCACGCTCCGCGACGGCGAGCAGGCCCCCGGCGTCTCCCTGACGCCCGCCCAGAAGGCCGATATCGCCCGCGCGCTCGACCGCGCCGAGGTCGATTACATCGAAGCCGGCAGCGCCTGCACCGGCCCCGGCGAGCGCGAGACCATAAAGCGCGTCACGTCGCTCGGTCTCGACGCGACCGTGACGAGTTTCGCCCGCGGCGTCAAGAACGACGTCGACCTCGCGCTCGACTGCGACGTGGACGGCATCACGCTCGTCGTCCCGGCGAGCGACCGACACGTCGAGTCGAAGGTCGGGACGACCCGCGAGGGCGTCGTCGAGACGACCGACGAGCTCGTCGCCTACGCCAAGGACCACGGCCTCTGGGTCGAGGTCATCGGCGAGGACGGCTCGCGGGCCGCCCCGGAGTTCCTCGAATCGCTCGCTCGCGCCAGCCACGACGCCGGTGCCGACCGCTTCTGCTTCGCCGACACGGTCGGCCACACGAGCCCCGAACACACCTACGAGGTCGTCTCCCGGCTCGCTGAGCTCGGCCCGACCTCGACGCACACCCACGACGACCTCGGCCTCGCGATGGCGAACGTCCACGCCAGCCTCGCCGCGGGCGCGGACCTCGTCCACACCACGGTCAACGGCATCGGCGAGCGCGCCGGCAACGTCGCGCTCGAAGAGGTCGCCATCGCGCTCGACCACTGCTACGACGTCGAGTCGGTGAAGCTCGACGAACTGTACGCGCTCGCCCAGAAGGTCGCGCAGGCCACGGGCGTCTCGCTCCCGCCGAACAAAGCGGTCGTCGGTCAGAACGCGTTCACCCACGAGAGCGGCATCCACACCGACGGAACGCTCAAGGACGACGCGATGTACGAGCCGTACCCGCCGGAGACGGTCGGCCGCGAGCGCCGCCTCGTCCTCGGGAAGCACGCCGGTCGCGCCGGCGTCAAGGCCGCGCTGGAGGAGCACGGCGTCGACGCCACCGACGAGGAAGTTGCCGCCGTCGTCGAGCGCGTGAAGGAACTCGGCGACCGCGGCAAGCGCGTCACCGACGCCGACCTCCTCGCGTTCGCAGAGGACGTACAGGGACGCGAGCGCGCCCGGCAGGTCGAACTGCTCGACCTCACGGCCGCCTCGGGCGGCGGCACGCCGACCGCGAGCGTCCGCCTCCGCGTCGAGGGCGAAGAGCGCGTCGCCTCCGACACCGGCTCCGGCCCGGTCGACGCCGCGGTGAAGGCCGTCCGCGAGGCGCTCGGCCCCGACGCCGACGCCCAACTCGACGAGTACCACGTCGACGCCATCACCGGCGGCACCGACGCCGTCGTGACCGTCGAGGTGACGATGTCGCTCGGCGACCGAAGCGTCACCGTCGCGGCGTCGCACGCCGACATCACGCGGGCGAGCGTCCAGGCGATGGTGGACGCGCTCGACCGACTGCTCGCGCCGAATCACACGTCGCCGACGCCCGCGTCGGCCGACGACTGAGAAAACGACCCCGTCGCGTCCGCGTCCGCGTTTTTCTCCCGCTCCCGGGACGGCTGAGTCCGGACTACTGCGTGTCTTTGGCGACGAGGTAGGTCCAGCCGCCCCGGCGCTCGAACCCGATAGCGGCGTCGCCGAGTTCCGTCTCCGCGAAGTCGGCGACGCGGCCGGTCCGGACCGTCGTCACGTCGATGCGTCGCGTCCCGTCCCGTTCGCTCGTGTCCGCGCTTGCTGCGTTCGCACTCATACTTGCGCTGACGCGGGCAGGGGATATGTATCGCATCCTAGTAGAGTGAAAGTGAAATCGAGGGACTGCACGGCCCCGTGCGGAAGACTCACTAATCACGTGTAACGGCGGCACTCGCTTCAAACGTCGAAGCGGTTACTCCGGACGAATGACGACGACGATGATAGTAACGATGACGACGAACGCGGCACCAAAGTAGCCGGCCACTCGGTAGCTCTCGATGAGCAGGAGCAAATACAGGAGGGCGATGACCGTGTCGAGTTTGTGTTCGAGTGCGGCGTCCATGCAGTCGCTATTCGTGTCTGATTATTAACTATTTCGAGCACGGAGTCCGCTCCGTCGGGCGTATCAGAACCGATTTGCAAACCAGTCTGGACTATCGAAACGATGGTTGGGTTCACGGAGCGCGAGCGGTCGGGAGTGTACAAGTCGATATACGCGCGGCGGGACATCCGGCGGTTCGGCGACGACCCGGTGACCGAGGAGACGCTGGCGCGACTGCTCGACGCCGCGCATCACGCCCCGAGCGTCGGCTTCTCGCAACCGTGGGACTTTGTCGTCGTCGAGGACGACGAGACGAAAGCGGAGATCGCGTCCATCGCGGAGCGGGCGATTGCGGCGGCCCGCGAGGGCTATCGAGAGCCTCGAAAGTCGGAGTTCGGCCGGCTGAAGTTGGAGGGCATCACCGACGCGCCGGTGAACATCTGCGTCACCTGCGACCCGACCCGCGACGCGCCGCACGTCCTCGGGCGCAACACGATGCAGGCGATGGACGCCTACTCGACGTGTCTCGCCGTGCAGAACCTCTGGCTGGCTGCGCGGGCCGAGGGCGTCGGCGTCGGCTGGGTGTCGTTTCTCTACCCGCACGAGGTCCGCGAGGTGCTGGGCATTCCGCACCACGTCGAGCCGATTGCGTATCTCTGCGTCGGCTATCCCGAAGACGGCTTCCCGGAGGAGCCGGTGCTTCAGCGAGAGGGGTGGCGCGAGCGCATCGACACGAGCGAACTCGTTCACTGGGGAGAGTGGGAGTTGAGAGAGGGCATCGAGGAGTGAGGGGCGACGAGACGAGACGCGCCGCTCGAAATGTTGTGGCCGCGGAAAAGCGCCGAGGGTGAGATTTGAACCGCAGTCGCTCCCGTGCGGTCGCTCCTTGATTCAAATCTCAGGACGTTGCACACGCGGCCACGAAGTCGCGACGCGACGAGACGCGCCGCTCGAAATGTTGTGGCCGCGAGAAGCGCCGAGGGTGAGATTTGAACTCACGTGTCCGAATGGACAGTAGATTTCGAATCTACCGCCTTGGCCGGGCTAGGCTACCTCGGCTTCCATCGTTGTCTCTCTCGCGGATAGTTTAATCCGTTTCGATTTCCGAGGGCCGCGGCGGAGAGTCACACGGATGCGGTCGGCGGGTCTGCGCCGGGCGGGGCCGATCGGGGCGGGCGGTGTCGCCGACGGGCGAGCGACCGGCCCGAGCGCCGCCGACCAATGGGAATAAGTCGCACGCAGACCCGGGAGATGTATGGACATCGACACGGCCAGCGAGACGTGCGCCGAGGTGCTCGACGCCATCTCGGAGGCCGTCATCGCCGACCGAGCCTTCCTCGAAACCGTCCTGACGGGCGTCCTCGCCCGCGGTCACGTCCTCCTCGAAGACGTCCCGGGAACCGGAAAGACACTCACCGCGCGGAGCGTCGCCACCGCGCTCGGACTGTCGTTTTCCCGCGTGCAGTTCACCCCGGACCTCCTCCCGGCCGACGTGACCGGGACGAACATCTACGACGAACGCGAGCGGACCTTCGAGTTCTCACCGGGGCCCATCTTCGCCAACGTCGTCCTCGCCGACGAGATAAATCGCGCGCCGCCGAAGACGCAGGCCGCGCTCCTCGAAGCGATGGAAGAGGGGCAGGTGACCGTCGACGGCGAGACCCACCAGCTCCCGAGCCCCTTCTTCGTCATCGCCACGCAGAACCCCGTCGAACAGGAGGGGACGTTCACCCTGCCCGAGGCGCAGGTCGACCGGTTCGTCGTGAAGTCGGCCATCGGCTACCCCGACCTCGACGGCGAGGTCGAACTCCTCCACCGGCGCGCCGGCCGGAGCGAACAGAGCCCGAGCGTCGAGCGCGTCCTCGACCGCGACGCCGTCGCCGCCGTCCGCCGCGCGCCCGAGTCGGTCCGCGTCGAGGACGACCTGCTCGACTACATGGCGAAACTCGCGCGGGAGACGCGCACCGACCGCCGGGTCCGCATCGGCGTCTCGCCCCGCGGGACCCAGCGGCTGTTCGAGGCCACCCGCGCCCGCGCCGTCATCGAGGGCCGCGAGTTCGTCACGCCCGACGACGTAAAGCGCGTCGCGCAGTCCGTGCTCGCCCACCGCCTCGTTCTGACGCCGGACGCGCGGGTCGAAGACGTGCGGAAATCGGACGTCGTCGACGACGTGCTCGGCCGGGTGACCGTGCCGACGCTGGAGTAATCGGGAGAGCGGAGACGGGAGCGCGAGACGCGAGACGGACACGCCGCTCAACGCGCGACGACCGCCACGAGCGCGACGACGCCGACCAACAGTAAGACGACGGCCGTGACGGGCTGGCCGCCGGCGGCCGTCCGGTCCGCGCCGTAGACGACGGCCGCGCCGACCGCGAGCACGACGAGCGTCGCCGCCGCGTGGACGAGTTCGAGCCGGCGCGTGTCGGTCTCGCGGCCGAGGTGTTCGCCGACGGAGCGCGCGTTGTCGGCGAGGTCCCACGCGAGTATCGACCCGACCGCGGCGAGTAAGAGCGCCTCCGTCCCGGCCCCGCTCGCGCCCGCGAAGAGGAGCGAGAGGAAGAACAGCCCGGCGGCGACGTCGACGATGCGGCGCGAGCCCCGGACCAGCCCGGCGGCGAGCGCGACCGTCGCGGCGAGGCCGCCGACCGCCGCCGTCGACGTGGTAAAGCCGAGCGCGAGGACGGTGAAACCGGCGGCCGACAGCGCCATCGCGATCCCCGTCCGGGTCGGCTTGCGGGTGATTTCGCTCACCGCGACCACCCCGCTTCGGCCCGCGCGAGCGCGACGCCGAGGGGTTCGTCACCCCAGTCGACGACGCGGACGCCGCTCCGCCGGAGTTCGCGGAGCCGCAGGTCGCGCTCGATGCGCGCGAGTCGCGCGCCGACGGTCGCGGTCGTCGTCGGGTCCGGCGAGACGACCGTCACGGCGTGGCCGTAGGCCTCCAACCGGCGGGCGACCGAGACGGCGTAGTCGTCCACGAGCGGCGAGCAGAAGACGACCTGCGCGTCGCTGGCGAGTCGCCGCCGGAGCCGTCGGAGGGCGACGGAGGAGAAAAAGGCCCCGTCCGGCGGCGTCGGCGCGAACGCCGGATGCGTGGCGAACAGCCGCCGGGCGCGGGCGCGGTGGTCGACTCCCGAGGAGGGGGCGAGCCAGCACTCGTCGGGACCGAACGCCGCGACGCCGACGCTGTCGCCGCTGTCGAGGAGCGCCGAGAAGGCGACGCTCGCGGCGTCGACGGAGCGCTCGACCGCGGTCTCGCCCCCATCGTCGGGGGCGACGTGCGCCTCCGCGCGGGTGTCGACGACGAGCACGACGGCCGCCGCGCGCTCCTCTCGGAACTCCACCGTGGCGAGTTCGCCCGTGCGGGCGCGGCGGTTCCAGTCGATGCGGCGAATCGGGTCGCCGTGGCGGTACTCGCGGATGGAGGCGAACTCCAGGCCCGACCCCGGCACGTCGGTCTCGACGCGCCCGGCGTACTTCGAGGTGAGGCCCCGAAGCGGCAGGTCGGCGGTCGCGGCGAGTTCGGGCTCACAGCGGAGCGCCGTCTCGGCGTCGACCGTCTCGCGGGACTCGACGGCCCCGGTCGGGTCGCGGACGACGACGACCGTCTCGTCCCACGAATGCTCGCCGCGGACGGCCGTGACGGTGTACGTCGCGGTCGCGGTCGCACCCGGGCGGAGCGCCGTCCCCAGTCGGGCGGGGCCGTCGGCGACGCCGAGCGCCGGCGGGACGCCGTCGACGACGCGGAGGTCGAACAGCGTCCGCGACCCCTCGTTGGTGACGCGAAGCGTGACCTCGACCTCGTCGTCGGGGTCGGGCGTCGCATCGGAGAGGTCGCGCTCGATTCGGAGCGACACCTCGGGAATCGCCGCGACCCGGACGTAGGCGAGGACGACGACGCCGAGGCCGGCCGCGAGGAGTAGCGACGGCTCGCGGGTGAACACGCCGGCGGCGGCCGCGACGAGGACGAAGCCGTCGAGGCCGGTCCAGCGTTCGGTGTCGAACCCGCGGCTCATCGGCGGTCACCCGCGGGACCGTCGGCGGTGCCGACTCGCTCTATCGCGGCGACGGTTCGTTCGGCGCGGTCGGCGAGCGACGACTTCCCGGACAGAAACAGGCGGACGCGCTGCCGAAGCGGAACCGAGACGGACGCGCCGAGGAACCGCGCGGCGACCGGGTCGTCGGTCCACCCGCCGGTTTTGAGGAGCGCGGCCGCCTCCTCGGGAGCGTGACCGCCGCGAGCGACGAGCGCCTCCGTGGCCCGCGTTTCGAGGCGGTCGACGACGCGCTGGCGGGCGGCCCAGCGAGTGTGCCGACCCGCCGCGGACACGAGGTCGTCGTCGAAGTCGGAGCCGGGTATCGGGACCGTGGCCCGCGCTTCCGGGTCGCCGGTGACCGTGGTGTTCGGGGCCGAATCGCGGCGGCGCTGGACGTACCGAAGCCCCTGCAGCGCCGCCAGCGCCGCGACGAGTCCGAGGAAGACGTCCGTCAGTTCGAGGCCGAGCGAGACGCCGGCGACGGCGGCGAACCCCGCGACGGTGGCGACCACGCCGACGAGCAGGAACAGCCGGCGCGTGAGCGTCATCGGTCGTCCCCCGTCGAATCGGCGTAGGCGTCTTCGATGTTTCTGAGCGCGTCGACCGCCCGGCGTTCCCGCTCCGGGGTCGCCTCGAAGCCGCCGTAGCGGACTTCCTCGAACAGCGTCGTCAGGTCGCCCACGTCGTCGCGGTCCATGCCGGCGTCGACGGCCGAGTCGGCGAACTCGGCGGGCGTCGCGGCGCGACGGTTCGGCACGTCGAGGAGCGCGGTCATCTCGCCCCACGCGCGGAACACCTCGTTTTCGACGTCTGCGTCGCCGTCCTCGATGCGCTGAGCCGCGGCCCCGGCGGCGCGGCCGACGGCGGCGACGTCCGGCCCCTCGTCCTCGTCGGTGGGGGCGACTTCGTCGTCGGCCTCGGGCGAGTCGTCGGTCCCGGTGACGAGCAGGAAGACCGCGACGACCAGTGCGACCGCGAGCAGGAGGCCGAACAGGAGCGTCGGCGGCGAGACGGCCTGTGCCGCGCCACCGCCGCCGAGACTGCCACCGCCGCCGGCGGGGAGAAACGACACGTTCCGCGCGGCGGCCGCGGCGCGAGACGAAAACGAGAACTCGCGGCGACACGCCGTCAGCAGGGCGAAAAGCAGGACGACCGGCGGTCCGACCGCCGCGAAGATGGCGAGCGGCGGGAGCAGAGAACCGGTCTCTCGGTAGGCGTACGCGCCGAGGAGGACGAAGACGAGCGCGACTCCGGCGAGGATTCCGGGCGAGAGCAACCACGGGAGACACGGCGTCGGGATGCTGAGACTGCCGGACGAATCGCCGGTCGGCTGGAAGGTGGGCTGGTCTGTGTCTCCCGCGACCGCGCCGCCGGTGTCGCCGCCACCGAATCCGACCGGACCGCCGCTTGAGACGACGGTCGAGTCGATGGTGGCGGCGACGACCGAGAGGGCGGCGACCGCGAGGAGGGCCAGTGCGAGCGCGCGGAGGGCGGAACGGTCCACGGTAGTCAGTAACAGTATCCGGGGTAAAGACATTTCGAGGGACGGAGCGGTCGTCGGGGGTGCGAACACCGTCGCCTCAGCATCCGACCGGACTGGATGGCGCTGTTGAAATCCTCAACCGCCGATAGCTTGTCGAGGCCGTGCTGAATACAGCGCGCGTGTCAGTCACGGGTTTCAGCACTAGTCTCGGAGAGTCGAATCGGTCAGAACAGAGAAAACGCATATCAGTTAGTCCAACGCACAGTTGTCGGGGTCATCGATATCAGGTTAGAATAAATACATGAAGGCGGTAGCGTCTGTTACTGGTATGAACCCTCCTCTCCCCCGTCGCCGGGTTCTCGCACTCGCCGGTGCAATCGGAACGGCGGCCCTGTCTGGGTGCCTCAATACTATTACGCGACGTGACCGGAACGTCTGTTCTTCGGGTTATCGAGACGTTGGGGACGTGTTCACCAACCGATCGATAGTGGACTACCTTCGATATGCGTCTCTGACAGTGCCACAATCTATCTCGCTAGGTGAGCAATTCGTCGCGACGCTCACAAACGAGTCTACTGACTCCCTCACCACACTCGGGAAACCACGATACATGATTCAGCGCTTGGTCGATAAGGGGACGTGGCGAAACACAATCGGTGTGCGAGACGAGTACGAGTGGTCATCCTCTGAACAGATACTGGCCCCTGGCGAC
Source organism: Haloferax sp. KTX1 (assembly GCF_902410085.1). Taxonomy (NCBI): domain Archaea; kingdom Methanobacteriati; phylum Methanobacteriota; class Halobacteria; order Halobacteriales; family Haloferacaceae; genus Haloferax; species Haloferax sp. KTX1. Next base: position 43,302 of record NZ_CABPRH010000001.1, on the reverse strand, counting down.
GAGCTCCGATGGGAGATGGAACTCAGTGCGAACGACTTCTGGGGACCATTTCAACGGTGTACGATACATACGGCAGGAACGTACCGATTCATCTACTGGGGATTCTCCGATAACGATACGGGAATCGCACTCGCCGCACCATTCGAGATCGTCGAATAAGCGTTGGAACGTTCGCAGTCGCTACTCCGCGGTTAGTTCAGTGTGAGTGAGACGGAATAAACGAGTTCTCCGTGCTGAATGCACGCTCTATATTCAGCACGCCGAGTCCATCAGATTCTGCGGATTTCAACGGAGCCGACCGGAACAACTGCGTCGATTGACTACCCGTACAGACCACCTGTACAAGTGAACCACTCGTGAGCACGGCGGACGAACCCGAGGCTCGACACCCACACACCACGCTTGCAAGTGAATTGGCGGCGGAAGGGAGGGGGCCGGCGGACCCACAGACACCACCGTTACACGTGAAGCGCGGTGACGCTGCGGAGGGGGTGGCACCAACGGCCGCGTGGGGAGAGCACCGATGCAAGTGAACCGCGAACGGGACTCACCCCTCACCACCCACCACCGCTGCAGGTGATTCGGGGCGTTTCAGACCGGTTACGCGCCGTTCACAGCAGACACGTCCCACCGAGACTCGCATCGTGAGCACCAGAACATGTCATCGCTTTAGTTGAAAATATGCTCTGTTGTTCTACTAGTCACTCTCGCGTACTCTCATTCACTTGTAATAGTGGTGTGTGTCTGTTCAAACGAGTTCACACGAACCACGATATATGGTACCGTGACCCGCCTAGATGGCGACGATTCTGACCCGAACACGCGGTCCGACCCCAACGACACCGCCGCTCCAATTCACATGAATCAGATGAAATCGGGGTTTTAAATAAGGGGACGCTACAACGGACCGACGCTAATGCGCCGGTTCGAGCGAAAACAAAACGTCTTCACCAACAAGGACGCCCTCGGGGAGTCCTACAAGCCCGAGCGCATCGAGGAGCGCGACGACGAGATTTCGGAGTACATGGACGCGCTCCAACCGGTCGTCGACGGCTGGGAGCCGAACAACGTCTTCCTGTACGGCAACACCGGCGTGGGGAAGACCGCGGTCACCGAGTTCCTCCTCGAAATGCTCCTCGAAGACGTCTCGCAGTACGACGACGTGGACCTCAGCGTCATCTCCATCAACTGCAAGACGCTCAACTCCTCGTACCAGGTGGCGGTCGAACTCGTCAACGAGCTTCGACCGCCGGGCGCGGAGATCAGCTCGACCGGCTACCCCCAACAGACCGTCTTCAAGAAACTGTTTCAGGAGTTGGACGACGTGGGCGGGACGGTGCTCATCGTCCTCGACGAGGTGGACTCCATCGGCGACCGCGACGAACTCCTCTACGAACTCCCGCGGGCGCGGTCGAACGGAAAGCTCGAAGACGCCAAGGTCGGCCTCATCGGCATCTCGAACGACTTCAAGTTCCACGACCAGCTCGACCCGCGCGTGCAGGACACCCTCTGCGAGCGCGAACTCCACTTCCCGCCGTACCAAGCGCCCGAACTCCAGAACATCCTCGAATCGCGCGCGGAGGTCGCCATCGCCGAGGACGCCTGCGAGGAGGGCGTGCTCAACCTCTGTGCGGCGCTCGCCGCCCGCGACAGCGGGAGCGCGAGACAGGCGCTCGACCTCCTGCGGCTGGCGGGCGAACACGCCGAGAACAAAGACGACGAGCGAATCACGCTCGACCACGTCGACATCGCCCGGCAGAAACTCGAACAGGAGCGCGTCGTCGAGGGAATGCGCGAACTCACCGAAAACGGCCACTTCGCGCTCCTCGCGGTCGTCTCGAAGGCCGCCCACGACGAGACGCCGTGTCGGATGCGCGACCTCTATCAGGAGTATCTCCGGCTGTGCAACTCCGCCGGCATCGACCCGCTCGCCCAGCGGTCGGTCCACAATCACCTCTCGGACCTCCGGATGCTCGGTATCCTGTCGGCCGAGGAGAACCGCACCGGGTCGCGCGGGAACTACTACAGCTACGCGCTCGACGTCCCCTTCTCCAGCGCGATGGAGGCGCTGTCCGACGTGCTCGCCCTCGACTCCGTCCTCGACGAGATTCGGAAGACCGCAACGCAGGCCGAAGCGGTCTGACCGTCACGAAACGCCTCGCGTTGCGACGTTGTGTTCTGAATCACAGAAATTCAGACCGGTGGTAGTTTCTTGGTCCCTGAATGAGACGTGTGAGACATGACGGATCCTTCCCCGAGGCTCTCCACGGATATCACCGGACTCGACACGGTACTGGACGGCGGGCTAGTGCCGAATCGGACGTACATGGTTCGAGGGGTTTCGGGGGCGGGAAAGACCATCGTGGGCTACCACTTCCTGGCCGCGGGAGTGGAAAACGGTGAGGACGTGCTTTTCATCTCGTTCGAGGAGTCGGCCACCGACCTCAGGGCGAACGCCGAGACGCTCGGGTTCGACCTGTCGACAGTCCCGGTTCTCGACTTGAGTCCGTCGCCCGAGGCGTTCTTCGACGACGAGGCGTACACCATGCTGTCGCCGAGCGAGGTCGAGGGGAAGTCGACGGCGAACGAACTCCGGGACGCAATCGAGGAACACGACCCCGACAGAGTCGTCATCGATCCGCTGAGCCAACTCGGTCGGCTCTCGTCGGACAGCTACCAGTTCCGTCGGCTCGTCTCGTCGCTCCTGAGCTACCTCAAGCGGTCGGGGGCGACGACGCTGTTTACGAGCCAGCCGTCGAGCGGCGACACCGACGAGACGCTCGCGTACCTCTGCGACGGCTCGGTATCGCTGTCGCGGTCCGAACAGGGGCGGTCGGTCCGCGTCGAGAAGTTCCGGGGGTCGGACTCCCAGAGGGGCCCGCACGCCATGCGAATCGACGGCGACCGCGGGATGCGCGTCTTCCCGCGGCTCGTCCCCGAAGCCCACCACCGCGAGTTCACCATCGAACCGCTCTCGTCGGGCATCGACGACCTCGACGACCTGCTCGGCGGCGGCATCGAACGCGGGAGCATCACGCTCGTCAGCGGCCCGAGCGGGGTCGGCAAGTCGACGACTGGGACCGCGTTCGCGCGGGCGACTGCAGACCGCGGCGAGCGCGCCGCCATCTACCTGTTCGAAGAGAGCGAACAGAGCTTCAGGCACCGCTCAGAGTCCATCGGCATCCCGATCGACGACCTCGTCGAGTCGGGGAACCTCCGAGTCGACGCCGTCGAACCGCTCTCGCTTTCGACCGACGAGTTCGCCCAACAGGTGCGCGACGAAGTCGAGGCGAACGACACGGCGTTCGTGCTGATAGACGGGACGGCCGGCTACGAACTCAGCCTCAACGACGAGCGCAGCGACATCCGCCGCGAACTCCACGCGCTGGCGCGGTACCTCAAGAACATGGGCGTCACCGTCGTGTTGACCGAGGAGATCCAGCAGGTCACCGGCGCGTTCCACGCCTCGGACAACCACGTGAGCTACCTCGCGGACAACATCCTGTTTATCCGCTACATCGAGGTTCGCGGCGAGATCCGCAAGGCCGTCGGCGTCCTCAAAAAGCGGTTCGGTGGGTTCGAGCCGACGCTCCGGTCGTTCGAAATCGGGACGGACGGCATCACCGTCGGCGAACCGCTCGACGAGCTCCGAGGCGTCCTCACGGGGACGCCGACGTGGAACGAGGCTGAGTGACCGTGCGCGACGACGCGTCCCGAAACGGAGTCTGTTCCGCGCGAGGCGCGTCCGGAGAGGAACGGATACTCCTCGCGGTTCGCGGCGCTCGCGACCGCGAGCTACTGGCCGACCTCCTCGACGCGTACGAGGTCGTCGTCTGGGAGCGCGGCCGCGAGGACGAAGCCGAACTCCCGGAGTTCGACCTCTGTATCGTCGACATGGGGACGTACTCGACCCTCGCGGAGGCGCTCGCCGAGCGCAAAGCCGACGCCGGCGACCGGTTCGTTCCGGTGTTGTTGACGGTCGCCCGAGACGAACAGGCGGTCGCCGCACAGCGACTCGACGACGTTCCGGACGACGTGCTCGCGGTGCCCGCGCCGGGCGCGGCCATCCGGTCGCGGGTCGAATCGCTCCTTCAGACCCGACGGCAGTCGCTCCAGTTGGCGCTGTATCGCCGCGCGATGGACAGCGCGACGGTCGGCATCACCATCACCGAGGCCGACGAGGACCAACCGCTCACGTACGTCAACGACGCCTTCGAGGAGATGACCGGCTACGACCGCTCGGAGGTCGTCGGTCGGAACTGTCGGTTTCTACAGGGTGACGAAACCGACCCCGAGCCGGTCGAGACGCTTCGCGAGGCGGTCGAGAACGGTGAGAGCGCCGCCGTCAGCCTCACCAACTACCGGAAGGACGGGACACCCTTTTGGAATGACCTGAAGATATCGCCGGTCTACGAGGACGATGAACTCACCCACTTCGTCGGATTCCAGACCGACGCGACCGTCCGCAACGCGCTCAGGGACCAACTCGTCCACGAGACGCAGACCCTCAAACAGCTCTTCGAGACGAGTCCGGTCGGAATCGCGGTTCTCAACGAAGGCGGAATCGTCGTGCGCGCCAACGAGGCGGCCCAGGAGATTCTCGGCCTGCGGCGGTCGGTCGTGCTCGGACAGCCGTACGACGCGCCCGAGTGGGACCTCGTCGACGAGCGCGGAGAGCCGCTCGACCCCGGCGACCTCCCCTTCGATCGGGTGAGGGAGACCGGCGAGACGGTCAAGGGCTTCGAACACGGGATCGAGACCGACGACGAGCGTCGCTGGCTCGTCGTCAACGTCGCGCCCCTGAACAGGAGCGACGAGGAGCGCGTCGGTGTGATCACCTCCATCGAGGACGTGACCGAACTGAAGCGACAGGCGCGCGAACGCGAGCGACTGCTCGACCTGTTCGACCAGAGTCAGAAAATCGCCGCGGTCGGCGCGTGGGAAGTCGATATGCGAACCGGGGCAGTCCTGTTCACGAGCGGACTCGCGGAGCTGATCCGCGTCGACCCGGGAGACGATTACGACCTCTCGGACGCGTTTTCCTTCTATCATCCCGAAGACGAACCGAGGGTCCGCGCGGCGTTCGAACACCTCGTCGAGACCGGCGAAGAACAGTCAGTCGAGTGTCGACTGGTGACGACAGACGGCGAGGTTCGGTGGGTGAACGTCCGCGGCGTCGCGGCCACGGAGACCGACGCGCCCGTTTACCGGGGGACCGTCCAAGACATCACCGAGCGGAAGGCCCGCTCCGAGGAGCTAGAGCGCTACGAGCGCATCGTCGAGACGACCGCCGACGCGATTTACACGCTGGACGGGGACCTCCGATTCGTCCTCGCGAACAGCGCGACCGCCGACCTGCTGGGCCGTGACCCCGACGAACTCGTCGGGGAGCACGTCTCCTCGGTGTTCGGCGAACGACACTCCCAAGCGCTCTTGGAGGCCATCGCGTCGCTCATCGCGGGCGACAGCATCAAAGAGACCATCGAGACGGTCGTCACCGACCGAGGCGGCACTGAGCGGCAGTTTCAGACGACAATCGCGGCGAGGGGCTCCGAAGACGAGTTCGACGGCATCGTCTGCGTGGGCCGCGACGTGTCCGAACTCCGAGAGCGCGAGCGACGGCTTTCGGTCCTCGACCGCGTCGTCAGACACAATCTCCGGAACAAGATGAACATCGCGCAGGCCCACGCGGAGATGGTGCTCGAAGGCACCGACGACGACGACGTGCGCGAGTCGGCAGCGGCCATCGAGCGGGCGACGAGCGAACTCCTCTCGCTCGCCGAGACGGCGCGGAAGTTCAGTTCCGCGCTCGACCCCAACGTGACGGAGCGAGTGCAACCACAGAACGTCGCCGGCTGCGTTCGCAGCGTGGTCGAGGGCGCTCGGCTCAGCTACCCCGAGGCGACCATCACCGTCGACGCGCCGGAGACCGCGACCGCGTGGGCGCACGCGACGTTCGAACTCGCGGTGAACGAACTGGTCGACAACGCGGTCGTCTACGGCGGCGGCGAGGTCAAAATCGAACTCTCTGTCACCGAGGACGACGACACCGAACAGGTGGTCATCCGCGTCGTCGACGACGGGCCGGGACTCCCGCCGCTCGAACGCGAATCGCTCATGACCGGGCGGGAGTCACCGCTCCAGCACACGAACGGGCTCGGGCTCTGGTTCGTCCGCTGGACGGTGACGAACAGCAACGGCTCGATGGACATCGTGGACAACGAACCCAACGGGACGGTCGTCGAACTCCGGCTCCCGAGGGCCTGAACGAGACGAGTCGGTCGGAGCGCGACCCGCTCAGGCGACGGCGGCGACGACCGAGACGGCCGACCCGACCGCCGTCGCCCCGAGCATCACGCCGAGTCCGAACCCGAGAATCCGGGCCATCGCCCGCCGAGCGTCTCTTTCCGTCCACCCCGTACCGGTGTCGAGGTGCGTCTGCATCGACTCGATGCCGCGGCCGAGCGCGACCGCCCCGGACCAGCCGAGGAGGCCGAACCCGAACGCGAGCGAGCCGAGCGCGAACGTCGTCTCGACGCTCCCCGCGAAGTCACCGGCGACCAGCGTGGCGGCCAGCACGACGGCCGAGACGAGCGAACCCGCGAGGGCCGCGGTGCCGACGAGGCGGAGGCGAACCGCCGCCCGCTCGCGTGCGGGGGGCGCGTCCGCGTCCCGCGGTTCCGGTGGCGCGGCCACGGTCTATCAGTCGACCGCTTCGCGCATCCGCGGGTCGAGCGCGTCGCGCATGCCGTCGCCGAGGAGGTTGAACCCCAGCACGGTGAGCGCGAGGAAGAACCCGGGGAAGAACGACCACCACCAGACGCCCGTGAGCAGGCCCTGGCTCACGCCGTTCGAGAGCATGAGCCCCCACGAGGGCGTGCCGGCCTCGGCACCGAAGCCGAGGAACGACAGCGCCGCGAGGTCGATGATGGCCAGCCCGAAGTTGAGCGTGCTCTGGACCGTGATGGGCGCGAGGCAGTTCGGCAGGACGTGCCGAACCAGCACCCGCGGGTCGGCCGCGCCGAGCGCGACCGTCGCGTCGATGTACTCGTTTTCGAGCACGGTCAGCGCGGCCCCGCGGACGACGCGGGCGAACCGCGGCGTGTAGACGAGCGTCAGCGCGGCGACCGCCCGCCACAGCCCGAGGTCGTCGGGGAAGATGGCGACGAGCGCCAGCGCCAACAGCAGCGACGGGAACGCGAGCAGCACGTCCATCGTCCGCATGATGACGTTGTCGGTCACGTCGCCGTAGTAGGCCGCGACGATGCCGAGACCGACGCCGAGGACGGTCGAGGCGGCGACCGTGACGGTTCCGAACAGCATCGCGTACCACGCGCCGTACGCCACTCGCGGCAGGAGGCTCCGGGCCTGTCCGTCGGTGCCGAACGGGAAGTCGAGACTCGGCGCGGCGCGGTTCGGGTTCGTGCCGAGCTGCGACTGCGTGATGACGTCGAGGTCCAAAAACAGCCGCGCGTACAGCGCGATGACCACCATCGCCACGATGATGGCGATGCCGGCGAGCGCGAGGCGGTTCGACAGCAGTCGAGAGACGAACTGCGACGCGGTCAGGCGGTCGATGAGCCCGCGCTGGTCGACGTCCGACGCCGTCTCGTTCGTGGTCGTGGTTTCCGTGCTCATTGTTCGATCCTCGGGTCAAGGACGGAGTAGGTGATGTCGACGCCGAGGTTGACAAGCGTGAACAGGAACGCGAACGTCAGGACCGTCCCCTGTACGATGGGGTAGTCGCCGACTTTGATGGCCTCGACCAGGAGCGTCCCGATGCCGCCGATGGCGAACACCGTCTCCGTCAGCACTGCGCCACCGAGCAGGCCACCGAACTGGATGCCGATGACCGTGATGACGGGAATCATCGCGTTGCGGAAGCCGTGTTTCAGGACCGTTATCTTCGCGCCTTGGCCCTTCGCGCGGGCGGTCCGCATGTAGTCCTGCCGGATGACCTCCAGCATCGACGAGCGCATCATCCGGGAGATGAGCGCCATCGAGTAGACGCCGATGACCGACGCCGGGAGAATCATGTGGCGGACCGCGGAGACGAACATGTCCCAGTTGCCCGCGATGAGGGTGTCGACCGTGACGAGCCCCGTCACCCGGATGGCCTCGACGTTGTACAGCACCGAGATACGGCCGCTCGTCGGGAGCCAGCCGAGCATCTGCGCGAACAGCAAGATGAGAAGCGGACCGCTCCAGAAGATGGGCACGCTGATGCCGGCGAGCGCGCCGATGCGAGTCAGGTGGTCCGTGATGCTGTCCTGCTTGACGGCGCTCAGGATACCGAGCGGGATGCCCAGCGAGATGCCGATGAGCTGGCCGTAGATGGCGAGTTCGAGCGTGACCGGCAGCTTGTTGGCGAGCACCTCGCGCACCGCGGTGTTCCGCTGGATGATGAAGGACTCGCCGAACTGGAACTGCGCGGCGTCGGCGAGGAACCGCCCGTACTGCACCCAGATGGGGTCGTTCAGGCCGAGGCTCTCTTCGATCTGCCGGACGAACTCCTCGCTGGCGCGCTCGCCCGCGATGGTAAGCGCCGGGTCGCCCGGGGAGAGATGCAGGATGGAGAAGACGAGCGACGCCACTCCCACCAGTACGGGGACGAGCAACAGCAGCCGCTTGAGTACGAATCGTGTGGAAATCATGAAAGTCGAAGCGCGGTCAGTGCCTCAGTTCAGGCTGACGAGGTTGAGGTACGGACCGCTGATGGCGGCGATCTGGAACCCGCTGACGCGGTTGGAGACACCGCGAAGCTCGTCCGCGTAGTCGAGGTAGACCCACGGGGCCTCGTCGTGTGCGATCTGGTTCGCCTCGTTGTACAGCGACTCGCGTTCGGCCTCGTCGTAGGTGCTCTGGCCCTGCTCGACGAGGTCCATGTAGTCGCGGTTCGCCCACGCCGAGCGGTTACTGGTGTTGTAGCCTTCGGCGTCGAAGCTGACCCAGTCCTGTCCCTCCGTGAGTTCGCCCTCCTCTACCTGCGGGTGCAGGAGGACGTACATGAAGTTGTCCGGGTCGGCGTTGTCGGTGTACCAGCCGAGGAAACACGCGTCGTGGCGGCCCTGGGCGGTGTATTCGAGGAACGGCCCGAACGACTGCTGGTTGATGTCGACTTCGATGCCGACGTCGCCGAGGTTGGACGCGACGGTCTCTGCGGTCTGAATCGGCGACGGGTTGTAGCCGCGGGGGTTCTGGAACGTCGCCAGTTCGAAGGAGAAGCCGTCGCCGTAGCCGGCCTCTTCGAGGAGGCGCTGGGCCTCTTCGGGGTCGTACGGGTACGGGTCGATGTCGTCGTTGTGGCCGAGGACGTTCGGCGGGAGCGGCTGGCTCGCCTGCGTCGCGAAGCCCGAGTAGATCTCGTTGACGATGGCCTCGGTGTTGATGGCGTGGCTGACGGCCTGCCGGACGCGGCGGTCGCGGAACTCCTCGCGGCTCGCCATGTTGAACGCCATGTAGCCGATGTTGATGCCCTCGGTCCGGACGAGGCTCGCGTTGCTGGCGTTTTCGACCTGAACGGACGACTGCGCGCCGAGCCCGTCGATGATGTCGAGTTCGCCCGACGCGAGCGACTGGGCGCGCGTCGAGTTCTGGCCGATGGTGACGAAGACGACCTCGTCCACCTTCGGCACCTCGCCCCAGTAGTCGGGGTTGGCTTCGAGGCGGATGAGTTCGTTCGCGTCGTCGAGGTTGCTCAGTTGGAACGGACCCGTGCCGACGGGGTTCGAACTGAGGTCAGTGCCGTACTCCTCGATCGCGGCGAGGGAGTGGACCGCCGCCGCGAACATCGCCAGGTTACGCAGGAACGGCGCGTACGACTGGGTCAGCTGAATCGTCATCGAGTAGTCGCCGTCGACCTGAATCTCGTCGATCCACGAGCCGAGGGTGAACGGCCCGTACGCCGAGACGTAGTCGTCGCCGGCGTAGTACTCGTAGTCGCTGTCGACGAAGCGGCGATAGGTCGCCACGAAGTCCTCCGCCGTGAACTCCTCGCCGTTGTGGAACGTCACGCCCTCGCGGAGCGTGATGGAGGCCGACTGGCCCTCAAGGGAGTACTCGGTGGCGAGCCCCTGCGTCAGCGTGGACTGCCCCGGCTCGAAGTTGATGAGCGTGTCGTAGAGCTGCTCGGTCACCTTGGCGACCTCGCCGCTCGTGCTGTTCTGGAAGTCGAGCGTCGGCGAGTGGCTGCCGCGACCGTAGCGAAGGACCTGCGCCGAACCGTCGTCTTCGGTCTGCTCGGTCTGGTCCGTCTCGCCCTCGCCGGTCGTCTCGCCGGATTCGGTGGTGGTGTCCTCGCCGCCGCCGCCGGAACAACCCGCGAGCGCGGCCGTCGCTGCAGCGGTCCCTGCGGCCGTCAGAAACCGACGCCGAGAGACGTTATTGCCATCTTGTGACATACGTGAACCTATCGATGTATCCCTATAAAAATAACGAAGGTACTGCCACGGGAACGAACGACACCACCGACCTGTTCCGGTAAAAATACGAGTCAATCAAAAAACGTCAGATGCGTGACGAGAGGCCGTATAGGCCCCTGCTGGCCGTCTATTCGTCGACGAGGTGACACGCCGCGGGATGCGTCCGTTCACCCAGTTCGGGGGCGTCGCGCTCGCAGACGCTCTCGAATCGCTCGCGGAGAATCCCGGCCGCCTCGTCCCAGTCGTCGGCGACGACGCGTTCGAGCGCGCGGTCGACGACGCCCCGGAGCTCGGGCGACAGCGTGTGCGACAGGTGCGACTCGCGGAGTTCGTCCACGACGGCGTCGGCGTCGGCGGTGCCGCCGTCGGCGCTCACCGTCGCCTCGGCGCTCGGGTCGCCCGCGTCGAGCGCCGCGTCGCGGGCGGTGTCGACGTCCAGCGCCTCGCGCTCGACGCGCTGGCGGAGGTCCATCACCTCGCGGTAGGCCGCCTGCTCGATGTCGAGGTCCGCGGGCGGGATGACCTGCGGACACCGCGTCCGGAAGTGACAGCCCGACGGCGGGTTGATGGGGCTCGGCACGTCGCCTTCGAGGATGATGCGGTCGTCGGTCTCGGCGGCCGGGTCGGGCTCCGGAATCGCCGACAACAGCGCCTGCGTGTAGGGGTGTCGCGGGTCGTCGAACAGCTCGTCGGTCCGCGCGACCTCGACGATTTCGCCGAGGTACATCACGGCCACGCGGTCGGAGATGTGCCGGACGACCGAGAGGTCGTGGGCGATAAACAGGTACGTCAGCCCGAAGCGCTCCTGGAGGTCTTCGAGCAGGTTGAGAATCTGCGCCTGCACGGACACGTCGAGCGCCGACACCGGCTCGTCGGCGACGATGAAGTCGGGGTCGACCGCGAGCGCGCGGGCGATGCCGACGCGCTGGCGCTGGCCGCCGGAGAGTTCGTGCGGGTAGCGGTCGTACTGGCCGACTTCGAGGCCGACCGCGTCGAGCAGTTGGTGGACCCGGCGACGGCGGCGCTCGCTGGTGGAGTCGCCCGGCGTGACGCGGACGGTGACGCCCGAGACGACGTCTCCCTCGCGCTCGACGTCGACCTCGGCGCGGAGGCGCTCTTCGACGGCCACGTCCACCTCGCCGTCGGCGACGGTGACGGTCACGGTGGCGGTGGCGACGCCGTTCGAGGAGCCGACGATGGCGTCGATTTCGTCGCTCGCGGTGACCGAGACGCGCCCGGCGTCGATGCCGGTCACGGTGACGTCGGCCTCGCCGCGCACGTCCGGGTCGGACTCGGGGAGGTCGTGGACGTCGAGCGGCTCGCGGATGGTCTGGCCGACGGTCATCCGGGGGTCGAGCGACGACATCGGGTCTTGGAAAATCATCTGCATGTCGCGGCGCATCGCCCGGAGTTCGTCGCTGTCGAGCCCCGAGAGGTCGGTCCCCGAGAAGACGACGCGCCCGCCGGTCGGCGGCGTCAGATGCAGGAGGCTCCGCCCGGCGGTGGACTTCCCGCAGCCCGACTCGCCGACCAGCCCCAGCGTCTCGCCCTCGTAGACGGTGAAGTCGATGCCGTCGACCGCCTTCACGCTCCGGTCGTCCGCCCCGAGGAACCGGTCGAGGATGCCGTCGGCCTGCTCGTAGTACTTCTGCATGCCGTCGACTTCGAGAAGCGGCCTGTCGGTCGGCTCGGTGCCCGTCGACGACTCGATGGCGTCGCCGCCGTACTCGCTCGTGTCGAAGTCGTCGAGGACGCACTTCGAGCGGTGGTCGACCGCGTCGTCGCCGTGTTGCTTGTACGGTATCTCTCCCGAGGTACACTCCGGCTGAGCCCACGGACACCGGGGCGCGAAGTGGCAGCCCTCGGGCATGTCGATGAGGTCCGGCACGTTGCCCTCGATGGGCGTCAGGCGCTCTTTTTCCTCGCTCGGGAGCGATTCGAGCAGCGTGTACGTGTAGGGGTGCGAGGGATTGTGGAAAATCTCCTCGACCGGCCCCTCCTCGACGATTTCGCCGGCGTACATGACCGCGACCCGGTCGCAGGTCTCGGCGACGACGCCGAGGTCGTGGGTGATCATGAGAACCGACATGCCGAGGTCCTCTTGGAGGTCGTCGATGAGGTCGAGAATCTGCGCCTGAATGGTCACGTCGAGCGCCGTCGTGGGTTCGTCGGCGACGAGCACGCGCGGCTGGCAGGCGAGCGCGATGGCGATGAGGACGCGCTGGCGCATCCCGCCGGAGAACTCGTGGGGGTACTCGTCGACCCGCGCGCCGGGCTCGGGGATGCCGACCGATTCGAGCACCTCGATGGTCCGCTCGACGATTTCGTCGTCGATGTCGCGGCTGATTCGGGGGAGCAGTTCGCGGACCGCGTTGAACCACGAGTCCTTTCGGCGGCCGCCGTACTGGTGGAGCCGAAGGCTCTCTGCGACCTGCTCGCCCACCGTCAGCGAGGGGTTCAGCGAGGTCATCGGGTCCTGGAAAATCATCCCGAGTTCGCGCCCGCGGACGGCCCGAAGCGCCTCCTCGGGCGCGTCGACGAGGTTGACCACGTCGCCGTCGACGAAGGCGGGGTTGTTGTACTCCTCGCGGAACTCGTCTGCGAGCCGGGCGCTTTCGAGTTCGACCGACCCCGAGACGATTTCGCCGGGGTCGTCGACGAGCCCCATCGCCGACAGCGCCGTCACACTCTTTCCGGACCCGGACTCGCCGACCAGTCCGACCGTCTCGCCCTCGCCGACCGTGAGGTCGAGGCCATCGACGGCCTTGACTTGACCCCGGCCGGTCGAGAACTGCGTGCGGAGGTCCGAAAGAGAGAGTAGATTCCTCATTGACTGGGAATGACCTGCATGGCGTGAAATACCTTTTCAATTTTTGCCAGTTGATGGGCGGTTGTTGACACGTCTCAGAGACCGCCAGTCCCCCGCGTGACGCGCGAACGCGGGCGGCAGCGGCGGGAGAAGCCAAAGTTTAGGTACCGGACTCCGACACCATGCCGCATGGAAGAACATCCGCTCTCGGACGAGTCGGGCACGTGGGAGACGGTGGTCGAAGAGTGCGAGGCGCTCGCCGACGACTATCGGGAGCGAGACTGGACCGTCGTCGTCGCCCTCCCCGGGGACGTGGTTCCGGTCCCCGGCACGGGCGACGAGGTGGTCGAACACGTCGGACTCGACGTGGTCGTCGGCGACGACGTCTACCCCGACCTCGAAGCCGCCGTCGAGGGCGCGACGTTCGACGAGTACGAGGCGTTCCGCGCGGTCACCGGCGGCCTCGTCTACCTCGCGCTCGTCGTCCGCGCCACCGACGACGAAGTCGCCGTCTGCCTCCCCTTGTACTACCGCCTCGCGGAGTCCGAACGCATGTTCTCGCTCCTCGACGCGGGCGAGACGATGCGCACGAAGGTCCACCCGCTCGACCCCGACAAGGGCGTCGAGTTCGTCCACGAAGACCCCGACCCGCTGCTCCCGCCGGACTGGGACGCCGACCTCTCCGACGAGTTCGCGTAGTCGCCTCACGGAATCGAGTTCCACACGCGGCTAGCCGCCCCCGCATATACACCGATTATAGTGGCGGTCCGGTTTCTTTTGAATAGCGACGCGAGGGGTCACCGATGGAATTCGCAGAGGTGGACTCGGCTGTTTTGTTCGGCCTGGTTACGATGGTGACGTGGGGGATTTGGATAGTCGTTGGCAACGCCGCCTCCGAGTCCATGGACCCGCGGACCGCCGCCGCCATCTCGTATCTCGTCGCGGCGGTTCTGGCGTTCGGCTTCATCGTCGTTTCGGACGCGTCGCTCGCAGTCACCGCGAGAGGGGGACTGCTCGCCGGGGTGGCCGGGCTGTTCACCGGAATCGGCCTCATCTCGATGTACATCGGATTCACCCACGGCTCGACGACGGTCGTCTCGACCCTCGGAGCCATGTACTTCGTCGTCGCGGCCGTCATCGGCATCGTCGTTCTCGGAGAGAACCTCACACTGACGAAACTCACGGGTATCGCGTTCGCCGTGCTCGGTATCGTCCTGGTCACCCGCTGAGTGGCGCACTCGGCCCGTGGCCCTGCGGTCCTGGTCTACTCCTCGCGCTCGCCGCCCGCCGCCCCGTCGTCTGCAGTCTCGTCGTCCGCCGCCTCACTCACCGAGATATCCGTCTCGCGGTCCCGCTCCGACTTCCGCCGTAACTCCTCCGCCCGGAGCTCGGCGCGCGTGTAGGCGTCGTACACCGCGTAGAGCCACACCGCGGGCGCGAGGAGGAAGCCGACGAACACCATCACCGAAACGGACGCGATGATAAAGCCGACCGCGAAGACGAGGCCGCGTTCGAGTTCGCGGTTGTACAGTTGGCCGAGGCCGGGGAATATCGCCGACAGCACCGCCGCGACGAAGGGGTTGCCGCCGTCGAACAGGTCGTCGAGCGCGGAGTCGACCGACGACTTCGGCGGGTCGCGCTGGCGGACCCCGCACTCGGGGCAGATTTCGGCGCGCGCGTCGATGACCGCGCCGCAGTCGCGGCAGAACGCCTCGTCGGGGCCGCGGTCGCGAGTCGAGTCGTCCGCGGAGGTCGATTCCATACCGGCTATCTGTCGGCCGCGAACGTCAGTCCTGCGGCTGTCAAGCGTCGGGGCGACTCGCGGCCGTGCCCGAGGGGACGCCTCCTCGGGTACCCCGCTCACAGGCAGAACAGGAACGGCTTCATCAGCGCGACGCGGTCGCCGTCTTCGAGTCGCGTGTCGAAGCCGTCGAGGTTCTCGTTGAACACGCCGTTGACGAGCACGCGGGCGTAGGGCCGCGTCTGCTCCCCTTCGGGGTTCTTCCGCCACGTCCCCGGCGGGCGGTCGACTCGCGCCCACCCCCGCGTCGTCGCGTCCGCCTCCCGCTCGGCGATGACGAGGTCGCGCACCTCGTACGCCGCGAAGAACGCCTCAAGGAACGCCCGGAGCGTCTCGCCCTCGAAGGTGAACTCCGTCCGGTGGGTGCCCGCGGCCGACCTGACGTGGCCGGTCAGTTTGACCTCGACCGTCGTCTCCGCCGACTCGGCTGTCGTCGCTGTCTCTCCTGTCGCTGTCGTCTCCGCCCGCTCGGCTGTCGGCGTCTTCATGCGTCCCCATACGCGCCGGGGCAGAATGAGCGAGGCCCCGAACACGTTCGACCGCGAGCGCGAAGCCGACAACCGGGGAGAACTGTTCAACCGGGGAAAACTGTTGTCTGCCGCACACCTAATTCGCCGGCGAACCGATTCTAAGGTGCAATGCGAATCGTTCCACCCCGCCTGTACGGTGCGGTCGTCCACAGTTCAGTGTTCCTCGGCGCGTCGACCATCGCCGAAGTGTTCGTCGCGTCCTCGCTCGCCGGCATCCCGCCGAACGCCGCCCTCGTCGTCGGCTTTCTCATCACCGTCGGCATCTACAACTTCGACAAGCTCGCGGACCTCGACGCCGACGAAGAGAACTACGCCGAGCGGACCGCGTTCGTCGCCACCCACCCGCGGATGTACGCCGGCTTCTCCGCGCTCGCAATCGTCGGCGCGCTCTGGCTCGCCGTCCGGCACGGCGGCGTCTACGGACTCGGGCTGACGCTGTTCCCGGGCGTCGTCGCGGTGTTCTACAGCGCCCCGCTCGTGCCGCTTCCCTCGGTCGACCGGCTCAAGGACGTCTTCCTCGTCAACACCGCCTCGGTGTCGCTCGCGTGGGCGGTCCTCGTCGGCTTCGCCCCGCTCGCGGTCGCCGCGACGGCACCCGAGTACGCCGCCGGCGCGGTCGTCGCGGCGGTCTGGTTCTTCCTCCGCTCGGCCATCTCGGTCGAGGTGCACAACGTCCGCGACGTGACGGGCGACGCGCGCAACGGCGTCGAAACCCTGCCGACGGTCGTCGGCGTCCGCCGCACCCAACTGAGCCTCTACGCGCTGGAACTGGTCTCGCTCGGGCTCGTGTGGGTCGCGGCGCGGGCCGAGATGGTCCCCGCGTGGGCCCCTGTCGCGCTCCTTCCCGCCGTCGCCTACTCGACGTGGATCACCTACGAGCTCACCGGGTCGGACCGCTCGGTCGAACGGCTCTGTACGCTCCGCGACGCCGAGGGCGCGTTGATGGCCGTCGGCATCGTGGTCGTCGCCGCGGTCGCCGGAACCGGCGGGACGCTCGGGTGACCCGCCGGCCGGAGCCGAGGCTCCAGAGACCCGCGGGGGAGCCGGCACCGCGTCGAGACAGCCACCGAAATTCTCGAATACTCTTTTGTCACATGATGTAAATTACCACTGTAGTGACTCCGAACCTTGAGTGGGGAACCGTCGAACAGTTGGTGTTCGGAGGAGCCGCGGGTTCCCAACTCCTCGCGCAGCCGACAGCCCTCGTGGTCGTCGTCGTCGGATTGATGGTCACCACCGGGATCGTAAGCGGCTACGTCGCCCTGTTCGCGTGGCGGCGGCGGTCGATGCCCGGTGCCAGCGGGCTGGCCGTACTCGCGTTCGCCAGCGGCTGGTGGTCGTCGGGCTATCTCCTCGAACTCGTCGTCGCGGACGTCGCACTCAAGCTCACGCTCGCCAAACTCCAGTGGGGCGGCGTCCTCGCGGCCCCCATCGCCTGGTTCTTCTTCGCGTTCTCCTACGCCGGCCGGGACCGATTTACCTCGTCGCCGTCGATTAGCGCCCTCTCGTTGCTCCCGGCGGTCGGCCTCGTCGCCGTCTGGACCAACTCCGCACACCACCTGATGTGGACCTCGGTCACCGTCGTTCCCGCCGTGGGGCGGACCATCACCGTCCTCCAGACGGAGTGGGGCCCGCTGTACTGGATCGTACTGGGATACAGCTACCTGCTGTGGCTCGCCGGCGCAGTCGTCATCTTCCGGACGGCGCTCGACATGCCGAACATCTACCGAGTCCAGGCGACCACACTCATCCTCGGGACGCTGATGCCCGTGCTCGGGAACTTCGCCACGACCCTCCTGGAACTCTACGGCGCGGCGATCGACATGACCCCCGCGGCGTTCACGTTCGTGGGACTCGCCTGCACCGTCGCTATCAGCCGCTACGAACTCCTCGAATCCCGGCCGGTCCCCCGGTGGGTCGCCCGCGACCGCGTCGTCGAGACGATGGCCGACGCGGTGGTCGTCACCGACACCAAGTGGCGCGTCACCGACGTCAACCGGGCGGCCGAGCGGATTCTGAACGACACCGCCGCCGAACTCAAAGGCCGCCCCGTCGGCGACGTCGTCGAGGAGTTCTCGCCCGACCAACGGAACACGGACCAGGTCACGGTCAGACTCGGGTCGAGCCAACGGTACTTCGAGCTCCGGACGAGCGCCTTCAGCGACCACCACGGCCGCGACATCGGCCACGCGCTCGTCTTCCGCGACGTGACCGACCGCCGGCTGAACCTCCAGCAACTCGAAGTGATGAACCGCGTCCTCCGACACAACCTCCGAACCGAGGCGAACCTCCTCGAAGGCTACGCCAACCTCGTCTTGGACGACATCGACGGCGGCGAGTTCGACGACGCGCGGGGCCACGCGAAGACGCTCCAAGACCGCGCGAAGACGCTCGTCAACATCAGTCAGAAAGCGCGAAAGCTCGGCGCGACCCGCGGCAGCGACGGGAACGGCGATCCCCGACTGCACCCCGCGGCCGTCCAGATACGCGCCGCCACGGACGCCGTCCGCGCCGATTTCACCTGTGCGAACGTCCGGCTCCTCGAACTCCCCGACAACGACGTGGTCTGTGCGCCCACGCTCGAACCCATCGTCCGCGAACTCGTCGAAAACGGCGTCCAGCACAACGGGTCGTCGACGCCGGTCGTCTCCGTGACGGCGAACTGGGAAGGCGACGAACTCGTGGTTCGAATCGAGGACAACGGGCCCGGAATCAACGCGAGCGAACTCGCCGCAATCAACGCTCACGGCGAGACGCAGCTCAGACACGCGAGCGGCCTCGGCCTCTGGCTGGTGAAGTGGGGCGTCGACCAGCTCGGCGGCACTGTCACGTACCACCGCCGCGAGGAGGGCGGGACCGAGGTGGTGCTTCGCATTCAGGCGGTGCGGGCCGAGTGTGGGAGTTCAGCTACCCGGTGGAACAATATGTGACATATTCAATAATTTCTAAGAGGAACAGTACTACGCTTCCTCGATTAATTTGTAGATATCCGCTCGGTATGTTGCTTCAATATCTTCGTAGTAGGCGTGAAGATATGCATCGATCCCACTACTGTTCGTAAAGCTACCAGTCCGGTCGCCTCGGAGATATTTCACGAGTTGCCGGTTCAGGTTTTGTTCGACACGCCAATACGTGGTGAACCGATGCCGACCGAAATGACTTGTAATCGGTCGATGCGCGTCCGTTTCTGCATACTTCGGGTGGAAGTTCATCTTCCAGACCTTGTTCACACCTTTCACAGTTATCTGGGTGTGGCTTTTTTTCGACAGAAACAACCGTGACATCCTCCCCGGCGTAAACGCCGGGGCTTCCCACACGGTGGGAATGCCAGTTAGTCGTCGTCAACGCTGGCAGTGGGTTTCGACTCTTGAAACGATGTGAGTGTCATCTGCGAGGGTGTCTCGCTCTGCTCACACTGAGTCGTGGCCGTGTCACAACGGCTCCCGTCCTGTAGCGAGTCATCGCCTACCTGTTTCCACGGCAGGCTCTCTCCCCACGGGTTGACGCGTCGTGCGATGTTCGCACTCGCGTTAATATCCGCTTGAAACGTCGAAACGTGGCACTCTGAGTTCTTGCACGTGAACTCGGCTTGCTGAGGCCGATACCCGATGTGCTTGCACGAGTGACACGTCTGCGAAGTGTACTGCGGGTGGACGTATCGGACTGGAATCCCAGCGTCCTTCGCTTTGTCTTCGATACGCCCTTGCAACCGAGCGAACGCCCACGAGTGCAGGCGTCGATTCATGTACTTCCCGTAGTCCAGCGACTCTCGAATGTACGTTAAGTCTTCCAGCACGATGACAGGGTTCTCGAACTGACGAGCGTACTCCACAGACTCTCGAGAGGCTTTCTCGATGATGTCTGTGAGGCGGTTCTGGTAGTACGAGAAGCGTTCCTCGATACGCCATTCAGAAGCGTCTCGCTCTTGCAGGCGCTTGAGCGTCGTGAACATCTCCTTGCGGATTCGTTTGGCTTCCTTCCCGTTGAGTAACAGAGGTTTGGTGGGAGTGTCGTGTTGGAGGGCACAGCCCACGACCAACATCGACTCGCCAATATCGAACCCAACCCGAGTCGGGTTCTCGGGGAGTTCTGAGGTGTTCTTGATTTCGTATTCGACGGTGACGTGGAGTGTCCACGTCTTCCGGTGTTTCTGCAAGCGAAGTTCGCCCACTTTGGTTCTCGACTCGTCATCGAGCAGGTCGTCCCACAGTTCTTGTTGGTCTGGGTTCAGTCGAAGTGGTATCCAGAAGTTGGTTCCGCGACCGGGTTGCGGAACGTTCCAACAGATTTCGTACTCGCGCGAGGAGTCGCGGTCGAACCTTCCAGCTCGATTCACGAATCGGAGCGGGTGTTCGTCGTCCAGCTCGTTGGCGTTGTACGTGTTGTGGAGTTTTGGGACGTAGGATTTGAGGGCGTCTTTCGCTTGGTACGGCAGGTTGTACGGCGTTACCACGTCGTTCGTGGCACTCATCGTCGTACAGTCTTGCTCGAAGGCGTCGTTGAGCGCGTCCCGGTATTCAGACAGCGTTTGCTGGAGGCGTTGCTCTTTGCACCGAGTGGGCGGGGCGAGCGTGGCTTCCAGCGTCTTATTCGTCGCCTGAGTCGTTGACATCGTAGCCTTCGGATTCGAGTGCTTTGCGGAGGAGTTCGGGGTACGCTCGTGAGTGGCGTATCCCGTGGTCGCGGGCGTACTGCTTCAGGGCTTCGTGAAGTGGCCCGCCTCGCTCCATATCGAAGTCGGCTCTCATCCGCGTGATCGTACGTTTTTACGTAAGTTAAAAATAACGATCGGAATTCCGTCTGAGTGGCAGAACGTGGTTAGTTCAGCAGTTGTCAGATTCCCTCCCGACCTGAAGGCCGGGATTCCCTCCTCGTAGGATGATGGCTCACCGTTCTTGGGTCGTGCGTATAGGTAGCGGTCCAGAAGCGACCGTAGTTCTGTATCTAACGGGAGGAGCCGCAGTCGAACCGATTTATTCCCGTCCCGCTCATCTCGCGACGGGATGTACACGAGGTTTGTCCTCGTGCCTAATGCTTCATGCGACCCCAGCGTTGGATATGCTTCATTTGTAAGCGACGCTGTTAGCCGGAAGTCGTCGAGACGAAGGTTCGAAACTTCACCAGCGCGCAGGCCAAGCTTCAACTGAAGCATAATGAGTGTCCTCTTCCGGAGATTGGTTACTGAGACAATCATATCCCGGAGCTCTGAAATCGTGACCTTTCGATGCTCTTTGGTCTTCTTGACACGCAACGGAACCCGTGTTTTGGCTAGCTCGAATGGGTTGTAACCGTCTTTCTGTGGGAACACGGGGTCTTCCTGCCAGTACTGATACGCCCGGTTGAGCTTGCGCAGTTTTTCTTTAACCGTTCGTGCCGTGTTTCCGCGGCCACCCTCCTTTTTTGGTGTACGCTGTATCTCAATGTAGGCCTCGACGTGTTCGAGAGCAGGACAAGCCGGGTGTCGTCCTATCTCACACATATGTGAGCGCCACTCGTCGAAGACATACGCAAAGTATCCTCGAGTTGCTGATGAGAGATCTCGTGTGTTTAGCACTTCCTCGGAGAACACCTCGAATGGGTCGACGGTCGTTTTGTTGAACGTTGGTTCAAGCGCGGCAAGTGGGTCGGTCGACTGACTAAACTCCTCTGCTAACGTCTCACGAGGTGTTGGCGGCTGTTCAGTCACGCAGAATCACCTCCCTTGTGCCGTGGGCGAACAGTCTCCCATTTCTGAATTTTCACATCCCAGATGTCAGCAGCAGCACCACCGGCGACGACAGCAAGCATTACTGGAGAATACCGATGTGGGTGGTTGGTATGCCACAACAACCAATCGTAGAAGCGCCTGATACGAACCCAGTAATTGTACGCGGTTGCAGCTGACTTATTATCCAGAAGGCGTCGACACCAACGCTCAACGTGTGTTGGCGTCGCAAGGGCATGATGACACTGCAATTCGTCCATATGTTCGAGCCAATGTGATCCAGCCCGATCGACTGCCTCGTTGTACCGTAGACCAGAGCCACGCCCGTACTCGTATTCCTCACAAAATTCGGACCACGTGTCTCGGCCTTGGTACGTCGGCTGATGCCGTGAGAGCCGGTGAATCTCTGGAACGTCGCCAATACGAGTGTATATCCCAACACGATCTATCGCATCTCTTGATTTCGTTCGTCTCATACGGAATCGTCGACCGAATACAGCCGACACCCCTGTCGGCTGTTATAAAATTACGCACGACCCCAACGGAAACGGCCGAGTAGGAAGTCCACTCGCCGACGACTAAAGGATAAAGCACCTGCCGCCGATGTCGTCGTATGACTCTCCAGATTCAGACGATTGCGGTCGTCCTTCTCGTCTTCATTGCCGGCTGTACCGGTGCCGGTGGCCCCGCACTCGACACAGGAACAACCGCGTCGTCGACAGCAACACCGACAACGACTGCGACAACACAGGCAACCCAGACTGTCGCGCCGGTCAATGGATCACTCGACGTCCACTTCATCAACGTCGGCCAGTCCGTCAGTACGCTCCTCGTCGCCCCTAATGGGGAGACGATGCTCATTGACACCGGCGATTTCCGAGACGACGGTGAACATGTGCTTTCGTACCTCCAAGCACACGAGATCGACCGCATCGACTATCTCGTGACCTCCCATTCCGATGCGGACCACATCGGTGGGAACGCAGCCGTTATCGACTACTTCGAAACGCAGGCAGACGGTATCGGTGCGGTGTACGACCCCGGGATTACCTCCACATCGCAGACGTACGAGGCGTATCTCGACGCCATCGAACAACACGACGTGCCGCTTTATCGAACGCAGACCGGCGACGAGATTCAGATGGGATCGGTGACCTCCCAAGTCCTGTCGCCACCCGAAGGCTACCTGGCAAACGAAGACCGCAACGAGAACAGCATCGTCCTCATGACGCAGTTCGGGTCGACGGGCTTCCTGTTTACCGGCGACGCAGAACACGAAGCCGAAGAGTATCTCGTCGACACGTACGGCTCGCAGTTGCACGCGACGGTGCTCAAAACGGGCCACCACGGTTCGGGTGGAAGTACGACGGCCCCGTTCTTGGCGGCGGTCCAACCGAACGTCGCCGTCGTTTCGAGCGCATACGACTCTCAATACGGCCATCCGAACGAAGAGACGTTGTCCCGTCTCGCGGCACAGTCCGTCCCGACGTACTGGACGGCAACCCACGGCACGATTGTCTTCGAAAGTGACGGCCAGCAAGTCACCATTCGCACCCAACGCGATGCACCGACTGACCCGACACAACTCCGTGAGGGGACGGCAGTCGAACCGGGAACGACTGGCGACGTGTCGGCCCGGACGACGATTACGACCGACGGGACGGTCTCGACGCTCACGCCGGTCGCAACCGATGGTGGTACGGAGACCGAAACTGAGTTCGAGACACCAGCCGCGTCGCTGGCGGTCGCTGATGTCCACGCCGATGCTGCGGGGGCCGACACGGACAATCTGAACGACGAGTACATCGTCTTCGAGAACACCGGAAGCGAGACGCTCGACATCTCCGGGTGGACTGTCTCCGATGCCGCAGGTCGGACGTACACCTTCCCATCGGGGTCGACACTCGCCACAGGTGCGACGGTCACCCTCCACACCGGGACTGGCACGGATACGTCGACAGACTACTACTGGGGCTCCGGGTCGGCCATCTGGAACAACGGTGGCGATACCATCACCGTGACGGATAATACCGGTGGGGTTGTAGTTGAGGAGACATACTGATGATTCCAGACGGGACGTACACGGCGACAGTCGACCGATTCGAGGACGACCGCGCGGTGTTGCTCGTTGAAGCCGACGGTCAGGATATCGACCAACTCGTCGTCGACCGCGACGAATTGCCGTGGCGAGCGAGAACCCAAAACGCGGTCTTGACGATTACCGTCGCCGACGGCGCATACGACGGTGGACGGTACGAACCCGACGAAACCGAGGCGCGAACCGAGGCCGCTCAATCACGCTTCGATCGACTCTCGCGACGCCCGCCGGCTGCTGACAACGCAGGCGACGAAGACGCCTAAGCAGACGGCCGTCGCCGTTTTGTCCACGAGTTGTGCGCTCGAGGAGGCCCAGTTACTACAGAACGACTGTCAGGGACAGCTAAACAGCAGTTCGACGTCCCAATCTTTGGAACTAACTCCTGTTCTGGTGACGGTCAGCGTCTTCCGCTCGTTTGGTTCGAGAACGCCAAACCCCTTCTTTGCGATAGTTGATGGCTCGAACCCTCCTTTCTCCCTGTAGAAAAAGACTTGTGCGGCAACTTGTATCGGGAAATCAACAACACTCGTCACGGTCAAATCTACACTCTCAATTTCTGTCGTTCCATTCGCGTATCCTTCCCACCGAGCTTTGACGAGCGATTCATCCTCAACTTTAGACGTATCACACGTGGGCGTTGACTGGCCAGACTCGTCGCTCGTCTGTGTCGGCTCAGGGTCCGGGCTCACTGCTTCTGCCTCACTGTCTCCCCCGGTACAACCAGCCAGCCCACCGAGCAACCCAGTAGTCGTTGCTGCGATGAATGCTCGCCGTTGATAACTGCAATTGTCCATGAGCGAGTATCATAATAATCGCCGATAACGCTATGGACTAAAATACTAAATTTGAGAATTTAGTGGGTCGTTCGCCCAACTCACGCCAGTTCTGTCAGCTCGACGTATCGTGCTCTGAGCGTTGGGACCGAGACGTCAGCGAGTGCGGCGAGTGCAGTCTGTGTGGGCCCCACATCGAACTCAGTTCCCGCGAGGTAGAGACACGCCGCCGCGACGCCAGCTGGATTCCGCCCGTTTGTAATTCCTTCTTCGTCCGCACTCGTCGCGAGTTCGTACGCCCGTGACTGCACCCGCGAAGAGAGTTCGCTCTCGGAGCCGAGTCGAGTGACGTACGTCCGCGCGGTGACGATCTGTGCATCGATCCCCAACTCGCTGTTGAGCGCCCGATAGCCCGTCTGGACCTGGTCGCACGAACAGCGCGCGACGCTCGCGATTTCGTCACGCGGGCGTGGGAGGCCACGCCGCCGACACGTCGCATACAGGCTCCCCGCGGCGATCATCTCGACTGACCGCCCTCGAATCAGGTCCGCATCCTGGGCGCATCGGTAGAGCTGACTGGCTTCTTCGATGAGACTCCACGGGAGTTCGAGTGCGCTACTCATCCGGCTGATTTCACCGAGCGCCGTCGCGAGATTCCGCTCTGCTTTCGTCTCGAAGCGTGCCCGCCGATGTTCGCGCCGAAGTCGGTGGAGTTGGCGTCGCTTCTTGGCAGAACCGTTCGGCCGTTCGCATCGCGGTTGTAGCCGATTTCTGCGGAGACGCCTCTGTCATGTCGTGCGGGAGTGAGTTGGCCACCCGTTTGCGGAACTGAGTGTGGGTCCTCGTCGAACACATGCGGGCCGTGGGTGTGGTCGAAATAGTACTGGTCGACGATGAGCCCACACGCCTCGCAAGCCGTTTCACCGCTATCCGTCACGAGTCGACCGTCACATTCCGGACACTCGCTGGCGTCGATTGATTGTCCGCACGATTCGTCGAAGGTTCGCTCGTAGATTTCTCTCAGAGACATGGTTGTCGGTCGGGAGATGGCCTGATTCGCCACCCCGCACCCCTCAAGGGGTGATACAATTGGCTGGCGGTGCGCTCCGATGTGTAGCGTGTCGTCGTCGCGCCGACCGCGACCTACACCGGCCGGTTCGGACAGTCCTGTTCGAACCCGGACGGCTCATGCCGTTCTTCGCCGCATTGGACACAGCGCCAGACGCGCCGCCGACCCTGATCGAACTGCGCGAGTGTTTCGAGCGACGGTGCAACGTCGTCGTCCCACTCGGTGACGACGAGAATCTCGTGTCCGGTCGGTGTTCGTTCGGCGATGCCGCTGTCGTGGTTGGGATCGTTCGTTGCCATCAGAAGTGCGAGGTAAGTGTCCCCGCACCCCTCAGGGGGAGATACAATTCACCGCGATTGCCTGACCGGCTTCGTCTCTCGTCGCGACTCTCGTTCACACCGCGCGAAGCGGCCGTCCGGCTGGGGCAGGATGCGCGTCCTGAGTTCGAACAACACCCGTCTGAGGTGCTTGCACTCGGCACCGCGTTTCTGGTGGTCTGGGCAGGTACACGTGCTCGCCGCGATATCGACCTCGTAGGTGTTTCCGCTCGCGGAGTCGACTTCGTAGCGCGGGCCGACGGTCCCGAAGCGGACGGTCATCGATTCGGTGAGTGCTTTCCACGTCCGCGAATCCTCGACTGCGTAGCCGCCGTCGCTCACGAGCGGGCGACCGGGTGTCGCGCGACACGACTCGCGGAACTCGTCGCGCCGATTCCGCTCGTGACCGCAGTTCCGACAGCGCCAAAAGCGCGTTCGGTAGCCGTCGCCGTCGGACAGTTCAATGTCGTAGTCAGTTGGCTTGCTTCCTGGCAGCCACTCGGTTACGCGGACGAGGTCGTGACCGCGGTGGGTCGATGTCGATACAGACTGTCTGGTGGGTGGTCTAGTCGTAGTCATTGGCACGGCGGGCGCTCGTGGTGAGCCCCCGCACCCTGTGTGGGGGCGATAAAATTGCTCGGCGGTCACTCACGCCTATCGGGCCAGCGACGTCTCGGTCGTCTCCGCGAGCGCTCGTTCGATGCGTGCTTGGGTCCATCCACACGGAGCGAGCACGCTTGTTGCCGCCCGAATCAGCGCCGTTGCGGAGAACCCCGCATCGTACGTCGACGGCGCTTCTGCGCGGAGCGCAACACGTTCACGGCCGCGCTTGTCATCGTCGACGACGACGTACTCGACCGTGCTTCCTGCAGGCTGGTCGTCGTCATACAGTCCGTCCGCTCGCTGCAGCGCCGCAACCGTCTGGGTCGCCTGGTCGTACTCGGTAAGCGGCTTCGACGTTCGCGTGGTGATCACGAGGTCCGAGGGGTCGACACGACCCGCGTGCAACGCATCGATATGACCGGCCAGGTTGTCGATGACCGGCCCAGGCTTGCGGTACTGGTCGAACGTCTGAATGAGTTCTTTCTGGACGCTCCCAACGAAGGGCGGGGTGCTCTGTTGGCGACACTCGATGCCTCGGTATTTGTACGCCGACCCAGCCGCTGTTGGCTCGGTGTACTTGCCGAAGTATTTGGTGAGGGTACCCTCCACGGAGTCACGCTTCGGGACGAACGCAACCCAGTCGAACGCTCCTTCGTACTCTAAGCGGATTCCGACGTTGTCCGTCACCGTTCGGCAGACCTCGGTGAGTGGTCGCTGGTCGCGGTCGGATGTGGGCGTGTTTCAATCCCGGTCTAGGTTTTCTCCCTACTGCAACTGTCGGCTCCGCCATTGTTTATCTCGTTTGTCACGAGTTTCAATCCCGGTCTAGGTTTTCTCCCTACTGCAACGAGGCGAGGTGCCTCCAGTTGCGTCACGAGGATAAGTTTCAATCCCGGTCTAGGTTTTCTCCCTACTGCAACTGCTTGGGCAGGTCGATTCGATGCTCCCAGCACCGGTTTCAATCCCGGTCTAGGTTTTCTCCCTACTGCAACACTCGTCCTCGAAACCGATGCGGGCGCGCTCGAAATGTTTCAATCCCGGTCTAGGTTTTCTCCCTACTGCAACCGTCGTTACCTATCCCGGCCAGCGGACCGCGGAGTTTCAATCCCGGTCTAGGTTTTCTCCCTACTGCAACGCCGCCGTATCTCGTCGACGCGACGTCCTCGACAAGTTTCAATCCCGGTCTAGGTTTTCTCCCTACTGCAACATTACGATGCGTCGAACTTCGGCGCTACGTCGTCGTGTTTCAATCCCGGTCTAGGTTTTCTCCCTACTGCAACGCTTTAGTCGGGAATCGTCTGGGACCGTCCCATGTTTCAATCCCGGTCTAGGTTTTCTCCCTACTGCAACGGCGCTTGTCGACAAACTCAACGAGGACCTGAGATGAGTTTCAATCCCGGTCTAGGTTTTCTCCCTACTGCAACAACGACGTTGGCCCGCGGACGGCGTCGGTCGATGCCGTGTTTCAATCCCGGTCTAGGTTTTCTCCCTACTGCAACGTGGTTGAGTTTAACAGACTCAGTTGGGATTCTTGCGTTTCAATCCCGGTCTAGGTTTTCTCCCTACTGCAACATGGCAAGAGAAAACCGGAGGCACGTGGTCGGACCTGTTTCAATCCCGGTCTAGGTTTTCTCCCTACTGCAACACTCCTGTCCCCACTAATTTGGTCCCGGAATCACGGGTTTCAATCCCGGTCTAGGTTTTCTCCCTACTGCAACGGGCGACTCATCTGGAGTGAGCTACCTATGACTGACGAGTTTCAATCCCGGTCTAGGTTTTCTCCCTACTGCAACAGCGCTCCGCCAGGACATGCGCGGGCTGATCAGCCAGGTTTCAATCCCGGTCTAGGTTTTCTCCCTACTGCAACAGTCACGGAGGCTACCACCCCTGACGATTTACAGTTGTTTCAATCCCGGTCTAGGTTTTCTCCCTACTGCAACACGTGCTCTCGCAACTGTCGGACCCGACGAGTACCGTGTTTCAATCCCGGTCTAGGTTTTCTCCCTACTGCAACACGTGCTCTCGCAACTGTCGGACCCGACGAGTACCGTGTTTCAATCCCGGTCTAGGTTTTCTCCCTACTGCAACATATTGAATCGCTTGACTCGACCAAGCGGCTCGAAACGTTTCAATCCCGGTCTAGGTTTTCTCCCTACTGCAACGACACTGAACAAGCGAGCGCGGCCCTCGACCGCGACGTTTCAATCCCGGTCTAGGTTTTCTCCCTACTGCAACACGAACCGCCACTTGCGTATCTCAAGTTAATATAAAGTTTCAATCCCGGTCTAGGTTTTCTCCCTACTGCAACGCTCGACGCCCATGGTCTGGCCAGCTGGGACCTGGCGTTTCAATCCCGGTCTAGGTTTTCTCCCTACTGCAACGTCCTTGCACGTGCATGACCGCGTCCGCCGGTCGACGTTTCAATCCCGGTCTAGGTTTTCTCCCTACTGCAACAAGGACCGCCTCAATGAGCACAAAGAGTTCGTCTTTGTTTCAATCCCGGTCTAGGTTTTCTCCCTACTGCAACCGAGGACGCCCTTACGGTCTCGAACCCGAACACGCTGTTTCAATCCCGGTCTAGGTTTTCTCCCTACTGCAACGTTGGCGGTGTCCCACTCCGACTCAAGCCAGATGAGGTTTCAATCCCGGTCTAGGTTTTCTCCCTACTGCAACACGCCGGACGTCAACCGAAACCGCCAGCAAGCGCTGTTTCAATCCCGGTCTAGGTTTTCTCCCTACTGCAACCGCACGGGTCGGGGAGCGACCGGACTCTAAACGGAGTGTTTCAATCCCGGTCTAGGTTTTCTCCCTACTGCAACGCCTCGTCGAGCGCGTCGTGAAGGGGCTGTACCGAATGTTTCAATCCCGGTCTAGGTTTTCTCCCTACTGCAACCCTCGAAGTACTCGTCCAGGTCATAACCGCGGAAGTGTTTCAATCCCGGTCTAGGTTTTCTCCCTACTGCAACAGGGGGTGAAATTCAGCCCTGAGACAATATAGTGCTTTCTCTGCCAATGAAATCACCGGCATCGTTCATCGACTGGGGCTGTACAGTTATTTAATAAGGGTCGATGAAAACTGACTCAGATCACGTTTGACTGTTCATCAGGTGGATCGTCACCGAGGTCAGTAATATCGTCTTGACACGCAGTACAGAGTCGATAAATCCGAATTCGGTCACTCTTTGCTGGCGTAATCGTGCCTTTTAATTCGGATTCTAGCTCGACACGCTGTGCTTTCGTGATCTTGAGCTCGAACACACTATACTGCCGCCACGCACCGTACCGTTCGAGTGTCTGATATACTTGTCGACGACGGCTATCATCACTAATGTCGTACGTGACTGCGAGGTGCATTAGTGATCGAACTCCAGTGCGTGGTAGTCGTCTAACTCATCCGTCATTGCTTTCCGAAGCAGAATCGTTTGTTGCCGGATTGCCTCTCGTCGTGTGACTCGATAGTCGAAATACGGGTGCGTGAACGTTTCTTCCATATATGAGTCGAACTTCTCCGCATACGTCGAGAACATGTCATCGTTGAGGTGGTTATCGCGACGGAAATCATCGTGTGTGATCGTCCCGCGATTGATAAGTCGCGTCACGAACGTATCACAGAACGCCGGTCGAAACTCTTCGAGGAGATCAAGCGCAAGAGACGGTCGACCGTGCCGGTCAGCATGAAACACGCCAAGGAATGGATCGAGATTGAGTTGTCGAAGCGCGGAGAGCACCTCGTTTTTCATGAAGACGTAGGTCAACGAGAGGAGGGAGTTGATGTGATCTTCAGGTGGGCGGGTTGTCCGTGTTTCAAACGTCCACCCGTCTGCCAGCGTCTCGTCTAATCGCGAGAAGTACCGTGCTGCAGCATCACCTTCGACGCCACGAAGTTCGTCTTTCGAGTTAACGTGTGTGACTTTCTCTCCAAGCTCTCGAAGCGTGTCTGTCCCACGAACGCCTTTCCGTCCGAGTACTGTTCTGGCGTTTCGGATTTTTGCGGCGATCATTGATTTGGCGAGTGCGAGCTCAGCCGCCGTCGACAATGCGTACTGTGCGCGGCGTACCTCGGCAATCGTGTTCCGTTCAGGCACGAAACTTCCGCGGTATTGTCCGTGTTGACTAAAGTAGTTCAACACGATGCCATCCGTACTGGCACGCGCGAGAAATGGCGTCGTGAAATTCACTCCGCCGAATACGTTGACCGTGTCCACCTGCTCTCGTGGAAACGTGGCGAGGACTTCGACCCCGGACTGCGATGACTCAGTCGGTGACTCGTGGGTTTGACTCGGTGCCGATTCATCATTGAGATCACGAACGACGATTCGTCCACCTTGGACACCGACTTGTGTTCCCTGCTTCGTGACGTACACCACCGAGTCATCGAAGACACCTTCAGTTGCTTTCATTAGCTCTCCAACTCCGAACGTACTGCTTGTGGGTCTTCCCAGCCAGTCTGTTGTGCCTTCGACGGTTCCAACATAGCAGTTTCATAGGGCATACAATACGATTTGGCCGAACAGGATCGACACTTTCGAGGGTTGTCGACAAGCGGTGGAACCGAATCAACAGTCATCGAGCGCATCTGTTCCACACTTTCCCGAACGAGTTGTCTGTGCTGTTCGGTGATTGGGATGTGCATCCGTTGGTCGGTCTCGTAGAGGTAGATTGCACCTTCTTCGACCGGCTCGTTGAGATGCTGCTCTAAGAGCAAACAGTAGCCGGCTAGCTGAATTTTGTCGCTTTGATAGTACTGGCCACTTTCGGCTCGCTTTCGCTCGACTGGAACGACACGCGAGCTATCCAAGTCAAGCACGTCGATTTTTCCTTTGAGACCGACTTCTTCGGACTCCAAATAGAGTTCGTTGAGCCAATCGCTCCGAGTACTCTGGTTTTCGTGTGTGGTCTTCCCATCAATTCGTTCATAATTCCGTCCCTGCGTATCGTAGAAGTGAAGATACCAGTAGCGTCGCGGACAGTAAATAAACTGGTTTAAGTCGGAGACATTGACAAGCTCAGTCATCGCTGTCGCTCCTGGACGGAGAGGGTCGGTGGTCCTGACCCGTCATCCTTGATCTCGATTTCATACTGTGCAGTGGTAATCGTCTTCGGGACGACCGCATCGGTGATTCGAACGATTTTGAAAAACCGATGGAGGAGTTCGATGGACACGTCAATCCGGCCGTGGTCCTCAACCCGACAAATCTCTCTGTGAAGCTTGGTCTGCAGTTCCTCCTCGATTTTCGTCGTTGGTCGGTTGTACTGTGTTGGTTGGGACTCGTACCCCGGTAGTTGTGCGGTTACAACTGACAGCGAGTCATCCGAACGCGGAACAATGAGGAGGACTGGCTCGTCGTCACGGTATTCGACAGCCTCGATATCGTAGTATCGAAGTATCGTTGTCAGCCCGTACGTCGTCAACCCGGTGCGATCTCCACGTGGGTATTTCACGGAGGCGTTGACTGATCGGCCGCGAAGCCCGTGGAAGGCCTTGAAACACTGAGCCGTGAACTCCAGTAGCTTCGCTTCTGGGTCGACTGGTGTGTACTTCCCAGGGTCGAATCCTGTAGCAACTTCATCAAGTTCAGCTTGCACTCGATAAATGAACCCACGCCAGCGTTTGTGGTACTCAGTATCTGCTGCGAAATCCAGTTTCAACCCCTGGTCGAATCGGCCATCTGATTCGCGGGTGATAAGCGCCAGTGCTCCCCGAAATCCAACTAAGTCACCAAGCCAGTTGAGCGGCATTCGGCGTCCATCAGCCCGCTCGTAAGCGTTCAGTCCCTCGTAGATCTGTGTTTCAAACGTCGGGAATGAAACGTCGTCGCCCCATGGTCCCTGTCCCAAGCCGTACACGTGGACCGTCGCTGGTGACTTCCGTCCTGCGCGGCCAAATCGCTGTAAGAACGGCCCTGCTCGCCCCGGATTCTCCATGTGCATCAGCCGGATGTCGTAATCGAGGCCAACTTCCCCCTTACTCGTCGTATTTAGGATGTAGAAGTCTTCATCGTCGAGGGCTGCCGCAACGTCGTTTGTATCGAAGCCGTTGTCTTTCTCGGTGTGCTCAAAGACATCTGGATATTCGTCGTGTAGATATTGGTGGAAATCGTTGCTGTGCTTGACGCTATTGAACACCACCACGGCATGTGGTTCGTCGTACCCATCGACGCGGTTGAGTTCGTCACGGAGTGACTCGGCGACGGCCTGTTGTTGATCTCGGATACAGCGATCCTCGTGACGGTGTACTTCGACGCTGTGACGGAATTGATCACCGTTATCGACGTATTCCGCGTTAATATCCCGAACAGAGAGCCCGAGTCGATCTCGAACGAAATCGACGAAGTCCTCATTCGGCGTCGCCGACGCCAAGAGGACCTTCGCATCCGCATGTCGTGACTCGATGATTTGCGTTTGGAGCAGGAGTCCACTCGCCGCAAGCGCATCGTAGAAGTGGAATTCATCGAAGACAATCGTCTTGATGGCGTCGAAAATGCGCATCGCCTTCGAACCCTGATACAGTCCCTGAATCGCCGCTTGGAGGATATCTGGATTGGTGAGAATGACGTCGAAGTCGTGCTGGTACGAGTCGAAGAATCCGAGCAGTTGTTCGACTCGGGTATTCCCGTGGCCACGAAGCGAATCACTGGTCAGTACGCCAACACCCACTCCTTCGCGCTCAAACCGAGATTGCTGCTGTCGGAGGAGCGCGTTCGTTGGATAGACGATGAGCGGGACGTCTCTCGCGTTGATCAGCGAGTGAAACGTCGCGGTCTTGCCTGCACCCGTCGGTGCGCGAAGGACAGCGACTGGGTCAGAACCATCATAGGCCCATTCTGCGACCTCGTTTTGGAACTGTCGAGCATGTGGAAAGCCACGCTCCGCGAGGTCGTATCTGGGTGGTGCTGTCGCCAGACTCGCACCAGCAATATTCATCCGAGAACCTCCGGCATAATCTCGGTTCTTACGAACTCCGGATCGGGACCGACGAAATGTTGCAACCGTGGGTCGTTTCCGCGTCGGAACGACGTGCTGTGTTCCATCAACCTCATCAGGAGATCGGTGTCAAGCTCGTACACCTCTGTCAGGAGATACTTATTGAGAACGAGTGTGTCGAGGGAAGCGGCAGCTGCACGGAACTCGCCAGTCTGTTTGATTCCCATCTTGAAGAAGGGATTTTCGGGGAGTTCAGTCAGGTCATCGCGGTGCCAGATGGTGAATTCGAACGTTGACCCAGGAGCGATACCAAGGTAGTTTCGGATTGTCTGGTACGCGGCCCCAGAGTTCTCTAATATCGCCGGTACCGATTTCGTCCCCTCGATCTGTCGAGCAAGCTCTAAATCGTTCGTCGTGAAATGGCGCTCGGATCGATAATCGGTACTCCGGAACGTTCGCTCGTCGGTCTCAACTGCGATGGGCCTCATGTCCGTCACGAAGAACGGAAGGTCGGACAGATGCGAGTAATCTGGTTGTGTCGCAGCGTCGCCGAATTCTGCGTACCGTTTTTCGAGCCCGAAGTAGCGATAGCCTAGTGCATGCATAAGCGCCGTCGCTGAGAGCGTCGGCTGTGTCTTAATCGCTCTTCCCTCCGAGCTGGAGTAGAAAAGCGGGGCGTAGAGGGTCGCCTCGAACGTCTGTTCAATCATCCCCGAAAAGCACGTCTGCCGCGTCGTCTTTCAGCTGGCGTAGCTCTTCGGCGAGGACTTCATCAGCGTCGTCTGCAGTCCGCTCAGCGACAGCTCGCATCCGAGTGAACCAGTCGGGGAACGGCGTTGCACCCTCGAAGTCGCCGTAGACTTCCCAATCCCTTCGTTGGACTGCGTCGAGATAGGCCTGGAGCCCCTCTTCAAAGTCGTCGTCGTAGTATTCCATGAGGAATTCACCAGTCGAGAGCGACGTATCATGCTCTCCCAGTACGATGCCGACGACTTCGTTACGGATATTCCGTCCCGTTCGGGTCTCTCTCGCGCCGTACTTTCCAGTATTTAGGATATTGTGGAGCACGTAGAGAAGCATCGGACCAGTCGCAGCCTCGAGCGTGATGAAGTGGACGAGGTCGTTTCCAGGCTGAACCTTCACGAAGTCGAACAGCGCCTCCGATTGATCTCCATCCGCATTGCGCATCGTTCCCGATTCGTAGACTGCGTTTCGAGTCTCCTTGTTCATCAAGTCGTACTCATCGGTTGTGTACGTGTAGCCCTCCACGACCCGCGATTTGATCGCGAAGTCTTGCTCGCCCGTTCCGGCGAGGCCGTACGTAATCGTCCCTGCGTTCAGCGACTCTTCGAAGCCAGCAGGCTCGTTGTAGGTGTAATCGTCGTGCACGAGGGTTTCGTCTAACTGGCGCTGTAGTGCCAGCCCAGTCAGGCGTTCTTTACTCGTGAACTTCTCACCGTTCACCTGTGCGTGCAGTTGGTCACCGAACCGTTGAGTCTCTGCACGGTCATGACTGGAGTTCCGGAACAGCGTAGGCTCCATCACATCGCGTCTGACGACGAGCGTGACGGACGGCTTTGTTTTTCGGTAGACACTAAACGATTCAACGAGGCCTTTGTCGGGGTATTCGAGCGTCATTAGTGGTTCTGAAGTGCTTGGTCGTAGGCGTAGTAGTACGAGTTGACGAGCGCGTTCTCCCAGTCGGAGAGCTTTTTCAGGTCGTACAGATTGTTCTCGACGAGATACGTCTGAATCGCGTCGACGAAGGCTGCTGCTTGTTCGGGTGTCGCACGACCGGCGTAGTCTTCGCGGTCGGCAGCAGCGTAGACCTGACTTTCAACGTACTCGTGCAGGATGGATTCGTCCATCCGTTGGTTCATTCCGCTAAGGAACGCGTCAATCGCTTCGCGGAAGACTTTGGTCTTCTTGTACTTACTGTCGTATTGCTTGCCGAACAGGTCGATTCCTCGTTCAGCAACGGTTGTCATATCCATGAGTGCATCCTCGTGATACGCTTCGAGGTACGATTTGAGGGGGCTGAGTCGCGTTGCAGCGTCGTGGTTCACCACAGCGAAATTAACGACGCTGTGGAACGTATCGCGGTCAAGTTGGAGGTACGGATTCCGCATGTTCGCTTCCTGTCCGACGATACTCATGATTTTGAAGAGATGAAGTGCACGTTGAAGGTGGGAGTCGGTTCGCCCGTCTGTGATGAACGACGGCAGCGGCCCGAACCGCTCGACTTCATCCAGTCCGAGGAGTTCTTGTGGTCGGGTGGCTTCCTCGTCGGTAAAGACCGCATCGGCGCTCTCGAAGCGCGAAAACGGCCGTCCCATCACCACCTTCATCCCAGCGTCCTGTGCAGCCGCCATCAGCTGCCGGATGACAGCCATCCGGTGATTCTCGTTGAGGACGTACACCGGCTGGAGATAGTATTGGGGGCCGAGCAGGCTCGTTGACACCTCTCGTGTATCGAGTTCGTCGCTATCGCCTTGGACGAGATTCCCAACACGCCGGCCACGAACGCGAACGTCGCCGAGGAAGTCATCGAAATAGAAGTACGCAACCTCGACTGCGTTGTTCGTACTTACGTCGCTCTGGTCGCAGATGTACGACAGGAGCGCGTACTCAAGGTTGCAGACCTCGCAGATAGATTTGTACTTCGCGTGTGGTGGGACGCGGCGAGAGTACTCTTGTGTTCGGTAGATTGCGCTGAGCCCTTTCTGGTATTTGGTTTCAGTAGGCGCACCACAGAGGAAACACATCTCGTGTTTCGACCCAAGGTCCCGAACTGTCTGCCCCTCGAAGAACCGGTCTACGACGGAACTCATCGCGTCGGTCTCTGGTGTCAGGTCGTCATGGAGGGCTGGGCGGAGCTCTGTCGCGAATGCGTCAAGGAACTCGCGATGGTCCTCGGCATGTTGAACGAGATACGCGACGAAGTGGAGCTTGACTTTCTGGACGCCCTGCTCGTCTTTGATTCGGTCGTACGCCGCTTGGACGGCCGCGTCGTCGAATTCCGAGCGACCATCAACGTAGATGGCCTTCGCGAGTATTGGGAAGTACGCATCGAACGACTCAGGAATGTGTTCAAACGCGTCAACGCCTGCAGACCCCCGCTCTAGGAGCGCGCGGAATGCGTCCGCAATCTTCTGTTCTTTCGCTTCGATGGGGATGGCCACCTCAGCGAGGACATCGTATCCAAAAGAGTTCCAGTTGAGTTTGCACTCGAATTCGAATTCAGTACCGATTCGCTCGGGGACACGTTCGTCCACACTCGTCTGTAGTTCTGCTCGGTCGATTTCCTCACCGAGATAGAGAATTGCGTCCGGAGTACTGCCGATGATGACACCACAGGCGGGTCGGTCAGTCTCTCCCGCAATCACCTCTTTGGCGCTCCCAAGTAGGACGTCGTTCAGAATCGGCTGTTCGAGGTCGGTACACTCGACGAGATGGACGGTAGCTGGGTCAAGTATCTCAGCGAGTTTCTCGTATGCGCCTTTGATGCCATCTTTGAGTGCAACTGATGAGACGACATCGCCGATACGGCAGTATCGGGCAAGTCCTGCGAATTCAGTCTCAATCTGCCGTGTCGTGCTGGTGTCTTCTGTTGTCTCCGTGCGCTGGACGAGATACAGTAGATCGTCACGGTAGCCCTCGCCAACAAACGATTCGATACTGAACGGGTCTGGTTCGACGCCTTCGACTGGTGGGTCGAAATACCAATCGAACGCCGCTGGTGTATTGCCGTTGACGTCAACGCCGTGTGCTTCCTGGAGGAATTTGTTCGTATCGTGGAGTGCCAACGCTCCAGCAAGAACCCGGATCTCTTCTTCGTACTCGCTGAAGTGTTCGTCTGGTCCGACGGCGTTGAAGACGAATGTGTTCACCCCAACGGTGACTGCGTTGAGGAGATGAGACGCGAGTGAGCAGTTCGCTTCAGGGTTGATTTTTGCGTCGTACTGGCCCGCAGCGTCGATGACATTCGAATAAAGGTCGGTCGACTCAACGAGTCGTTTGTGTGCCTTGCGCGTCGCTGTGGGGTTCACTGTTCATCACACCTCGTGACGGACGTGATATGCAGAACTGGTGTGTTAGGTGGGGTTGAGTCAAGCCGACCAGAGTTGAAGATGAACTCAGTTCCAACGACGAGCTTTTGGAGATCTGTGAAGAATCTCTTTGTCTCGCTATCCTCGAATTCTAACAGCCCCTCCAGTTCCGAGTGTGGTGCTCTTTGGGTCTCATCGAGGCTCCGAACTCGGAATTTTCGACCTCGGTAACCCCTGATGCTGCCTCGCATATCCTCCCAATTCCGATGGAAGTCACTTATTTCTAGGTGTTGGTTATTGACCTGTATGAATCTGTTCCCGAAAACCCGGTTTTGACTATCCAATTTGGGTTCATGGGACTGGGACTTAGTGAGCCGACACCAATTTGTAGCTTGACGCCACTCCATTAATCTGGAAACCCAAGTCGGGATTGAAACTTGGTTATTGACCTGTGGATGCGTATCTGAAAACCCAGAACGGGATCTTTCACAGCTCAAGGGTGTCAATTTTAGTTCACCTTCACTCCAATATTTCCGCACCCTCGAGCAACAGCGCTGCCAACGCCAGAGAACTGTCCAAAGCGTGCGAGTGCGACGACTGCGTTCGAAACTGACTCGGGAGCGTCTTTCAGCCCGTACCCACACTCGCCGGTGAACCCCTGCCGGAAGATGTTCCGCGTCTCTCCGTCCTCATTTGTGACGCGGTTGACAAGGACCGAGTGAGTCGCATAGCTCCGTGCATCCGGTTTTTCGTAGACGTGTTGTCGAATTATCTCTCGGGGGAGAGACAGCGCTAACTCATCTGGTGCGGTTCGGTTCCATTTCCCGGCCAACGACATGAATACCGGTTCGCGGTGTGGGAACATCGTTGTTACCTCATCCGCTTCTTCGATGCAGGTTGGTGCATTGAATGACATTTCGACGAGTGGGTCGTCAAGCTCGGCGGCGTGGCTGAGCAGCGCTTCGTGGGTAGTGTTCGTACTCTCGAAGGAGTCGATACGAAGTTCACCGTTCGTGAGCGACAACGTCTCTCCCTTGAGGACGAACGAGTTCACAAGCGCGTTGAAGATCTCTGTATCTTCGGGGTCGACAACACCGAGCACCAGCCGATACGTCTTATCTGGAAGGACAAGCTGCTGATGCCGTTTATCCGCGCGGCCGAACGTCCCCTGGAGGCCGCTATTGTGGAGGCTCCCAAGCGACGAGTCGTGTACTCGTTCGCTCGTTGACTCGTCAGCTGACGCGAGCGCGTTCAGTAGCGCTCCGTAGACCGAGTACCCATTGGATTTTGGGAGTGAGAACCGCGTTGTTGGCCGAGCGGTAATCTCAATCCGGCGCAAATTTGATACTTGTTTGCTCTGTGCCATTTGGTAGTATACTCTCGCTTCGTTGCGTTACCACAAATAAGTTTCGGATATTTGATACGATTGCATAGAATTGAAATTCAACAACCCAATTCCGAGTGTATGCAACGATACCGTTTTTGCAATAGCAAGCGAACTGTTGATAGTGCGAACGTATCTCTCACCGATTGGTTTTAACAGCACCAGCGTGACACGTCCACTTCTTCGGCACGGACTGGACATGGACGACCGTGTCGTCGTTGTTCGCCCCACAGAGGGAACCGATGAAGCCAGATCGAAAGAGGCGATTGCGGATGTTCGCCGACTCCTCGGTGAGATTGAGCCCGATATTTCGCTGTCAGTTGAGCGTGTCCCCCACGATGATTTCGAGGAGGCAGTCCTCTATTGTCGCGATATTATCCGTGCAGCAGAGGGTGAGTTAGTCGTCAATCTGAGTGGCGGTGCACGTGACGTGTTTCTTCCGTTTTCAACGGCTGTACTGTCGGAGTTTGGTCGAGTAAGTCGGACACTCTGTTTTAGCGACATTGATGGGCGTGTGCGTGAACTGAACCTCCCCAATCTGTCTGTGGAACTGTCGGACTCCGTTGCGAAGACACTCATCGCTATCGAACAGCTCGGTGGAGAGACTTCCATCCCTGAACTTACTGAGACCAGTGACCAAGCCAAGAGCACGGTTACTCGGCACGTTGCCGAGTTAGAATCGTATGGTGCTGTTGTGTCCGAAAAAGAGGGGAAAGTCAAGCACGTCTCGATGACGCTGACGGGGCAGTTGTTGGCCGGTCGGCGTTGATTTCATGGACCATTATTAATACGCTGTACAGCCCCAGTCCATGATCTGACATCGGCTTCTGGACTCGTCACAAAGCATTATAGGCTCTGAGCCGTGATTTTCACCCCCTGTCGCAGTAGGGAGAAAACCTAGACCGGGATTGAAACCCACCCGCCGAAGCCGCCGCGACACACAGCCGGGTCGCAGTAGGGAGAAAACCTAGACCGGGATTGAAACGGAGCCGCTCCTGATACCACGCGTCAGCCTCGTGGGTCGCAGTAGGGAGAAAACCTAGACCGGGATTGAAACCAGAGGTCGACGCGAGCGTCACGAACGCGACGACGAGTCGCAGTAGGGAGAAAACCTAGACCGGGATTGAAACCTGTCACAAGCACTCCCGTCCCGAGGCGAGTCATCGTCGCAGTAGGGAGAAAACCTAGACCGGGATTGAAACTCGGAGTGTCGTGACGCGGCGTTTTGGCTCTTGGAGCGTCGCAGTAGGGAGAAAACCTAGACCGGGATTGAAACAAACACGATACTGTGGCGCAATGCCTGAAGAAGTCGTCGCAGTAGGGAGAAAACCTAGACCGGGATTGAAACATTTAGATGGACATCGGCGGCAACCAGAACGAGCAGGGTCGCAGTAGGGAGAAAACCTAGACCGGGATTGAAACCGCTTGACGTCGACGACCTCGCTGAAGTCGCGAACGTCGCAGTAGGGAGAAAACCTAGACCGGGATTGAAACAAAGAGACCTTGCCGTGTCCCACGGCCTTCTGCCCGGTCGCAGTAGGGAGAAAACCTAGACCGGGATTGAAACTCAACGTAATGGCAACACGTTCTGCGTCCGATGGCAACGTCGCAGTAGGGAGAAAACCTAGACCGGGATTGAAACTGTCGAAGACACCTACGGTGTTACCGTCGATGCGTCGCAGTAGGGAGAAAACCTAGACCGGGATTGAAACAATGTGTTCGATGTGGACTACCAATAACGGTCCAAGTGTCGCAGTAGGGAGAAAACCTAGACCGGGATTGAAACGGAGCCGAAGAGCGCAAAGCCCGCTGGTTCCTCATCGGGTCGCAGTAGGGAGAAAACCTAGACCGGGATTGAAACGCCGAGCAAGGCCGTCGTCACGCAGAGCGCGCCGAACGTCGCAGTAGGGAGAAAACCTAGACCGGGATTGAAACTGAGAGATGGGCGAGGATGTCTGTGGGTCTGAAACGGTCGCAGTAGGGAGAAAACCTAGACCGGGATTGAAACTGGGTCCGCTTGGTTTCGATGTCGCCATCGGGCGTTGTCGCAGTAGGGAGAAAACCTAGACCGGGATTGAAACTCAGAACTCATAGGTAAGAGACTCCAGTGTCGCCGTTGTCGCAGTAGGGAGAAAACCTAGACCGGGATTGAAACTCGACGAAACGGGAGAGGTCCATGAGTTGCTACCTCGTCGCAGTAGGGAGAAAACCTAGACCGGGATTGAAACTCCTCGAACGTGGTACAAATCGCCCCCGACCCCGCAGGTCGCAGTAGGGA
The DNA here is from genome assembly GCF_902410085.1 of Haloferax sp. KTX1. NCBI lineage: Archaea > Methanobacteriati > Methanobacteriota > Halobacteria > Halobacteriales > Haloferacaceae > Haloferax > Haloferax sp. KTX1. The sequence continues at coordinate 2,542 of NZ_CABPRH010000001.1, read as the reverse complement.
GAAAACCTAGACCGGGATTGAAACATGTACGCTCCGAGCTCGCGCCGGTCACCGTTGTGTCGCAGTAGGGAGAAAACCTAGACCGGGATTGAAAATCGTCACTCATTGGGAGAACACCCGAACCGTTCCGTTGCAGTAGGGAGAAAACCTAGAACGGGATTGAAACACTGCCGGTGAGCGAGCGCGTCACGGTTCGGACCGGCGTTGCAGTAGGGAGAAAACCTACATCAGGATTGAACCGCGAAGTCGTCACCGAACGCGGTGCGGTTGTGTCGCAACCGCCCCGAGTATCGACGCCGTCACCGACCGAATCCGGTTGAGCCGTTCGAGGACCGACTCTGCCTCCTCGTCCGCCCATGCAGCGAGATAGAACGCCGAATTGCTGACGTCCAGCCCGAACTGGCGACCGACGAGATACGCGACCGCTTCGGCTTCGACTTCGCGCAGCGACCGCTCTGGCAGGCTCGTCCGGTCTGCGTGCAGCAGTCCATGGGCGAACTCGTGGACGAGCGTCGTCGCCATGTCCGCCTCATTCGGCCGCTGTCTGACTTCGATGTTCGGCCGCTGTCCACGAGTGAACGTACACACGCCGCGCGCAGCGCCGTGGGACCACTCACTCGGAGAAACGAGCGACACGTCCACGCCGAGCGAGTCCGCTGCAGCACAGAGCACGGAAACGAGGTCGACTGCATCACCGTACGTCTCCGTGGGTAGCGATGGAAGCGGCTCGCCAGTCGTCTGTGACACGTCGAACACGGGGACCGGCTTGAACGAGCGCAGCTGCGTCGGCCACTCCGTGGACGGCACACCGTCGCTCTCACAGTCGTCGTCATGGCTGGCTTTCGGTTCGCCACAGGTAGGACACACTTTCGCCGTAATTGGAGCCCAAATCCAAATCGCCGACTCACCTTCCGAAACCTGTCTGTCGAACTCGGTCTGCCACCTCCGGTAGCCCGCGACGTGTGTCGCGTCCGGATATTGCAGCGAGATTAACAGGGCGTTCCGCGCCGAGTAGTCGTGGAACCGGCTCTGGGCGTCAAGCCATCGTTGGAACGCCTCGCTTGTGCGTGCGGTGGTCGTCTCGTCGAGGAGGTCGGTAATCCAGTCCTCAAGCGTGTCGTGCATCTCGTCGGCACGGGTAGGTGCGTCGCTAAACGTTGCTGGCTGCGTGGCTGTATCTGGCTGTGACATTTCGAATCAGCAGGACGAATGGACGCCCCGCACCCGAAGGGGGCAGACAAAATTTAGAGCGCGAACGGCCGTGGTCAACGACTGTCCGAGAGACTCGTCTAGATTATCTTAATCACTATCGCTGAGATGACCTGCCTAGCGCAGTTGGGCAGTAGATAGACAAAATTAGCAATTTCCAGCAAAGCTATTTTACTTACTGCGCTCGTACGACGACCAATGACCGGAGCAGACTCCTCCACAACACCGTGGCAAGGTGACGTCAACGAGGCAGTCATTGCTGACTGGAAAGCAGACACCACGACGTTCGAGCGGATTCGACAGGTAATCGACGTTACAACCAACCCGCAAACTGCTAGCGAAGTTGCTGAACGCGCCCACGTGAGTGAACCAACTGCACGGAAGCATCTCTTAGCGCTCGCTGAGACTGGGCGTGTCAAGGTGATCGCAGCTGACGATGCCACTCGCTACATGCGCGCACCGCAGATGTTGGCGATGCGGCGGATTGCCGACATTCATCGCGAGCACACGAAAGACGAGATTCGACAGGCGATTCGAGACCTAAAAGATGAACGGCAAGCGATCCAAGAACAGTACGACGCGACGACTGTCGACGAGCTGACCTTGGAATTGGAGTCCGGTGCTGACGGGTGGGCAGACCTCACTCGGTGGCAGCAAATTGAGCAGAACCTTGAGATCGCCCAGGCTGCACTGACGCTCTACGACTTCGACCCAGATGATAGCCGATCTGCAGCGGCTCGGCTCTCTGATCGTAGAAACACGATCCGCGGCCGCGGTGCACTACAGGACGACGCCTCTCACACCACAGCGTAAATGGCAGGCGAGACGGACATTGAGGGCGCGGTTGGCCCGGTCGATGATGTCGCACTTGAAGAGATTCGCACAGTCTTCACACGCGCTGACGGTCTCGTCGAAGATGCGGGATTCGATAGTCGCCTCGACCCAACGAAGCTACAGATTCACTTCCGAGACGGGATCGCCGAGGCGACGTGGTGTCGGTTCGATATTCGCTGGTCCCAGCGTCAGTACTACAGTTACCATTATCTCGATGAGTGTGGTGTACAGTTCCGCTACGATTACCATCCCAAACCGGACGCACCAGCGAAGCACTTTCATACGCCACCCGAAGCAAATTCGGACGATGTAGAGCAGTCCTGTATCGTGACGATAGAGCCAATGCTCGTTGCACGAGCGGTACATCAACTCTGGCGTCGAGCGTACGAAACGGCCTCATTCGGCGCACTAAACACAGCCGAAAATCCGCCGTGAGGTCGTGGCTGCGCGCGCAGCACCGCAGGTGCGAGCACGGAGCGGTGGGTGGGGAGGTGGGGCC